>JAFGXR010000103.1 GCA_016936555.1 Spirochaetales bacterium | reverse complement strand
GCCTATTTCATTTGACAATTCATCTTTTCCCTTTAAGACTTATAGTGTTCTTCCATTCCAGGTAATAATCGGCGGTATCACAATGAAAAAGAAAATTTCCAGAAAAACTCTCCTTATCATGTGTCTGGTCATGCTGGTAACCGGTTTTTTTGCCGGCCAGTTTTTCCGCATTCCTGCTTTTGACGATTATAATTTTATCAATGCGATGAGAAGACCTCCGTCCAATAATAACAGAAGATAATAACCGGTATGATTCTGGTATCGGGAAACTGCCGGAGAAAAATATGAAAAACAAATTTCGGGCTGTTCTTATACTCGTTCCGATTTTCCTGACAGGATGCAGCGCCATCGAAGAGCCGGAGCAGACAAAAACCTATCTTATTGTCGATCAGACAAGCAATAAGGCGATTAATGCCTATGACTACAGCCTCGATGATAACACTCTTGTCAGAACTATCAGTTACGATGAGCGGGAACAGATAAAAAAGCACGTGACATATGAATATGACAATAACGGAAATCTGATAAAAACGGTTGAAAAAGCGGCCGGAGCCCCTGAAAAAACAGTAACGTACATAACCGATGATTTCTATGATGACAGGGGCTATCTGATAAAAACCGTCCGGACTTCTTCCGATGGTGATCTGGTTGAAACGTATTACGGATACGATGAGAACAATTTTCTACGGGGTGTCGTGGAACAGGTCAATCAAAGCTCGACGCTTATGAAAGATTACTGACAGGGGAGGGGTATAGTATTGAAAGCTGCAAAAATCAGATTCTTTCTGATCGCCATATTGTTTATATCCGGCAGCTCCCTTCAGGCTGTTCCTTCTCTGGCCGGCTTCAGCGCAGTTCTTGTAAAGACCATAATCGATCTGAGGGGTATAAATCAGTTCAGGTCGCAAATCAATAATCAGCCGGGTCGCTCTTTCAATCCCGGCGATCTGAAAATCGGTTCTGTTTTCATGACTGCCGATAACGAAGCCAGAAAAGTGGTGAATATATACGAGCGCAATGGACAGACTGTTATAGAGACGATTGAACCCCGACCGGAGGAAGTCTTCGTCAGCATCAGTGTTCCCGATTTCAAAGTAGCCTGCGATCGTTCCAATATCGATATTTCATCCCTCGCCGAAGGGGTGACTCTTCTCCCGCCCGGAGCCGGTTCAAAAGATATGATTTCCTCTGATTTCACTGCTCCGGCGGATCTGGACCGGAGCGTTACCTGGCTGGAAACCGATCCCGATACGGAGAATATGGATTTTATCGCTCTGAATATCGATATGCCTCTCTGGACGCAAAACATTTCCGGAGAGATTCTCGAATCCCTGATGGAAAAACAGAACGATGCCCTGGAAAAAGAGAAGCAGGATGATGGAAACGTCCGGACAGAAACCGGAGGAACGGCTTCTCTCGATGTGGGCGCTTCGGGAGAAATCCGGCTCATCGGAACTCTACGGCTGGCCGAACCGGTCGTAACCGGCGGGCTGAAAATGCCCGCTGTTACGGTAACATGGGTTCACGACTGGTGGATTATCTATCATCCGGAATTTCATTTTACCGACGGCTATGCCAAAGCCGGTTTCGAAGCGGCCCAGCAATTCGACTTCAGGCTGACAGGCACAATAGATCTCTCGGCGGAAGTGAATATTCCCCTCTTCGCTCTCGTGGCCAAAGATCCCCAGACGGGAACTGTAACGCTGACCGTGGGGTTTTATGCAAAAATCGGGCTGGATGGGCAAATCTCTCTCTCTGTGGAAGTGTCGGAGTTTTCCAAGCATAATGTTAATGCCACCTGCGATCTTCTGTGGCCATTTATTCCGAGTAAATTTTCCGGGAACCAGAGCAGTTATCTGAATCTCGCCTACAGGCCGGCCATTGCGGCCTCCGCGGAATTGAGAGCCGGATTGTATCTCGGCGCTGATTTTGAAATAGCCGGCATGACTATTATCAGCGCGGAAGGCGGCGGCGGCGGTTATATTCTCGTCGAAGGGTATATGGAACCGCTCGGGATAATGGGATTTGATACGGAAATCGGCGGATACGGGAATTTCGATGACTGGATTCTGGATCTCTATGCCGAAGCCGGCGCCTACATGGAGGTGGGTGTTGAAATCCTGACAATCGGAATTCCCATTTATGAAAAGAAATGGCCATTCTGGGAATGGCATAAAAGCTGGGAGTTCTGATGATGGATGGAACAGGAAAAATAATAATCATAACCACAGCCTGTCTTTTTCTGCTGAGCTGCGATCTCCTTGTTAATTCCGGCTCCGGCGAAACCAACCATATCTCTTATTACAGTAAAGAAGTGGAATTGAGCACCTATGTCGATCCTGATGGTTACTTCCTGGAGCCAGTCGAATCCAGAATCTACAATGAAGAAGGCGAACTGAGCGTTATTTTCAGGCATTACTACAGTGATATGGAAAACACCGGCTATTACGCCAATGACAGGACAGAGGTTTTTGAAATCGATGACAGCGGCGGGGAAGCGCTGGTCGAGTATTATCTGTATGAGTATGTGAGAGATGATTATGAATATACCGATGAAGAGGGGGCGACACTGAGCGCTTTCGATTATATTCTGAGCCGGGGAGAGACTTACGACTCTGAAGATAGGCTTGTCCTCTATTACGATGTGACCTATACGGCTCCCTCCGCGACGGGTTATGAGTATTATACGGCGATCACCGATTATCAGACCGGCAGCCCCGATAAGGAAATCGCCCGTCAGGAATCCACATACATAAGCGACGGCTACGGCGATCTGAGATACAGGACGGAGAAATTCTACAATCTGGCCGATTCCGCTGCCGCCTCAGTTTCCCTGGCAAAGGAATTCGCCTGCTGGTACGATTCCGCCGCTCCCTATGATTATCTCTACGAACTGTACCATTCCGTGAGAAGCGATGACGGCTCCGATGAGTACTATTATCTTACCCGGTATGCGAGGAACGAGAGCGGTGACATCTACGAGCAGGCCGACTGGGTGTATGACAGCGCCGGATCCTCTCCGGTTCCCAAAGAGGGTGACGGATCATTCGCCGTACCATTTTCCTATGATGTCGATTTTGCCGATATCGGGGAAAAGGCGACGGTTCTCAAATCTCTCTGCGATTCTCTGGGGAATTATGTCCTCGATGAGCGATCCCTCGATGGAGTTCTCAGCGAATACACGACTTATACATACAACAGCCATTCCGAACTGACCGATAAGTCCCGTTATACCGATGGCGGAACCCTTCTCTATGACAGGCTTTCCATCCGGTACAGAGATGAATACAGAGACGGTGTTTATTACAGAATCAGGGAGGAGAGTCAGTTTAAATATTATGATCCCTATAACAGCCGATCCATAGTGGCCCAGCGGATAGAATACAAAAAAAACAGCGAATACAGAAAAATCAGCAATCATCATTACCGTTAACAATTTTTGAAAAAGGAAAGAAAAACCATGAAGAAACAAATATTGATGTGTGCCCTCTGCTTTCTTGTTCTGACTCTTCTGCCGGGACAAACGGAAATTAAAGGCATGGATCTCCTTTTTCTGAACGGTACGGGCAGTGCCCTTTTCCCGGAATTATCCTACGGCCGGTATCCCTCCGTCCTGAATAACCTGAAAGAGAAGACTCTTCTGAATCATCTGGAATTTTCGATGGATTATCAGAAGAATGTGCAGGAGAGAATTGATGATTCAATAGGGGCGGCCGGAGGGACCGGAACGGATTTGTCCCTTCACCTTCTGCCTCTCTTGTCCTTTTCGCTTTTTATCCCACTGGAAAGCGGATCGCTTTTCGGAATCGACATATCCTACCAGTCGAACCACAGCTACGAAAATCTTTCCTATCTGAATTACAATTCCGTTTCGGAAGATTCGGAAATGGAGACGTCGATGAATCTCTATGATTTCGGCGCCGATCTTTACCTGGCCCTCCCGGCCGGGGAAAAGTCCCTTGATCTGGGTTTCGCTCTTGGCTACTCTCTGGAGTACAAGCCTAAAGTTTTCCGCTGGATAACCGACAGAACTTTCAATCCCTCCCTTATCTATGCTGATACAACGGGAGTTACAAATCCGGTCGACAGCTTCCGCCACGGAATAAACGGATCCGCTTCAATCGATCTGTATCCCGGCAAATCGACTCTCTCTTTCAGTTTGCTTTATCGCGGTATATTTGAGGACAGTTCAGCGGAATATCGGGCCGTTGATACCGATGGGGACGGTTATAAAGATACTCTCTACACCCTGAAGGATTATTATTTCCTTCTGGAGGAAGACGGCGGCCCAACAGACAATGTCACTTCCTTTAACCATGAAGCCCTGGCCGTTACGACGAATCTGGATCTCGCGGTCACGACGCGGCTCCCCATATCTGAAAAAACAGATTGGATCATTGACGGCCAGTATAAGATAATCGGCTACAGATTCGATCATTATATGCAGCATATCCTGACGGACCTTCTCATCTCCGACAGCAGCTACTACGATCAGATCTATAATTCCGGACTGGGCAGCTTTATGGTCATGACGGGCTTCGATCTCCGGAATCGGGAAAAAAACAGAAAATTCCGCCTGGGGTTCTCTTATTCCCGTTATGGAGAAGTCTACAGTCAGAATGGAGATTCCGCAGCGGGGCAGAATCTTTTCAACAGCCTGAATCCCGGTCATTACACGGAACTGAGCCTGGGAACGGACCCTGCGAACAACAGCATCATCGCCTATGAGCTTTATCCTTCCGAGACGGTTATTCACTCATTTTCACTGGCCGCAAGAAGCCGGTGGACTCCCCTGAAGGATATGGCTGTCTATTTTGATTTTTCCATTTCAGCGCTTTACCAGTTATTGTCCTACAGAGCTTTTAATCTGGACACTCTATCTGTCTGGGAAGAGACGGAAAGTTCGACAGATCTTGACTGGGAGATCAATTCCCTGGTCGGTCTGGCTTTTCCCGTAGGAGAAAAATTCCTTATGACTGTGGATCTCAAAAATCTGACCACAATCGGAGAGACATCCTTTACGAGTGAAACGCATATGAAGGATATCGACCTGAACCGCTATTCCGAAGATGGAACGGGATACCTTCTCGAGGAAAACGCTTTTAATTTCTCCGTCAATCTGGGATTTATGGCTCAATGGTAGAATCCGGAACAAAATCCCATATATTTTTAAATTTTCTCACGATAGCTTATCTGATCTGGATATTCCTGTATTCTCTGTCGGAAGTGCTCTCAGGCGATAAGGATTACATTCCGGACAGCATAGTCTATTGGATTTTTCTGGCTGTTTCCCTTCTCTGCACGATTCTGCTTGTTTCTGTTATCGGGGAACGGAAGTATAGGCCTTTCGCCATCATTACCGCCCTGGCCGCTGGCGGCAGGTTTGTATCTTTTTCTGCATCAGTTCTTTTCAGCAGCATTACCGACCGGAGCCTCTATCTCCTTCCCTTCGGAACTATAGATTTTTTTCTCTTTGCCTTTCTTTCAACCGGTCTTCTCTCCTATCTGGAAAATGAACTGGAACATGAGGGGAAAGCACTCAGCTTTGCCATGTTTTTTCCTCTGCTGCTCTTTGCAATTCCTGTATATGTTTTTCTGAAAGGCGAAAGAGGAATTCTTTTCTCCCTCTATTCCTTCGCTTTTACGGGAACAGCTGTCCTGACAATAATCAGGGCTCTATTATTCCGAATCCGGTTTCAGGCGTTCAAAGGCTTTAGCACAGCCCTTATTTTGATCGTCCTGAGCGATATGACGGTATATCTCACTTTTTATCCTGTGAACCTCCGGATTCCTTCGGGACTACCGGTACTTCTCGTTCCTTTGGGATTGATCATGTATACTTCGACATCTCTTCAGAGAAACGAGGTCTCTGATGATTGAAGCCGTATATTTCGGAACGCTGATTCCTCTCCTGTTCCTGGTGATTGTCATTAAAGGGGAACACCGGAATCTCATTCTCTTTTTTACCTGGGGCCTTACATCGGCCATTATCGTCTATTTGATTAATCTGCTGATCGACAGATATTTCCTTCTGGATCAGACGATTTTCCTGACGCAGATCATTCCGGTAATGGAGGAGCTCATAAAAATATTCCCGCTTCTCTTTCTGGTCAAAGGACGGAGGAAAATCGGGAAATCCAGTATCGTCATATACGCCATGGCTTCGGGAATCGGTTTTTCCATTCTGGAAAATTATCTTTACCTCACCATAAGCGCCTCATCGGGACTTGGAGACAGTCTTTTATTCATAATTACCCGAAGTCTCACAGCCTGCCTCCTTCACGGTACGATGACCGCCCTGATCGGTTATTCGATTCAGCTTATGCGGAACCGGGGATTCTTCTCATACGGTCTTCTGGCCGGCCTCTTTCTGTTTTCCGCTTCCATTCATTCTCTTTACAACATCCTGGGGCTTACCGATGGATGGCAGGTCTACGGAATACTGATTCCCCTGCTTATGTTTATGGCCGAGTATTATCTTTTAAATCTTTTCGGCCGGAAAAGGGGGACCTGAAGATGAAATCGGTTTTGAGAATCATATCTATTCTGATCGGTTCTGCGGTTATTCTCTTTACGGGAGGCTGCGATTCCATTAGCACAGGCTCAGCCGGAGGAGAGATCCAGTACGTCGATTTTACCGGATTTGAAAAGATCTACAATAATCAGGAGGGGATTCTGGATTTCGGGGGAAAGCCGGTCGGAACGGGAGACCGCGCCATTCAGGCGCTGAAGATTAAGAATATCGGAGCGGGCGACCTTATTATCAACAACATCAGTCTTGTCGGCGCGGCGTTTTCCTTTGTGGACGGAAAAGGTCCCGGTCTTCCTCTCCTCATTCCCGAAGGAAAGACTATCAATGATATTTTCATAGAATTCTCACCGGATAGCGGCGGCGATTATGAGGGAAAGCTTTTTGTGGAAAGAGAAGGGGATACCGATTGTTTCGATTTGACCGGACAGGGGCTCTGGTTGCTGACTTTGACAGTCGCCGGGTCCGGCGATGACAGCTATGGTGCCATAAGGTCTCCCGTAAACGTCACAGCGGGAAATTCCGTGACAATAGCTCTTCCCGATGCAGCCCGGCTTTCATGCGAAATCAATGATTTTTTTGATCTTTCACAATGGAGCGTCCTGTCGAACTCCGGGGAAGCCCCTGTTTTTGAGAACCAATCCGCAAAGGATACAGAGGTTATTCTGAAAAGCCATACGGAAATCACTCTGGACATACTGCAGAGCTTTGTCATCGTTCCCGACAATACCGCCTCGATCCAGTCGGCCATCGATACATGCTCAGCCGATTCAAACTTACTCGGGGTTATCGTGAGGACCGGCACATACAATCAGAATTTCACCATGAAGGCGGGCGCACCCCTGTACGGAGGCTATGCTTCGTCGGGAAGCGCGAGGGATTATAAAAACAGGACTCTCTATCAGACTATTGTAAACGGCAGCATAGGCGCTTCGGGTTCAGTCCTTGATAACAGCGTTCTGCTCGAGGGTTTTATCATTAACGGCCATGTCTCCTATTCTTCCGGAGCCGGTGCCGGAATTCAGCATAATACGATAAATGGCCAGGGCGGAACGCCGGCACTGTCCCTCAACAGCGTCACCTCGGAGGTTCAGCACAATATTATCACCGGAGGTTCCGCCGCGGATCAGTCAACGGCTCTGTTTGTCACAGGCCGGTCTGTTCCCCGTCTTCTCTTCAACGAAATTCACGGTGGAACAACAACTGCGGATTATTCGAAAGTCTATGTCGTCAGGGCGACAGAAGGCGCCGCGCCGGTTCTCTACGGTAATACAATTTCCGGCGGGACAGCTGCGGGAGCCGGGTCGGAATCCTTTGCCGTCTTCAATGATTTCGAATGTGAACCGCTGCTCCGGGGCAACAGTATCTCCGGCGGTTCCGCTCCGGGAGCCGATGGCAGGACCTACGGCATTTATATGGTCAACAACGGGAAGGCTGTGGCCGATTACAATGAGATCGACGGCGGTGACGGCTATGAGGCTTTTGCCCTGTACGGTGCATACGGTGCCAATTTCTATCTGAGCTACAATAACATTTTCACCTCTTCAGCGGCGGGGAGGCGGTATGGCGTCTATCTCGGTGCACAGGGCCGCGTGAGGCTCCTGACGGAGAACGGACTGTACGGCTGCCCGGATTCAATGCTCCACACATCAATCCCCGATACGGATATTACTGATATTGAAGCTGTTAACGATTATTTTCACACCGATACAAACAGGGCGTCAGCCATAAGCTATACCATCCCTGAGGGAGAACCGATCCATGAATAAGAGGAGCTGCCCGGTCATGGGAAGAAAGAACAGAATATACGCGCTGATCCTTCTCATGGCAGCCATAACCGCCCTTTCCTGTAAGGGCGGGGATTTTGACGGTGATATCCTCAGCGGGAACAGGAACCTGATCATCGATGTAGACAACAGGCTGTTCAGTCCTTCCGATGCCGCCGGATTCTGGGAACAGGGTCCGGAGGCAGATAAGCTCGTCCTTACCGTCTCTCTCGACGGAGGACAGGGGAATATTGAAGAAATCATGCTTCCCGGCCATGTCGATAACAACTGGGACTACACTCAGTTGACCGTACCTGTGTCGGGAACCCTGAGCCGTATGGATGCCACCGCCTACAAGGGAGACAGTCAGCTCTATACAGTCCATATCTCCGAAAAGCCTTCCTATGAAATCTTTGAGGGATGGGAGACATTTGCCAACGTTACCAGATTCACAGTGGATCTCCATGTCAACACCGATGACTGGTCTGAAGGATTCCTCTCCCTAGATATCTCTCCGCGGGGATACAACAGCGTCAGCCTGCAATCCGATTCGGGAGTCACGGCGCTGGCGGACATGGTTACGGATTGGAGCGGTCCCCCTTTGACAAGCCGTCAGATCGCCATAGAACCGGTGCTCAATGAAAACCCCGCCGGATTGACTTTCGACCTGTACTGTCTGGTCGTCGATGAGGATATTAAGGAAATCTACAAACCCGATTATCTGAATGATCAGGCCAATTATGAGTATTATCCCTGGCAGGATGATTGGTCTTTTGAGGAAATAACAGAAACGGGAAAGAGAGTGGGTGATGAACTGTACATTCTCTCAAAATACAACACCGGAGATTCTCTGCCCTTCATAGAACCTTATGAGGCGGGATATAATTCCTATTTGATTGACCTGTCCGCTGAAACGGAGGATCCCCTGGGGAAATATCTTCTGGTCGCCCTGATATTGAAATACGGAGTCTTGTCGGTTCCCGCTTCGGTTGAAGTGATCGGGATCAGGTAAGGTTCAAGATGTGGCGGCTCCGACTTCTGGCTGCGGTCTGTTTCTCCTTTTCAGTATTGGCCTGCACTCTCTTAAGCCCCAGATACACACTGTCTCTTCTGGTTGAGAATCCCGAGAGAGGATCGATTATCTGCGACCCCGAAGCTGCTGATTATAGAGAATACAGCCTCATTTCCCTGAAGGCCGTTGCCAATCAGGGCTACAGTTTCAGTCACTGGAACGGGGCCGGGGAGGGGTACAGTGCTGAAACCGTCGTGCTTATGGATGCCCATCGCAAAGTAACGGCCTATTTCGATTATGAAATACCCCGGAACAATCCCACAGATAATCTGCAGATCCCCTTCGAAACACAGTTTTCCCCTTCCGCTGATGAAACCTGGACCTTTATGGTCTATCTCGACGGCGATAATAACCTTGAAAGCTATGCTCTGGTTGATTTGAACGAGATGGAGGAGGGGATTCAACGATCCGGCAACAGCAGCATGGAGGTTATCGTTCTCCTGGACCGCCGCGATGACGGAGCGGCTGACAGCGAATGGAAAGATTGCCGGTATTACCGCGTCCGTCCCGACAATAGTGATGCGATTCTATCGGAAAGAGTGGATGCGGGAGATCTCGGAGAGCTGAATCTGGGTGATCCGGCTGTATTATCTAATTTCATTGTATTCTGCAGGGAAGAATTCCCCGCGGATCATTATGCCCTGATGCTCTGGAATCACGGCGGGGGAGCCCGTTCCCTGAGCAGTTCTTTCGAGGGAACAGTCACGCCGCGGCAGATTTGCGAAGACGATAGCGCTTCGGGGGATTCCCTGTTTCTCGATGAAATACAACAGGCTCTGGAAAGCGGAGCGCCCGAAGGGCTGGACCTGATCAGCATGGACGCCTGCCTTATGGGGACGGTCGAAACCGCCTATGAATTGCGCGCCCGAGCAGACTATTTTGTCGCCTCCATGTCCGACGTAAGCGCCGCAGGGTGGGACTACGGAGAATTATTCGGTTCAATGTCTCCGGGCCCTGCCGGTTGCGCCGACTCCCGCTCCCTGTCGGAACTTATGGTGACTGCCTATAGCGAATCGGTTGTTTCCCGAACAGATCAGAGCATTTCCGCCATTGAGCTTTCCCGTATGGAGCCGCTCAAATCCTCAATCGACAAACTGGCTGAAGAACTTTATCTGTCTGATAACAAGTCATTTATCGAAGATATCAGAAACAAAACGATTCATTTCTTCAACAGATCGATTGTGTCTGAGACCATACAGCAGCCCTATTATGATCTGAATGATTTTCTCTACCTTCTGATTGAGAATTCCGGTCGTTTCGGCAGCGATGTGGAAGAGGCGGCTGAAGAAGTTCTGGAGGAGCTTTCTCTGGCGGTTGCCGCGGCATACGGAGGAACGGAGCTGGGTAATTATAGAGGTCCCGGCTCCGTGGTTAAGCGGGGCCTCTCCATTTTTATCTCAAATGGAGAGCAATATTACAATGGTCTTTCCCATTACAGCTATCAGTACTGGTATACGGATCTCATTCCCGCTACAGGCCCTTACGGGTTGATTGACTTCTGCACTTCAGATAATGACAGTCTGGTGAAAAGCTGGCGCGAGTTAATGGAGTGCTGGTACGATCCCTTCCGTCCCCCTCTGGGATTTACCCCCGGTTCCTGGTAGGATATGGAGGAATAAAAAGAGAGGTTGTTGTCTTCTCAATAAACTGTGGCGAGAATTCTTCCTTATATCAATTGACAGGAAAAAGAGAATTCATTTTTTCAAGATCATTCTTCTCCAGCACAACGCCCGATGCCGCGGCATTGGCTTCAAGCTGCTCAATAGAAGTCGCGCCCACAATAACACTTGAAATTCCCGGATTCTGAAGTATCCAGGCCAGAGAGAGCTGACCGATAGTCAATTCATATTTTTCAGCGATCTCTCCAAGCGAATCCACTCTCTTCAGCAGCTCCATATCACCGATCTGGTCCTTCATCCACATATTCTGCTTCTCATTGGATCCCCGGCTTCCCGCCGGAATCTTTCCTCCGGAATATTTTCCGGTCAGCACACCCTGGGCGAGAGGAGAGAAGTTGCAGGTTCCCATGCCCAGTTCCACGCATCGGGGAAGAATTTCCTTTTCAATATTCCGTGAGAGCAGATTGTAAAGGGGCTGATTGACAACGGGTAGATGCCACTGTCGCTCCGTGCAGATTTTGTGGGCTTCGGCTATCTGTTCCGCTGTCCATTCGCTCGTTCCCCAGTAGAGGATTTTCCCCTGTCTGACCATATCCTCAATGGCTTCGAGGGTTTCAATCAGAGGTGTTTCCGTATCGTATCTATGGCAGTAGAACAGGTCTACATATTTCAGTTTCAATCTGTCAAGGCTGAGATGAATTGAGTCAATGACATGTTTGCGGCTCAGTCCCTTATCAGTTTCGTGTTCCGATTGGGGCCAGTAAGCTTTTGTCGCGACAATATACTGGCTCCGTTTGCGCTGAGGGAGTATTTCTCCCAGCAATTCTTCGGCTTTACCCTTTTCATAGGCATCGGCCGAATCGAAGTAGTTAATTCCCAGTTCAATGGCCCTGCTGATGATGTTTTTGGCTTTCACGAGTTCCACCTGGTTGGCGAAAGTGAGCCAGGAACCGTATGCCACCTCGCTGACGCTGAGGCCGGTGTTGCCGAGCTTTCTGTATTTCATCTGTTCATGTCTCCTATATTCAATAAACTTAATAAAGTTTATTTGCAAAGGAAAGTTTTATTCTTCTCAGAACCGGCGGCTCAGAGACTCCTGAAAGGGAAAACCTGATTTTTAATCCGGTTGCTCTTTATTATAGGGATGTAGATATGTGGATTTTCGATTATGTTATCCCTCAATCTTTCCATTGCTTCCCTGTCCTTCAGGTACTGGAGCTTTCCGATGAATGTATTTATGTTTCTTCTGACAGGAGCTGTCGCCAGCTCGGCAAATCGCCCTTCAAAGAAGTAGAGATCGCCTTCACTGATTTTATAGGCTCCGGGAATCCGGCGGACAACCTGGCGGCGGTCTTTATCCTGTATATCTCTGTTCAGGAGATTGAAGTATATTTTATCTCCGCTGCAGAGCAGAAAACCGCGCTGCAGGCGTATTTTGCCGTAATCGACATCGACAGGTCCATCTTCTTTGATCGTTATTCTATATTGGGGAAACTCTCTGTTGATACGGTCCATATGGTGCCTGAAGAGGGGTCCGTGCACTCTCCCGTCTTTACGGAACTCACCGGAGACAACCATAAGGACATGAATCATTTCGTGGATGAGAGTCTCAATGTACTGTTTTTCAGTACAGAGAAAAAAACGGCTAATGGTTATGCGAAAATCAGAAGTCCCGTCGGATTTCATGGATATCCGGGTTTTACCCAGATTCGTACGCGAATGATTCCATTTAATCTGAATCCCTCCGGGAAGGAGACCGTTGAAAATCATTTTGTTCAGTTTGTCGTATTGTTCGCTTAGATTGAGGCTGTCCATCTGATTGACATTATGACTTTCTGGAGCTGCATAAACAAGAGAGGCAGCTGATAAAGAGTGAATTCCAACAAAACACCCCTCTCCTCGTGGGAGAGGGGACGGGGGTGAGGGTTGGTAAAGGCAATCTCCTAATTTTCACGCAGTCTGTCCGGGTGAGCGCCGGACTTATCAATTGTCCATATTTAACTCTGTCGTCATCCATTCGAATGTATAGCCGAGACTTCTGGCTATCCTTTCGGATCCCGGATTATCGCTCGATGTTCTGTAAAAGGGGAGGCAGTCATTGTCAAGGCAGGCCTGAGTCGCCGCCGCAACAGCGGCACGGCCCAGTCCTCTTCTTCTGTGTTCCCGCTGGATGAGAATCCCCACATCTCCCATTTCCTGACCCCATCTCCTGTAGGCCCCGTATCCGACCGGCTTACCTCTGTGCAATATCAGGCGTATCTGCTCATCGGGATCATCGAGATCGATAAGGGCATCTTCTATATCCTCTTCCGTACAACCGTCCAGGAATTCTCTGAGCCGTGAATGATCAGACGGATCGGCTGAGACTATTTCATAGTCCGGAGAAACGGAGGGAACGGCGATTTCGGAGCCGTAATAGAGAAAATGAGGGTAGGTCATTTCAATTTTTAATCCCGGAATGAGTTCCGATATTAAGTCGTTGCTCAGGGAGATATGCCTGTGCGGCGAAAGACGTTCGATTATCTCGCGGCCTGCGGTTATAAACGTGTGCTCATAAAACGGGGTTAAATAAAGAGTCTCTTTTCCATCGAAAGATTCCCTGTGGTTGAACGTGGTGCCTTTCGTGAAGAATGTATCTCTCGAGCAGCCGTAAAACTTTCCCCGGTCTTCAAGAATAATGTTCTGTATTCTTTCTTTGTCCATAAAAATCCTCAGTTATGTATATTCTGAGGATTCAATTCCCGATTCCCTGTCGGAAGCCTTTCGGGATTGAATCCTTCATGGCTATCCGCGGCTATTTAAGGGCCACCCCTTTTCTTCAGCCTTATTGAATAGAGTAATTATTATTTAAACTCTGAAAAGGGAATGTTGCAAGAAAAATTATTTTTTCGATTGACTATAACGTAACGTCATACTTTATCTTTATCCTGAGAGGTAGGAAAACTTATGTACAAAGTGAAAGAAATGGCCGAACTGGCGGGGATCAGCGTACGGACTCTCCACCATTACGACCGGATCGGACTGCTTGTTCCACAGCAGATCGGGGAAAACGGATACAGACTCTACGGCGATGGCAATCTCGCCCGGCTGCAGCAGATCCTGTTTCTCCGGGAACTGGAGTTCCCTCTGGATGCTATAAAGAAAATGGTTTCCAGCCCCGGTTCCGGCGGAGTTGACGCACTCTGCAGACAGCGCGAACTTCTTCTCGTAAAGAGAAAACGTCTCGAAAGGATAATTGAGGCGATAGATGTAACTATCGCCAGTGAAAAGGAGGGTCTTGAAATGGATAAGAATAAAATGTTCGATGCATTTGACACGAAGGAAGTGGAAGAGCACAGGAGAAAATACGCCGATGAAGCCAGGGAAAAATGGGGCGGCAGCGACGCGTACAGAGAAAGCGCAAGACGAACAAAAAACTACAAGGAAAAAGAGTGGGCGGCTATAAAAGCGGAGTCGGAGGATATCTACAGAAATTTGGCATCGCTGATGGACAGGGAAGCCGATGACTCTGAGGTGCAGGATCAGGTCCGCCGCTGGAAAGAGCACCTGAACAAATGGTTCTACGAAACCAGTGATGAAATGCTGGCGGGCCTCGGCGAGATGTACGTCGATGATAACCGTTTTGCGAAGAATTTCGATAAGTACGGCGAAGGGCTGGCTGTTTTTTTCCGCGATGCCATAAGGGTTTTCTGTCGTTGATGATGATTCCGGAAGCCTGAAAATTAAGGTTTCCGGACATTATTTTCATTCGTTAGCGGGATGAAGAGATGTTAATGAGGTATTATGGGTAATATATGAGTTTCATAATTGAGAATTCATTTACTGTCATATTTTTTTATGATAAAAATATGTTCTTGTATTTCAAAAAAATGAAATTTTCAGGTTAAATCAATCCTTTCAGGAGTAGAAATGAAAATCCGATCTTTGCTTAATATCTTATTGATCCTTGTGGGGGGAATGTTTTTTTTCTCCTGTGAAAATCCCGTCGGAAAAGATCCGGGGAGTACGACTGATGATACCCCTCCGGTGGATGGAGATTTTACATCAACACCTGATATCGGGATAAATACAACTACATATCTTGATATTTTGAACAGTCAGATAGTCAATACGACAGTTAATATGGAGTTTTCGCTTGATGGAGGAGTGAGTTGGACCGAATGTTCCGGTTCTTCCGAATCTGTGAGCTTGAGCCTGGGTAATCACGTGATGGTTCGGGATATTTCCGATAATTCATGGCTGAGAGATCTCGGCGAAGTCGGGGCATTATCAGGACGGCCTGATCTGATGACAACAAACCAGCTGTATATAGGATTCGGATCCTGGAATGATTCCTTTATTGTCAACCCCGGAGATCAGTTCAATATTTTCTCCTATATGAATAATCTGGGTGATACCGATGCCGGACCCCAGAATATTCATTTTTATTTGTCAGGAGATAATGTCATAGATCCTTCAGAAGACTATCTTCTATACGATTATATCTATAATTATTCCAGTAGGGCATCTTCTGAGATATATGTTTCAGATTCGTCAGATTTCAGTTTGACTGTACCGGATGTTCCCGCGGGAACATATTATATCGGCGTGGTGATGGATGCCACTGATGCTGTTTCAGAACTCAACGAGAATAACAATATTTCTCTGCCGGAAGATACGGCCGTGCTGATTGTCAGCGATGATGAAGTACTTCCTGAGGGAGCCGTGAAGATAGTCAACTCCTGGGGCGTGGGAGGCTGGGAAAATGTTGACGACGGCAGCTACTGGATGCCCTACAGTGTACTGAAGGCCAATAAATTGGGGGTTTTCTTCTATAAAAATGATTTTTCAGCAGAATACGATCCTTCCATTATAGCCAGCTTCAGGATAACACATGCCCATAGGGATGAAATAAAAGTTACTTTCGGACTGGGAGATCCATCCGATCCGCTTATGACTAAGGTCTTCGAATCCCGGGGCTGGGATGGAACGCCCATGGGCGGCGATATCGCATTCCCGGCCAACAAAATGATTCTCGATATTACGGAGTTCGCTCCGGCTATCAATGATTATAATTTATTTGTTTCGATTGAAAATACCGGATCAACGACAGGTACTCTCGATAATTTGAGTGTGGAGTTTTACAATAGCTATTCTAATGACCCGGCAGCTGCTTTTAAAACCCAGAGTTCATCGGATACAGGATCGATTCCCGCCGGTTCAGGATTAAATGCGACGGTTAATACAATCGGGATGTTGACCCGTACGGAACTGCAGGCGATAATCCCCCTTCTCAGATCGACAACTTCATCAAGTTTTTCTGTGGCACAGCCGGCATCCTCTGAACTGGCTCGGGACAAAATCGCCTTGGGAGTTTCAAAACCCGGTGTCGATTATAATAAACTCTACAAAGGCCATGGTACAGGATACCGCCCTCCCTCCGAGGAGGAATGGAATAGCATGGTGAAATTGGAAAGTGTGGAGACCGGAATCTATAATCTGCGGGCTTCTTTCGACGGGACGACTCTCCCTCTATCGGTGGACAATTCCGCGACTGATTACTTTCCCCCAGTCGGGAACCAGGGGCAGAAAGGTTCCTGCGCGGCATTCTCCGTCGGATACTATATCCAGACCTACACCGAGGCGAAAGAGCATGGCTGGGATCTGTCGGCCACCACTTGGGGTTCCGATATAACCGGAGTTTCTGATGCGGGCAGTCCGCAATCGAATCTGAATAAAATCTTCAGTCCCGATTTTCTCTATAATCAGATCAATAACGGTGTCGATGAAGGTGCCTGGCCCGGCAGTGCCATATCAACCATAATCCGGCAGGGCGGTGCCACCTGGAGCACAATGCCTTACAGGAATCAAGAATTGTCATCGGATTTTACATACTGGCCTTCTGAAGCCGCCTGGCGGGAAGCGCCACGGTACAGAGGTGAGGAACTGGGAAATTACTACTGGCCTGACGATAATTACTGCTATTTCATCATAGAGGACGACAGTGATATCCAGATGCTCAAAGCGCTGCTTAATATGGGGTACATCGTCAGCACGGCCATCTTTACCGACACAACATATGATAATCTCGATACAAATGACGTCGTCGGATCAGGGACTGTCTGGTATCCGACTTCACCGGATCACGCACAGACTATTGTCGGATATAAAGAGGGGGCGGCATGGGATCCATCTACACCCGAAAGCTGAGTGCCGTAATTGCTCTGATCATATTCCTGTCCGTTTCAACCTCGCTCTTCTCAGGAGGCGCGAGGGATGAAGGCGATAGGAAGCCCGGGAGTGCTGTGACTCAAACTTCCGGTAAGGCTGTGCCCGGCTCTTTTCAGCCGATCAGTCTTGACGATCCTCTGGCAGAGAAGGCAATTTCCTGCTGGCAGAACGAGTTCATTAGGGTTTATCCCGATAAAATCGTTCCTCCTGTGCTTAGCGCGTTGAAGCAGGTGATTGCAGGTTATCGAATCAGACTGGAATGGAATGACGGGGAGTCTCACTGGGGAGAAGTGACGCTTCCCGTTCAGGGTGACACATTAATAAAGATTGAAATTTAAGTCAGAATCTTAAATAACCGTTAATAAATAAATTTTTACTGTGAATTTTTCTGAAATTTTGATTAGTTTTAATAAGTGCGCTGAAAAGCGCAGGAAACTTCATTAAAAAAAGGAAAATCAATGGCAAAAGTAAGTCCAAAAAGAATCGGGTTTTTAGTTGTTTTCGCTATAATCGCCGGTGTTGTTCTTTTCTTCTCCCAGTCTCTTGTGGAGACTGTGGAGGGAGGGGAAATACATGTCAAACAGGCATTCATAACCGGTACTCTTACAATCAGGACGGAAGAGGGGTTATATCCCCAGATGTTCGGGAAAATAACAAAATACTACAGAACTCATGAAACTTATCTCTCCAACGATCCTCTCGACGGCGGAATGGGCAGTGACACCCAGGCGACCACTGTCAGATTCGGAGACGGCGGTACGGCGGAAATAGGTTCCGTCACCCAGTGGAGGATGCCCCTGATCGAAGAGGATATTATCAAAATCCACAGAAACTTCAGATCTTTTCAGTCCATGGCCGCTCAGGTCAGACAATGGGTTATAGAAGTTGAAAAGCAGACAGCCTCCACTTTCAAAGCGGATGAGACATATTCCACAAGAAGAGGGGAGTTCGCACAGCTGATTTCCGACCAGATCGCCCATGGATTATATGCCACGACAACAATAGAAATTCAGACACCTACAAATGAAGTGGATGAAGAGGGCAATCCCGTCATGGCGACTTCAACTAAAGTCGTTATTAAAACCGATGAAGCCGGCAACCCGATCGTTACGAAACCGGGTATATTCAAGGAATACGGTCTGGAACTGGTGAATAACACTCTGAAAGATATCGATTATGATGAAACCATCGACGCACTTATCGCCCAGAAGAAAAAAGCCGAACAGGAAAAAGCCGTGGCCATAACCAATGCCGAAAAAGCCCGCCAGGACGCCATAACGGCAGAAGAGGAAGGTAAGGCCAGAATCGCCAAGGCTAAAGCTGATGAAGAGGTTTCCAAAATCACAGCCGTAACCCAGGCAGAAAAAGAAAAAGAAGTTGCCGAGCTCAACGCCGAGAAGGAAAAAGAAGTCGCAAGGCTCCGCCAGGAAGCCGCCCAGTTCGAAGCCGAAGCCAAACTCGTTGTCGAGCGGGCCGAAGCGGAATCGAACCGGCTGAAAGTTCAGGCCGGTCTGACACCGCAGCAGAAAGCGGAGTTCGATCTGAAAATCGCTGACGTCGTTTCCAAAAACATGGCCAGCGTCGATCTCCCCGAGATGATGATATTCGGAGGCGGAGAGGGATCCCCCATGAATCCCTGGGACGCTGTCGGACTTGAATCTTTTATGAATATTCAGAAAGAGATTTCAAAGCAGAATCAGTAACAGTAATTTCTTACTGTCTGACATATTTTGTGGAGACCGCCTCCTGCCGGCGGTCTCTCTTTTTTTGTTAGATAAATAGCTTAGCCGCACTATATTAGTAATAACAAATTGAATAAACGTATAAGCGGGACATTAGTTATGAACAGACTGCAAAATGAAACCAGCCCCTATCTTCTCCAGCATGCGGCCAATCCCGTTGATTGGTATCCCTGGGGCGAAGAGGCTTTAAATGCCGCAGCCGGAGAAAACAAACTTCTCATCATCAGCATCGGATATGCGGCCTGTCACTGGTGCCATGTCATGGAAAGAGAATGTTTTGAGAACCCCGAAGCGGCCCGGTTTATGAATGAAAATTTCATTTCCATCAAAGTCGATCGCGAGGAAAGGCCCGATATAGATCAGATCTACATGGAAGCGGTGCAGATGCTCACCGGTTCGGGAGGTTGGCCCCTCAATATCATTGCCCTGCCCGATGGAAGACCGATTTACGGCGGAACCTATTTCCCTTTGCACAACTGGATGAGCCTTCTCGACCAGATTCTGCAATATGCGATGGAGAAAGGCGATAAAATCCGCGAGCAGTCGGAAGCTCTTGTCCTGGCCCTGCAGTCTTCAATACAGAATGAGGAGCCGGTGAACATGGAAGCGTTCACCGGGGATTATACCGAAAAGGTCTTCAGGAAAATGATTCATCTTCAGGATGCTCTTGAGGGCGGGAGTTTGGGCTCTCCGAAATTTCCCATGCCCTCATCTCTCCGGTTCATGGCTGAATACAGTTATTCGTCCGGTGATGAAGAGGGGGAGAATCAGGTCTTCCTGACATTGGATAAAATGGCCCACGGGGGAATTTATGATCAGGTCGGAGGGGGATTCGCGCGATATTCCATCGATTCAAAGTGGAAAGTTCCCCATTTTGAAAAAATGCTCTATGACAACGGTCAGCTTATGAGCCTTTACAGCAATGCTTTCAGAAGAACCGGACGGAAGAAATACAGAGATATTGTATATGAAACCGCTTCCTTTCTGGCCAGGGAAATGACTTCGCCGGAAGGTCCGTTCTATTCCTCACTCGATGCGGACAGCGAAGGGGTCGAGGGGCGCTACTATACCTGGACTTCCGGAGAACTGGACAGGATTCTGGAGAACCGGAGTGCCGAAATAAAAAAATATTATTCCGTAACCGATTCGGGCAACTGGGAGGAGGGCAGGAATATTCTTCATATCGATACAGCACAGGATGTTCCCGGTCATCTGGCGGATATAAAGAATATTCTTCTCGGAGAACGGGAAAAAAGGATCAGACCCGCTCTCGATAATAAAATTCTCGCATCGTGGAACGGCCTGATGATCCTGGGGTATGCCGATGCCTATAAAGCTTTTAATCATAAGCCCTTTCTCGATGCCGCCTTAAAAGCTGCGGTTTTCATAGCTGAGAACCTCATGGATGAGGGGCTGCTGTACAGGACTCTCCGCTCCGGCAGGCCTTATATCCCCGGCTTTCTCGATGACTACGCTTTTACCGCCGCGGCCTTTCTGTCTCTCTACGAGCTGATCTTCGATTCTCTGTGGTTGGAAAGGGCGGAACAACTGGTAAACTATGTGTTGTCTCATTTTAATGACAGTGACTCCCCGCTCTTTTTCTACAAATCCGACAGGGATAGGCCGTTGATAGCCCGGAAAAAGGAAATACTGGATAATGTGATTCCCTCATCCAATTCGCAGATGGGGGAAAATCTCTATCGGATGGGTTTGATACTCCACAGACAGGAATATACAGACAGAGCCACTGCCATGGCTAAGGTTCTGCGGTCCCGGGCAGAAAAGGGAACCATTCATTTCGCCAACTGGAACAGACTGATCAACGCTATGATAGATAAACCTTATATTGCTACCATCAGCGGTCCGGATAGAGATGCCTTGAGAAAAACGCTCCAGTCGGGTTACATGCCCGGTCTTATCTGCATACCCGGCCATGGCGAGGCCGATGAGATCATGCTCTGCCGTGACAATTATTGTCTGAAGCCGGTTCAGTCCGCCGAAGAAGCTCTTTCTATTTTAACAGCGCAGATTTTGTAATCCGGTATCTTGGCCGAAGCGTCCCGGATGTCCCGGGTGAGTTCGTTGACAGCCGCTTCGGCGAAGTGGATCGGTATGAAAAGAACTCCTTCAGGAGACCGGTCGCTGATCCGGATATCGAGCTCGATCGATCCTCTTCGGGAGGAAACGATGACCCTGCTGTTGTCTGCAAGATTTTCCCTCAGAGCATCGTCAGGATGTATCTCTGCAAATGGAGCGGGAGAAATATCATTCAATACAGAGCGCCTGGTCATAGTTCCTCCATGCCAGTGATAGAGAACCCGTCCCGTCGATAATATATAGGGGAAATCTCCGTCGGGGCGCTCCGAGAGATCGGTATGGTCAAGTCTGTGGAATTTTCCCCTTCCTCTCGGAAAGGTGTCGCTGAAAAGATAGGGCGTACCGCTGTGGGAAGAATCGGGACAGGGCCAGTGAATTCCCTCCTCCTCTTCTATCCGCTTATGGCTGATGCCGCCGAAAGCCGGAACCAGAGATGCCATTTCGTCCCAGATCTGCGAAGCCGAATCATAGCTGAAGCTCTCTTTGTAATCCCGGTCCAGTTTATCACCGACTCTCCCGGCAAGCTCACAGATAATCTCCCAATCGGCCCGGGCTTCTCCGGGCGGATCAAGGGCTTTTCTGACCAGCTGTACCCTCCGGTCGCTGTTGGTGAAAGTTCCCTCTTTTTCGGAAAATGCCGCGGCGGGTAGGATCACGTCGGCGTATTCTCCCGTCTCGTTCAGAAAAATATCGATGACGATCATATTCTTCAGCTCTGATAGATGCTTCCTGGCTTTATTGAGATCAGGTTCGCTCATCAGGGGGTTCTCGCCCATTATAATGAAGTCGCTTATAATTCCTTCGCCTATGGCATCGGACATTTCCAGGGTCGTCAGGCCCGGTTCTCTGTTCAGTGAGGTTTTCCAGGCTTTTTCAAATTTCACCGCCGATTCTTCATCGGAAACGGACTGGTAACCGGGGTAGATGTTGGGAAGACCTCCCGAGTCGGAGCATCCCTGCACATTATTCTGCCCCCGCAGCGGATTGACGCCGGTTCCCGGTTTTCCCAGGTGGCCGCACATTAAGGCCAGATTGGCAATGGACAGGGTGTTGTCGGTCCCGTGAACGCTCTGGCTGATTCCCATGCCCCAGTAAAAAGCCGCTCTTTCCGCTCCTGCGTAAAGTTTCGCCGCCTCTTCGATTTTACCAGCCGGAACCCCGCTGATTTCTTCAGCCCATTGGGGAGTGAAGGCCTCGAGGGACGTCATGTAGTCTTCAAAGCCCTCGGTCCGCCGGTCGATGAAATCTTTATCATAGAGTTTGTTTTTGACTATGACATGAGCCATGGCCTGATAGACAGCCACGTCTGTTCCCGGTTTATGTTGCAGGTGAAGTAATGCGAAATCGGCCATTTCAATTTTCCGCGGATCGATGACTATAAGCCGCGCCTTGTTTTTTACAACAGCCTCTTTCAGGTACGTGCTGATAACCGGATGGGTTTCCGTCGTATTGGATCCTGTGACTATGAACAGATCCAGATCTTTCATTTCAGCTATGGAATTGGACATGGCTGCCGAGCCCAATGCTTTTTGGAGACCCGCGACCGAAGCGGCGTGACACAGCCTGGCGCAATGATCAATGTTATTGGTTTTAAGAACGGCTCTGACAAATTTCTGAAACAGATAATTGTCTTCGTTTGTCGCCTTGGCGCAGCAGAAGGTGCCGAAAGCCGAACCTCCCGATTCCTGTACCGTCCGGGATATTCTCTGTGCCGCAAGATCCAGAGCTTCGTCCCATGTGGCCTCCCTGAAACCTTCCATGCCGCAGGTGGTGCGTTTCCCCCTGTCGAGTTCTTTTCTTATCAGCGGTTTTGTCAGCCTGCTTTGATGATGGGTGTAATCGGTTCCGAATCGTCCCTTGACGCAGAGTCTTCCGTAATTGGGAGCCTTCCCGGGAGTCGCTGCGGCGCTGATTATGGCTCCGTTTCTGATATTGAGATCGATCTGACAGCCCACCCCGCAGAAAGGGCAGGTCGTACTTGTTTTCCTGTCATATGTCATTTTCAAATTCCTTTCGCGGTTTCAGGGCGCCGGTCGGGCAGACTTCAATACAGTTTCCGCAGAAGACGCAGCTCGTATCGGGGAGAGGTTTGCCGTAAAAAGTGGAAATCCTGCTGTCAAAGCCTCTGCCGGCTACGGTCAGGGCATAGGAGAGCTGTACCTCTTCGGAGCAGACCTGTACGCATTTTCCGCAGAGAATGCACTTGCCGTAGTCCCGGACATAAAAGGGATTATCGACAATCGGTCCTGTTTTTATTTCCTCTTCCGGCCTGAATCTCTGCGGATCGGCGCCGAAGGCCTTAATCTGCTGTTCCAGTTCCGGAGCTTCGGAGAGATCTGCCGTGGCGGAAAGCATTTCGAGTATGGTTTTTCTGGCTCTCAGCACCCGGGGGGAATCTGTTGTGACGACCATTCCCTCTCTGACAATGGTTATGCATGAGGGAAGCAGAACCCTTGCCCCTTCCACTTCGACAACGCATTGGCGGCACAAACCGGGAGGGGTGAGGCTCTCATGGAAACAAATGGTCGGTATCTCTATTCCTTTTAGCCTGGCCGCTTCGAGAATCGTCGATCCTTCGGGGCATTTAACCATTCGTCCGTCAATGTAAAGGCTTATCTCTTTCATCATGACACCTCCGCCTTAAATAGATCGGGCTCGAGAGAAATGGCACTCAGGACAGCTGTGGCGGCCGTTTGCCCCAGACCGCAGAGAGAGGCATCTTTCATGGTCATCCCAATATCCTGCAGTTTTTCAAGATCGCCGTTCCGTGCCCCTTCTTTGCGGATTCTGCTGATAATTTCATGGTTCAACCGCGTCCCCATGCGGCAGGGATAACATTTCCCGCAGCTTTCATGATTGAAAAAGGAGGTTATGTCATTAAGGATAGACAGAAAAGGTCTGGAATCGTCAAAAACCATAATGACGCCCGACCCCATGGAGAGCCCCGCTTTTTTCAGAGATTGATTATCGAGAGGAATATCGTAGAGATCAGGCGGGACAAAACTCCCTGAAGCGCCTCCGAGAATGATGGAGCCCAGACCTCCTTCATTCAGAATTCCTCCTCCCCACTGGTAGATCACCTCGCTTAAGGGTGTACCGAAAGGAAGCTCGTAAAGGCCGGGGCGTTTGATATCGCCGGAAAGGCAGAATAGACGTGTGCCGGAAGCAGAGGGCAGATCAGCTGAATCGGTCCCCTCTGAGGAGAGTATATGGGAAATATAACTGAAGGTTTCCACATTGTTGATATCTGTCGGCTTTCCGAAAAGACCGGAGTTGACGGGATAGGGCGGTTTGTTGCGGGGGAAACCTCTATTCCCTTCGATCGATTCAAAAAGGGCAGTTTCCTCTCCGCAGATATAAGCTCCCGCGCCGGAACGTATTTCTACATGGAAATTCAGGTCCGATCCCATAATCCCCTCTCCGAGGAGATTCTTTTCCTCCGCTTCTTTTATCACCCGGGAAAAGCGGTCCTGTTCGGAAGCATATTCTCCGCGGATATATATATAGCCTTTCCGGGAACCGACGGCGTATGCCGTGATGATCATGCCTTCGAGTATACTGAAAGGATCTTTCTGGATGAGTATTCTGTCTTTAAATGTCCCGGGTTCAGATTCATCGGCATTGCAGATAATAAACACTTCCGAATTTCCATCGCGGGCCGAGCTCTCTTCTTTCAGCCCAGTGGGAAAAGCCGCGCCTCCGCGGCCCAGCAGCCCGCTGTTCTTTACCAGATCGATAACATCCCCGCGTTCCATGGACAGGGCTTTTTCCAGGCCGGAAAATCCGCCGCTTTCCCGGTAGCTCTTCAGCGATTTCCCCTTATCGGATGCAAAGCGACCGGTTAGAACCGGATGGCTGCTGCGGCTGCTGTTGACGGGAGGCGCTCCTTTACCCTCTATCAGTTCATCGATTTTATCGGCGTTGATGCGGCAGACAGGCCTGTTGTTTACCAGGGCCGAAGGCGGATTGGTGCATAATCCCAGACAGTGTACAGCTTCGACAGAAACTCTTCTGTCTCCTTCGACTCCCTTCAGAGCCTCAACAATTTTATGTGAACCGCGACTGGAGCAGACAGGGCTGACGCAAACCTGGATATGGTGCTGTTCCACCGGTTCAGTATGGAGGAGGGAATAGAAATCGATCACTCCGTAGATATGGACCGGCGGCACTTTCAATTTTTCGGATATCAGCATAGCCGCCTCTTCCGGTATGTACCGGAAGAGTTCCTGAGCTTTTAAAAGAGCCGGAAGCAGACTGGTCCGGCTTTTGTCTTCGAACGATTCGAGAAAGGCTTCCAAAGGCTTAAGGGAAATAGAATCCATTAGTTGACCCCTCTTATAAAGATTGCCTCCCCCCTCCGGCCTGTCAAGAAAAAGCTAGTCGATCAGTGATCTTCTTCTTCCGGGTGACTGCCTCTTCCTCTTCCGTGACCGCCGCCTCCGCCGCCGAGTAGTTTCGTCGGATCCAGGCCGGCCTGCTCATAGAGCTCGTTGACATAGGCCCTGACTTCTGCAGGATCTATATCCAGTTCATCAAAAGATTTATAAAAGTCCTCCTCTGACAGAAGGGAAAAGCGATCCTGTAGATAGGCAGGAGGTATCTGGAATATCTGAACGATATGAAGAGGCTGATTATCTCCCCTGATCTGCTGCGGACCGGCCAGAAGCCTTTCGACATTACTTTCGAGACCCGTTTCGGTTTTCCATACAAACTGTCCGGATATGGTTGTAAAGGCTATAACAGCGGCAAAGATAGCGAGTGTTCCGATAAGGACGACGGCGACTGAAATCCTTCTCTTCTTCTTTCCGGGCAGGCTGTACTCCAGCGTATTCTCTACGGGACAGCTGTTGACGCAGGCGCTGCAGGCCAGGCATTCCGCGGAAGTGACTTTTTCCATTTTTGAGACGGGCAGGTCAACCGGACAGCTCCTGTCGCAGATTCCGCAGTCGATACAGCTTTCCCTGTTTCTCCGTATACGAGTTAATCCCATCTTGGAAATAATCCCCAGAAATCCTCCCATGGGACAGAGGTAGCGGCAGAAAGGCCTGTCGATGAAAATTCCGAGGCCCAGCGACGCAAATAAAATAACAGTTCCGATCAGGTATCTGGAAAAAAGATCCTCTGTCCCGATGTGCTGATAAGCCAGCCAGGGATCGTAAGGCTGGATAATCAGTGAAAAGGTTCTCCACGACAGGGCAAGGACGAATACAAGAACCAGGTATTTCACATAGCGCAATATTTTATCGGGAAGTGAAGGAACGGCGACTCTTTTCTTGAAGAGAAACCTGCCCGCGGTGCCCGATAATTCCTGCAGAAAGCCGAGAGGACAGATGTTTCCGCAAAAGGATCTTCTGAAGATAAGCGCCGTTCCTGTGGACGCCGCGAGAAGAATCACGCTGCTTAATGAAATCTTGCGTATGAGAGAATTATATCTCAAGAGTGACCAGAGAGATTCCAGTCCGCCGAAGGGACAGAAGGCATCGGCGGAGGGATAGAGCTTGATCATCTGATGGAGCCGCCCCATAACCGTGGTAAGCACGAGAATGGATATGAGAATGCCCCATCGGGAAAGCCGTAGAACTGTAGTTTTTTTCATATTGAAAAAATCATATATTAAAAAAGATAAATCGGGCAATCGTTTTTCATGAAAAGTGCGGTCCTATTGACTAGAGAGGCAAAAAATCCGTAAGTTGTTATCCATAGAAACGTATTGCAGGAGAAATTATGGCGGGAAGCAGTTTTGGCGAGAGTTTTAAGATCACCACCTTCGGGGAATCCCACGGGGGAGCCGTCGGAGTTATCATCGACGGCGTCAAACCGGGGCTCTCTCTAAGCGAGGAAGATATCCAGATGCAGATGGACCGCCGGAAGCCCGGTCAGTCTTCTGTCACAACCCCCAGAAAAGAGCTCGATGAAGTCCATATCATGAGCGGACTCTTTGAAGGGAAAACCACGGGAACGCCCATTCTCGTCATTCTGTACAACAAGGACGCCATGCCCTCCGCCTATAACGATATCAAAGACAAATTCCGTCCCGGCCATGCCGATTTCACATTTCTGAAAAAATTCGGCATCAGGGATTACAGGGGATCGGGCCGGGCTTCGGGCCGTGAAACCGCCGGAAGAGTGGCAGCCGGCGCCGTAGCCAGAAAAATTCTCGGAGAAAGAGGAGTTACGGTTACGGCCTATACGAAGGAAGCAGCTGGAATCAAATGTGAAACCATAGATTTCGATGTCATCGAAAAAAATCCCATGAGAGCCTGTGACAGTGCCGCTGCGGCAAAAATGGTCCCGATTATAGAAAAACTGGCCGAAGAAGGGGACAGCATGGGAGGAATCGTGGAGTGCCGCATTTCCGGAGTCGCTCCGGGTCTCGGTGAACCGGTTTTCGACAAGATCGAAGCTGATCTGGCTAAGGCTATGATGAGTCTCGGAGCCGTAAAAGGATTTGAAATCGGTTCCGGGTTCAGTTGCGCCTCCATGAAAGGTTCGGAGCATAACGATCCCATGGACCGGAACGGCTTTGTCAGCAACAATGCCGGCGGAACACTCGGAGGCATAACCACGGGGGAGGATATTGTCTTCCGGATCGCCGTAAAGCCCACTTCGAGCATCAGCAAAATCCAGAGGACCGTGGATCTTGAAGGAAACGAAGTCGATATTGTTACGGAAGGGCGCCATGACCCCTGTATCTGTCCCAGAATCGTGCCGGTCGTGGAAGCCATGGCCTGTCTCGTTCTGGAAGACCACTACAAACGGCAGGAAGCCCTTCATATTTAATTTATCAGGAGTTTTTTATTATGGATTCATTTCAGATAACCTTTTACATCCTTCTGGCGGCTGTCGCCTATTGCTTTTTCGGAGGTTTGTTTACGAGGAACTATTCCCAGGTGGACCGCTTATGGTCGGTTCTGCCCCCCGTGTATGTTCTGATCTGGATGAAAGATTTTTCAGACAATCCCCGCTATGTCATCGCAGCAGTCCTCGTCATTCTCTGGGGAATCCGCCTGACGACGAATTTCGCCCTTAAAGGCGGCTATGCTTTTTCATGGAGGAAAGGTTTCTACGGCGAAGATTATCGCTGGGATGTGCTCAAGGCGAAAATTCCCAACCGCTTTCTTTACGAGCTCTTTAATCTGTTTTTTATTTCCGGCTTTCAGCTGGGATTGATATTTCTCTTTACTCTTCCCGTTTATTATCTGGGGTCTGTCACAGGACCTCTGAACGGTCTGGATTTTATCCTTGTCGGCTTGCATCTTATTCTTCTCATCGGGGAAATGACCGCGGATATCCAGCAGCTCAGCTACTACAGAAGGCGCGGTGATGAAAAGGAAAAAAACAATCGCCGTATCCAGCTCGGCTTCAATACCCTGGGGCTCTGGAAATATTCGCGCCATCCCAATTACGTCTGCGAGCTGGGGCAGTGGTTTATCGTCTACTTTTATCTCCACAGCAGAATCGGCTTTCACTACACATTTGCCGGTCCTGCGGTTCTGCTGGCTCTTTTTCTGGGAAGCACTATTATGGCCGAGAGCATTACCTCTGAAAAATACGAGGGGTACAGAAACTGGAAAAAGATGACCGCCCCCTGGATTCCCTTTCTCTCCTATCTGCCGGAGCGGAAGAATAAAAAAGAATTTCTGAAAGAGAAATGAGTAGAAAAGTAAAAAAAAGCAACCCGGATCAAATGAAACAGGTTGCTGATTTTTTATTGTTGTAACTAAAAACGGTAATTAGTAGTTATTGAAGTTCTCTTTTCTGGGGCGTCTTTCCCGCTCGATCGCTTCGTTAACTCTCAGATTTCTTCCCTCAAACTCACTGTTGTTCAGTTCGCTGATTGCCGCTTCTGCCGCTTCATCATCTTCCATTTCGATGAAACCGAAACCTTTTGAACGGTTTGTTTCTCTGTCGAAAATGATTTTTACACTGTTGACCTGTCCGTACTGGGCGAAAAGGTCTCCCAGGCCGTCTTCAACTGTTCTGTAGCTGAGATTGCCTACATAGATCTTCTTAGACACTTGTCCATCCTCTTTTAAGAAATTAACTGAAGAGATCACGTTTTTATCTTACGCTATGCTATGATTATCTTCAGTCGTAATACTCAGCAGAAGTGCAGAAAAGACACGGCCAGAGGGAAATCGGGATAGAAAGCGGGGTAATCAACGCAACATATCAGTTACTAAATTATTATCAGGAAATCGGTCAGCGGTCAACTGAAAAGGTTGATTAACAGTAAAATCATAATGTTTAAACATATACCTAACCTGTTCCTGTTATTTTTCTGCCATGATATTTGTACCGGGAAGTCTCGATTCTCTGGATTTGAAAAAGACTTTTGTAACAATGGACAGAATAAACGAAAAAGAAGAATTATCAGCACAGATAAACGGAAAGAAAATTGACTCCTGGTTTCAACCGATCGTCGATCTCTTTACGAACTCCGTTTACGCTTATGAAATGCTGGCTCGTGGAACAGGCCGTTTTTTCAATCCCGGTGAAATGTTCGCCGTTGCCGAAAGGAATAATCTGGATTGGGAACTCGAATACGCCTGCAGAATGGCTGCACTTGAAAAAATCAGCCATCTCGATTCTTCCCATAGTGAAACCTATTTCTTCCTTAATGTCAGTCCTCACATTTTCAATAATCCCGATTTCAAAAAGGGGTTTACTTCTTCTTATATAAAGGAACATGGGCTGAACCACCGAAAGATAGTACTGGAAATTACGGAACGGGCTTCCATTGAAAAATACAGTCTTTTCGAGAATCTGATACAGCACTATGTTGAACAGGGGTTTAAAGTAGCGCTGGATGATTTCGGAGCGGGACACAGTGGATTGACAACGCTTATAGCCATGACTCCCCATTTTATGAAAATAGACAGAGAGATTGTCCATGGCATCAGTATAAGTCCCTATAAACAGAATCTGATGAGGACGCTCTGTCATTTCGCTTCCGATGTGGGGAGCAGTGTTCTCGCAGAAGGGATAGAGTGTTACGAAGATCTGGAAACGGTTTTCCGTCTGGGAGTCCGTTATGTTCAGGGATTTTATCTCGGAAGGCCGGCTTCTTCTCCTCAGGGTATCATACCGGAAACTCTGGCAGAAATGAACCAGTTGATCGGGCGGTTTAAAATTTCAGATTTTTCCACCAGTTCATTTCTCAACGATATTGTAATCCGGCCCGATACATTTCCTCTCAGATCGGTTCCCTGCAGAGAGCTGGATTCTTTTTTCAAGCGGAATCAGGTGGTCGATCATGTTGTCATTACCGAAGGGGACCGACCGCTCAGATTGATAACCAGACAGGTTTTTTACAATCTTATGAGCGGAAGATTCGGGTATTCCCTCTTTGCCCACCATTTTGCCGAAGAAATGGTTAAAGTCGATTTTCTGGAGATAAAAGAGAGCGTCGATCTTCTTACCATAAAAAAAATTGCTCTGGCCCGCAACGGAAGCAATGCTTTTGACCCCATAGTTATCACAAAGGAAGACGGAACTCTTTCCGGTACCATTACAATGAAAAATCTGATAGAAAAAGCCATCGATCTGGAAATATTCAATGCCATGAACCAGAATCCTCTGACACACCTGCCGGGAAACAGCAATATCCGGTTGAGTCTGAAACAACTCGCTTCAAGAGATTGCTATTCAATAGTCTATATCGATATTGATCATTTCAAGCAGTACAACGACACATACGGCTTCGATCAGGGCGACAGGATGATCACTCTATTATCTGATATTCTTAAGGATTTCCGCGCGGGACGTAAAGAAGATGCATTTCTCGGTCATATCGGAGGAGATGATTTTATCTTTATTTTCCATTCATTTGTCTTGGAGGCAGACCTTCAGCTGTTATGTTATGAATTCGACAGCCGGAAACTGAGTCTCTTTTCAGAAAACGATAGGGCTCTCGGGCACTTTAAATCGACTGACCGCTCGGGGCAGGAGAGTCTCTATCCCTTGACAACAATCAGTCTCGCGGCTTTCTCCAGTGGAAATTTCCGCAAAGAAATTACACCGGGCGAACTTGCCCATTATGCCGCTGAACTGAAGAGTAAAGTAAAGAAAAGCAATTACGAGAAAGGGAAAAGCGGATACATTTATGAAAGCCGTTTCCATTAGACAACGCGATCGTTTTTGATGCATAATGTCCTTTTAAAGGAAATTCAGTATGAAAAACGAAATTCCGGCCGAACGGAAGGTCCGGATTCTGGAAAAACTGCGCGAACAGGGTATTGTCCGCGTTGATGAATTGAGTGAAATCCTCGGGGTTTCAGTTATCACCATAAGAAGAGATCTGACCACTCTTGAATCGGAAGGCCTGCTAGAAAGAACCCACGGCGGTGCCATTAGTACCAATCTGCAGATAAACGAACCTTCTTTCAATGATAAAGACAGGATGAATATTCCTCTCAAGGCATCCATCGCCGGAAAGACCGCATCTCTGGTCAGCGAGGGAGAGACTGTATTTATCAACAGCGGTTCGACGACGTCCCTGATTCTCAGAAGCCTGGCTTCCGTTCCCGGGCTGACCATTATAACGAACAATGTCGGAGCTCTCGCCGGTCTTGAGATCCGCTCCGATAGCGAGCTGATCCTGACTGGCGGCACATTCCGCCACGGGACGAGCTGTCTGGTCGGGGAGGAAGTCCTCAACCGGCTCGCAAGAGTCCATCCCACGACATCGATTCTCGGTGTCGACGGTATCAGTTTCAAAAAAGGACTCACATCCCACAACACCCATGAAGCGGCGGTTTCCAGAAAAATGATGGAGCAGACAAGAGGGAGAATCATTGTCGCAGCCGATTCGAGTAAAATCGGAACCTTGTCCCAGCACTACATCGGCGATCTGTCGGAAATTGATATTCTGGTCACAAACGAACTCCCCGACCCTTCAATTCTGGAGGATTTCGAGAATTTCGGAATTAAATTGATTGTTTCCGGGTAGCTGATGATCGAAAAGTGATTGTAAATGATCGGAAATGGTGTCACATTGTAGGAAATGTAAATGATTTAATACGTAAGAGGTTGCTTGAATGGATTATGCAGAAAAATACAAAGACTGCCGCTGGATGGATTTTGAAACGCTTGAGCGATTTATGAAACAGGCACTTATGAAAAGCGGCATTCCCGAAGGAGATGCCGATATCATTTCCGATGTCCTGATCGAGTCCGATAAGAGAGGGATTGATTCTCATGGAATCGGAAGATTGAAACCGATCTATATCGATCGTCTCGATGACGGTATCGTCAATCCCGTAACGAAGATAGATATCATCAAAGAAACGGAAACAACTGCCGTTCTCGACGGAAACAACGGGATGGGCCATGTCGTCTCCAGGAAAGCCATGGAAATGGCAATTGAAAAGGCGAAAAAACACGGACTGGCCATGGTTGTCGTCCGGAATTCAACCCATTACGGCATAGCGGGATATTACACCTCCATGGCCACGGAAGCGGGGATGATCGGCATGACCGGAACGAACGCAAGGCCGTCAACGGCTCCTACCTTCGGAGTAGAGAATATGCTCGGGACAAATCCTCTGACAATCGGCCTGCCTACCGATGAAGAGTTCGACTTCAATCTCGACTGCGCGACTTCCGTTTCCCAGCGGGGAAAAATAGAAGTGTACGGGCGGGCCGGTAAAGACCTCCCGGCAGGATGGGTTATCGGCGAAAACGGAGAGACCAGGACCGATACGAATCAGGTCCTCATAGACCTGACTCAGGGCAAAGCCGCGCTGACGCCTCTGGGTGGACTGGGTGAAGAGACCGGCGGCTACAAAGGCTTCGGTTATTCGACTGTCGTGGAAATCCTTTCGGCGGCGCTTCAGGATGGTAAATTCATGAAGGCTCTGAACGGATTTGACAGCGAAGGGAACAAAATCCCCTATCCTCTGGGACATTTTTTCATTGCCATCAACACGGAGTTCTTTATGGGTGAGAAGCTCTTTAGAACCATCGCGGGAACAATTCTGAGAGAGTTGAGAGCCTCGAGAAAAGCAGCCGGAACCGAACGGATTTATACGGCCGGAGAAAAAGAATATCAGGCCAGGATTTACAGGCAGGAACACGGTTGTCCCGTCCCTGAAGTTCTGCAGAAACAGATGTCTCACCTGAGAGACCGCTGGAATCTTGATTTCTCCTTTGAGTGGGATAATTAAGCCGAATCTTGACACCGGTTCCCGAACTGTTTAGTGTTTGCCTTGTGAATATTATAATTCTGGGAGCCGGCAAAGTCGGCTATCATCTTGCAGACAGCTGATTCATGAAGACCAGCATGTCACCATTATCGAAAGAGATTCCCACAGGACCAAACAGGTTTCAAATCAGCTCGTCTGCATCGATATCAGCGACGAGGGAAACAATCTGGAAGTGTTCCATCAGGCCGGTCTGGACAAAGCTGATTTTTTTATCAGCATCACCGAATCGGACTAACTCAATATGATTACCTGGCTAATATTTCCGCCGGAGAAGCGAGCCTGATCGGAAAGATCATAAGCCGGCTTACCAGACAGGAGCAGCCCTGCCATCTTCATCTTATCGACGCCGATTACGAACAGTGCAAATACCTCAGCGAGCGCTTTCCTTCGGCACAGGTGACCCATGCCGATATCACCAACGAAGAGGTCTGGGAAGAGGAACTGTTCAAGAACTTCGATCTGGTCATATCTTCAACAGGCAATCAGGAACTGAACCTCATTACCAGTATGTACGCCAAAAAAGTGGGTGTCCTGCGCTCCATTTCTCTGGTTCAGACCAGAGCTTATAAAAATATCGCCGAAAGCCTCGGAATTGATGTTTCCATCAGTATCAACAATGTACTGGTCAATACTCCTCTGGCTTATCTATACGTTCATGACATTTCTGGAGACAGTTCTTCTCATGTTCGTGGGTGGATGTTCCGGCTCGAGATCTATACGGTACTCATTCTCTTCACTCCCTATTTCTGGAGACGTAGATAAAATTGCCCGTATCCTGTATGATAAAATGTTATGTCTACAGAACACGAATTCTTTGCGACCTGTCCTCTGTTCCTCGAGGATTTACTGGTTTCGGAACTGGAAAGTTTCGGAGCGGAGCCTTTAAAACAGCAGAAAGCCGGAGTGAGCTTCAAGGGCTCTCTTGAGACAGCTTACAGAACCTGTCTCTGGTCGAGAATCGCCAACCGCGTTTTACTGCCGCTCCGCGAATTCTCCATAGAAGATAAAGATCAGCTCTACAGAGGCGCTTCGCTGATCCGGTGGGAAAATGTCATTTCCGCTGAGGAAACTTTTGCCGTATCGGCTTCCCTTACCAGATCTCCCCTTAAAAACGAACAGCATGCGGCTCTTGTAGTAAAAGACGCTGTCGCTGATTATTTCAGGAATCTGACCGGTTCCCGTCCCGATGTGGACAGGAATCAGCCCCGGGCCCTGATCAATCTTCACGTCCACGGAACCGATGCCGTCGTCTCCCTCGATCTTTCGGGAGAGAGTCTCCACAGAAGGGGATACCGGCTCGAAGGCAGTTCCGCTTCCCTCAAGGAAAACACGGCGGCTGCTCTTCTCTACAGATCGGGATGGCCGGCCATCGCCGCTGAAGGAGGAGCTTTTGTCGATCCCATGTGCGGAAGCGCGACTCTTCCCATCGAGGCGGCTCTGATGGCCGGAGACATCGCTCCCGGTCTCTACCGTTCCTATTTCGGGTTTTACGGCTGGATGAAACACGATCCGGATCTGTGGGAGGATCTCTGGGATGAAGCTGAACAGCGCAGAGAAAAGGGGATGAATAGAATCCCTCCCGTTACAGGTTATGATCAGGATGGTAAAGTCATTCCCAGAGCGCTGGAAAACATCGGAAGAGCGGGATTAAACGGAATCGTCCACGCGGAAAAAAGAGAACTCAATGCCCTCCGCCTCAATGAAAGCTGGAGAGGATCGGGACTGATCGCCGTCAATCCTCCTTACGGGGAAAGACTGGGGGATGTGGAAAACCTCCGCTCCCTCTACCGCAGTATGGGCGATCTCTTTTCGATGCGCTTCCCCGGCTGGAAAATGACCATGATCACAAGCAACGAGGAGCTATCGAAGAGTACGGGACTGCGGGCCGAAAAAGTCAACAGCATTTATAACGGACCGATCAAGTGTGTGCTTGCGCGGTTTACGCTGAAGGACGCAGAGGCGGACATCGGAAAAAAAACAGCTGTTAATGAAACACCTCTGGAGGAGAGAGTCAGTCCGGCTCTGCTCGCCTTCGTAAACCGGGTTAAGAAAAGAAAAAAACATCTTGCGAAATGGGCGAAGAGGGAAGGGATTTCCTGTTACAGAATCTATGATGCCGATCTTCCCGATTACAATGTGGCGATAGATCTTTATGAAGATAAATGGGCTCTTGTGCAGGAGTACGCTCCTCCCGGGGAAATTGAACAGGAAAAAGCCGACGGCAGAATCAGGGAAATCATGACGGTCCTGCCGGAAGTCCTGAATCTGCAGCGGTCCGACATCTTCCTGAAAACGAGGCGGAAGCAGAAGGGGAAAGCCCAGTACAGCCGTGTCGCCCTGACGGGCAAGCGGGAAGTCGTTCATGAATGGGGCAGCCGTTTCTGGGTGAATTTCACAGATTATCTCGATACGGGAATTTTTCTCGACCACAGAATCGTCAGGTCCATGATCCGGGATATGAGCCGGGGGAAAAAGTTTCTCAATCTGTTCTGTTATACAGGAACGGCTACTGTTCACGCAGCGGCCGGCGGTGCGAAAAGTACGGTTTCGGTCGATGCCTCGAAAACTTATACCGATTGGGCCCGGGACAATATGGCTCTGAACGGTTTCGGAGACCGCAAGCACAAATATGTAAAGGATGACTGCTTCGATTTTCTCAAAAACTCGAAAGACCGTTTTGACCTGATTTTTCTGGATCCTCCGACATTTTCGAATTCGAAAAGCAGCCGATCCACTTTTGATATTCAGCGCGATCATGTCTCACTGATCAAGCTGGCTGCGGCCCGGCTGGAGAGAGGGGGAATACTGATTTTTTCCAACAACTTCAGAAAATTCAAGCTCGATGAAAAAGCTCTCGATAAATTCACTATGGAAGAGATCAGCGAAAAAACCATTTCAGAAGATTTCCAACGGAACAGCCGGATCCACAGAAGCTGGAAAATCCAGGTTAAAGAGGTGTAGAATAAAAGATGAACATCGTAGCTCCCATTCTGTTTGCAACGGGATTCTGTCTGATCCTCCGCAGTCTCATCGAGATTGTTCCGAAGATCAAACAGCGGCGAAAGGATAAAAAAGAACAGTCATAAACAGGTTTAGGTATGTCAAAGATTAAAGAAAACGCCCCGCAGTTAGCAACCCATCTTCAAAGAATACCTGAGTTCGTCAGCAATGATTCCATGCGGCGCGAGGAATTTCTCTCGCAGATCGGCAATTTCGCTTCCGAACATAGAAAAATATTTCAATCGCTTTGCGAGCACTGGGAACCGGGGATTGACTACAACCGTTTCGTCAGGCACAGCTCCGGTCTCAGGTTTGCCGAAAAAGACCTTGTCAATTTACTGTCCCGTCTGAAAACGGCGAAATGCGGTTTGCTTAAGCACAAATGCGAAAAGGGCGAACTGAAAAGAAATACGATAATTTTAAGCGACACCGCGGATAAGGCGTTCTATTATCATCTTGTCGAAGATGAAATGGAGATCGCCCAGCTCTCTTCGGTTCATCCTCTCGTCACGGCCGAAACGCTTGCCGATCAGGGGATTGTCATTCCCGAATCTTTCATACAGGTTCTCACGCCGAGAAATGTCAGCAGAAACTTCTTCAGAAAAACACGACTGGAAGGTCAGATCTACAAGATTCCGTCCAGTGATGATTACTATTTCGTCGCCACTTCCCAGACACTTCCGCTGCTCGTATCCATGTGTACGCGCCGGGTGCTTGAGGGTTTGAAGAATTCTTCTGTTCTCTCTTATGTCGCCAAACTGCAATCCCGGCCTATTATGGAAATCCGTAAGGAAATGACCACCAAGGATCCGGCTTTCTGGAGAAAAATCTCTGTATCTATTCTCGATGCCAGAGAGGAAATCCTTCAGAAGAGCCGGTCGGTCAGCAAAGACTTTTTCTCTTCCTGTGAGCTGGTGCGTTATTTTTCTGAAAATGAAATGAAAGAGATGGAAGAGAGGCGGGCCGATGAAATTGAAATGTTCAATGAGCTGAAGACTCTGACTCATGAAATCGCCCGTGAAGAAGGTTTTTTTGTCGATCAGAAAAGCCTGAATAAAAAAATGGAGAAAGCGGTGAGTCGCTGGCCCGATTTCAAAGACAAGTTTTACGAGAACTTTGTGAAATCTAAAAAGAAGACTCAGCTTCCCCATATTGTCTATATTGGAAAAAAATATATACACAGGGATAACATCTACACCTATTTCGTGTCCAATCTGGCCCAGTTCTCGGTAGATCTTCTCGAGGAATACAAAAAACTTATGGAATCGCTTCTGAGGACAAATAACAAAAGCAATGTTTCCGTATTCTACAGCAATGAGAATTTCCGTAATAATATCCTCGAAAAAATAAATGACTGGGATCCCATGATGATAGCTCTCCTGGACAGGCCCGCAATCGTCTCGGAAGCGGTAATCCATGTGGCCAAGAAAAAGATGAAGGTCAATGATGTGACCAAAATCAAATCCCTTCTGGAAAACTACTTCGAATCGGGAAAGCTGAAATTCAAGCCTCTGGAAGTATTGTTCAATCTCAATATTCTGGAGATATTTCAATTTGCATTTTTGCGGATTCCCGTCTGGAAACAGCTGGTTATCCGAGTTCTCGGCCGTTATGACAGTTACCGGAAAACATTTACCGGTATGAGCCGGCCCATTCTTGTCAGGCAGGCTGAAAGCTCTGTTTCCTCAGGTGCAGCAAAAGGGGAAAGCGTGCCGGATTTTTCAGCTATGTCCAGAGAGGAAAGACGAGCCGAATACCGCAAACGGCAGAGTCAGAAACCGCAATACACAAGAAAAAGCCGGGCTGCGATGGAACGGCAGGAAAGTGCTGTCAAAACGCATCATTACACGAAAAAAGAACAGAACGAAGCCTGGAGCGAGTTTACAGACTCTTTTCAAAAAAAGAAGAAACTCGGTGATAATGATAAACATAATTTATCGGACTTATAGTATATGCGGCAGGTTTCGAAGGAAAACAAAAAATCCCTGATATTCCTTTTTCAATGGTTGGTCATTGCCATAACCGCCGGCATTTCCGGCTCTCTGGTTGTCGCATTCCTTTTCAGGATGCTGGAACTCGGCAGGGCGTTCGTTCTCGGCTCTTCCGTTCCTTTTCCCCTGTGGACCACCGGTGGGGCTCTGATCTGCGGCCTGACTTTCTACAGGTTGTCGCCGACGGCATCGGGGGATGGTATCCCCTCCTATATCAAAGGGGTGCTGGAGAATCGGGGTGAATATTCTTTTCGCGAAACGGCAGCAAAATCCGGAGCTACCCTTTTGGCATTGATGACTCTCACAGGCGGCGGCATGCTCGGGCCTTCGGGACGGATTTCCGCCGGTATTAATTCCCGCTTCGCCCAGATTCTGACCCGGGCCGGCGTTCTGGGTGAACAGAGAAGAATTGCGGCAATCTGCGGAATGGCGGCAGCTGTGGGCGCTATATTTCACGCGCCCGTCGGAGGAGGCATTTTTGCCGTGGAAGTCCTGCAGAGGACGAATATGCGTTATCACGATCTTTTTCCTTCTATATTATCCAGCTCGGTTGCCGTTTATATCTATAATTTCCTTCCCTATCAATCGCCCCTTGATTTTCCGATCCCTGAAGGTTTTTTTCAGAATGCCCTTATGCCCTTCATTCTTGCTACGGCCCTGGGTGCCGCTTTCCTGGGGAAATTCTATACATTTCTTTTTGAAAAACTCTCAAAAGGCTTTAATAAAAATAATGGCAGGAGGGTTTTGCTGAAGCTTTTTATCGGATCGTCTTCCGCTTCGGTTTTTATGTATATCCTGAGTCCGCACATCGCCGGCAATTTCAGAGGCGCGGCGGAATCTATTATCGCCGGCCGCATCGAAGATCTGATTCCCGCCGGCTGGTCGCTTCCCCCGGGAGTTTTCATCATCCTGCTGATACTGCTTGTCTCCCTGTCCTCCTCGCTGGCTATTGCATCGGGGATCAGCGTAGGACTGACCAGTCCCTCCGTATTTATCGGAATACTGGCCGGAGTCCTGTTCGCCTCACTTTTCGGATTTTCATCCACAGATTCGGAATATTTCTATTTCCTGGTTTCAGGGGTGTCCGGTGTACTTTCCAGTACCATTAATGTTCCCGTCAGCGCCGCCGTCATTGCTGTTGAGAGCTTCGGAGCATCCTATGGTTTTTGTGCCGGTATATCCTCCGTCGTGGGCTTCCAGGTTAACAGACATCACACGCTTTACGACTCTCTTACAGAAGATACAGATTGACAACCCTCGTATTTCTAAATAGGTTATAATGACATTTGAGGATATTGGCATATGTTTGTTTCTATCATTCTTGATCTTGGAAATGAAGACAGTGAAAAAGCTGTCCAATCCCTGCTGTTCCGCTATGGATTCAAGCAGGTGCAGAGGAACACTTTCGAATCGACTTCAATTGTCGATAAATATCTGTCCAGGCTGAAACTGGATATAGACAGAGCGACCGACTTCTACGATACGGTGCGGTTTTATCAGTATCCCGTAGATGAAACTCTTGTCATTACGACATTGACCGAGAAAAGATGGAGACGGCTCGTTGTCAGGGAAAAATAGGAGATAATATAGATGCTCAGTGATCTGAACAGCAAAATAAAAGGGATCAGCAAGGAGATCCTGGATACCTGGAGGCGACTTTGACCCGGCTGAAATGAAGCAGCGGGCAAAAGAGCTGGAAATAGAAGCGGGGGATCCCGATTTCTGGAATGATAAAGAACGGGCGGAAAAAAAACTGCTCGAATTGAAAAAAGTCAAAAACAAATACGAACCCTGGGAAACCCTCGTGCAGGATGTGGAGGATCTTCAGGAACTCTACAATCTCGCCGTTGAGGAGAATGATGAATCCCTGGAGGAGGAAATCCTTTCGGGATTAAAATCCATCGAAGGAAAATTCGCTTCGCTCAATACAATTGAGCTTCTCAGTGAGGAAACCGATCCCATGTCCGCTTTCGTGACGATTCACTCGGGAGCAGGCGGAACTGAGGCCTGTGACTGGACGTCTATGCTTTACCGCATGTACAGCCGCTGGGTTGAGCGGAAAGGCTACAAAATGACTATTCTCGATATGGTGGAAGCTGAAGGCGGTATTAAATCCGTTTCCATCCAGGTCGACGGAGATATGGCTCACGGTTTTCTTAAAGGCGAGGGCGGAATTCACAGGCTGGTCAGAATCTCTCCCTTCGATTCCAACGCGAGGCGTCACACTTCTTTCGCTTCCGTATATGTCTCTCCGGTTATCGATGACACGATCCAGGTCGAAATCCGTCCCGAGGATATCCGGGTCGATACATTCAGGGCATCCGGTGCCGGTGGCCAGCACGTCAATAAGACAAGCAGTGCCATCCGAATCACTCATTATGAAACCAATATTGTGGTACAGTGCCAGAATGAGCGGTCGCAGCTGAAGAACAAAGAACTGGCCATGAAAGTCCTGAAATCCCGCCTTTATGAGTACTACAGGCAGAAACAGGAAGAGGAACGGGCCAAAACGGCTGCTGAGAAAAAAGACATCGGCTGGGGTTCACAGATCCGTTCTTACGTTTTTCATCCCTACACGATGGTCAAGGATTTGAGAACGCGTCATGAAACCGGAAACATTCAGAATGTCATGGATGGGGATCTGGATCCCTTTATTGAGGCATATCTGCACTACCTCTGGGCTGATAACGAGAAATGAATGTGCTCATTGTCGATGATCTCTCTTTTATGAGGTCGGTAATCGGGGATATACTGAAGGACTCGGGTTTTACAATCGCCGGCGAAGCTGTCGACGGCAGGGATGCCGTCGAAAAATACCGCGCGCTCAGACCCGATGCCGTTATTCTCGATATCACGATGCCTGTGATGGATGGCCTGGAGGCGCTGGAGCGGATCAGGAAATACGATCCCTCCAGTGTTGTCGTCATGTGCTCCTCCATGAGCGATCAGGACAATATTATCCGGGCTATTCAGCTCGGAGCGGCGGATTTCGTTGTTAAGCCCTTCAAGAAATCAAGGATGATTTCAGCGGTTAAAAAGGCATTGTCACTCGATGAATAAATTCTCCTCAATAACTATTCTGACAGTTCTGCTATTTCTGACCACTTCCGCCGGAGCCGAAGCCCTTCGCTCAGACCGGACACACTGGAAGGTGGGAATCGAAAACTTTTCGGGAACGCTTTCCAGCCGGTATGAATATCTGAAAAACAGTATTCCGGACCTTATACGGCGGGAACTCGATCAGACGGACACTCATATCCTCAGTTTTTCCGAAAAAGAGCGGTACAGGAATGATGTTATAGAAAAAAAAAGAATGGCTCTGGTTGAAGAGTTGAAAATCGCCTATGCAAAACAGGATCTGCTACTGTTCAAGGAGTCGGGAACCGCAATCCGGGACAGCGAATCGGAGAAAAATCTGAACCTTATCCGGGAGGAATTGAGAGATTTGGATCTGATTGATCCTGAATCGGTCGAAACAGCTTCCATGCTCCCGCTCTTATGGCAGATTGATAAAAACGGTGAGAATCTCCTCGAAGAGAAGGGTTTTGATCCCTTTGTCATCAGTAAAGTGAATGATCTTGATTTTCTGATTTCAGGGAGTATAAAAGAGATTGATGAGTATTTCCGGCTGATAGTTCGCGGATATGATCGCTCTGAGGATCGTGAAATGATCATTTTCAGCGGTACATCATCACCTGATCTGCTTTCGGGACTGGCCGCCCAGGCGGCAGGGGAGCTTCGTTCTGTCATGCTGGGCCGCGCCTGGGCTGCGTTGAACATTACAGCCGATAATCCGGAAGCCCTGATCTATTGCAACGGCACTTTGATCGGAGTCGGAGAGGCTCTCGTCAATACCCTCGAACCGGGAGATGTCCTGCTGGAAGCGGTCGGTCAGGATAATTCGTACTGGTCTGAAGAGGTTCTATTGACTTCCGGAAGCGAGCTGGTTGTCAACGCCATTTTATCGGAGTCGGATAGTACAGCTTTAAATCTTGAAACCGATCCCTCCGGAGCTGATGTCTATATGGGGGCCCGGTGGATCGGCAGAACGCCTTTGTCTATCCCCCGGTTTAATGAACGGTCCTACTGGGTTACAATCAGATCTCAGGATTATTATGACCATTCTTTTGAAGTTTCACCGGAAAGTCCCGACCTGATCAGTATTCCCCTTATCGAAGAAGAGTTGTCCAGGCTGGATTTTTTCGATCTGAAGAAAAAGGAATTCTACAGAACTCTCGGTTGGTTCAGTCTTTCCGTTGCCCTGCCGGTACTCTCCGGAGGGATAGCCCAGAATTTTCTTTCTTCAGAATCGGCCTATGCCGCGGAATATAAAGCAACTGATAATCCCGAATATTATGATATGGCCAACGAGGCATATAATAGTTACTTTATCAGTCAGGGCATTTTCCTGGGATCGATTGCCGTCAGCGGTGGACTTCTGGCAGATGTATTTGTTAAACTTGCCCGTTATATAAAGGCTGCGGAAGCATTGGCTGAGTAGACAAAGAACTAAGGATCAATATGTTAAATTTCGGTAAAAAAGCGAAAACGGACGCAGGCAGGAAAAAAAACCTCGGAAGACGCCTTCTCGAGCTGTTCAATAATCACTCAATAGATGAATCTCTTTTCGAAGATCTGGAAGACCTGCTTATTGAATCGGATTTAGGCGGTTCGGTGACAATGGAAGTTGTCGATGAACTGAGAGACCGTGTCAAAACAGAGAGACTTTCTGCCCGGGATGAAATAATCGGTGAGTTGAAATCCATACTCTCAAGACAGATAAAATGCCTTAAACTCGAACCGGAGAGCGATAAATTGAATGTCTTTCTGGTTCTTGGTGTTAACGGCGTCGGAAAAACGACGACCATAGCGAAGATGGCACGCTATTACGGAGAAAAAGGGATCGGAGATATCGTTCTCAGTGCCGGCGATACGTTCCGGGCGGCTGCGGTTGAACAGCTGAAAATTCACGGGGAAAGAACGGGATTCCGTGTCGTTCACCAGGGGCCGGGGGCGGATCCGGCTGCTGTGATTTTCGATACGATTACCTCGGCAAAGGCCAAAGGGGAAAAACTGGTGCTGGCCGATACAGCCGGGCGTATGCACAACAGGACAAATCTCGTAAAAGAACTGCAGAAAATCGATTCAGTTATCCGGAGAAAACTGGAACCGGGCGATTGTTATAAAAAAATACTCGTCATAGATTCAACGACCGGTCAGAACGGCCTTCAACAGGCTGAAGTTTTTAACGAAGCAGTGGAAGTTGATGCCATTATTCTAACAAAATACGACTCGACAGCAAGAGGGGGGAACATCGTATCCATCAGCCGCAAACTGGGAATACCTTTTGCTTTTATCGGCAAAGGCGAACAGCTGACCGATCTGGAACCTTTTGAGCCCGACAGCTATCTCGAAGATCTGTTCAGTTACTGATGAAAAAAACACGAATTTTTCTTTTTCTTATTGCCGGCTCGTTTTCTCTTTTCCCCCAGGAATATTACCGATCGAACAGTATGGCTATGGAGCTCGAGATCCTGGATGGCAATTCTGACTGGAGTAGAGAGGAAGGCTGGATTCTGGAGGCCAGGACAGAAGGTTTTTCCCGTCAACTTATTCTCTTCCATGATAGAATTGAAAAAAACAGATTCGAAAAGCAGTTCAGTCCGGGGGGGCGACTGCTCTATTCCTCGCGTTTGAAAGGAAGGCTGCTTCAGGAGGAGACTTTTTACGATCTTGCCGGAAACGTGGAGAGAGAAAATTTTTACAATGAAGAGGGAACACTCATCGAAGAGAAAACTTATCATTACAGTAAAGAGGGGATTCTCGAATCAGTTGAAATCCTTAAGGCCGGTCAACTGCCGCTAACACAGAATTACAGCCTGAGGCAGGACGGATCACTCCGCTCTGTAGAGATAGAAAGTTCTGATTCTCTTCTGAACAGAAGTTCAGTTGTCAGATTTAATGAATCGCTATATATGGATGAGCAGAGAGAAGGCGATGTCCGCGTCGTCAGATACAGAAATCAGGAAGGACAGCTGATGGAAAAAGTCCGCTATCAGGCCGGAAAGATGATTCTGCGTGAAAAAAGAAATTATAGCGAAGCGGGTCTTCTGTCCGATGTCGTGGTCGAAGACATCAGCTCGGGGAAAAAAAACATCCGTATAATGAATGAGATGGAACTTGTAGAAAAAGAAGAGTTGTATCGCAATGATGAATTTCAGGAGAGAACTCTTTTTTTCTATGATTCGGATCTGCTTGTCAGAAAAGAGAGAAGAGGAACGGGTTTCCGCGAATCCTGGTTCTTCAGATACGAAGGAGATACTCTTTCTGAAGAGGATTTCTACGAAAGAGGCGTTCTGGTTTACAGAAAAAAATATGACAGGGACGATCAGAAAAATTATATTCAGGAATTGTATGACGGAGATGAACTTTTCATGAAGGTCTATTTTCGAAAAGAAGTAAAAATACGTGAAGAGTTCATTAGTGCCGGAGAAGTGACAAGGACTCGGGAGTGGGGGGATTCTTGAAAAGCGTCAAATGGATCTTTCATATATCATTTCGCTACTTTCTCACAAAAAGAAAAGAGAAAGGGCACACGGCATCAATCCTTTCCATAGCCGGAATAACCGTTGGAGTTATGACACTGATCGGCGTTATAGCCGTTATGAACGGCTTTCAGCAGGGGTTTATCACCAATATAAATGAAATCAGGTCTTATCACATAAGAATCGAGGGTGAGAAATCCCTCGATCCCCGATTAAGAGATGAAATACTGGCTGTAGAAGGGGTTTCAGCTGTCTCACCTTTTGTCGATATTCAAACGATTATTCAGGGATTTATGGCGGAACAAAGCGGAGCGGCCATACGGGCTGTTGAACCTTCGATCCTCGATCAGGATCACGGGTTCGCAGAAAAAATAAAAATCGCCGACGGCGCTTTCGATCTTACGGAAGAGCGTTCTATTGTTCTGGGCGCCGATCTCGCATTTTCTCTGGGGCTGAGAGTAGGCGACCGGGTCAGTCTCCTTTCTCTTGCCGGTAAAGGATATGATAAGCTTTCTCCGGTCAATCTCGAGTTTGTCGTTACCGGAACTTTCCGCTCCGGCTATTATGAAATAAACAGCACCATGGCATTCATTCCCATCGCGGACGCTCCTCTATTCGCTCCCGAAGAGGATACTGTTTTCGGCTTGAAATTGATCAATCATTACCGGGACAGGGAGATCCTCCGCAATCTGAAAAAGATTCCCGGACTGGAAGGGCTCTATATGGAAAGCTGGAGGGAATATAACAAATCATTCTTCAGTGCACTCCTGATGGAGAAATTGATGATGATGGTATTGATCAGTCTCATCTTCCTCGTTGTCGCTGTCAATATTTTCCATTCCATGAAACGGTCTGTCGTGGAACGTATCGAAGAGGTCGCCTTATTAAAAGCCGTGGGCGCTGCTCCATTTTCGGTCCAATCCGTATTTATTCTCGAGGGTGCCATTATCGGTGTTCTCGGGAGCGCTGCCGGAACCGTATTCGGCTTTTTAGTCACAAAAAATATCAATACCATTTTCGGTTTTGTGGAAAGTGCAGTTAATGCCATACGATCAATCGGAAAAGAATCAATTAATGATTTCAGTATTTATACGGGAAGTTCCTACTACCTGCAGAGGGTTCCTGTGGAAATAATGACTCCCGATGTCATATACATCACATCTGTCGCGCTGTTTTCAGCCCTGGCCGCGGCCTGGATGGCTTCCCGCGGTGTCGCATCGGTAAAACCTGCGGTTGTACTCCGTTACGAATAAAATTTAGGAGACTCGTTTTGGATATTCTGGATATTAAATCTTTAAAGAAAGTTTACAGTACCGGCGCCGAATCACTGACGATACTTCACGATCTGGATCTGTCGATTCCGGGAGGTATGAGCACGGTTATAACAGGTGAATCGGGCAGCGGGAAAAGTACACTGCTCAATCTTATAGGGGGGCTGGACAGTCTCGATGGCGGTGAAATCTTTTCCTGCGGCTATCCCGTTCACACCATGAATGAAAAGCAGTTGACCGAGTACCGCAGAAAATCCATAGGTCTCGTTTTCCAGTCCCATTATCTCCTGAAAGATTTTACAGCCCTTGAAAACATCGCCATTCCCGCCAGAATTGCCGGAAAGGATAAGATAAAGGCATTGGCAAAGGCTGAGGAACTGATAGAGAAGGTCGGATTGGCCGATAGAAAAGAACATTATCCCTCCCGCATGTCCGGCGGGGAACGCCAGAGAATAGCGCTGGCCCGGGCTCTGGTCAATGATCCCGAGTTGATTCTCGCTGATGAGCCGACGGGAAATCTCGATGAGAAAAATTCCCGTATCGTAGAGGATATACTCTTTTCCCTTGTAGAAGAGTATGGAAAATCTCTTCTTCTCGTCACCCATAACCTCATACTGGCTGAACGGGTCGACAGAGCCTACCATTTGACCGGTGGAGTTCTGGAAGAAAAATGAACCGCCTGAAAACACTCCTTTACCTGTCATTCAGAATTTTCTCCTTCGGAAGAAAAGGAACAAAGCTCTCCCGTCCTCTGCTCGGCTCAATACTCGGTATTGCTCTGAGCCTCATACCCCTTGTCGTCGTTATTCATATTTCCGACGGGATGATACGGGGCATTACCGAAAGAACGCTGGAGACATATTCCTATCATCTTCAGGCATATCCTTTTTCCACGCATTCCCTTGAGGAAATGGTTGACCAGGCTGTGGAACTGGAATCCCTTCCCGAAGTCAGAAACTGTACCGTCGAACGTCAGGGATACGGTCTGGCCTATAGCGAAGGTGGGCGTGACGGCGTCACCGTAAGAGCGATTGAAGAGGATTTTTACAGCTCCGATGAGGGTGTTGAAAAATACATAACCGTAGAGAAAGGCTCTTTTGATATTTCCGCACCGGAATCCATTGTCATCGGCCGTGATCTGGCCAGAAAACTGAAACTGGAACCGGGGGATGAAATGAAGATTCTGACCGGAAAGTTTTTCTCCAATGGGAAGTTTCTGCCGAAAGTCACGAAATTTACGGTTAAGGGCATTTTTTCAACGGGTTATGATGAACTGGACAGAATGTGGGCTTTTATGTCTCTGGAGACAGGCGCATCCATTCTTGCCGATAACTCATCGAGGACGATAATCGGTATTAAAACCCGGGAGCCTTATACCAGCCTCAGAGAGGATATGATCGCCCTTCGCGAGGCACTACCCAAACGGTGGGGTCTTTATTCCTGGGAGAATCTCAACAGATCCCAGCAGGAAAATTTCAAGACGACGAGAATGATGCTCATCTTTATCATGGCTCTGATCACCTTTGTCGCCATCATCAATATTTCGTCATCGCTCGTCATGCTGGTTCTGGAAAAAAGAGAAGAGGTCGCTATTCTGAAATGTCTCGGCGCGTCCCCGCAGGACATAACTCTCTCTTACATCTTCACGGGGTTTCTGACCGGCCTTGCCGGAACGGCAATCGGCGTTCTGTCGGGAATATTCATTTCTCTTAACATCAATGGGATTATCTCCGTTCTTGAAACCATGCTCAACGGTTTTATTTCTCTCTTCCGGCTTGTCGCCGGTGTTTTCATTCCCCTGAAGGAAAGCGAAACATTTGAGCTGCTCAACAGCTCCTATTATCTCGATAACGTGCCGGTCACTCTCGAACCTTTTCAGATCGTACTGATCGTCGCCGCAACGCTTATCCTCTCAGTTCTTTCCTCATATATTCCCGCAAGAGGCGCTGGCAGGGTCAAACCGCTGGAAGTTTTAAGGAAACACTAAAAAAAAAAGCCTCTCATTTTTTATTGCTTTCAAGCTGTGGGAAAGTCACTTATATTGAAAAAGGGAAAAGGACCCTTATTCGGTGAATATTGACTTTTTTAAAGAACGCGCAGATCTCTTCAATTCCGGAAGGGAAGAGAAATTCTGCCCTTCCTGTTTTACCTCTGTCAACACGATTCTGGCAGAAGGGAGAGCGGGATGTCCTGAATGTTACAGTTTCTTTAGAGAGGAAATCAGATCTTTCAAAATGCAATACAGGGAGTTGAATGAACCGGTCCGAAGCTGACATCGATATTGTGTTGTCTTCCCGTTTCAGACTGGTACGCAATCTGGAAGGGATGAAATTTATCTCTACCATGACTGAGCAGGAAATAGAAAACCTCAAGAGCACTCTTTCACATGAAATCCTTTCGAATCCGGTTTTCCGGGATTTTTCCGTTTATAACATTGATGAACTTGATGAGCTGGATCGAATTGTTCTGAAAGAGAGAAAATTCATAAGTGAACGGTTTTACAGAAAGGGATCGGGACTCGTCGCAATCGATGAGCCGAGGCAGACATCTATCGTCACCGGGGATCTGGATCATCTCCGGATTTCATCATTTTCTGAAGGATTGGCTGTCGATGAGGTAATGGTGCGGACTTTCGAACTGGAAGAGGCTCTCTCCGCTCATTTCAGTTTTGCCAGGGATTTTGAAAACGGTTATCTGACCGCCAATCTCTCCGATAGCGGCACTGCCGCAAAAGCTTCGGTTTTTCTCCATCTGCCCGTACTCAGTGCTTCCGATCTCATGGATCATCTCATTATCAATACAATTGAAACAAATCTGGAAGTAACCGGGTTCTCAGGAGGCGGACCCCAATCACTCGGCGGATTTTATATTATCTCGATCAGGAGCGGTTCCATATTCGGAGGAAGTGAAGCCGAAGAGCTTAAAAAAGCAGCCGGTCTTTTTCTGAGATACGAAAGAGAAGCCAGGGCCGATTTGATTGATGGCCGGTATCCCTACCTTGAGGATCGTGTTTTCCGCTCCTACGGTTTGTTGCGGTACTGCAGGCAGATTTCGGAGCAGGAAGCTTTATCGGCTCTCTCCATGGTCCGTTTGGGAGTCGCCGTAAAGTGGATCGAAGACCTTACTCTTGAGGATTTTCCTGAAGTTTTCCGGTCGATAGGAAACGGTTTTCTCCGTTCATTTGCATATGAGAGCAATCCGGATGAAAATGATATTATGAGACTGAGAGCAGAAATGATCAGAAAAGGACTGAATTTCAACTCGTAACAGGAGCAGATATGTTTAAAGGACTAACACAGAGAGCTCAGAGAATACTTACAATATCCGCCCAGGAGGAAGCGAAGCGGTTTCATTCCGATCAGCTTCTGCCGGAGCACATTATAATCGCCATACTCAAGGAGAAAGACGGGATCGGTTACGTCGCCCTTCAGAGGCTGGGCGTGAATACCGTGGAAATGCTGAAGGAGCTGGAAAAAAACATCCCCGTACGGAAAAGGAGTTTCAATCTCGGAGATGTTCCACCTTCACACAGAGCCAAACTGATTCTGGAAAATTCTGCCAATGAAGCCCGGAATCTGAATCATGATTATATCGGAACTGAGCACTTTTTACTGGCTGCTGTCGGAGAACCGGGCAGCGTATCCCAGAAATTTCTCTCGCTTTATAAGGTTAATCTGGAAGTTTTCAGGGGCATTATTTTCGACTTGAGCGGAGGAAAGAGGATTTCCGACAACGGGAGTGACCGGGCGGCGATACGGAAGCGACTTGGAATAACGAAGGAGCAGGGCGGCACATCTCTGCTTGACGAATTTTCCCGGGATCTGACCAAAGCTGTTACCCAGGATCTTCTTGATCCGGTTATCGGCAGGGAAAAAGAAATCGGACGCGTTCTGAGAATCCTCGCCAGAAGAACCAAAAACAACCCCGTTCTCATCGGTGAACCCGGTGTGGGAAAAACAGCCGTGATCGAAGGTCTTGCCAGGCAGATCGTCGACGGAACGGCGCCCTCTTTCTTTAAAGGGAAAAGGCTTGTCTCTCTCGATCTGGCTTCCCTGGTCGCCGGGACGAAGTACCGCGGAGAGTTTGAAGAACGGTTGAAAAAAGTGCTCAAGGAAATTGAAAAAGCCGGAAATATCATTCTATTTATAGATGAGCTCCACACAATCATCGGTGCGGGAGGAGCTGAAGGCGCAATTGACGCATCGAATATGCTCAAACCGGCTCTTTCGAGAGGGGAGCTCCAGTGCATCGGCGCCACGACCATGAACGAGTATAAAAAATATATTGAAAAAGATGCGGCTCTGGAACGCCGTTTTCAGCATGTTATAATTGAAGAGCCTTCCATTGAAGAAACTCTCGATATCCTCAAAGGAATCAAGGAACGCTATGAAAAACATCATGAAGTGTCCTTTACCGATGAAGCTCTGGAAGCGGCGGCAAAACTGTCCAGCCGGTATATTTCGGATCGCTGTCTCCCCGATAAGGCGATAGATCTTATGGATGAGGCCGGATCGAGCAAGAGGATAAAAAACTCGGTGCAGCCCACGGAGCTTCAGAAACTGGAAAAAAGGGTGACTGATCTGACGGAAATGAAAAACTCTTTTGTCAATAATCAGGATTACGAGAAAGCCGCAGCGGTCAGGGATGATGTCAGATCCCTGAAGAAGGAAATAGAAGATCTTAAAATCGAATGGAAGAACTCCCTGAAAGATGAGGTCTCAACCGTCGATGTACTGGATATACAGGATATCATATCCGAAGTGACCGGTATACCTCTCTCGCGAATCGTGCAGAATGAATCGCAAAAGCTTCTGAAGATAGAAGAGGAACTTCATAAAACTGTTATCGGACAGGAGCCGGCAATCAACGCTGTCGCAGCAGCTATCCGGCGCTCAAGGACGGGACTCAGCTCTCCGAAACGGCCTCTGGGATCGTTTATTTTTCTTGGACCGACCGGTGTCGGAAAAACCCTGCTGGCTAAAACTCTGGCGGAGTTCCTCTTCGGTAATGAAAATGCCCTGATCCGCATCGATATGTCCGATTACATGGAAAAGCACAATGTCTCCCGGCTTGTCGGAGCTCCTCCCGGATATGTCGGTTACGAGGAGGGGGGGCTTCTGACAGAAAAGATAAGAAGAAAGCCCTACAGCGTCGTGCTCCTCGATGAAATCGAAAAAGCTCATGTCGATGTTTTCAATCTTCTGCTGCAGGTACTGGAGGAAGGGGAGCTGCAGGACAGCTTCGGTCACAAAGTCTCTTTCCGCAACACCGTTGTCATCATGACATCCAACGCCGGAGCCCGCGATATTATTAAAGGAGGAGGGCTTGGTTTTCAGGCAGAACCCGGGGTGATGGCTTATCATGAAATACGGTCTTCCGCTATGAATGAGCTCAAACGGCTTTTCAGGCCGGAGTTTCTCAACCGAATTGATGAAATAGTTGTTTTTCACAGTTTGGAGGGTGATAATATCAGTAGAATACTTGAAATTCTTATTAAAGAATTAAAATCCAGAATAGCTTCTCAAAATCTGGTTTTGGAGATTTCGAGAAAAGTTAAAGAGCATATTATTGATATCGGTTATGATATTTCTTATGGGGCCAGACAATTAAGGAGAACAATTCAGCAGGAAATTGAAGATCCTCTATCTGTAGAGATCCTTAAAGGAAAGTTTAGAGCCGGAGCTGTAATTTCTGCAGAAATGCGGAAAGACAGAATTATATTCAGGGAAAAAAAGAAGATAAATGAAATTGCTGTTAAAGAAAAATCGTAAAAATCTCATACTCGTTTTATTCTCGCTTGCAGGGGGAATCCTTTCTCCTCTTTTCGCACAGATGCCTGTTGATGATCTCTTTTCTCAGGGACGCGATGCATTTTCCGAGAAATCCTACAGTCGGGCCGAGACTCTGTTCAGGGAGTTTCTCGATAATTACCCCGATGATCCCCGGGCGGACGGTGTTAACTATATGCTTTCCGTTTCCTATTTTTATATGAAAAATTACATAGAGGCAATTAATGCTTTCAATCTTTTCGAGTCTTCCTATGCCGATTCGGCCTACGGGAGCCGGGTTTCCTACTGGCTCGGACTATGTTATTACGCCTTGAAGGATTATGAGAAAGCGGCGGAATATTTTCTGACGCAGACCGCTTTCCGCAGTGAGAGTTTCTTCGTAAGCCGGAGTTATCTCTATCTGGGTGAATCCTATGAAAAAGCATCCATGCCCGAACTGGCGATGGAAGCCTATCGGAATAGTATAATTTCAGGCGGAGAGGAGAAAATTATTTCCCAGACAAGGCTTAAACTGGGGATCCTCTTTTTCAACAAAGGTGATTTTTCCTCCGCCCGGGAACAATTCGCCGAAATCCTCAATAATTCAATCGATACCGATCTGGTTTCAGATTCCCAGTTTTATATAGGTGAATCACTTTATTATATGGGCGAATTGAAAGACGCCGCCTCTAAACTTCAGTTTTATCTGTTTATGAACAGCAATAATAAATTCCGGGAAGCCGCCGTCTTCCGCCTCGGAGATATTTATCAGAGTCTCGGAATGAATGATGAAGCGGTTAAATATCTGGAGCTGCTTCTTTCCGATTACCGCAATGGTAGATATTATCTCGACGGGTTACGTGTTCTCGGAAAAACCTGGAAGAGTGCCGGTAATATGGATAAAGCCGCCGGAGTCTATAGAGAAATCATTACTCTCAGTGACGACGACTATGAAATCCAGAACTATTATTTTGAACTGGCAATGCTGCGTATTGATGATTCGGAAATAGAAGATGCCGAATCGTTCCTGAAAGAAGTTCTGAAAGGCCCTGATGATGAAAAAGTCAGGATGAGTCTCTATTACCTGGGGCAGATTTTAATGGATAGCGGCAGAAAAGATGAAGCCGTCTCCTATCTCTACCGCCTTGTTGAGCAATACCCTGATAGCAAAGCCGCCGATGATGCATCGATGACCATTACACAATATCTTCAGGGGAAAGGTGATGTGCTGAAACTGGCGATGTTTTTGGGCAGTCAGATTAATAGAGATACGGCTTATCTCGATTATTTCCTCTATGTGAAAGGCTCGCTCGATGAGGCTCAGGGCAATGGAAGCGAAGCTTTGGCGGCTTACGACCGGATTATCGACGAGTTTCCCGATTCGGGTTATCTGGCTTCAGCTCTCCACAGGAAAGGAAAGATCCTCATAGGTCAGAATGAAGGCGATGATGCCCTGTCGGTATTGGATATGGCATTAAGAGAAGCTGATTCTGAAGATCAGAGAACTGATATTCTTGTCGATAAGGCTTTGCTTCTCTATGATATGGGAAGACTGGAACAGGCTGATTACGCCTTTACCATTCTTCTTGAGAAAGATATTGATTTCCCCAGAAAAGATGAGATTTTATTCAGGCAGGGCGAATTAGCCCTGGAGGCGCGAAAATACAGCGAAGCAGCCGAGTTTTTCCGCCGGTCTGCGGAAGAGTCAGTTGGTGACGGTTCTATCGAAGCTTTGTTTAAAATGGGGCGCAGTTATTTTTATATGCTTAATTTTAAAACTTCTGAGCGGATATTTTCCGATCTGTCCGAAAAACTGTCCTCTACCTCAGATCGAAAGCGTGAAGCTATGAAAATGACGGCGCTATCCATCTTTCTGCAGAAGGACTGGACAAGGACATTGCAATTTTCCGATCTTATGGTAACATCCCTGGGCGTTTATCCCAATGAAATCCGGCTGATCAAACTGATTTCTCTACTGGCTTTGAACAGAACCGATGCTTTCAGCAAAGAGTTACTGGCTCTGGGAACAAGGAATACCGGGGATGTTCTCATTTCTACGGCCATGACTCAGATTGCCAAAGTTGACATTAATTCCACCGTTCTCATATTCAGAAGTCTACTCGGTGCATATCCCGATGAATCCGCATCGTTTCTTGTGACTTTGCTGATCACAGACCTGATGTATATTACCTCTGATTCCCAGTGGATAGAAGATACCTACGGAGCCATGGCTCCTCTTATATCGGATAATGTTTTGTCAATCGGATTGAAGCAGTCCTATGATATGAATAAAAACTAAAAGCCGCATATTTGTTTAAGGGGGAAGCAGGATTAGATTATATGGCTTCCCCTTTTTTATTGACAATGAAAGATAAATATTGTAGGTTATTAGTGTATTAACAATATAGTACACTAGTAAGGAGTTGGTATGGTTAATATCGAGAATCTGAATTTCCGTTACGGGAAAAATGTTTTATTCAGTGATTTGAAGCTCAGTATAAAAGAGGGGAATATTTACGGTCTTCTCGGAAAGAACGGAGCTGGAAAATCAACTTTACTGAAAGTAATTTCCGGAATGTTATACCCCGACGGCGGAATCTGTACTGTCAAAAGCCTCTCTTCCTTTAAGAGGCTACCGTCTTTTCTCGAAGATCTCTATTATCTGCCGGAAGAATTTTATCTTCCCCCTTTGAAGACGGAGGAGTATGAAGTCCTGTTCGGAGAGCTCTATCCCCGTTTCGACAAAGTGAGATTTCACGAGTTTCTTAAAGAGTTCGATATCGATCCCGCTATGGATAAAAGGCTGTCAAAACTGTCTCTGGGGCAGAAGAAGAAATATCTTCTGGCTTTCGGGCTGGCATCCGGCGCATCGCTTCTCTTGCTGGACGAGCCGACGAACGGACTGGATATCCCTTCGAAAAGGCAGTTTCGCAAACTTGTGTCGATGGCAATGAGCGATAACCGGACTATTATAATTTCAACCCATCAGGTAAAAGATGTGGAGAATCTTATTGACCCAGTCATCATTCTCGATGATGGACGGATACTCCTGAACCAGCCGATGGAAGTGATCAACAGGAACCTGGTCGTGACTGTCGAAAAAGAGGAAAACCCTGAAGCCCTTTACAGCGAAGAGGGGTTGAACGGTTTCACTACAGTTTTGAAAAACGAAACGGGCGAGGAAGGGGAAATCGATTTGGAAATCCTTTTTAATACAATTGTCGAATCGGGTCATAAAATCAGCACTCTGATCGGCGGGGAGGTTTGATATGACGAATATTTTCTCACTTTCGCGTTTATTTAAACTAATCCGGAAAGATTTGCTATCAGAATATAAAAGCCTTGCAATCTGGCTCAGTTCCGCGGCGGGCGTCATGATAGTCATCAGCGCTTTAAATATTCTCATATACAAGCTCAACGGAACGGATCTGAACGGAAGCCAATTTCATTTTGTATTCTATATTCTACTTCTCTTTCCCGGCGGATATATCCTGTCTGCATCCATGTTCAAGGACGTACACGATAAAGTCAGGAACATCTACTGGTTGACTCTGCCAGGATCTACCTTAGAAAAGATGGTTTCCAGGCTCCTCATCTCGTCCCTATTCTATGCCATTCTGCTGACACTGCTCTATCCTCTGCTGGCTCTGCTGTCAGAAAGCTTCAACCTTCTGCTTTTCGGAATCAGGCATTCCTGGTTTAATCCTTTCAACAGAGCTATTCTGAAACTCATCCCATATTATATTGTAACCCAGTCAATCTTTTTCGCCGGAGCCGCGACTTTCAGAAAACATCCCTTTGCCAAGACTCTTCTCAGTCTGACGTTATTCCAGATCGCTCTATCCATTCTCTCCGCTCTTCTGGCCAGATTGATATTGGGAAATCTTTTTCATTCAATCAGTAATTTTCAATTCAGCGACGGCGATTTGATGAGATATACAGGTTCGACCATCTCCAGTATTACCGGAACAGGAAAAATTCTCGTGGTAGCCGCAAAGGTGTTTTTCTGGGGGATTCTGGCTCCGTTCTTTTATGTGTTCGCTTATTTCAAGCTTGCCGAAAAAGAGGTACGAGATGGAATTTAGTAAGAACCAGCCCATATATCTTCAAATCGCAGATTATATCAGTGAAAACATTTTAACTGAGAAATGGAAGGAAGGTGATAGAGTATATTCTGTCAGGGAGTTGTCAATGAAACTGCAAGTAAATCCGAATACTGTTATGAGAACATATAATCATCTGCAGAGTGAAAAGGTACTGCACAATCAGAGGGGGATCGGTTATTTCATTTCTGAAGGTTCAACCGATAAAATCAGAAAAATAAAAAAAGATAATTTTGTGAAAATCGATCTTCCCGAAATATTCAAAACAGGAAAACTTCTGGGAGTCTCACCCCGGGAACTCAGTGATCTTTACCAGAATTACCTGAAGGAGGTTTAAAATGAAAAAAAGCGGTATCGTACTTTTCGGCGGAGCATTATTTATTTTTATCATCCTTCTATCAGCACTCTTTTTTTTCAGGTATCATGCCTACCATTTTCTGGTTTCGGACCGGGATTCAGACAGGTTCCCCGAAGCGGCGGGGATTGTCGAAACAAGGACGTATAGTTTTTCCGACTATAACAGCCTCTATTTTGAAAATATGTGGGATGTCGAAATTACCGGCTCCGATCGATATTACATGGAAATCGAGGCCGATCGTTCTTTGCTCGATATTGTAGACATCACAAAAGAAGGAACCGTTGTCAGACTTTCCTATGAAGGGTATGTCAGAGGATTATCCGATCAAAACGATACAGTCAAGGTGAGGATCGGATTGCCGGAAATCGGGAAAATCGAGTTCGCCGGTATGGGAAATATTGAATTGAAGGAGTTTAATCTCGATTCTCTGGAGATCAATAATTCCGGAGCCAGCAACATTGAGGCCGAGGATGTTGTCGTCAGGAATCTCAGTCTCACTGTGAACGGGGCGGCAAACGCCGATTTTCATCGCGTCTCCGTTGAGAATTGCCATCTTGATATCAGCGGTGCTGCGAAGATCCGGCTCAACATGTCCGGCGGATTGTTAACCGGTCAGGTTAGCGGAGCAGCTAGCGTTGATTACAGTGGAACTGTTTCCGAACAGTCTGTAGAGGTTTCCGGAATCGGTTCTCTGGAACACATTTGAGCGGAATTATCAGAACTGTCCCGATTCGGGACAGTTTTTTAGTGAAACAAATACCCAATAAGGCTAGAATAAAAAAGATATGAAGCGTTCAGGATTAGTTCTTCTATTTATATTTCTTTGCAGCCTGTTTCTCCCGGCACAGACAGATAATGCATCCGATTTCAGGTTCACTTCCATTGAAGATCAGATCCGTGAATACAATCGTCAGGCAAAAAACCTGCCAACCGAAAAAGCCGGAGAGATGCTTAATCTGGCAAGAAAAGCATACTCCCTTGCAGAAATGGAAAATCTTAAGGAATTGAGCTGTGAGTCTGAAGCTCTGATGGGGATAGCTTATTTTTATCTTCTTGAAATTGATAAGAGTCTTCAATTTTTGAGTCAGAGTTACGACAGGGCTGAAAAATATCAGTATACCGAATTGAGGGCTTTTTCCGCTTACAACATGGGTATTGTCTATACTTATCTTGAAGATAAGGAAAAGGCACTGGAGCTATTTAGAGAGAGCTTCACCTTTGCCGGTATGGAAAAGACGGATCAGAAAATTTTAATACTCAAAGCTCTGTCTGAAACATACAGAGACCTGGAAATGTTCGCCGAGGCAGCAAAATACGCCGAGAACGCTTATATAATGGCCGAAGAACTGGGTGAAAATCTCAGAATGCAGGAATTACAACTTCTTGCCGGTGAAATAGACTATAAAAACGGAAAATTCCGGGAATCTGTGGGCCGTCTCATCTCGATCATCAGAGAAACAGGAGATGACAGCCGCTTCATCTCTGTCAGATCATTGGCAATGAGTCTTCTCGGCCGGAATTATGCCCTTCTTAAAGACTACACAAGAGCTCTCTCTTACGGTCAGGAGGCGCTTCTGGCAGCCGTTAGCAGCAGTAATGAAAAAAACCGTCTCGAAGCTTATTCCGCTCTCGCCTTTATTTTCAGACAGATGAATAATTATGAAGAAGCATTCAATTATTTATCACTTTATTATGAACAGAAGGAAATCTACGAAAGAGGGAGAAACGAGAAAAATCTGAACAATATTAAAGCCAATTATGAAACACTTGAAAAAGAAAAAGAGATAGATGAACAGAGAAACAGAATCGATTCTCAGAATCGTCTGATACTCTATGGAGCCTTAATGCTCATTTGTCTTCTGGCTTTACTCTTTATTTTTTACCTCCTCTATCGGAAAAACTCAAGAATTGTTGAAAAACTGAGCAGGGATCTTAAACGGGAAATGGTCCTTTCAAAAACCGATTCCGCAACGGGACTCCCCAATCGAAAAGCAATTGAAGAGAAAATCCGGGAACTTTATTTACAGTGGAAATCTAATGGTAAGGATTTCTCTCTGCTCTTTCTCTCTTTTAAAGAACATAGCCATCTCGATGAAGAAATCGCTCCGGGAACGGGAGAGCTGTTTCAGAAATATATCGGCGACATTCTCAATAAAGAACTGAAAGGGCAGGATACAATCGCTCTGTGGAAACCGTTCGTCTTTTCCATATTGATGCCTTCAACAGATCTGGAAAGCCTGGTTTCTGTCCGGCATAAACTGGGTTATGCTCTGAAGGAATGCAGATTCTCAGCCGGAGATAAAGAGATCGCCCTCTCCTTTAAAAGCGCATCATCGGTTTATAACGGAGAGGGAACTTTAAAAGACTTCCTTGATCTCTGCAGAGAACAGTTGAAAGCTGCTAATATTTGAAAGCACTGTTCCCGATAAACTCCCGCAGAATTGAGTATTCCGGGACCATGTGGCTCGGAATAGCTGTAAAGCTGGAGAGAAAATCAAGAAGTCTCGACGCATCGCTGTATTCAGGACAATCGGGTTTAACCGATTGCAGCAGCGGTTCCGCGTATACTTTGAGCACGGAAATTTCATAGTCAAGAGCCGAATTGAAAGCGGAATCGGCCGACTCCTGATAGGGGAATATATTCTTCTCTTCGCCTCTCCGGACGGAAGGCCAGATCCTGAAAGTATTCAGGGCATCGTAATTTCTGAAATGGTGATCGCGGACCATCCTCCTGATTATCCGGTTATCTGTTGTGGCGATTCTGTTGTGATCGTCAATATTGAGCTGCGTAAGAGCTGATAAATAGATTTTATACTTTCTGCTCGCAGGGATATCGGGAGTCAATCGCTCGTTCAATCCGTGGATTCCCTCCATCAGGAGAATCGTTCTGTCTCCCATCTGAAGTTTTTTCCCCGTATCTCTTCTTCCGCCGATTTTAAAATCGAAAATAGGAATTTCCACTTCTTTGTTATTGAAAAGATCTATCAGGTTTCTATTCAGCAGCGGAACATCCAGAGCTTCAAGTGCTTCCAGGTCGACTTTTCCAAACTCATCGACCGGAACTTCATGGCGGGGGCGGTAGTAATCGTCAAGAGATACGATGATCGGATTGAACCCGACAACCTGCAGTTCGATTGCCAGTTTCTTGGTAAAAGTTGTTTTTCCCGAAGATGAAGGACCGGCGATCAGGACCACTTTGACATCCCCTTTCCTGTGAAGGATCTCGTCGGCAATATGGGCGATCTTCTTATTGTGAAGAGCTTCGGAAACCCGGATGAAGTGTTCCATTTCTTTTTTGTTCGTGGTGAGTTTATTCATTTGACCCACACAGTTGACATTGAGGATTTTCCCCCAGTTCTTATACTCTTCATAAATGGAGTAGAGCAGAGGCCTGTCTTCAAATGGCAGCATTTCTCTGGGGTTTTTTGAACCGGGATACCGGAGAAGAAATCCGTTCCGGTATTTCATAATTTCAAAATAGGGAAGAGCTGATGTATTATCGGTCAGTGGATAAAAGGACGGGGCCATAAATCCATTACAAACATTCATGGAAATCGAGGAACAGTTCATTCCTTCGAGAAGGAGTTGCGTTTCCGGCTGATTGAATTCCCGGAACATTTCCACAGCTTCGATATAAGGGATTTTTACGATATCGATAGGATAGGCGGCTTCGACAATCTCTTTCATTTTCCCGCTCAGTTTGTCCAGGTCCTTTTCCCCGATATCTCTCTGTTCATCAAAATAGTAGTAGATACTGCTCCCGATGGAATGACTGATTTTCAGTCTCAAATCCGGAAAGACTTCTTTAGATGCCATTTCCAGAAGATAGGAGAGGCTCTTTCTGTAAATCCTCAGGCCATCGCTGCACTCCAACTCCACAGGTTCTATAACACAGTTATAGTTGACAGTTGAAGAGAGAGAATAGATTTTGTTATTGACTCTCATCGCCATAAAGGGATAGCCCGTTTTATTCAATTTTTCCTGATCAGAAATACCCCGTAGAGAAGTCCCGTTTTCGCATGTAATCGTCTTGCCGCCGGGAATCGTTACTTTTAGTTTCTGCATTACAATCTCCTTTCTGAACATTCGTCATAATTCAATTGTAATGTATAGGGGATAGCATAGCTAATCCTTTTGAATCAGCCCTTCTGCTTTCAACTTGAGGATTTGATCCCGGTTAAGAATATCTTTGATCTTGAGTCCTTTCTCGTCCCGGGTTTCAATGACTGGCATATCAGCAAGAGGTTTTCTGTCGGGATCGATAAGTACTTTAACCATGGGAAATTTGGGGTTTCCTTTGTTGTTGTGCACGACAACCCCTATAGAACCGTTTTCAAGGATGACATGACTGCCGAGAGGATAGAGAGATATCGAGTAGAGCAGAGTTCTCAAGGCTGTTTCATCATACTTGGCCCCTTCCTTCAGCATTTCCATAAGGGTATGGTATCCGTCTCGGGATGCACTGTGAGGCCGGTCGGATATCTGAGCATCATAGGCGCAGACAATACTTATAATTTTGGCATAATCAGAAATTTTAGGCGCAGAAAGCTGCTGGGGATATCCGCTTCCGTCGCAACGCTCGTGGTGCTGAAGAACACCCATAAGAATGTCCTGGGAAAGAGAAAAATCCTTTAAAAGACGGTAGCCCAGAATGGTGTGGGTTGTAAGAGCTTTCTTCTCCGAGTCGCTCAGCTTCCTGGTGAAGTTATACAGATTGTCGGGAAGTTTCAACATGCCGATTTCATGGAGAAGTGCTGATATTCCCAGCTCGATCAGCTTGAATTGAGGCATCTTTATGCTTTCGCCTATGGTCAGAGCCAGAAGCGCCGATTTGACGGAATGAGTTATCAGGTAATCCTTGTTATAATTATCCAGATCTGGAAGCCTCAGAATATAATCGTGATTCTCCTTGATCATGGTTATCATTTTTTTTATGTACTCGGTTATGTAGTTCAGGTCAAGATGCTGGTCTCTGGAATAGCGCTGGTAGATTTTTTCAACGGCGTCCAGGATTTCCACATAGAATTGTCTGGCTTTTTTTATCCCTTCCTTCTCTTTCGCATCGTGATCAAGAAAAGCTGACGTCATATTATGATCGCTCGATGCCAGAGATTCTTTTCCCACAATCGGCCCTTCTGTCTCAAGTTCCCTGTATTCCCATTTCATCAGGTTTTTTTTAAGGGATTCCGATACTGGAATTTCCGGAGTGAGAAGTATATAATTTTTATCGAGATAGACTGGTGATTCGAAAACCATGCCGTCAATAATGTTTTCTTGCGGTATTTTGTTCATTTAAACTCCATTGAAACAAAATTCTATTTCCCTGTACTTAATTATATATAGAGGAGCTCAATAAATGAAGTTTAAATCTATATTTTTTCTCTTTAATATAGTGGTTATTTTATCTTTTGCGCTGATTTTTCTTCTTCCTTTGATTTTGCTGAGCGGTAGCTATTCCGCTGTATTCTGGAAAGACAATTGGTATCTCGCGCTGATTTTTATTCTTCTCATCGCCGGACTGGACGGTTATTTTGTCGCAAACTGGAATCTTTTCATCTATCTGGAAAGAGAAGACTGGCCAAACCTGACAAAATATCTTGAAGAAAGAATATACGAACGGGGACAATTCAGAAAACAGTATATCAGACTGATGATCAACACGGCTCTGGCCGTTTCAAATCTGGATAAGATAGAAAGGCTTTCCAGAGAGATTTCCGAAAGAAAACCGGTCCTTCTTCCCAGATTCGCTCTTCTTCTCGGTATTCCCCCTTTCCTGAGAGATGACAGTGCAGCTTCGCTCATGCATTACGGTGAATATAAGGATATGAAGAATACGGCCGAAAGGGACTGGGTCAAATGGGCTTATGCTTTTTCCCTTATCAGAGATAATAACAGGGAAATGGCGGAAGCTGTTCTGAATGAAATTCTGGAAAACAAAAATGATTATGTCTTGCGACTGCTTACTTTGTTTTCTCTTGATTCCATCGGTCACAAATCAGATCTCGCTGATGAGGAACTGGATCGGTACCGTGAAAAATTCTCCGATGACCGGAAATGGACTTCTTATTGTGATTCTCTGAGAGGAAAAAACATTTTCATACTTTTATTAACCGGACTTCTCGATGAAGCCCGGACGTGGTCCAAATCCCCTGCAGCGGCATAGTGCCGGTGAGTTTTTCTTATTAAAAATGCCATGATTTTATTTTCAGCTGATTTCCGGAGTGTTTTATATGTCTCTAATTTGTAATGTTCTAATTGTTGAAGCCGACTCGAAAAATGTTGAGGCGACCGTTCCTCTTCTCAGACGCCACAATTGCAAAGTCTCCTATGTTAAACAGGGGCTCAATGTGGTGACGCATCTTCAGAAAAAAAACTTTGATCTGGTTCTTCTGGCTGATTCGCTGCCCGATGAGGAAGGCCTGAGAGTTCTGAGACGAATCCGTGAAAAAGAAGAATTGAAGAATATCCCGGTTATTGTCATGCTGACAGAAGATCATAAAAAAAAAGTAGCCTATGAAAGCGGCGCTTCCGATTATATTGTCAAACCCTTCAGCGCCGTTGAGATCGTTGCAAGAATGTCTCCTTATATTTCACTTATTCTCGACCGGCAGAAATATACAGCAGAGTGCCGGAAAAAGGATCAGATTGCCAAACAGCTCGATGAAGCGTTTACGGAAATGGAGATTATGAGCCGACTGGACCCGCTAACCAGGGTCTACAACCGCAGAGCATTCCTCGAAAAAATAACCGATGAACAGATCCGTTCCAGAAGGAGTCAGAAAAAATTTACTCTTCTTCTCGCGAATATAGTAAAATGCCGCCACTATAACGAACGACACGGCTATGAGTGCGGTGATTTTATCATAAGGAAGACGGCGGATCTTATTCACGGTTCTCTTCGCGAGAGAGACTTGACGGCCCGGTGGGGCGGGGACAAGTTTATGATTCTTCTGCCGGAAACAGAAGCGGAAGGTCTTGAAATCATTCAGAGCAAGATCTCCAGGGTATTTCAGGAAAATACTTTCGAGTATAAAGGAATGAGTCACAAAATTGATCTCTCCTTTTCTTCTAAAGTTTGCAACGGGAATGATGACCTCGATCTGATTTTAAAGGAAATAGAGTAAAACCATTCAATTTTACCTCCCCGTATAGGCATAAATCTCAACAATATATATACTCATCAGATATATTATAAAAAATGAATGAAAAAGGAAGTTCAGATGAGTGTAAGAGTCAGATATGCGCCTTCTCCCACAGGGCTTCAGCATATCGGTGGAGTCAGAACAGCTGTATTCAATTACTTTTTCGCCAAAGCATCGGGTGGAAAATTTATTCTCCGGATCGAAGATACGGACCGGGAAAGATATAATGATGAATCGCTTCAGGATCTCTATGATACGTTGAATTGGCTGGGTATAAGCTGGGACGAAGGTCCCGATAGGGACGGGGGATTCGGCCCCTATGTCCAGTCTGAACGTTTTGATATATACAGAAAGTACACGGAAAAACTCATAGAATCCGGTCACGCCTACAAGTGTTTCTGTACTGAAGAAAGGCTTGAGGAACTCAGGGAAGAACAGAAGAAAAACAAATCGAAAGAACAGGGCTACGACCGGCACTGCAGCTCTCTATCAGAAAAGGCTGTTGCTGCGAATCTGGCGGAAGGAAAACCTTACGTGGTCCGTTTCCGGATTCCCGTGGAAGGCAAAACTACGCTGAGAGATGTGATCATGGGAGAGATTACCAGAAAGAACAAAGATGTTTCTCCCGATCCGATAATTCTCAAATCCGATGGTTTTCCAACTTATCATCTGGCTAATGTTATCGATGACCATATGATGGGCATTACCCATGTTCTGAGAGCGCAGGAATGGATTCCCACCGGACCTCTCCATGTCCTTCTCTATAAAGCATTCGGATGGGAACCACCCTTGTACTGTCATCTTCCTCTTGTCGTCGGAAAAGACGGTTCCAAACTGTCAAAACGTCATGGATCGACCTCGGTCAGAGAGTTCCGCAGGGGCGGCTATCTTCCAGAAGCTATTATCAACTATATCTCTCTGCTCGGATGGTCTTTTGATGATTCCAGAGAGTTTTTCTCAAAAGAGGATCTTGAAAAACTGTTCAATCTGGAAAAAATCAACAAAGCGCCTGCCGTTTTCGACTATAAGAAGCTGGAATGGTTTAACGGACAGTACATCAGGATGAAGGATCACGACGAGCTTAAGGCTCTACTCATGCCCATACTCATAGATGCCGGCATTATCGGCAATCCTCCTTCCGAGGAAGAGAAAGTTGTTTTTAACGGGGCATTTCCCATCATCAGAGAAAGGCTGAAACTGACTACCGATGTTACCGATCTGGTGCGGTTTCTCTTTGTTGATGAATTAACCTGGAACAGTGATGATGCTGTGCCCAAGAAAATGGATAAAGCCGGAACTATTGAGATGCTGAAAATCGCTCTGGAGCTCCTTGAAGGCTTTGACAGGAGAAGCGAAGAGGAAAATGAAGTGCACATCAATAAAGCTGTAGAGGAAAAGGGAATTAAACTGGGTGATCTCATGCAGCCTCTGCGCGTTGCTGTCACTGGAACGAAAATGTCGCCTCCCATGATTCAATCCCTGGCACTTCTGGGAGAAGATCGGGCTGTCAAAAGAGTTGAGGGTCTTCTGGCCCAGTTAAAATCTGAAATCTGAAAACACACAGAGACGAAAAATAATGAACTCCGTCCCCGGGAACGGGGATTCTTTATACAAGGTGGATAAAATGGCAAAAAACAAAAAAGAAAATGCAAACACAAAAGTTAACGAGTACGGCGCGTCCATGGAAAAGATCGTCTCTCTCTGCAAGCGGAGAGGTTTCGTATATCCATCAAGTGAAATTTACGGCGGTCTTTCAGCGACATGGGATTACGGTCCCCTTGGAAGCGAACTGAAAAACAATATTCAGAAGCTCTGGTGGAATGAAATGACCAGAAAACACGACAATATTGTGGGACTCGATGCCGCCATTATGATGCATCCCCGCACCTGGGAAGCTTCGGGACACGTTGAAAACTTTTCAGATCCGCTGGTTGATTGTAAGCAGTGCAAAACCCGTTTTCGCGAAGATAAGCTGGAACCGGAGGTGCTGAAGAGTCGTGTCTGTCCTGAATGCGGAGGTGAATTGACGGAAGCCAGGCAGTTCAACCTTATGTTCAGTACCCAGATGGGGCCTGTCGCCGATACAGGCAGCATAATATATCTGAGACCGGAAACAGCCCAGGGGATTTTCGTAAACTTCAAGAACGTTGTCGACACGAGCCGGGTCACGATCCCCTTCGGAATTGCTCAGGTCGGTAAGGCATTCAGAAATGAAATAACGACAAAAAACTTTATTTTCAGAACATGTGAATTCGAACAGATGGAAATGCAGTTTTTCGTCAAGCCCGGCGATGAGGACGAGTGGTTTGAATACTGGAAAAAGACCAGAATGGCTTATTATGACAAGATGGGGATCAACTCGGCCAAGCTCCGCTTTCATCAGCATGGAGAAGGAGAGCTCGCTCACTATGCCAAAGATGCTTTCGATATAGAATATGAATATCCATTCGGCTGGGAAGAGCTTGAGGGTATCCATTCCAGAACGGATTTCGATCTGGGGCGCCATAGCGAATACTGCGGAAAAGAGATCAACTACCTCGATCCACAGACCAATGAGCGCTATATTCCCTATGTCATCGAAACATCGGCAGGACTCACACGATCTGTTCTTATCGCCCTGATGGATGCCTATCATGAAGAAAATCTCGGAAAAGACTCCAAGGGGAATGATGATATCAGAACTGTTCTTCACTTCCATCCCAATGTGGCACCTGTAACAGTCGCTGTATTGCCTTTGGTCAAAAAAGACGGACTGGATGAACTGGCAAAAGAAATCCAGGATGAACTGAGGGATGATTTCGCGACATTTTACGATAAATCCGGAGCCATCGGACGGCGCTACAGACGGCAGGATGAAATCGGAACACCCTTCTGTGTTACCGTGGACTACGAAAGCAAGGACAATAATGATGTCACGCTTCGCTTCAGGGATTCCATGGAACAGGTCAGGGTTCCCAGGGCAGAGCTGGCAGAAAAAATCAGAAGAGAAATCAAAAATTACAGGAGACCGGAATAGTGAATGCTCTTGACATCCTGAAAGAACGGGGTTTCTACAAGCAGTGCACAGATGAAGAAATGCTCGTCCGTAAACTGGAAGAAGGTCCCCTCCGGATCTATGTCGGAGTGGATCCTACCGGACCCTCCATGCATATAGGTCATATGGTTCCGTTATTCGCTATGCATCACCTCCAGAAAGCCGGTCATTTGCCGATCATTCTGGTTGGAGGCGGAACCGCCAGAATCGGAGACCCTTCGGGTAAATCCGATATGAGAAAAATGCAGACTGTTGAAGAAATCCAGAGTAATGCTGAAAAGCTAAAAGAGCAGATTTCCCGTTTCATCAGCTTTGAAGAAGGAGAGGCCAAGCTCGTAGACAATGCCGAGTGGCTGGCTCCACTGAATTATATTGAATTCCTGAGAGATATCGGAAGACATTTTTCCGTAAACAGGATGCTGACATTTGAAGCCTATAAACTGAGACTGGAAAAAGGGCTGTCTTTTATCGAATTCAATTACCAGCTTCTGCAATCCTACGACTTCCTCGAACTTTTCAGAAGAGAAAAATGCCTCCTGCAGATCGGGGGGGATGATCAGTGGGGAAATATCGTTGCCGGTATGGAATTGATCCGGCGCGTTGAAGGCGGAGAGGCTATGGGGCTGACGTTTCCTCTGGTAACCCGTTCCGACGGAAAGAAAATGGGTAAAACAGAAAAGGGAGCCGTTTTCCTCGATCCTTCCATGACCACCGTGTACGACTTTTTTCAGTATTGGAGAAATGTCGCTGATGCCGATGTGGAGAAATTCCTTCTGATGTACACCTTCCTTCCTGTTGAAGAGTGCAAAAGACTGGGATCCCTCGAAGGCCAGGAAATCAATAAGGCAAAAGAAGTTCTGGCTTATGAACAGACAAAAATCATTCATGGTAAAGAAGAAGCCGATAAAGCTTTTGCGGCAGCCCATGCTGCTTTCACCTCCGGGGGAGAGGAGGATAAGTCGGGCATGCCTTCGAAAGAAATGACTGCTGCCGAACTTGAAGCCGGTATTAATATACTCGAACTATTTGCCGAGACAGCTCTTTGTTCCTCCAAGAGTGAGGCCAGGAGACTGGTCACTCAGAATGGGGCTGCGGTGAACGGGGAAAAGGTATCCGATCCCGATGCAATGATAAATTCTTCGGATATAAAGGAAAATGAGATTATCCTGAAAGCCGGCAAGAAGAGGTTCTTCAGGATTATTGTAAAATAGTCCATACAAAAAAAGCGATCCGGTTGGGATCGCTTTTTTTTCATTCTTTATCAGAGTTATTCTCTTCTTCCCGAATTTCCTTTATTTTCTTTTTGACTTCTTCATTCATTTCAATCTCTTCTTCATCGTGTTCACTGCAAAGAGGATCATCATAATAGAAGATGCGTTCAAAAGACATGCGCTTGCCGCATACCCGGCATCGCGTTGAATAGGGGAGAATAAACTTTCTTCCGAAAAACAATATCAGAACAGCAATAATCGCAGCGACTATAAGATAAACGTCAGTGAGATCATTCATCTTCAATATGGTTGCGTAAACCATTATGAGAAAAATCAAAATAGCCTGATAGAGCACAGCCATTCTCTTTTTTACGCCTTTACTGCCATGCCGTCTCTGAATTAGCGTCATAAAAATCCAACCGAGAAAGGCCCAGTAAAAATACTTCGCAACAAAATCAATTATAATTTGTGATTCCATAAGTAAATTCTCTCCTGATTGTAGCCTGTTGTCAATACAGGAAGCCTTTATAAAAAATGAATCCCCGGATTGTGGGGCATTACAAACCGGGGAAAATATCAGTTAACGGGTTTTACCGATTAGGTAAGCCGGAAAACCGGCAACCCCCTGCCAGCTTTCATAGTGAAAGTCTGTTCCGGAATTACCGTATATTCCGGACAAGAGGTTCAGTAAACCCGATTCCTGCCATAAGTACCTGAGAAGGGGAAGTTTATTTTTGTATTAAATTGAATCAGCCCCTCCAACAGATTCATGACTAACAATAACATTATATTCCTTTTACCATCTCTTTCAAGGAAAAGAGAGCTCTTTTTTACTGAAAAAAAATATTTTCTTTACTTGAAAGAGATTAAAAATACTTTTTCAAATACTCTTCGAAAAAAAAATATAACTTTGTATAATAAAGTATGGAAAATGAATCATCGAAACGTTTCTTTCCGTATAACTTCAAGACAGGGAAACTTCTTGCAAGGCCTAATCGTTTCGTCGTCTTTCTCGAAGTGGATGGAACAGAAACGGGAGCATCTCTTCCTAATCCCGGAAAGCTTGGAGAACTTTTTATTCCCGGTGCCAGGCTTTATGTTCAGAAAATGGGTAGTCATGTAAAATATCCCTATCGGGTAATGGCCGTTGAATCGGAATCCGGTGAAGTTATTATGCTCGATACTCATATGACAAATAGAGTGGCAGAATATCTGGTGAAAAGTCATTCAATACCATCTCTGGCATCGTATTCCTTAAAAAAAAGAGAAGTCTCCGTCGGGCACAGCCGCTTTGATCTTCTGCTTGAGAATGAAAAAGGAGAGGAACTTTATTGTGAGGTAAAATCATCAACGCTTTTTGCCGGTGATCTGGCCATGTTCCCCGACGCTGTCACATCGAGGGGAACACGCCATATTCAGGAATTGACACAAATGAGCCGTAAGGGCATCGCGACAGCTGTTCTTTTCGTCGTCCAATCTGATAATATCAATTATTTTTCTCCCGATTATCATACAGATCCGGCTTTCTCCAAAGCTCTTTACGATGCAAGAGACCTGGTGCGTATAATCCCCTGTACAGCCGGATGGGATAAAAAACTGAGTCTTATAGAACATCATCGTGAAATCCCTGTTCTATGGAAACTTTATGAAAGTGAAGGGCGGACTGACCGCGGAATCTTTATAATGCAATTTAAAAGAAACCGGAAATACGTCCTTTATATATCCTTCGAAGAGGAGGAACTGGTAAAGAGAGTGGAACGGTATAAGCGAAAAAAAACTAATCCAAAGACAGTTCTTGAACGGCTCCGCCATAGCTCAGGTTTTGAAGCGGCATGGACAATCAGGGGGCCGATTTCTATGAAAAAAGAAATTACAAAATCTCTCTCTTCAATTTCCTTAACTTTAGCCGATGAGAATAGTGACTATTCATTATTTTTTAGCGATGAGAATCCCCGCCTTCTACGGGAATTCCAAAATGTATTGCTGGAATATCGTATGGTAAATCCGGTATCCAGGCTAAAAAACTAGATTTCGACTATCTGGACGAGTTATCGCCCCTGATGTCGAGAATTCGACTAAATATTTGATTTTAAAGTAGTTCAGGCTGTCGTTTTATTTGGCACAAAAATTGCTCAATTGTTAGTTGCAATTAGTAAAATCGCAATTTTTAAGGATTTGGTATTTCATGTATAGGACGAAGTTTAAAAAATTATCATTTCTCTTTTTATTCTCTCTTTTGACTGCTCTATCGGCTCAGGATGATGGCACTTCGGCGAAGATTGAAGAGAAAGAAAAGCAATCATTGGAATATCAAGTCGTGGAAGGACTGGAAAACTGGACATATAACTATGATATTTCAGATTTTGAGGACGGGACATACAATCTGGTCATCAGAAGCCGGGATAAAGCCGGCAATGTAGCCCTGGACGGTCCGATAAATATTTTTATTGATTCTGAATCGGATCTACCGGTTTCTTCCATATCGAGCCCTTCCCGGCTTATGCGTGTCGGGGGAAATTTTAATATTGTCGGAACAGCAAAAGATGACGATGCCGTAGCGTCTGTGGAGTATAAAATTAATGATGGCAGCTGGATTCCCGCTGAAGGGACTTTATTCTGGACAGCCTTTATCGATACAACCGGATGGCCCGATGGTTCTTATACTCTTTATACCCGGGCTCACGATGTAAACGGTATTACCGGCCATGAATTTTCCGTCGAAATAAATCTGGATAAATTAAAACCGGTTATTGCTATCACATCCCATAACAACGGGGAGATCCTTTCCGGTAAGAAAAAGATTTCAGGAACTGTCAGTGACTCCAATGGATTGAGTACCCTTGAATACAGTCTTGATGGAGAGACCTGGGAATCTCTCAAACTATCGGGAAAGGATGAACATGGCGTAAGAGATTTCTCTCTTGATCTGGATACCAGGGAAAATGAAGGGGGCACATCTTATGTCAGGTTCAGAGCTGTCGATAATACAGGATCTGAAGGTTCAAACGTCTTTGTCTATTACGCCGACAACGAAAAACCTGTCATCACACTTATCTCGCCTCAGGAGGATGATGTTTTAAACGGTCATATTACCGTAACCGGTACTGTTACAGATGAAGTTGGAATTGAGTCCTTAACCTGCAGTTATAATGGTGAAGACCCGGAAGAAATTGATCTGATTCCGGGAAATCCTTATTGGAATAGAACATTTGATTATGCAGGTTCCAAAGGTGGAGCACTTACGTTCAGGGCTGTTGATCTTTCGGGTAACACCGAAGAAATCAAGTTTAAAGTCAAAACAGTGCTTGAAGAGGATAAACCTGTCGTTGAAATAATTGATTTTAACGACGGGGGGTATCTAGATTTCAACGAGCCTGTGCTGAAAGGGATACTGAGAGATGATGACGGAGTTCAATCCATTGTATACTCCGTCGATGACGGTGAAGCCCTTGATCGGGAAGTCAGCGGTCCATTTGTTCTAGACTTTTCCGAGCTGGATCCCGGCAAGCATATTGTTGAAATATATGGAAAAGATATTTATGAAATTGAGGGGGACCCTCTAAAGATCTCTTTTCTGGTAGCTGAAAATCCTCCTGTGCTTCTGCCGGAAAGCTATACCAGGGATAAAGATAATCCCCCATGGGCAAACGGGGCTGTTTTCATTCAGGGAAAAACAGCGAAAATATCCGGAAGAATAGAGGGAGGAGAAGGTCCCCTGACTCTTTATTATTCCCTTGATGGACAGGAAGAACTGGAAGCCAAGCCCTCAAAGGGAATCTTTTCAATTTCTCTGCCCGGCAAGCCCGAACCCGGCGTCTATGATTTTTCCATGAGAATCGTCGACTCTCTCGACCGTATAAGCGAAGTCCTGAGCCGCATATATATTGTCCCCGCGCCGGGCAAAGATGATCCGCCTTTCGAGCCTGAACGGCTCGATAGCGAGGATTTAATTATTACCGACAGCAGGATCCGAAGTTCTCAACCGGCAAATCTTTCACCGGAAGTACCTCTCGAAGGCTTTCTATCCGGTGGCGCTCTTGTCTCCTCTGTTGAATTGGATCCCCCCCAGAGCGCATTTAAATCCGATTTCAGTGAAAACAATTTTTCAATATTTCCTGTTGCTGAATCTGAGCCGGTCACATTTAATATCAAAGTCACAGATACGTCCGGTAGGGAATACCCTCCTGTTGAAATCTATGCCGCTTACGATTTTACGGCTCCTATATTAAATCTGAACGATATTCAGGTTCCGGACAAAATCGAAAATAACAGGACCGTGGAAACCCTGGAAAAGAACTCCAAAGGAGAGGAAAGCCTTGTTGAAACGATCGTAACAGAAACGGAACTGACAGAAATTGTTAGCAGTTTCATTCAGGATTTAATGATACTAAAAGGTTCTGTTGAAGACATTTCGCCCCTTGTAAAAGCTGAGATACTGTTTTCCGGATCATCAGATTCCTACGGTAGTCCTATTTCAATCGATCTCAAAGAGGAAGACGGGGCTTCTGTGCTGGATAAAGATTTCGAGTTTTTAACCATGGAGGAAGGGGAACACTTTTTCACTCTGAATATAATTGATGAGCTTGGAAATGAAACGAGAAAGACTGTCCCCTTTATTCTTGACAGAACTGACCCTCAGATCTATGTCATTTCGCCCGGTTCGGATGAGCCTGTGGAAGGTATTATTACTGTCAGCGGAACTGTAGATGGCTTTCACGGAGACGGTGAGTTGTATTTTTCTGAAGACGGTGTCACTTTCAATACAGTGGAATTGACTTCGCATAACACCTTCACCCATAATATTGATCTGTCCGCTGAACAATCGGACCCTTCGCTTTTTGTCTTCAGAGCCATTGATTCTGGAAGAAACAAAGTCGATTTCAAACCTGTTTTCAATGTCGATCTCGAAGCTGATAAGCCCTCCGCGGTTATAGAAGTGCCTTCTCCGGGGTCGACTATCAGAAATGATTTTTCGGTTACAGGTCTCGTCTTCGATGATGATGCTGTCGCATCGATACATTATGCCGTAGATGATGGCGAATTCAAAGAAATAGAAGGTAATTTTTACTACAATATTCCTTTTACGCTTGATGGTCTTGATGATGGGGAACACAAGATCAGTCTCTATGCCGTTGACTCCGGTGGTTTTGCCAGTGATCCTGTCGAATCGAGTTTTCTCTTATCGAAATCAGAGCCGGTCAGCACAATTGTAGACCCATCTATTGATGATTATGTTAAATCGACAATTGTTATTACAGGACAGAGCTTTGACGAAAACGGTATAGACAGAGTGTACATTTCTTATGATAACGGAATAACCTATAATGAAGCCACTATTATTACTGAGGATCCGGCTGTTGAAATGGCTGAAAACACCGGGGATCTTCCTGCCGTATCAGAACCTGCGGAAGGGGAAGTGCACACTCCGGTTGATTTTGGAACCGTTAAAACCGTTACATGGGAATATTCCTTTGATACCAGGCTTCCGGGAGATGGAACAAATTCTATATTAGTTAAATCAATTGACGGAGCCGGCACGGTTGGAATCAGTTCAACCATTATCAATATTGACAACACGTATCCCGAAATAAAACTTGATTCTCCGGGCGAAAGCAGTTCTTTCGCCGGAAAGCTTATCCTCGACGGTAAAGTGTTTGATGCTACAGGTGTAAAAAATGTTGTAGCAGAAATAAACGCTCTGGAAAACACAGATTTCGAAACATTTACTAATGTCATAGACAGCGATGGTGTCTTCAGGGAGATCTATGAAATCTCAGACTTTGAACCGGGGTGGTATAACCTTAATATTACAGTTACGGATTTTGCCGATAACAGTATAAGCGAAACCAGGAACCTCAGGATCATTCCCGATGAGGAAAGCCGTTCCATCGATATATTCTTTCCGGAAGAAGGAAAATCATTTGCCGGGCCTTTCGCAATCGATGGAGTTGTAAGCGGCAGCTCGACCAATAGAGTCGTCCTGAAAGTAGATGATGAAACATTTGATACTGTTGAAGCTGATGAAAACGGTCTTTTTTCATTTCCTGTCGAGGTGAATGCCCTGACCGCTGGTAAGCATGTTCTGCAAGTGACAAATGGAGATGGAGAAACTTCCATTATTTCCAGGGAAAGAAATTTTGATTACAGCCTGCAGGGTCCCTGGGTCCGTGTCGAGAATCTGAAAAGCGGAGAGTTTGTTTCGGGACGCCCAATGGTAACAGGTTCCGCCGGTTTCAGCGGTCTGAGCGATGAAGAGAAAGATAAAAGTAAAACAGTCGATTTTATAGAGGTCAGTCTGGACAACGGTCAGACATTTACAAGAGCCAAAGGAAGAGAGAACTGGGAATTCCGTTTGGAAACCTATGATCTGCCTGAAGGAATCAATCAGCTCATTATCAGCGCCCATTTTAAAGACGAATCTTTTGCCGTGACAAAACTTTTTGTGAATATCGATGAAACAGCGCCGGTCGTAGATCTGTTCTATCCAGAAGAAAACCGTACCTTTAACGATAATATCGCTCTTGTCGGCACGGCAAGCGACGAAAACGGTCTCGATTCGGTTGAAGTTCTGATCCGTAAAGGGCGTAAGGAACAGTACGAGGTTCCTTCTTTTATTCAGGGATTATATCTGGATTTCCATGCCCTCGGTTCGACTTATGGCGAAGTCGGAGTCGGTTTAAGTTTTTTTGATGATGTGGTAAAACTTCAGGTTAACGGCGGACTGGCTCCTCTTAACGAGCGTTTTCCCGGGATTCAACTTGGTGTGAAGCTAATTGCGACTATACTGGATATACCTTTCAGTTACTTCTTCGGATATGACTGGGATTTCTTTTCCATGTCTTTAGCCGTAGGCGCCAGATTTGACTATTTTACCATGTCGACAGATGACTATTCCTTTACTGATGAAGGTGTTGTCCTGGGGTCCGTCCTGGTGCAGTTTGAGTTTGCGCGGTTTGAAATCGAGTCGCTCCCACTATTCAACAGCTACTCACTTTACACGGAATTCTCACTGGCGTTTATCTCATCAGATATAGAAGCAGGAATTAAACCGAAGCTTGCCTTCGGTGCGCGAATAGGAATTTTCTGAGGTCACATGATGGGTGAGAATACTCGCAGGAGGTTATTTCTCACCCTTCTGAAAAATCCTCTTTTCCGTAGGGATTTCAAGTTTATTTCTTCACAGCTCTCTAAGTCCAGATTAAATCTGTCGACAAGTTCACATGAGATCTTTTCATCATAGATAACCGAGTTCACTTCAAAATTTATATGAAAACTCCTCACATCCATATTACAGGTGCCAATTGTTGAAATCTGTCTGTCGGCGACCATGAGTTTGCTGTGAAGAAATCCCGCTTTATACATGAAAATTCTGACACCTGATTCCAGCAGAGTTTCGAAATAAGTCTGAGCCACCCAGAAGGGGGCTCTTTTATCGGGAACTCCTGTCATCATCAGATTTATCTTAACACCGCTCAACGCCGATGCCTGCATCGCTTTGAGAATACTGTCGTTCGGGACAAAATAAGGACTTTGAATCCAGACCTCTTTGTTGGCATTTGTAAGCAGCAGAAAATAAAGTTGTTCAATTGACGACCATCTCGAATCGGGTCCGCTAACGGCAATCTGCATGGGCACCTGGACTTTGTCTGGGTGAAAAGAGGGAAAAAACTTTTTATCCACTACAGACTCGGCAGGACCGGATGAGTTCCAATCCGTTAGGAAGAGTGCCTGCAAAAGCATTACAGAATCCCCGGTAACTCTCAGAGCCGTATCTCGCCACGTTTCAAACCGTCTACCTCCATCAATATACTCCTGGCCGATGTTCATCCCGCCTGTGTATCCTTTCCGCCCGTCTATAACGACAATCTTTCTGTGATTTCTGTAGTTTATTTTTAATCTGGCCATCGCGGAATTCAAATCAAGAAAATAGCGGAATTGAATTCCGCTTTCCTTTAACTCCCGCCTGTATTTAAAGGATATTTTTCCAAAAGAACCCAGTCCGTCAAAAATGAGTTTGACATCCAATCCCTGCAATGCTTTTGCAATCAGTACATCTTTTATTTTTTCACCGAGAACATCAGAGCGCCAGATAAAAAATTCCATATGAATGGAATCCTCAGCTTTCTCGAGATCCCTGATCAGGTCTGAAAAAGCATCATCTCCGTTGTAATAGAGCTTAAGCCGGTTGTTCAGTGTTAATATGGAATTATTGCCGGATATTAACAGCCGTATGGTTTTTATTGTATCATTAAAGCTTTCTGCACTTCCGGAATTCAGAGATTTTTCAAGAAATCTGCTCTGTCTATCCAGAACGGATTGCAGGTATTTACTGAATATATCTTCGGGTTTTTCATGAACGAGATTGCTTTTCTTCCAATTGATTCCCAGGAGGATATAGAAAATGACACCTATCCAGCGAAAAATGAAAATAAAGAGTAGCCATGATATGACAGATTCGGTTGTTTTATCTTCATCGAGAAGAATGAATAAGGCTGCTGTTACAGTTATGAGAATGCTTATAATCGGAAGAATCTGATACATATCAAAATTAAACATAATAATTACTATAAAAGAAAATTGCGATCTATTCACTTAAAAAATGAAATCTGTTATTTTCTTATACTGTATGGAAACATTTATATTAGGTTGCGGAGGAATGATGCCTCTGCCGGGAAGATATCTCACTTCGGTGCTGCTCAGGCGGGAAGGTGATTTATTTCTCTTTGACTGCGGAGAAGGGACTCAGATTTCTCTCCGGTCTCTCAATTTGCGATGGAAAAAAATCAATACGATATTTATTTCACACACTCATGCGGATCACATAACCGGTCTTCCGGGAATTCTTATGCTTTCGGCTCAGGTCGACAGGACAGAGCCACTGGTAATAATAGGTCCTCCCAAGATAAAAGAGTATGTAGAGACCAGCCGCGAAGTGCTGGACATGTTCATCAATTACGACATAGAAGTCAGGGAAATTGAGAAGCCTTCGGTTTCACAGGTCGTATATGAAGGTGAGGGGTACAAAGTCCGCTCATTCCCGCTGAAACATTCCAAAGTTTGCGTGGGGTATACTCTCGAAGAAAGTCCCAGGCCGGGAATATTCTATCCCGAAAAAGCAAAGGCTGCAGGAGTTCCCGTAGGACCTTTCTGGTCCAGACTTCAAAACGGTGAAGATGTAGCACTTGAAAACGGGACGATTATTCATCCGTCAGATGTTATGGGGCAGGAGAGAAAGGGCAGGAAGTTCTCTTTTGTAACAGATACAGCGTACAAAGAGTCCATAAGCGATGAAGTTGCCGGTTCAGATCTTCTTATCTGCGAAGGTATGTTTGAAAAAGAGCTGACCGAGTCTGCCAAAGAGAAGAAACATCTTACAGCCTATCAGGCCGGCCTGATAGCTTCAAAAGCCGGTGGGGTAAAAAAAATGGGATTGATACACTTCAGTCCGAGATATACGGAAAAGCAGCTGCGACGTTTAAAAAAAGAGGCAAAGGAAAACTTTGCAGAAACATTTCTCTGCAGAGATCAAATGGTACTTGAAATTCCAAATGAGGATTAAAAAAGCGGGGTTCATACCCCGCTTTTTTTTATTTTTTTGAAAGGAAATCTCTGAACTTATCGGGATCAGACCTGAATCCGACAATATTCTTTTCCGGATCCTCTATAGCTTTATGTAAGGCATTCTCTGCCTCCATAAATATTCTTCCGCCGGTAATCAATCGACCGTTTCTCGAAGATATGCCCACGTTAATATCACCGTATTCGTCCTGCTCTTTTCCTGTAAAAGCTTCAAGGGTTCTCAAGGCCTTGTCCAGATCGCTGTTAGGAACAATAAGGGCAAAGCCCTTGTCCTTGTATTCGAAAATCATATCGGGATAATTGAAATCCTCTTTCAACCGGTCGGCGAATATTCTATAGTTTTCTTCCGAAAGACTGTCACACTGAATAATTCCCAGAACAAGATCCTGATCGTCGGAAGCAGCTCTCTCCAATTCGAAATTAACTCTTTCTTCAATAAAATCTTCCCAGCCTACGCCGCTTTTGGGAGAATAGAGAGAAGGTCCGTCATCGTCGGAATTCTGTATACTTTCTGAAAAAGTATCTTCGATATTGTCGAAATTGAAATCATCATCCATATCGGAGGGAAGCGAAACTTCATGATTCATAGCCTTTAAATCTTCTTCTTCCGGTATATCAATGTCCAGATTATCATCGTCAAGATCAAAATCATCGGAAGAATCTTCTAAATCGAAATCATCAGCGGCATTATCAAAATTGAAGTCTTCATTGGATTCATCATCCGACATGTTTCCGAAATCTTCTGTGACTTCAGCAAAAGAGAAATCATCTCCATCAGATTCCATATTCTGATCATCTGAAAGACCTGCATCTTCCGGTACAGTCGAATCCATATCGAAATCATCGGATACATCATCGAAACCGAATTCATCCGATGCATCATCCAAATCAAAATCCATTGAGGATTCATCTTCGATTCCGGTTCCGAATCCATCCGATGAATCAGTATCGATGCCCGAGCCGAAATCATCTGCAGAATCATCATCAAGATTCAAATCATCAAAATCCCCACCGGATGTATTGAGATCAAGATTGTCGAAATCCGAATCATCCATTGCAAAATCATGACTCTCTGAACTTCCGTTTTCATCCCAGTCAAGGGATAAATCTTCTTCGCTTTCATCTGATTCAAAAATATTTTCACTATCATCGTCAGAGATATCGTCTTCATCTTCTTCGGCATCGATATTTCGTCTTGATACAGTGAAAATCATAAAAAGTGTTGTGAAAAACAAAACAACAACGACTATGAGAAGGCGGATGAGAATATTGTATATCGTCACACCATCAACGACTTTATAGATTAAATCCAGCTCCATTCCGGTCAGTCCCGGACTGTTCAGCGTCGAAGTGATTTTGCTCTTCATCAATTGGTTGTATTTGTAATCGGGAAGATCCTTCATCGTTAAAGGTGTGGATTCTGTAAGGTTCAATAGTTCCACATCTTCTCCCCGATTGTAATGATACTCGATACCGACATCGGAATCGTGAGAATACACAGTCAGAATTTCCAGGTCTGGATTGTCCTTGAAAAGCTGCCTGACGACCCTGAAGAACGAGTCCTCGGAAAAAGACCCGGAAGTAGAATAACTCTGTTCAACCTGAGATTTAATCTGATCGACATTAACAAGAGCCGCTTCGCTGTTGGAAGCTCTGAGACGATATATATCCCAGGCCGACCATCCTCCGAGGACCAATAATACCAATACAACCACAATGGTGTAGATTTTTGAGAGGTTCTGTTTCATATTTTTATTATATTCAATTATTGATTATTTTGCAGTATTATTTATTTATAAATGATTATTTAGAAGGCTAAATGGATAAATTGAGAAAAGCCTATTTTTCCGGCAGTTGGTATCCCGACCGGAAAGAAGATGTTCTGCAGCAGATTGAAGAATATAATAGGAAACTCGGTCCTGCTGAAGAATCTGCTCTTTCGGTGATCGTTCCCCATGCCGGCTGGTATTTTTCGGGACATCTGGCTTATGATGCTGTGAGAAGGATAAAAACAGATGTTCAGGTAGTTTTTATTCTGGGAGGCCATCTTCCGGACAATCAGCCCTTTCTCTTCTGGTCCGGCGATCATTGTGAAACGCCTCTGGGGAGCCTTGAAATTCACAGAGGACTCCGCGACTCCTTTATGAAAGATCTGAATGCTCAGTTTGATAACAGTCCCGATAACACAATTGAAGTTCAATTACCATTTATCAGAAGCCATTTCGGTAATATACCTATTGTCCCTTTGCGGGTTCCCGCCGGTCCCTCCGCACTTTTGTTTCCCGATACAGTTCAGGAAATCCTTCTGAAATCAAACTTGAAAGCTGCTTTCATAGGTTCGACGGATCTGACTCATTACGGACCGAATTATGGATTCGCACCTGAAGATTCTCTGGAGAATCCCCGAAAATGGGTAGAGGATTCGGATCGGAAAATACTGGAAGCCATGAAAACATTTTCCGGAGCTGATATACTGCGTTACGGATCAGATGACAGTTCCGCCTGTTCTGCCGGAGCTGCAGCGGCCGCTTCCCTGTTGGGAAGAATCTCCGGTTCCGTTCAGGGGCGGTTACTCTGGTATGAAACGAGTTTGACCCGTCATCAGTCTTCTTCCTTTGTCGGTTACGGTTCTCTGATTTTCCCCTGCTGATTCTTTTCCCTTTCGAGTATGCTGATCGTCCAGAGTATAGCCGATTTCAGCGATTCTATTCTGTCTGAATGACCGCGGTTTATTTCGGCGGCAGCAGGGAGAACCGTCGTTATCAGCTCCAGTTCGCTATCGGTCAGTTTTTCTCTGTACTGCCACAAAGGCCATTCGGGTAGAGGGAGTTTCTTCAGATCATTTAAATAGCGTGTTAAAAACTGATCGGAACGCATAAACGGAGAACCTGCAGACAGGACTGGCCTAATACTGGGAAAAGGACTCAAATCCCTGTTTTTTATCTGTAGTTCACATCCACTCCCTTTCAAGGGGACGACTATCGGGTCTATCGCATTTGCCGCAGCTTCAAAAAGCTTTCTGTATCCTATCATCGGCTTGGATATATAACGGATAAAACCATCGGAATCATCTCGGATCATGGAGTTGTTATGCATGATAAATGAAAAAAAAGAACTTTCAAGGGATTTAAATCGATCCTCAAGATTTCTGAACCAGGGATAGAGGTAGGTTTCCACCGCATAGGATTTGCCTCTGGGGTAAGAAAAATCCGCACCGGAGACATAAATTTCCCTGGCCCCGAGTGAGACGGCAAGAGACAAAGCCGCATAGGTTACATTGCCTCCGCTTGTATCTATCTGGGGAAAATTCCTGAAATATCTGTTCACATACCGTGAAAAAGGATGTCCGCTTGAAAAGTAGAGCCGGTTATCAGTAAAACGGTTCAAACGAACGGGGGATGCCAGATCCAGAAGCAGAGGTACATCTGCAGGATATCCCTGCATAAAATGATTATAACTTATATCCTGGCAGTCTATTGAAATAACGATATCCGGTTTTAGATTTCTATGGAGAAGAGCAGGTAGAGACGTATCCGTCGCAATGAGAAAAATCTCTTTGCGCATGGAGCGGATTTTATCTATGTTTTCATCCAAAGAAGGTCCGGCTGCTGTAATCATGGCTTTTCCAATTGAGCCTATTTTAAAAACCGCTTTTTCCGCTTTCTGCAGATTTGCAACGGTATTGCGAAACCACTTCTTTCCGAAACGGGTTTGCACGGTCAGATCGTCACTCACCTGTTCGAGAGTATCCCGTATAAGCTCGGCAATGTCATTGTAGTAACCTTCATCAAGCTGTACTGCGGGTCTCAGGAGAATACTCTGAATATCTCCTGTTAAAATTGGTAAATAATGAGTTAGAATAGAATTTCTTATTGTCTCTTTTTCTTCCTCGACAAGAAGAACAACCCGCTTGTCGAAAAGAAGCTCGGTCAAATCCAACGAGGATAAAACGAAAGTGAAAAAATCAAGATCCTTTTCTATAATCAGGATCTTTTCAACTTTGTCATCTTTAAGAAAGGGGCTTATATGATAGGCTCCACCGAAACCGAAAAAAAGGAGAAATCCTCTGCTCTTGTACAAGTCCGGAAATCGCGAACCTTCCTTTTCGGGATCAAACCGCGAATGGAGGGGCATTATCCTTCCTTCTTTTTCCACGGCCGGTACTTTTTTCCCTGTTTTTGATTCTATGAGATGGAATACCCGACGGCTCCGGCAATAGGCACAGCGGGAGGATAATTGTTTGTTTCCTGTTCCAAGAGCAAGGAGATTTCTGTTGAAAATTGCCTTTTTATCCATATAGATCCTTTAACCGGCAGAGGTATTGAATCGCATCAGATCTGTCTTTGTTCCCGGTTGCCTTTACTGCGTCGAGATGATAAAAGAAGGGATCATTTTCACCGTTTTCCTGCTCCCTGATCCAGACTTCAAGCAATCCCGAAATCTGCTTTTTCTTAATATCGGCCGAAGGAGCAGAGACAGTTTGGATTTTCTTATTTTTATTCAAGGGAGATTCCGGTATATCACGTATTTCCACAGGTTTTATGAAATCAAGTGAAACAGGAGAGGGCTTTATGCGTCCGATAGGTAAAGGAGAAGATTTCGAATAGTGATTGAACCAGTTTCTATATGTAATAAGTGATCGGCCTGTTCTAATTCCAGTGGAAAAGTCTGGTCTGGCATTGAAAGCTCTCTCATAGTATATGGTATAGAGAGGGCTTTTCCGCGATGACTTGACAGATAAAAGTTCGTCGAAACTATGAGGCACGACATGTGATTGAATATCTTTAAAACAGAGATCAAGACCACCAAAGTATACAGGCTGTCCATACTTGGCAGATAGTTCCAGAGCTGAGCCGGATACTGTTCCATTGGCATTTAAAGGAAGATTAGCAATTCCTGTCTTTTCAAAAAGATCTATTTCATAAGGAGTCATCTGATTAAGAAGAATAACCGAAGCATTTTTATTCCATGAGCCTCTTCCGGCAGTCAGAGGAAGAGCGAGCCTGGCGTCGCTATTTACATAATTGAGATGAACTCTGCTGTAATAGCCGGGATCTGTTGTCATAACGAGATCGGGCAGAATATCAGATGCCATTAAAGCTCGGAGTGAGGAGGGCAGTGCCAGAAGGAAAAATCGATTTCTGTATAATTTAATTTCGTCAATTATTTCCGAAAGAGAAGGACCGGATGAAGCAATAAGTACGGGCCGGTCTATTTCCGGTTGTACACTATAGCGTTCGATAGAAAGATAATTCACTATTGTGTTCCGAAGCCATTTTTTTCCGAACCATGCTGTTGTTAAAATGTTACCGTTCAGTTCCTGTATGATGTTTTTTAAAATCCGGGTAAATTCAGTCGCCTCACGTGGATAAAGACTTGCGCAGGGTTCCCATTCGAGAATACAGAGCGAACTCAGTTCCGTTTCTTTAATGTATCTGTGTAAAAAGTGCACGATGGCCTCGGGAGAATCGGGGAACCAGCAATGAGATTCTGCACTCCTGAAATAACAGTTATTATAAATCTCATAATCTAGAAAAATAGAAAGAACAGGTGTTCCCGGCAGCTTTTTGTCCAGAACTTCTTGTATATACCCCAAACCGGCACCGATTAGAATGACGACAGATGGACTTCCGGTCGTTTTATTCTCAATGAATCGTTCGGCTTCTCTGTAAGGGTTGTACCTGGAATGGATATTTCGGCCCTTTACTTCAGCGCAGAGGAAACCTTTCTCAGACTGATAGATTCTCATTGTTCAAGTTTCTGCAATAAATCACGATAAGAATTGCCGTCTTCTGGATACCGGACTATGTGCCAGTCTGGTTCGTATCGATTCTCGTCCAGTTTATAGAAAAAGGAAAGGGATAAACCGATCTGATGAATGAACAATTCAGCTTCTTCATTTCTGGAACTCATCAGTACGATATGGATAGACCGCGAATCACGGATAAAAACATCCCCTCTGTCTCCTAATAATGTCTTTACTAATCGTACAATATCTTCAATTATCCGGAACTCAACAAAGTTTTTGTCTCGATTCATAATTTGTTTTATTATTGTCTGTAGATGAAGTGATATGATACTAAATGGTGAAGATTCCGAATCAATCATCTTTATTATTCTTTTTGAAATATCGTTGTTTTCTTTTGATAGTACTTCCAGTTTGCTGAAAATGGTATCTCTCTTTTCTTTCAGCAAAGGACCCATTTTATCCGAAGTAGCCTGGAGAATCTTCGATATGAATTTCCTGTCCTGATAAAAAAGCCCACTTGCGCTAATGAAAAGAAGTGCGATAACAGTATTGCCATCCTTCATGGGAGCAATACAGACTCTGGTCGTTACCGAATACTCGCGGAATGAAAAAAACTCTTTCAGCTGATCTATTTCATCACTCTCGAGATCGATATGACTTTGGAGATCCATGTTCTGTATAGATAGGAATGAATCGGGGATGCGTATGCGACGGGACGTTGTCTGATCGAAACCCTCAACAGCCCAGGGAGTATAAACATCATTGCCATCGGGAAGGAGCAGGGCTCCTTTTGTAATCTGAAGTTCCTTTACCAGTCCGCTGAAAAGTGCCGATGGAAAATCCAGACTCTTAGTGGACGATATCAGGGTTTCGTAAATCTTATCCAGATCCGGATTAAAATGCAGAGACTCTTCAGTCTCTGCATTCATTTCCGATTCAAGAGTAAGCGCTTTGTCTAAAAGCCCCATTATTTTTTTATTCCCAGCTCTTCAAATATCTTTTTGTATACTTCGAAATGCTCACTTCTCGCAAATTCCTGAATCTTTTCATCGGGAAGAGATTCAAGAAGCTGATCCATATACAGAAGAATATCCTTGATTTCATCGCGAAGCTCTTCCGGGATATTACCATTCATGGCAGCATCGCGGATTTCTTCCACTCTTTCAGATAGATCTTCAGTAAACTCCCTGGGAGTCATTTCATTTTCCGGCTCTTCAACTGCTAACTGCTCCAGAGAATCGAGGTCTACCAGTTCACTTTCTCCGCCGAAAATATCATCATCAGCGCCATTCTCCTGATCCTGAGAGTCTTCGTCATCATCGTCGATGATTATATCGTCCAGATCAGGCAGTTCGATCTCTGACAGCTCCATTCCGTTTTCCATGTCTGAAGAATCGGCAATTATTGCATCGAGATTGGGTACTTCGGTCTCCTCATCATCAATGATGATTTCATCAAGATCGGGAAGTTCTATATCTTCAATGGTCTCGATTTCGGAATCTATCAGATTCTGGTTTTCTGCATCATTTCTGTTGTTATCATAATCATCCTCAAGCGAGATCTCATCCAGATCGGGAAGATTGATCTCCTCCTCTTCTTCAGTGTTCATCATGATTTCATCAAGATCCGGTAGTTCAATCTCATCTTCGAAACCGGTTCCTTCCAGAGAGAGATCATCTGAAAAATCTGCAAAATCAGGTTCAGGGGTATCTGAATTTATATCATTGAGAAGGATCTCTTCTTCAGGAAAAACACTATCGATTGTGATTTCGTCAGGTTCATCCTCGATAATTAACTCATCAGTATCTTCAGAATCATTTTCCTCTTCAAGAATTATTTCTTCTAAAGATATTTCTTCTTCAGCAATTTCATCTGTCGTTTCAATTTCCGATGCCGACAGGATATTATCCAGGGAAATCTCGGAATCCTCATCGGGTAAGACTTCTTCGAGGGAAATCTCGTCAAGCGTCAGGTCTTCGGAACCGAAATCATCAGAATCTTCTTCGATTACAGTTTCATCAAGAGAAAATTCCGTATCGTCTTCCGGTTCTTCCTCTTCGAGGGAAATCTCGTCAAGCGTCAGGTCTTCGGAACCGAAAT
>JAFGXR010000102.1 GCA_016936555.1 Spirochaetales bacterium | reverse complement strand
AATAGTCGATAAGCTCTCTGTCGAAGAAGAGCGTCAGGCTTTGAGGGAAGAATATACGGAACTCCATATAGAAGAGAGCTTTACCCGGGATGTCGTTCTTTTCTAGCTACTATTTTTCTTATTCCGATTAACAAAAAGGGGCTGTTGAAAAAGATCATTTCCTCAGCCCCTTTCTTATTTCTATGAATCGGCGTTCTTGATAAACTCGTTAAAGTTACTGTACTCCGTCCCGCAGGTGGAACAGGAATCGCTACTGCAGCTATCTGTACTGCAGGTAGAAGCTTCCCGGCCGTAAACAGGTTCTTCCGTCTCGATCAGTTCAGCTATTCCCGGATTATCGCGGAAACGCAGCACATTGATCATAAAGATGTTGAGCTTGTTGATGATGTTGGGAGGCAGCTGGTTTCCATCCACCTCGAGTGACATGGTCGGAAAATTCTGCTTTCTGGCCCAGGGCGTGTACAGTCCCTCGATAACCCTGCCGATCAGGCAGGCGAAGGGAGAGATGTTCACGACGCCTGAATAACCGCTCTGCATCGCCGTCGCGGCGGAACCTGTCGAAACTGTTATTTCCGAGTTCAGCTCGTGATTGACGAAATGGTCAGAACTGTTGCGCATCATGATCTCCATATCATCGGGCGAGTCGGGAATCAGTTCTGTCGGAGCCAGTATCTCTTTGATCGCGTGCTCGGTGCTGTGCTTCCAGGCTTTCTCAATGCTCAGCTTGATCAGATCAAAGCGCTCCCGACTGATGAATTTCTTCCACCAGGGCTGGAGCTTAAGCCTCTTTTTCAGATCATAGGTCCGGACGAAGTCCAGGTAGTGAATCCATTCGCCGACGCCGGCTACTTTGGCTATTATTTCCTTACGGCAGAAATGCTCGATCAGCTCGTCCACGGCGAAATCGTCGCGGCGGACATAAATTTCGCCGACGATGAGAACCTTGGGGCAGTCGACCATTTTTTTCTTCAGGGGAATCTCTTTTATGGCGTTCGCCGCGATTTTGAGTTCGGGCATCAGGTTTCTGAAATCCTTCTCTACGGAAACGCATAAATGGTTCCACAGCTGGTCGAACTGGTTCAGTGCCGAAGCGGGATCGACCGCGCAGGCTCTGAGCGATGTCTGGATATCCTTCATGTAGTCCGCGGCGGCCGCGGCTTTCCAGAAGTGCCTGGAGAAGTCGGGACCCAGTTCCGTATAGGAGTTGTCGGCGCTCATGGTAAAGACGACGACGTTTTCCAGCTTCAGGTCCTTGAAGAGGTTTTCATAGAACACGAAGTACTGTCCCGTCCGGCAGGGGCCTGTGGTGATGGGAACAAAGAGCATGTAGATCTCGTCCTTCTTGTACTCGGGCGAATTGAAGAACCGCAGGGCGCTTCCCAGAACCAGGTGGGAGGGAACGCACTCCTTTCCCGAAGCGTGGGACCGGGCCAGCCGCAGGACTTCCTGGTCCGCTCCGGGAAGGGCCACGCCCGCGAAGCCGTTGGAGCGCATAATGGCCGCGACGATTTCCGTGGAGAGCTTGCCCATGTCGGAAAGGAGAATCTTGACCTTTTTATTGTTGCGGATCGGTATTTTTTTGTCCTGGTGAATATTGAGGAGATGGATTTCCTCTTCTCCGTTATTGATAAACCGCAGGCCGTTGTCATAGCGCTCCGTCTCTTTTTTGTTCAGCTTGGAGCGATACCCTTCGATGATGTCCAGAAACGCTTCGACGCGCGTATCGATTCCCGCGTCGGCGGAGTGCGAATCCAGTTCCAGAATCAGGAAGGGCTTCTGCCCCATCAGCCACTTGATGTAGTGGAGGATGAACGAATCGGGAGCGCAGGAGAAGTTGGTGATATAGGTAATGAAGACATTGTCCATATCCTTCAGTTTCACCGCCACTTTCATATCGAGCTGACCGTAATACCAGTACATATTGGAGAAGATCTCTTCATCGCTCACCGGTATGATATCGAAGGGGATGATGGAGAATCCTCTGGTCGAGAATTTCCGCGGTATCCCCATATTGGCTTCAGCCGTCAGGGCGTTGTAGGGACGCCCGAGAAGGGCGATAACCGCCCTGTCCTCTTTCTTCGCCTCATCCAGCGCTCTCTGTCCTAACTCGTAAGCCTGTCTGAAATAATCTTTCTGCTTATCCAGGGCGAAGCGGAAGGCCTTTCTGACTTCGCTTTCTCCGATTCCGAGTTGTGCTCCCATCTGGATGAAGTATTCGAGGGCTTTTTCCTCTCCGAATTTGAACGTTACGATAAGGGGGAGGAATTTCTCCTCAGGCACCTCGGGAAAGGCTTTTTTGATGTAGTAGGGGAGACTCTGGGTTATGGGGCAGAAGTTGGCGTGAACGTCCTTCTCCAGGCTTTCCATATCCCTGTAGTGGGGAACCAGAACGTAATCGCATCCCTTGTCCAGAATATCCTGTACCGCTCCGTGGGCGATTTCCGCGGGGAAACAGTAGGAACTCTCCACCCGGGCCACACCCTCGTGGGCGATATCCGTTGAGAGGACCGTTCTGATCCCCAGTTGATGGAAGAACCATGTGTAGAGCGGATACATGGTATGGACCGAGAAGGCTCTGGGGATCCCTACGGTAAAATCCCTTTTGACGGTCATGTTTTCCTGGTCGGCGGCGCAATCGTGGAACAGCAGCTGATTTCTCTGTTCCACATAATCGATAACTTTTACCGATTCATCGACTTTCCGGCGGCTGTTGGCATATTTGTTACAGCGCCCGCCGAACATGTATTTGTGTCCGTTGACATTCAGCACCTGAATGGGGCAGTAGTTGTCGCAGGACTTGCAGTTGAAAATTCTTTCATAGGTGATTTCCGTTTCCAGAATCGCATCGAGATCGAAATCGCCTTTATCGAGGAACCCTTCGGCGTTCTTCTGGGCTGCCAGAATTCCCACTCCGAAGCACCCCATCAGTTCCGGGCTGGGGGGGACGAGGATTTCCTTATCCAGGAACATGGCGAAGGCCAGGGGAACAGCTTTGTTTTTGGCCACGCCTCCCTGAAGGAAAATCTTGTTGCCTATGGTTCTGTTCCCCACGACCCTGTTCAGGTAGTTGGCCACGATGGACGTGACGATCCCGGCAGTTATATTCTCGCGGGTCGCGCCCTGCTGGATGGCTTTTCTGATATCGGAGTTGATGAAGGCGGAACAGTGCTCGCCGAATTTCAGGGGGTTGTCCGCCAGAAGGGCTATATTGCCGATCTCCGCGGCCGAGCCGATATTGAGGTCTCCGTGGGCCGATTCCTCCAGGAATGATCCCGTACCGGCGGAACAGGCTTCGTTCATGGCGTAGTCTATGGGCACTTTGTTCTTCAGAAGTACGTATTTGGCATCCTGACCGCCGATTTCGAAGATCGTATCGACCTCTTCGGAGAAGAAGGTGGTTCCGTAAGCGTGGGCGATAATCTCGTTGTAGACTCCGCCGGTTTCCAGGAACACGCCGAGGATCTCTCTCGAGGAACCGGTTGTAGCGGCCAGGGTGATTTTTATCTTTCCGTCGCCGATATCTTCTTTTATCTTTTTCTTGATTTCAACGATACAGTTTTTCAGGGCTTTTATCGGGTCGCCGTGGGTCCTTCCGTAATGGCTGGCGGCGATCTGATTGGTCCGGGCATCGATCAGACAGGCTTTTGTGGTCGTTGATCCCCCGTCCACTCCCAGAATGTATTCTTTCCCTGCAACCAGTTTCGTTTCTTCGGCGGTGAAATAGGACACCTTGTCCATAGCCGATTTCAGGTCGTCCAGATTGGAGAACTTGACCTGTCCCGGTTTCATGAGCCGGTCAGTTCCGGGATAGGGAGTTCCTGTTTCCGCTGCCAGGAGCGCCGCTCCGTGGGCTTCGAAATAGGATGCCGTTCCGGGAATGATGAACTCTATCTCGGGGGCCAGCTCTTTCATGAAGCGGATGATGTGGCGGTTGAGAGTCACCCCGCCGGTCAGCATCACTTTGCCGGTCCGGATCCCCGCTTTTTTCAGGAAGTCGATAACCTTGACGGCCATGACGTTACTGAGCGAAACGACGATGTCGTCGGGCGTTGATTCTTTCTTATTGAGTCTATGGGTACAGTCGCTCTTCATGAAAACGGAACAGCGGGAGGACAGGGTCACGACCTGGCTGTCATCGCTGACACCGTTGACATCGCTGAGTGTCATATTCATTCTTCCCAGCTGCTGCTTGAAGAACTCTCCCGTGCCGGATGCGCATTTTGAACCCGAAAAGTTGTTGACGATTTTACCTTCACTGCTGATGGTGTAGACGATAAGGTCTTCCCCGCCCATTGTGACGATGGCATTTACATTCTCGCCCTGGGCAGACAGTGATTTTTCAATACAGAGAGGCTCGATGACGTTGTTCAGGCTGAAAAGGTAGCGTCCCTCGGTTCCCGTCACAAGAGTCGGGCAGCCTGCGGGGATTTCGCGGCTTCCCAGAGTTTTTTCCACGGCATCGGCAAAATCCCCGTCATGGGGAATGACTGACGTCCAGACTATTTTTCCGTCTTCCAGAAGTACCGATTTAAGGCTCGATGAACCTATATTAATACCTAAACTGTACACGAGATCCTCTTTACACTTTTTTCTCTCCGGGTACCGGGCCGTAAGCGACAGAACCCGTATTTTTTATGGATGGAATTGTATCGAAAGCCATTGAAAATTCAAAGAGGATTTTTGATATATAAGATAAATTCAGGCTGAAACTGCTCTGAAAAGCATTTAGGAAGATAAAAAAAGCAATAAGGCAAAATGGACAGGTCTCAACTTCAGTGTTCCTTTTTAATTCTCCTGTTTTTGAAGCAGCGAAGCTCTTTTCTTTGTATATCTCTGCATGGGAGTGAAATACATACTTAATGTCTTAACACTATGCCTGCCTCTCTTCCTCGTTTTTCCTATCATCAGGCAGAACAGGATTCTTGAAGAACACCGCCGTCTGAATGATGAACTGCTGAAAGAAACGGCACAGATCGTCTCACGTGTCGAATTGCTGGAGGAGGCCAGATTCATTGCAGGAGATTTTTTTGAAAGCCTGAGAATCAATTCCTCTCTTGAGGCAGATCCATCTCCCGATGGATTCTGGATAGAATCAATTGAGAGGCTTGAGAATAGGATGGAGAAGGAAGTCCTCCGTCTGGATCAGCGTTTGAGCTCGCTCGGTGAGACCTGTCATGCAGAGCCGGAGAGTTCCGGTTTATTTGAAGAGAAATATGAAGAAGCTCTTGCTTTTTTTGCCGAAGGCAGTTATCGGGAGGCTCTTGATATTTTTTCGGTAGCTATCAGAGATAATCCCGGGAATGAAGAGGTTCTCTACTATTATCTGGCCTCCCTTTATTATTCAGATCCTCTGAAAAGAAGTCATTACGCTCTGCTGAAGGAGAAGTTATCCCGATTCGAAGGGAATTATTCCCGATCTGCTCATATGGTGCTGGCTGAGGTCTATCTCGCTGAAGAAGACATAATTTCAGCTAAAGAGGTGTATAAAGAGATACTGGGTCTCGATCGGGACAATCCCCGGGCGCTCCGTTCCCTGGGATTGATTGAGTACCAGACGGGAAATATCGCCGGAGCAATTGATTCCTTCAAGCCCTATCTTGAGTATCATCCCGATGATTTCGAGATCATCTTCTCTTACGGTCTTGCCTTGAAACAACTGGGAAATTACAGGGAGGCTCTGGAACAATTCTACCTATCTCTGCAGGCGGATGCTCCTTTCGGGAATGTCGACGTCATGATCAGGGAAACTCTTGAACTGATAAAAGAGGGATGCTATGAGTAGGAACGTCTTCCTGTCTTTATCCCTGATTTTATTCATATCCAGGTCTCTCCCGGCTTTTGAGGTCGTAATCGCGCCGCTTAAGATTTATACACTGGAAAGAGAGCGCGCTTCCGGTAGAGAAATCAGTGCCATGATCGCACAGGACAATAAATATGTTATAGCCCGGCCCGCACTTTCCGAGGCTGTCATGAATATCATGGAAGCTTCGTCTCTCTGTGACCGCGAGGGTTATGACAACCTGATATTCGGGTTTCTCACCGCTGATGATGTGAAATGCTCCATGGAATTGAAGTTCTACAGTCACCGGACCAGATCGGTTGAAACCACCTTTTTTGCCAGCGACGCCATTAATCAGATAGAAAGGCTTTCTGCAGAGATTTCAGAGAAAATTTTTACTTATATCGATAGGGACTCAGGTTATTACAAGCAGGAACCGGAAAAGGTTTTTCAGCCCGGAATCTTTTCAATACCGGTAACACTCGGGTATTGGGTTCCTTTGGAAAGTGAACGAAGAGATTACAGCACCTCCATTATCTGTGCTGGCTCCGGTATTCAGGTCGATCCTTTTGAAAATCTCCATAAATGGGAGAATCTCGCTCTTGAATTCCGATTCGGATTTTCTGTCCTCTATGAACTATCGATAAACGATCCTGATTACGAGACTTTTTACCTCCATAAAACCAACTTTTTCATTCCGGTAGAGCTGGGACTTTTAATTACAGGAAAGCACAGTTTTTCGATATCTGCGGCTCCTTTTATTCAGATGGACATTCTGGATCTGAGAAAAAATTACCAGGAGCCGGAAACAGCTGTTTCAGCAGCTTTTGGGTTCTCTGCCGGCATTGCTTATAACTATATATTCACTGACTTTTTCAGATTCGGATTGAGCTGTTCCTTCGACTTTGTATTTTATGATCCGCTGCAGGTTACATTTCGTCCCGGGATATCTGTTTTATTCAACCTCGGATCTTTAGTCATAGAGGAGAGTGCAGAATGAAATATGTCGTTTTAATTATAATTAACCTTTTCGTGCTGATCTCCTGTTCGGAGGGCGTATACGGTATGTTGGGCCGATCCGCTTCCGATCCGGAGGTTTCCCATCCGCTTGTTAATTCATTTTCCACAGCAGGTGTCATCGAGACTTCATGGGAGGTTGATGATCTGGCTGACGCGTATGTTCTCTACAGAGCGGCCGACGGGTATTTTCTCGATTTTGTGGAAGTCTATCGCGGCACGGAACTGGACTATGTCGATACAAACGGCGTCCCGGGGGACGTTTATTTTTATGGACTCGCCAAAGTGCGGGGCAGTGAGGAATTCGATATGTCTTCACCTGCCTTCGGTTTGTTCAACCAGAACGTAGCCGATTCTCTGGAACCGAACAACGATGAAGATGAAGCCATATCTCTTCAGTCTGCTCTCATTGCCAATATCTATACCTATCAGAGTATTTACGGTTTAAAAACCGAAGATGACGATTGGTACAAAATCGTTCTGGAAGGTCATTCCAGCAAAGAAATTACGATATCGATCGTGGGGGATACGCTTGCAGATGGGGATGATACAGGTTTTTTATACTCGCTGGACGGCGGTTCGGGATTGGCCGTATTACAGAACAGGGGGATTGAATTGATAAACGGCGATTCCGGCGAGAGGACATTTCTATTCAAAATCTACCCCGATCCGGTTGACTTCCTGCCCGTCCCGGGAACTTCCGGCGGGGATTTCAAGCGGTATCGCATAGCGCTGGAATGAGCCTTCATGCAGGATTTATCCGACCCTCACCCCCCGGCCCCCTCTCCCGGGAGGAGAGGGGGAGACAGGCAAGATAAAGGGATTTTACCCCCTTCTCCCGATGGGCTGGTCGGAATCAAGTTTCCTGCTCGCCAATGAGTCGTACCGCAGTCACGAAGTGATGAGGAACGATCTCAAATGCGACCACAGGAGAAAGCCGGGAAGAGGCCGGAAAAACGGATAATGTGATTTAGTTTAGTTCTCCTTAGTGGGGGATATGAAATACGAATATTGAATCTTGGAAAAAGGATGATGTATATGAAAAAGATACTGCTTCTGATAGTTTGCACAGCCGTTATTAATCTCTCTGTTTTTGCACAGGATGTATTGACTGTTACCGAAATTGATGGGGTTGGTAATGTTGCCATTACAGGCAATCTTCAAATCTCTGGAAATCTCGATGTTGACGGATTGATAGATAAAATTATAGGAATCCTGATGCCGACAGGTTCCATAGTCGCGTATGGCGGGAGTGATGATCCGGATACTATCCCTGCCGGATGGCTCTTGTGCGACGGCGGTTCTTACAGTACAGACGATTATTCAGCTTTATACGATGTAGTAGCAAATGCTTTTGGAGGGGATGCCTCCAGTTTCAATGTGCCGGACCTGAGGGGCGTGTTCCTTCGCGGTGCCGGTGAAAACGGGACGATGATGAAATCAAATGATCTCCCATATAATGGTGGTGATGTCGGTGAAGAAAAGGACGATGTTTTGGATAATCACACACATCCTATCGATCATGATCATTCTCCTGAAATAACGACTTCTGATGTGACATTAAGTGGTATCCATGTCGGATATGGATCTAGTGTAACATCCGATTATGGGCATTATAAGACTGGTGAAACCACGACAAATGGGGACCATGAACACTCTGTTGACTTACCGCTTTTTGAAGGAGACTCAAGAGGTGTTGACGGTGCAAGATCGGGTGATGAAACGGCACCGGCCAGTGTTTCCGTAAATTATATAATCAAATTCTGAGTTGAACATATCTTAAGCATAAATAAGGCCATAATATATGAGAAAATTCAGACCGTATTTTTCGTTTCTCCTTTTCTGTTTATTGTTCATCTCCTGCAAGGGGCCGACGACGCCGGTAGAGCCTTCAGCAGACTCCTCCGTTGTGCTGATCCCTCCCGGGGATTTATCTGCCCGGTTCTCTGAAGGCGCCATTTCTCTTTCCTGGTCCGGGGTTCATGAAGCGGCGGAGTATTACATCTACCGGCAGGATGGGGAGGGAGATTTTGTTCTGATCGACAGCACACCTTTATGCGGTTATACCGACAGAAACTACCCCGGGGACAGGTTTGTCCGCTATGCGGTTAAAAGTGTCGACGGCATCGAGCAATCGGAGCTTTCCGAACCCTCTACAGAGTTGAAGGAATGGGTTGAAAACCTTCAGGTATCCGTTCTGGAATATTCAGATAGAATCAGAATCAGCTGGGATGAACAACCGGAAGCAGAAGAATATATGGTCTATCGATTCGGCCGTCCGAAGGGTATTCCGGAAGAGCGGGCCCGAATTCCCGCCTCAGACAATACTTTCTATTATGAAGATAACAGTACCGATACAGGTGGTCCTGTAGCCGATAGGACTTATTATTATCAAGTCCAATGGAAGAAGGACGATATCAGCTACGGCTCGACCTGCCCGGGGGCTTTGGGGGGATTTTCCGGTTCCATAGATACAGGAGAACCTGAAAACAATGATTTTCTGACACTGCCGGAAGGCAATTTTATCCAGGACGATAACAACCTGCCGCTTCTCTTT
>JAFGXR010000101.1 GCA_016936555.1 Spirochaetales bacterium | reverse complement strand
TTTTTTAATATGCCATGTATTCCGCTGAACCATCGGTCTGAATATGAACTTCCGCGATCTCTCCGGAAGGTCCGAGAAACAGATTGATGCCGGTGGAGAGGCTATACCTCGAAGAGATTTCGGAACCAGGCGATATAAGATCCGTTCCTGTCACATCGCGGTTGGCCCACACCCCCCGGGGTAGTTTCAAGTCCACATCTCTGAAACGCACACTCCGCACATCATAATAGGACAATCCGCCTGCAGCGATTTCATCACAGAGGACCTGAAAATCCAGATTCCATCTGCTCTCTGCTCCGGCTTTTTCATTAATAAGAGCCCGGAGACGGGGTATGTTTAATAAATCGGGATTGGCATATCCGGAGGTTCTGGAAATAACTGAACAGAGAAAACCCTCATCCCAGGAAAATGATCCGGAGCCGATGGGGCTGCAGTCGTAAGGATAGAGAAATCCCGCCGGATAACTCCGGAAAACTTTACCATCTTCCAGGAGAAAAACAGCCTGAATAAGCACGGCAGCGGTTCGTCCTTTAACCAGAAAGAGTGAGACGGGCTCTCCCTCCGCTGTTTGAATCTCCTCTGTATCCATCTCACCGTTTTCTCCGGGGTACGAAAGCTCCCAGAAGGACGGCACCATGCTAAACAGATTATCCTGCAATGAGGGCATATAAAGATCAACCCGCTCCAGGTCCCCCATTAAGCGGCACGATGATATAAGAAATACAAATATAAAAGGGTATAAAAACTTCATTTTTTATAACAACGTGAATAATTTCGCTGCCTATTTATAAAATTAATTTATTTTTTCGGTATATAATTCATTTTATGACTGAAGAAGTATTCCTCGTAAAACTGGCGAAAGGTCTGGAGCAGTACAGATTAAAGCTTGAAGCATCGGCCATTCCCAAACTGAAAAAATCCGCATCGGTACTCCACAGTTCCTATAAAAACCTGTATCAGTTCTGTCTGGATAAAAAGCTTCTCTCTGTCGATCAGTACGGCGATGAAACGGCTGTGAATGAATTGATAGTTCCCTCCATGGATCCATTTATTGAATCGGAAAGACAGGTTGAGCTCAATATCCGTTTTGCCGCCTATAAAAAGCAGCTGGAATATCTGAACACATCATTCTCTTTCAATCTCGGGAATTTTGATCTGGCGAACATAAAGCAGCTTTCCGATCTTGTCACCTATATAGATTGGGAATCTTTTTCAGAAAACTCGGGAAAACTTATGACCAGAGCCTTTGCCGTTATGATAGGGACCCTGAAGCTCGGATCCGATGCCATGCAGGTCAAAGTCATAAAAAACGATTTGAAGAGGCTGCGTGAAGAGAGTCAGAGTTTTAAGGAAGCCCTCCAGGATATAACGCTTCTGAGAAAGGAGCAGTACAAATCGGAATTGAGAAAACGCATCGCCTTCAACGGGGTCATCGATTACCGCGAAGACACGAAAGAGGACATAGAGAAAAATATCAGGCACATGATGAAAAGGGAAATGGAAGGGGTTCCCTTTTACAGCCAGCTTGTAATCCAGCTGATAGACGATGAAATGAAAGCACCGGCGAGCTGGGAGGAATTGCTGAAAAAACTGACGCCTGAAGAGAAAAAAACCGTGACCACAAAAGGTCTCGATAAGAATGAGCTTCTGATTATCGTTAAGGAACTAGGTAAAACCTCTCTTCTACTCAATAAAATACTGAAAAAATTCGATGAAAACGGAATCCTTATAAACAGGAAAAAGAGAAATCTAATCGAGAAAATCGCCTTTACCCTGTCGGAAGCTTTCAATAAAAATAAAAAGATTTTTTACGATATAGAAGTGTACAACGCCGAACATACTGTCAAGAAAGCCGTGCATTTGAACTACACCCAGTTTTCAGAGGAACTGAAGGCAAATGCCCATAAAGTCTATTTACTCTCGACTCCGGAAAATCTCAAAAAAATCGGGGAAATGGCTGATGAAGACATTCTGATTAAAATCAACACCAGCATGGACGTTTTTAAACGCAGTTACAGAAAATTATCTGCACTTGATGAGTTCTTCAAAGAAAAATCGCCCAAGCATGTGAAATCGGAAATCTCAGGAGTCAAAGTCGAGCTGAACGGCATCAAAATGTCCCTGACCAACGCACAGAAAAGAAGAAACGATTACCTGTCGCAAAAAGAGGAAATTGAACAGCTGAAAAAACTCGGAATCCATATAGAACAGACCTGAGCCGGATTTATCAGTATTCTCCGAGAACTCTGAAATCGACGGCTTTCCGTCGAATTGCCTCGAGGGCAGCTTTATAGTGCTCCTTATCATCAGGGATCTGGACATCAATATAAAACTTGTAGGACCAGGGTTTTCCGTGTATGGGTCTGGACTCCAGTTTCGTCATGTTCAGTTTGTGTTCGGAAAAAACGGAAAGACAACCGGTCAGAGCACCGGGCTCATCGGAAACCGTCAGAATAAAAGAAGCTTTCTGGGGCTTTTCAACGGCAACAAGCTCCTCTCTCATGATAATAAAGAAGCGGGTGTAGTTATTAGGATTTGTTTCGATGCCTTCGCTGATAATAGACATATTGTAGAGATCGGCCGATTCCGCACTACCGATCGCCGCAGATCTTTTGTCTTCGAATCGGCTCAGATCCGCTACGGCTCCTGCCGTGTCGTAATAGGGGACCGGTTCAATATCGTGTTTTTTCAGAAAATCAGCACACTGTGCCAGCGCCTGGGGATGTGAATATGCCTTTCTGATATCTTTGAGTTCGACACCTTCAGGCGCTATCAGATTGTGGCGGATCCTGACCTTTACCTCACCGGCAATTCTGATATCGGGATTGAGTGACAGCAAATCATAATTTTCCAGAATCGAACCGGCCAGGGAATTCTCTATAGGTACAACGCCCCACCGGACATCGCCTTTCAATACGGAATCGAAAACATCTTTAAAGGTTTCGCAGGGCTGAGCTGAAATCTCATCTTCGTGGAAAGAGAGCATAACCGCTTTTTCGCTGTAAGCCCCGGGCTGCCCCTGAAAAGCGGCTTTCAGTTTCCCCTCGCCGCTCGCCAGATTCTTTTCTATAGCTTCCTTTTCATTTATATGAGGCAGCCTGGCCATCTCTTTCCCCAGAACCGGTGCCAGCGCTTCAATATCGCATATCAGTTTTTCGAGCTGAAAGGGATAAAGCGACTGGGGACCGTCGGACATGGCGTGATCCGGATCGGTATGCATTTCGATAATCAAACCGTTAGCCCCCGCCGCAACGCCGGCCAGAGCCATGGGAGGAACTTTGTCCCGGATACCTGTGGCGTGGGAAGGATCGACGATAACAGGAAGATGGCTAAGCTTTCTGATGATGGGTATGGCTGAGAGGTCAAGTGTGTTCCGCGTATAGGGCTCGTAAGTTCTGATTCCCCGCTCGCAGAGGATCACGTCCTCGGTTCCCGAGGCGAGAAGATATTCAGCCGCCATCAGCCACTCCTCTATGGTGGCCGACAGACCTCTTTTCAGAATGACCGGCATCCCCATGGAGCCGACTGTTTTCAGAAGCTCGAAATTCTGCATGTTTCTGGCGCCGATCTGGTATATGTCTATGTATTCTTTCATCATTTCGGCATCGCCTGGGGCGACGACTTCCGTAACGACGGGCATTCCCGTCAGATCTCCGGCTTCCCGGAGGTATTCCAGCCCCTCTTTCCCCAGCCCCTGAAAGGAATAGGGAGAGGTTCTCGGTTTAAAAGCCCCGCCTCTGAGCATAACCGCTCCGGCTTCTTTTGCGGCGATGGCACTCTCGATAATCTGCTCCCTCGATTCCACCGCACAGGGTCCGGCGATAACGACAATTCTGTTTCCGCCGATTTTAACAGGGCCTACGCTGATAACCGTGTCCTCTTTTTTCAGCTCGCGGGAAGCCAGTTTATAGGGCTTGTGGATGGGAACGACTTTTTCAACGCCTTTGAGAAGCTCGACCTCTCTTTTGTCGATGCTTACGCTTCCGACGGCTCCGAATATGGTATCGTTTTCTCCGACGATTTCCCGGACTTTAAAACCCTTTGTCTCGAGAAAATTCCGGATTATCTCCTTATCGGAATCACTTATATTGTTTTCAAGTACGACAACCATATATATCTCCTCTGAGCCGCGATCTGTTTCTGCGGATAATATCACAATAATAACAACGTGGCTATCTGAGTCAACCATAGAAAAGGTGATATGGATTTTTAATAGGCGATTCGCTATAAAATAGTTATGAAAAAAATTAATATAGGACAGAGTGGACTAGTCGGCACGGAGGCGGTCTTCGGCACCTGGGCTCTGGGAGGAGACTACTGGGGCCCGCAGAACCACAGCGATTCGGTTAAAGCGATCCAAGCCGCCGCAAGAGCGGGAATCAATCACTTTGACACAGCGCCTGTTTACGGCAAAGGCCGGGCTGAAATGCTGCTGGGACAGCAATTGCGGAAAAACCGTGGAGATTACATTATTGCCGACAAGTGCTTTTACAAAGAACCGGATGTCTTTGCAAAAAGCTTTGAAACAAGCCTGCGCAGACTCAATACCGATTATATCGATATTTTCTATATTCACTGGCCGGCCAGTGGTGCGGACATGCGGCCTGTCATGGAACTTCTGGAGCAATACAGAAGAGAAGGGAAAATCAGAGCCGTCGGCGTCAGCAATTTTTCGGTGAATCAAATCAGAGAGATCATGGAAGCCGGAACTGTCGATATCGCCCAGTTCGGATACAACCTTATCTGGAGAAGAGAAGAAGAGGAGCTGATTCCCTTCTGCCGTGCCAGAGGGATCACCACGGCGGCCTATTCCATTCTGGCTCAGGGGATTCTGACGGGAAAGTTTACCCGGTACCCCGAAGGCGAGGAATATAAATGGCGGCGCAAACTGGTTCTTTTCGACAGGGATGTCTTCCCGGAGATTCAGAAAGAAATGAATAACCTCCGGGAGATAGCCGTAAAAAACGATTTATCCCCGGCTCAGGCATCAATTTTATGGACAAAAGAGAATGAACTGATAGATTGTAGTATACTGGGTTGCAGAAACAGGTCTCAGACTGAAGAAAACCTGAAGCCCTTTTCTATCACAATGGACAGCAGACTGACGGAAGAGCTGAACGATCTTTCTGACAGGATCAGACCTATGGTCCCCCTTGAAGAGAATATCTTCCGCCACAAGACCTGAAACAGGATCGGCAATGAAGAAATTATTGATATCATTTATCTTTTTGACAGTATTCCCGGGAATCTGGGCGCAGGATGAATTCTCCGCTGTTTTTTCCGGAGTGGATATGAATTTCAACCCCCATAAGACCTTCACCTCAACGGAAGCCCAGCTCTATACGGCCATCTTCGAAGGCCTGGTGACCTATCACCCGAAAACCCTCGAGCCACTCCCGGCGGCAGCCCGGTCATGGGAAGTCTCCGATGATGGTTTGACATACACCTTCAAACTCAGAAGTGATCTTCGGTACAGCAACGGAAACAAGCTTACAGCGGAACACTTCAGATCCAGCTGGCTCCGGCTAATGTCTCCCGAAAGCGGTTCTGATTACGGTTCCCTCCTTGATATGGTCGTAAACGGTGCCGCCTACCGCGAAGGACTGGCTGAGGCTTCCGAAGTGGGTATCGTCGCGGAATCAGAGAGCGTTCTTACCGTGACACTGGAACACAGGGCTCCCCATCTTCTGAAAGTGCTCTGTCATCATTCCTTCGCTCCCATCCATCCCCGCTTTTTCGAATCGGAAGGAACCGATCTGATCGTCAATGGGCCATACCTTATCGAGGAAACCGGAGAAGAGAGACTCGTCTTGCGGAAAAATGAGAACTACTGGGACAGGGACAACGTCAATATGGGGAAAATCAACATATTTTTCAGTGATGATTTAACCGGGAATTCCATAGCTTTCAACAGAGATGAAAGAGACTGGCTTGCCGACAGCTTTGATCTGTCTGTTCTGAACGTCGACGAAGCCATTGTTTTCAATCCCCTCTTTTCAACCACCTATCTCTTCTTTTCCAACAGGAATACAGTCTGGAGCAACGGGAATGTACGCAAGGCAATGGCCCTTTTGCTCCCCTGGGAAAAAATCCGCTCTCTCCAGATGATTCCCGGTTCCACCCTGATCCCCGCCATCCCCGATTACCCAAGTGCCGAAGGCATAAAAAACAGCGATCCCGATGAGGCCATGGCTCTCCTCAGAGACGAGGGCTATGAAAACGGAGAGGGACTTCCGCCCATACTGCTGAGGCTTCCCCGTTCCGAAAGCATTCTGGCAATCGGCGAGATGATACGGGAGAGCTGGACGAAATACCTGAACATCGATGTGAATATTCTCAGCGAGCCCTACCCCTACTACTTCAACTCTCTGAAAAAAGACGATTATACCATAGGTGCCCTGACATGGATCGGAGACTATGCGGACCCGATGACCTTTCTGGAAATGTGGCTTCAGACCAGTTCTCTTAACGATGCCCGCTTTATCAATGATGAATATGATGAGAGAATCAGAAAATCATCGGCCGAAGATTCGGATGAAAGGTACAGACTCATGAGCGAAGCGGAAACGATCCTTCTCGACACCGCCCAGGTGATGCCGCTTGGACACTCACCCGCACTGAATATCATAGACCTGAGGTTTATCGACGGATGGTATCCCAATGTTCTGGACATCCATCCCTTCAAATATCTGAAATTCAAATCGGATTTCAGGATACCGGGAGTCGTAACCGCCGATCAGTTATACTCAAAAACTTGAAGCTGCAGCAGATAGACATCGGTAATCTTTCCCTCGATGAGAACCTCATTGACCGCCTCTTTTATCATCTCCCGCAATTCCGGCTGATTTTCAATCAGAAACTGCTCCTCGGCAAGAGAGCTGAGAAGAGTACGTATGATATCGGTGAGCTGTTGTTTCCGCTTGTTGAGTTCGGTCTGAATTTTCTTATCGCCCTGGGTATATCCCAGGTCCACTTTGACATTGTAGACTTTGGGTTTTACATCCCTTGTCATCCCCTGTATCATGGGGATATTTTTATAGTAGGAATTAATGGGGTTTTCTTTCTCTGAGCAGCTGAGAAAGAGTGCTGTCAGCAGTAGCGTCAGAACAATAAGTCTCTTCATGGGACTATTTTACCTTATCTGTTTCATTTTGTCGTCTCCAGGGAGGCTCCCGATTAAAGCATAAATGAAGGGGACATATTTGACTAGCCGAAATTAATTGTTTATACTGGCGATAATGGAAAAAAAATCAGCCAATGACACCCTCTTCTCCGAGGGACAGACTATCGTATATCCGCTTCAGGGTGTAGGACAAATTACGGAAATATTCACGAAAGAATTCAAAGGGAAAGAAATTCTCTACTATAACATATACCTCGAAGTTTCCGATATGACCGTCATGGTTCCCGTAGACAAAGCAGAAGAGCTGGGAATAAGGGCTATCGTATCGGTTAAAGACTCCGAAAAAGCCCTTGAACTGATCTCTCAGCCCAATGAGCCTGTCACAGGTGACTGGAAGATGCGCTACCAGATGAATCTCGACCTGTTGAAAAGCGGAAGCGTTCTCGACATCGCCGTGGTTGTGCGCTCGCTTTATCACCGCAGCAAAGTGAAAGAACTGCCTATACTCGAACGCAAGATATTCGATACGGCTTTAAAACTGCTGATTGATGAGATCGCCTCATCCCTTTCAAAAAGTACCGAAGAGACGGAAGAAATGATCTTCGGCAGACTGGAAGCAGAGATCGAATAATGAGAGCCGCTGCCATTGTCACAGCGGCCGGTTCCGGAAGCAGGATGGAGATAAGCACGAACAAAGTGCTTCTTCCCTTCGGCGGAGGAACAGTTGTTGAAGCGGCAGTGCTGCCATTCGCCAATCCCGATAGATTTCAGAAAATTATTATAACCTATTCTCTCCCCGATAGAGATTACCTTCAGGAAGCACTGAAGGATATTGCCGTACCCCTGCAATTTGTCGAAGGGGGTTCGACCAGGCAGGAATCCGTTTTCAGAGGACTGGAAGCACTTGTTTCTGATAGTCCCGGCGTTGTTCTGATTCACGATGCCGCACGGCCCTGGCTGACCGAAGAGCTTGTTGTCACCGTACTGGAGCAGACGGAAAGCACAGGGTCTTCCGTCCCGGTCGTCCCTTCCGTTAACGCCATGAAAGTTATCGACGGAAAGGGTATTATCCGGCAGCATCTGAAGAGAGAAGAGACGGTATCGGCCCAGACCCCTCAGGGATTCAGCTTTTCCGGCATTCTCGACGCCCATCGGCAGGCGCGGGCAGAGAACTACAACGCCATTGATGACACAGAGCTATGGGATCGTTATAAAGGACCGGTTTCGACCGTTCCCGGAGCTACAGCCAATCGGAAAATCACATATAAAGGGGATCTCTGAAGCAATGAGAATCGGGTTCGGATACGATCTTCACAGGCTTAAAACCGGAAGAAAGATGATGATCGGAGGGGTGCATATCCCCTGCGGATTCGGAGAGGAGGCTCATTCGGACGGCGATGTGCTCCTTCATGCCCTTATCGATGCTTTATTCGGAGCTATAGCCGAGGGCGATATCGGAAGCCACTTCCCCCCGGGTGATTCAGAATGGAAGGATATCAGCAGTCTCGTTCTGCTTGGAAAAACAATGGAAATCGTCAGGGACAGAGGCTACAGTCTGGTCAACCTGGACTGCACGGTTGTCCTGGAAAAACCGAAGCTGCTTCCCTATATGCAGGAAATCCGAAGCTCCATAGCCGGGGCGCTCGGTGCGGATGTCAGACAAATTTCCGTGAAGGGAAAAACGAAGGAAAAAGTCGACGCCGTAGGCCGGGGTGAAGCCGTCGAAGCCTATGTCTCGCTGCTGCTCTCAGGGAACTAGTTATCGCTTAAAAGGCTCTTTCTGCTGAATCTCTTTTCATTGAGGCGGTTTCCCAATCTGTCGTATTCAAATAGGGACATGGCGATCCCCTCATCGTTCTCGACAATCTGCTCATCGATCCCGTAATTGGTCACACTGATCTCTTTGCCCCGGTAATCGCGGTCCCATTTGATGATGGCCACTCCTTTGTTATCGGCTTTCAACTGACCGTAAAGTCCGAAGTTCCGTTCCTCCAGAACAAACCCGAAATTGTCATAGGACCAGGTTTTCATAAAAACCCCGGTCGTATTGGTTACAGCTTCCAGATTTTCATCATAATAACGGACGGCGACCCGGTTGCCCTTCTCATCATACTGCCATTTTATAACCGCAACACCCATGGAATCCCTGATAAGCACATTGTAGTCGGAATAGTGCTCGGAACCTGTCATAAGCCCTCTTTCGTTATATGTCCATTTATAGATGGAAATGCCCCAGGGATCTTCTTTCAGTTCATTATCGAGGCCGTAATGTTTCTCCTCGAGCTTGTTCCCCATATCATCGTAGATCCACCGGTATGAAGCCAGCCCCATATCATCCTCCACCGGATTCCCGCCGGCGTCGAGATTGTACATTTCCAGCTCATTCCCCTGTTTGTAATGGGTCCATGTATATATGGTCACGCCGTGTTCATCCGCCGTCAGAATTCCCCTGCGGCTGTAGTGTTCCTCGCGGATACGGTTGCCGTATTCGTCGTAGTCCCACTTATATGTGGCGACACCCCGATTGTCCTCGAAAGGCTGGTAAGCCGTATTCATATTGGTTTTTTCCATCATATAGCCCATGGAATCATAGATAAAGGAAGAGGCTGATGTCCCCGTATTATCGACCGCAGGCTTCCTGTCCTTATCAAACCGTCGCTCCAGGACCATATTGCCGGAGCTGTCCCAGGTCCAGTCGTAGAAGGCGATGCCGGTTCTTGTCGAGTTCGCGGGCTTTCCGTCCCTTCCGAAGGATCCCCGTTCTATGACATTCCCTCTGGCATCATATTTATAAAAATCCTGAAAAGTACCGTGAGCATCGGTAATCCGGTTCCCGTAGGGATCGAGGAAAAATGAACTGATGCGGCGCCCCTCTTTATCGAGAGTCCAGATTTCCGCGGAAACTCCGTCCTTGTTGGGTTTGAGGTTTCCCAGGCGGTCATAATAAAAGACCGCTGTCGTTTTCCCCCACTCATCGAGCCTGAGTCTCAGAGAATAGGCATCGGTCCGGTTGTTGGGGACAGGATTTCCGGCGCTGTCTTTGTAACGGTACCGGATATAATTATCCTCATATTCCACAGTGACGACCTGTGCGCCCAGAACCGGATCAAGCGAGACTCTGCCATTAATCAGATACTCGACCGAAACAAGTCTGCCTCCGGTGAACCCCAGTTTATAGCTGTTGATCTCTTTTTCCATGGCACTGTCCAAAGGAGAGACCCCGTGGATCCTGTACATACTGTCCTGCCTGACCGAACGGAAGTAGAGGAATTCCTCCCCTGCGGCAAAAAGACATATATTGAAAAACAGCACAGAAGCTGTAATGAGTAGGCTTTTCTTCATGTGATTAAACTCCCTGTTTCCTTCCGCCCCCGTATGGCGGAGTTAAACGATTGAGGCGGTTCTGCTCTTCCGCCTGCTTGTATATTTCCGAATAGACCAGAAAATCATTGAATTGACGGTCTCTCTGTTTCTTCATTTCATGCTCTTTCCACAACTCTCGCTGTTGAAGAAGAAGATACTGCACAGAGACGGGGTCGGCAACGGTTTCAAAAAGAAGCTTTCCGCCGGCTGTTTCGATTTCCACATCTCCGAAATTAAAAAGGTACTGGAAAACACCTTTTTTTTCAGCTTTGATATTGGTGACATAGCCGATATCGGCCAGATTTGTTATTTCGCTCTTTCCGAAGGGCTTTCTGTTGATATCGATGATCTTGCCGCCGGCGACTTTGTATAAATCATTTCTCCAGTCCTGTAGCCGCCAGAGCATAATAGCGAGAAAAGGTAAAAGAGTCAAAAGAAGATAGGCTCCACCGCTATCCCTGAATATCCAGAAAAGAGCGATGATCAGTCCGAAAGACAGCATCTGCCACCAGATTGAAAAGAAAAGAAAGTATACTGACTTCCTGAAAATTATTTCTTCGGGTTTTTCAGTCTTCTTCTCCTCCTCTTCCATACCGTGAATATCTTCGGGGACCTCAAAGTGCTTTTCTATGCGTTTGCGGATTTCAACCCTGTCCCGGTCTTTCATACGGCTGGTCCCGGCGGCGAGAAAGGCGGAAATCGATTCCTCGATTTTCTGAGGACGATCGAGATGCTCCATAAGCAGAACCGTTCCGGCGGCGGTCTGAATATGAAGATTACCTACATTGAAAAAGCGGTTTTTCAGTTTTTTCTTTTCCACTTTTATTCCGCATATCTGATCGACGGGAAGCGTGATCCTTCTTAGCCCCGGAGGATTCAAACTGAATCGCTGTGAGGACAATTCTCTCCCTTTCAGAGTGTATTTCTCCGCCAGCCAGAGGAAAAGACAGGTCAGGGAATAAGTAAAGAGGATTAGCGATGCCGACCTGAAAAACCATGTCTGATAAGGAAAGGAGAAAGAGAACATCCGGAGCAGTCCCATAGCCATAAAGATATAGAAGGGATACTGAAGCCGTTCAAAGAGATAGAAACCGCTTTTACGCCAGATCAGAGCTGTATTCCCGGTCTTCCGCTTTTTGCGACTCCACTCATTTTTCTGAATTTTCAGGGCCCGGCTCAGAATCTGAAAGTCACTGTTTCTCAATTCCCCCGACAGGGAGACCAAAGCCTCTCTTTCCAGCTTGAGATAGCGGCCCGGGCTTCGTGAAATCATGGTTCGGGAATAGGGTTCGTCTGCAAAGATTTCTTCAGGGTCCGTATAATCTCCGGGAAAAAAGAATTCCTTTACGCTGTTATCGGCCGTTGCGGAGCAGAATTCCCCTTCGAGAAAGAGATAAAAAGCCCCCTTTCCGTCATTCCTGTAATAGAGGATGGCCCCTTCATCGCAGGTATATTCGGAAAACGCTTCCGATAATCGATTCAGCGCCGACCGGGAGAGACCGGAAAAAAGAGGGTGAGTATAAATGTCAGAAAACCAATCCATCAGAACCTCACCTTCCGATTATCGGTCTATGTCCTCCTCTTCCCAATAGCGAGAATCTCCCAAAATTCGGAAAGAAGGACACCGGAAAGGATCAGCAGGGCTCCGCCGATTTCCCGGATGGAAAAACTCTCCCCCAGGAGGAATATGGCAAAAATGACACCGAAAACCGGTTCCAGGGAATAAATGAGAACAGCCCGCATCGGCGTCGTATCCTTCTGGTAGAGATTCATCATATAGAGACAGAAGACACTTCCCAGGACTACGAGGTAGGCTATGGAAAAAAGAAAAGAGGGAGTCGGATTGAGTTTCGGCTCTTCCAGAAAAAAAGAAGCGATAAAACTGAGAACCGATGTCGTGAGGAACTGAATGGAAGTCATAAGCTCGGGGCTTTCTTTTTTATTGATCAGATCCATAAAGATGATAAAAAAAGCATAGCCGACGGCAGCGATAAGCATGATCATATCACCGAGATTGAAAGGTCCGCCTGTGGGTTTGGAAATAATCCAGATCCCCGAGAACACGACGACAAGCCCGACGATATTGCCCGTAAGAGGCCGCCGCTTGAGAATCCAGATCTGGAGGAACGGAACGAACAGGGCAAAGGTAAAGGAAATAAAACCGGCTTTAGAAGCCGTCGTATAGGCCAGACCGACAGTCTGGGCGGCATAACCGATAAACATGAATATTCCGAGTATTATCCCGTTTATAATCGTCTGTTTACCCTTGTAGCGGAATTTCCTGAAGTACAAAAGAGAGAAAAGAATAAAAGCGGCGGCAAATCGGACAGCGAGCAGCATGAGCGGTGTAGCATCCTCGAGACCGGTTTTTATAATGGCAAAGGTTCCGCCCCAGATGATGGTGACGATGACCAGGAATATTTCCGCTTTAGTTCTTTTTTTATCCATGAAAGGGAAGATAGCACATATCGGGAGATGGGAGAAGGGAGAAGGGAGGATTAAAGTCCATATATCTCAAATGAATTAGCTTATGTCTCCGATCTCCTGTCTCCTATGGGCAAATCAATAAATATACTGAAGTCCCAGCATGACCGATACGCCGTCCACGATATCGGAACCGGGAATCCAGAGGGCATCGTCTTTATCCCATGAGAATGTATCGTTTCCGTCTCCGATATAGAAATTGCCGTAACCGAGGAGGTTGAATCCCTCAAAGACATTCCAGCTGAAACCGCCGGTTATCATGGCGGAGAGATCGATGGGACTGAAAAGGCTCCGCACCGAAAAATTCAGATTCTGGCCGTAGGCGAAGGCGATTTCCGGATAGAGCAGAACGGCATAATTACCGTTTCCTCCGGGTTTTTCGCTCCACTCCATAAAAGGAAGGAAAACCGATTCAATCCTGAAAGTCAGGGAATTTCCATATCCGACTTCGGCCATATGGAACAGGCCGAAACTGATATTCCAGGTATCTTTGATGATATCAACCATATCATCCACAGCGTCGACGGGAGCAGCCACAGAGCTGTTCAGATAAAAATCCGCACCCAGATTCCCCTGTAGAGAAATGTAGGGTCTCTGAAAAGCCTTCAGAGTCAGCGCTTCAACCGCATCGGTGACTTTGATGTCGTAATCGGTGAGATCGGCTCCGTCAAAATAATAGCCCATCTCCACCTTCAAATTCCCCAGCTTCGTATAGATGCGTCCTCCCGCGCCAAGATCCCGGACCTTCCCCATTCCGACCGGTGTCGCGCCGGAATATTTCATATCCGGAGCCTTTACCAGGAATTCGAGAAAGGAAAAACGCCCCAGGGGGAAGTTGACTGATGTCAGCCATGCCGTTTCCGTCCTGACTTCCGCACCGACAAGATTGACATCGGGCGAAATACTGCCGAACACAACATCTCCGGAGTTGAAAACAAAACCGTCGCCCCAGCCCAGCCTTGTTTTTCCCACGGTCAGGCGGAATGAGGGGAATTTCGCTTTTACATAGGATTTCTGCAACGTGATCACGGGAATGCCTGAAAAATCGGGATAGGTAAAATCAACGGCAAGATCAGCCCGGACATTGGCATTTCCCGCCGATTGAATGGAAAGCGCCCCCGTTCCGGCCATTCCGAATGCCCAGTATTTTTCACCCGCTATAGGAACGAGCGGGTTCGTCAGGTCGATCTCCCGGCTCCGCATCACCGTATTGTAGAGCGTCATATCAATGGTAATATCGGTTTCAGCCGGGAGAATCGGCGCTGCCGCCAGAAGCAGCAGCACCGGAATCATGCGTTTTACCATGACAACTCATCCAGAGAAAAGAGATTATTATCGAGCCGTATATTGATCTCGATATCGTTGATCTTCATGATGGTTTCCGTATCTGTTTTCATTTTATCGACGATTCTGGTTTCAACACCGATCATTCTTCCGTTGATTTCCCGCGCCTGAAGCACTTCCATCTCTTTGAGCAAACGGCCCGATTTGGTGTAATACTCCCCTTTCCACCCGAGGAAACTCTCTTTATCGATCCAGACCTTCTGCACGGGATAGGGTACGGTTCTCACCGTCGCCGTCATTTCCACAACATAGCAGTTGTGCCCTTTAAAGTTCTCTTCGCCGAGCAGCTCGATATCGTACTGGGACAACCGGTCCTTATTGCCGGTCATATCTTCATAGGAGACATCGGACCCCAGCATGGACTGTCTGAGCATGGATCCCTGCATGCGGATCAGTTCCTCCGCATCGGGATAGTACAGATAGAGCTCGTCCTCGGTTCTGAGAACTTTCTGCCCCCTTTCCGCCGTGCTGGTAAACTCGATAAGAGATTCATCGGCCCCTCTGGACCATGATTTAAATGTGCTGACCTTAGTTCCGAAGCGGTCTTTAATCCGCATTTCCCCTGTAGCCGCCGATGTGTCGAAAACCTGAATATCATCGGCTCTCCGGACGATTTCCTCACCGGTCAGAGCCGAAAGGCTGGCCGGAGCCAAAAGAGCCGCCATAATGATTGGTATAAATAATCTGTTTTTCACAATAACCTCCAGAATATCATTTCCTAAATGTATCTCAACGCATCGACGGGTTGGATCCGCGCCGCTTTGCGCGAAGGTATAAGTGTGGCCAGCGAAGCCACAATTACCGAATAGAAGAAGACGAAAACGGTTCTTCCCACTTTCAGTTTGGGATAGAGATAGGAAGATATCTCGAAATCGAGCCCCGACATGGCATCGGTAAAATCGATCCCCACACGGCTCAAGTACATGACAATGGCGATACCGAATATGACGCCTATCGAAGTCCCGATAACGCTGATGATCGTGCCTTCGAGGAAGAAGAGCCGGGTCAATTCATTGCCGTGCATTCCCAGAGCCCCCAGGGTTCCGATTTCCCTCATCCTCTCGTAGATAACCATCATGGTCGTATTGATGATGACCGTGCTTCCGAGAATAAAGAAAACAAATGCCATGACGTTATAAATCATATCCGCCAGCTTGAGGAAACCGTAGGTCGTGCTGATCTGGTCCCAGGCCCGCACATCGTATTCCGTGCCCGATCCGTTTTTCAGAGACTCGCCCAGTTTGGCTGCGAAATCTCTGGCGTTGTATCCCTCTTTGACTTTAATGAGAACTTCAAGGACATCTCCGTCCATTCTGAGAAAATACTGAGCCGTATCGAGGGGAGTCCAGTAAAACTTGGCGTTCAGCTCCCCTACGGGAAGGGCGAAGAGCCCGACGATTTCCAGTGTCATGGCATTGGTTCCTCTGGCGGCGGTCGTGGACATAACCGTCACTTTATCGCCGATTTTCAGATTGAGGTCCCGGGCCAGAACGGCTCCCATAATCATCTCTTTCTCACCATTTGCAGGCAGACGGCCTTCTTTCAGCGAGCTCCTGAAATCCATATAGGCGTCTTCTTTCTCGAAGTCCGCTCCGATCCCGACAGCCCCGAAATTGGAGCCGCCGATGTAAAGGCTGGAAGGGAAAGTCGTGCGGGGCACATAGCTCTCGACCTCTTCCATTCCGTCCAGAACGCTCTCAACCTTTTCCAGGTTCACGGTCAGGTGCATGGGATTGTACCGCTCGAATTCCTCGAAGCGGGCGTTCTTCACGCGGACCTCGCCGGTGTAGTAGTTGATCAGATTGTTCGCCATGTCGTTGCTCATTCCGGCTATCAGCGAAAACATCATAACGATCGTCATAGCCGCCACGCCGATAGCCATCCCCGAAAGGATAGACCTTCTGCGGTTTCGCGAAATATTTCTGAACGCTGTTTTCAGCAGTTTCGTATTCATCTGCATTACCCCCTTACTGATGTCTCAGGCACGATGGAATATCCATCTTCAGAGCCCGCTTCGTCGGAAAATAAGCGACAAGGGACGAAATGACGATCCCGGCGATAAAGGCTTTCACCATGGTCATGGGATTCCATTCGCCGCGGAAAACACCCTGAATGCGGTAACCCATATCCATATCGCGCATGATCGAGGTAAAGTCGATGCCTTTTTCCACGATGAAGAAATCGGCACCGATCCCCAGAACCAGGCCGATCAGCGATCCGACGATTCCGATTCCCGCCGCTTCAATCATAAAAGCCAATCTGATTTTATTATCCGCCATCCCGAGTGACCTCATCATGCCGAGCTCTCTGATCCGCTCGAATATAGCCATAAGCATGGTATTGGATATCCCGACGGCCGCTATGATGAATATCAGAAAGAGGATCATGCCGGTTCCTCCCCTCTTGGCTTCCGCCAGAGCGAGAAAATCCTTGGCCATGGTTTCCCAGCCCATAACGGTGAGGCTGTCTCCGTTCAGCATATTCTGAATTCTGACGACTTCGCTGTCCACATCGGCATTAACCGGCAGCTTGATATTGATTTCCGTCGCCGCGCCGTCCATGGCCAGATAGTCATCGGCCGTATCGAAAGGCATCATGACAAGCGTTCTGTTCACATTGGGATTGGGACAGTTGAGGATTCCGACGATCTCCAGATCCATGGCTTCGTAAAATCCGCCGTTACCTCTGGCGACGATGGTGATCCAGTAACCGACTTCAGCGCCGATATCTTCCGCCATCCAGGATCCCAGAACCACAGCATCTTCTCCCGGCTCGAGGAACCGGCCGCTCATAAGAGTATCCCCGAATTCGAACACATCGAAATCTCTTTCCGTATCGATAGCAAAAACACTGACGGGAAGATTGCCCTCCTCGCCGAAATCCTCTTTATTGAGTATCAGATCACCTCCGAAACTGATCCTCTTCGTCGCTGTGATTTTTTCAGCGTCCAGTCTGGACAGAATCCTGTCTGGATTGGAAATGCTCAGATCGAGGGGTTTCTGAAATCGGTTTTCCCAGTACTCTTCATTGAGGATTCTGGCTGAAGCCGTTTCATACCATTTGAGGTTCCGGACCGATTCGTATTCGGCTCCCTTTAACATGGAATCAACAAATATATACATCATCAGACCGAAAGCTATGGCGCTGGCGGTGATGAGCGTTCTTCTTTTATACCTGGTCAGATTTTTAAAGGCCAGTGAAATAAGGAATTTCATAATCTGCTCCTTTTATCTTTTTTCATCACTCAGAATCTGCCCGTCGTGGAGCATAACAAGCCTGCTGGCATATTCCATAACCATCTTGTCATGGGTCGAGAAGATAAACGTTGTGTTGTGTTTTCTGTTCATCTCTTTCATCAGCTCGAGGATTTCCTTTCCCGTGTCCGAGTCGAGGTTGGCAGTCGGCTCATCGGCCAGGACGATTTCCGGGTTCTTGACCAGAGCTCTGGCAATGGCGACCCTCTGCTGCTGCCCTCCCGAGAGGCGGGACGGCCTTCTGTTCTCCATGCCTTCGAGCCCGACTTCTTTCAGTATGGCCATCGTTCTTTCCTGTATCTCTTTTTCGCTGAGATTCAGCAGCGACAGAACAAAAGAGACGTTTTCATAAGCGGTCAGCACGGGAATCAGATTGTATGTCTGAAAAACGAATCCCAGATTGATCCGCCGGAAATTGGTCTTCTCTTTTTTCCCCATAGTGGAGATCTTTTCATCTTTAATCAGAATCTCCCCCCCATCGATTTCATCAATGCATCCGATGAGATTGAGCAGCGTTGTCTTTCCCGACCCGGAGGGGCCGGCGATAGAGAGGAATTCTCCTTTACCGATTTCCAGAGAAACTCCTCTCAGGGCCTTGACGACTGTTTCGCCGGCGTGATAATTGCGCACGACATTTTCAACTTTAATCATTTTTCTCCTCCCATATCTTTATCTTCCAAAACGGGTTTATTAGTTATCTCCTGCCCCTGCAGGTCTTTGACTTTATTGAGTGCGGCGGTGCCCAGAACAGCCCCCAGATTCATATTATCCAACGCCGATGAGGGCATGAGCATCATACTGTTATTATGCTTCAATCCTTCATAAACCATATTCATGGCTCTGAGCTGCAGGGCTGTCGGATTGCCTGAGTATTTCAGGGCCGCTTCCTCGAATTTAGCGGCGACTTCCACTTCAGCCTCTCCCAGAATGACACGGGATTTCTTCTCCCGCTCCGCCTGGGCCTGCTTACTCATGGCATCTTCCAGTTCTTTCGGAATGATGATCTCCGTAATCTCGATGGAGAGAATCGTGATTCCCCAGGGATTCGTTTTAGCGTCGAGCTTCTGCTGTATTTCATTGCCGAGCTCCTCCCTCTCCGCCAGGAGCGTCGCCAGCTTGTGCTTCCCGATGGCGTCGCGTAAGGCAGTCTGTCCGGACAGAGAAACGGCTTCGAAATAATCCTCAACTTCCAGAACAGCCTGTTTCGGCTCCCAGATCATCCAGAAGGCCAGGGCGTCGACATGGACGGGGACCGTATCGTTGGTCAGCGTCTTTTCAGCTGTAAAGTCGGTCACCCGGATCCGCGTGTCCACGAAGGCGGCGATTCTGTCCAGCAGCGGAACCAGAAAGAAGAGCCCGGGACCGTGGACTTTCCTGAACTTCCCCGCTCTGAGAATCACGACCTTATCCCACTGATACACAAGCTGGATCGACGCGGAAATGACAATTCCCGCCGAGCCGATAAATGTCAGCCAGAAATAAGAGCCCGGGATCAGCGCGATGACATTGAGCTGAATCGCGATTATGACAAAAATAACCATGGACCAGAGCGGCAGGACGGTAAGGACGACTCCCGCGCCGAGAATGGCTCCTGAAACCTGAACTATCGCCATCAAATCAGATGACGCTCCATAGTTCACCTGTAATAAATAGCCGGCCATTATAAATAATCCCAGGAATAGAAAAGAGACCGAGCTGAAGTGAAAATCCTTCTGGATTTTAAAACCCTTCAGATTTTTGACTCTCTCCTCCCTGTTGTGCATGAGGTTCATTGATTACTCCCTCCTCTTTCGTTTTCTGATTTCAAATCCGTCAGATAATTGATAATTTCATCGAGCGTAAATCCATAGGAACCGGCTTTGGAAATGAATGTTTTCGTTATACCGGAGAGGACGCGCTCCCGTTCCACCGCATCGAGCTGAACTTCCTTTCCGCTGATGAATGTCCCCGTACCCTGCTGCGTGTTGACGATGCCTCGTATTTCCATTTCGTTGTAGGCCCTGCCTACCGTATTGGGATTTATACGGAGATCCACAGCCAGACTCCTCACGGTCGGCAACTGCTCGCCCTTGGTCAGGCGCCCGTCCGCTATGGCCATTTCCACCTGGAGAATAATCTGTTTGTAAAAAGGAACGCCGCTCTTCGGGTCGAGACTGAATTCCAGTTTTTTTACTCCTGTTTCCGCCACAGGCTAACTCCTATTGTCTACTTGTACTATACTTTTAGTACAATATAAATATAGACCTTTGAGAAAAGAATGTCAAATTTTTTTTATCTATTGATGTTATGACTCCGGCTAACCGCAAAACCTTCCGGAGAGAGCAGAGAGGCTTTAAAAAATATTGCTGAACTGTGCTAAGATATGGGGATGAGAAAGGGAAAAATCCTGAAGGACATTTTGAAATTCCTCAATATATACCAGAATTCCATAATCCGGTCCGATAACGAAACGGCCAATATCGAACACTACCTCAGAGCCAAAGGGCTCATGGATCTGGCCCGCTATTACGGCCGGACCGGTTATTTCAAAGAAGATATCATGAAAACGATAGAAGGCGTTTTCAACGATATCGAGAACCTGACTGTTTTGCGGATTCGCGACGACCTCAATAATTATTAGAGGACTCGGGAATATGGGTGTGTATCACATCGCGGGGCTTGCTTCCGTTCTGGGGCCCCACAATTCCCATCTCCTCCATCTGCTCGACAAGTCTGGCCGCGCGGTTATATCCTATCTTCAAACGCCGCTGCAGATAGGATGCCGAGGCTTTTCCCGCCGATGAGACGATTTCAAGAGCTTTATTGAAAAGGGGATCCACAGATCCGCCGCCCGCCAGAGAGGGCTCATCCATGTCATCGTCATCGATAAAAATCTCATCATCTATATACTCGGGAGCCCCGAGGGTTTTGACATAGGCGACGACGCGCTCCACCTCTTCCTCCGACATGAAAGCCCCCTGAACACGGGAGGGGAAGGGGTCCCAGGCCGAGGTGAAGAGCATATCGCCTTTTCCGAGGAGCTTTTCCGCTCCGGCGGAATCGATGATGATGCGGGAGTCCATCATACTGGCCACCATAAAGGCGATTCGCGAGGGGAAGTTCGCTTTTATCAGGCCCGTGATGACATCGGCCGAGGGCCTCTGGGTCGCCAGAACCAGGTGGATTCCGACAGCGCGGGACATGGCGGCGAGCCGGGCGATCATCGCTTCCAGTTCCTTTCCGCTCGTAGCCATCAGGTCGGCGAACTCGTCAATGACGAGAATCAGATAGGGAAGCTCGGTCGTCGCGAGTTTCCGCTCCTTGATTCTCCTGTTATAGCTTCTAATTTCACGGACTCCCACGCTGTCCAGTAGGGCGTATCGCCTCTCCATTTCGTAGAGGCACCACTGGATGGCCTGAATGGCTCTCTTCGGATCTGTAATTACAGGAGTCAGAAGGTGGGGTATATCGTTATAGAGTTTCAGCTCGACGATTTTCGGGTCGACCATGATCAGCTTCACATCGGCGGGAGAGCGCTCGTAGAGAATGGAGCAGATCAGCGAATTGACGCAGACCGACTTTCCCGATCCGGTTGCCCCGGCAATCAGCAGATGGGGCGTGCGGGTGAGATCGATAACCTGAACACCTCCGCGGATGTCTTTTCCCAGGACGATCGGCACAGCTGCATCCTTGTCTTTCATTTCCGGAGCCGTCACCATCTCGCTGAAGGAAACGATAGCCCTGTTCTTATTGGGTACCTCGATCCCCACAGCGTGTTTACCCGGAATCGGCGCAACGATTCTCACGCGGGAAGCCGCCAGCCTGAGGGCGATATTGTCCGCGAGGTTTGTGATTCGGGAAATTTTGACACCGGGCGCCGGAAGAAGCTCGAACATGGTGATGACGGGACCTTTTTTAATCCCCGTCACTTTAGCGGAAATCTTGAATTCCTCAAGAGTCACCTCGAGAACCCGGGCCGCCTTTCTCGTTTCCTCATCTATTTCCTGATACTTGTCATCGGGGTATTCCGCCAGAACGCCCTCTACAGGGACGCTGTAATTATCCATATAGGGCTGACGGGGTTTCACAACTTCCCGGAGAACACCGCCCTCTTCCCCTTCCTGGGGTGCCAGTTTATCGGAAATATCGCGGAAACCATCCAGTTCATCGAGCCGGTCCTCCAGATACCCCTCTCCGCTATAATCGCGATCGTCATAATAATCGTTGGCATCCCGATCGAATTCGTCTCCCCTTTCTCCGCCGTCATCGAAATGACCTGACCGGTAATCCGGTTCTTCCGTCAGGTCAGCAGAGCCTGAGTTATCCGAAAGATCTTCCGGGGGATAACCAGGATTCGGCATTTCGGACAATTCGGATTTATCCAGAGAGGACAGGACTGGTCTTTCCCGACGGTCCAACTCCTCCGCAGCAGCCAGAACACTGTCCAGTTCAGCTATGATTTCCGTCATTTTCTCTTCGGCTTCCACCTGGTCCGACCTGTCGCGATGTCTGTGATAAGTGTAATCCCCCAGACCGGTCAGATCATCGGAAATATCATCCTGTTTATGCTCCTGAGAGAGAACGGCAAAAGCCGGATCGGACTCAATAAAGGGGGATTCAAGATTTTCAAAAGGATCTTCATCGTGAACCGGCTCGATAACACCGGGCCTGGGAGGAGGTACGGATTCGGAAGTCCCCGATCCCGATCCTCCGGAGAGTATGGATGTGAAAATATCTTCAATAGATTCCGCCGGTTCCGGTTCACGGCCGAAATATGCCTCATCGGGCTCGGGAAACCGGAAAGCGTATTCCTTGAAAGCCGCGTCCTCCCCCTCTGCCGAACTGTCGGACTGGGTTCCTTCCTCAATTTCTGTTTCTTCCTGTCCGCCTGGAATTTCAGAAAAATACCGGGGAACAAAAAAAAGAAGAAAGACTTCAAGAGCGGAAAGACTGCCAAGAAGAAAGAGAGACCTCCCTTTCCCGAAAGAGACAAGCATCCTGTTGATCAGATACGACCCCTCGGGGTTCAGCCAGATCCGGAAAAAAAGCGATATTGTTAAAAAGGGTACAACTGTTAGAGTTAAAACGACAAGAGTCACTCCATCGAGCTGATCTCTATAAAAGAGATAACCGTAAAGAATCAGAAAAAAGGGAAGATAAAATGCGGGGAAGCTGAACGATTCGAAGAGAAAACTCCCCGGCGCAGCCCCGAAAGAACCCATTCCACCCAGGGCGAACAGAAGAGACAGGGTAAGCAAAGCGCCGAAACCGTAGAATATATAGGATATTTTCTTTAAATCCATTCGAAAATTCACATCCAATCCTCCCAGAATTATTATCGGATAAACGAAAAGGATATTTAGATCAGGGAAGAAAGAAGAGCCCCGCAACCCCGACGAGCAGCAGATAGAAGGAAAAGAAATAAAGTCTTCCCCCTTTTATGAGCTTCATGAGCAGGATCAGGGAAAAATAGCCGACAACCATAGTCATTACAAAACCGGCCACCAGAGGAAGGAGCCCGACTTCGGAGAGAAGCGCCCCTCCGTCCTTCAGCTCGAGCAGCAGAGCGCCGAGAATGGCGGGAATGGATATGATAAAGGAGATCTCCCCTGCTTTATCGCGGTTGATACCGCCGATCAGCCCTGTGGAAATCGTTATTCCCGAGCGGGAAATGCCCGGAATGACGCCGAACCCCTGAGCGATCCCCAGAAGAACGCCCTCTTTCCATCCCAGAGAATCATAATCCTTTTTCGGCCTGGCATAACGGGTCGTCCAGAGAATAGCCGCCGTAACGAGAAAGAAAACCGAAACGACCTTGGGATTTTCAAAAAATGACATTTCGGAAATAACGATCCCGATGATACCGGTAAAAAATGTGGCTGAAAGAATCAGTACGATCATATTGAGATTGTATTTATCGCTCTCATCGCTTTTTCTTATAATCCAGCGCCCGAGTGACCGGAGCAGCACAAAAACCCTTTCGCGGAATACGAAAATAACAACAAGAAGCGTCGCAATATGGAGGAGGACATCAAAAAGAACAGGGACATCTCCCAGATCCATAAGATTTCTCGTGACCAGAAGATGGCCCGAGCTTGAAACGGGCAGGAATTCGGCGATTCCCTGAATAATGCCGAGAATGAGGGCTTTTAGAACTGACATTTCTTTCCTTCGAGATCAACCGGCCGTCTAATTGCCGTGAATCTCTAACAATGAATCAAAATCGGGATAGATTTTTCCGATGATATCGGCCGGATCATCCTCTCCGTAGACAGCACCGTATACTACTGATGAAGTTAGCACCTTTTTAACATAATTTCTCGTTTCTTTATAGGGCAGAGCCTCGATAAACAGCTCATCGCTGTATCCCGGAAACATTCTTTTCCATTTTCTCAGGTTTCCCCCCCCTCCGTTATAGGCGACGAGCATCTGCGAGAGATTATCGCTCCAGGGCCTGTCGAGAATCCACCTTATATAGGAACTGCCGATGCGGATATTTGTCTCGGGATCAGTCAGGTCCGGCTCGCCCATTCCGAGCTTCCTGGCCTGGTCCGCAGCCGTCTCGGGCATCAGCTGGGAGAGCCCCACAGCCCCGGCATGGGAGATGATATCATGAGTGAAGGCGCTTTCCGTTCGGATGATCCCCTGTAGAATTTCCGGAGGAAAACCGTATTCCTCCGAGTACTGCTCGATCTGTTCATGAAATACCAGGGGGTAGCGCAATTTCAGATCTTCTATGGGAACAGGACTGTCATCATCGGGCATAAGATAGGAGGCGAGCTGAATGGATCGGAGGAAATCTCCCCGGTCCCTCTCTTTCTCACTCAGAATTCTTAATAGAGGTTTGCTGAGCCCCTCTTCCCGGCCACGGCTGTTTTCCAGAGCTTTTTCATCCAGGCCGAATTGAAAAAAGCCCTGAATATAGCGGTCATCATAAGTCTCTTCGGCCGGAACCGCTGCTCCGGCAAAAAGAATGACATCTCCCGAGAGGACATGACCCAGTATACTATAAAAGGAGAAGGCCGGAGCTTCTTTCAGAATAGAGAGAACAAAGCGTCTCTCGGCCTCCCCGGCACGGCGGAAGGGGGGGCTGAGAAAGCGGACCCAGCTGTATGCCGATGCTGTTTCCCTGTCTCCGTATTGAGTGATAAAGGGATAGATTCTTTCCAGCAGATCCCACCTGGCTTCGGCGGCCAGACTGGAAAGATGCTCTTCCAGGATATCGGAAAAGTAAAAGGGATCGCTCCAGAGAGGAGCCGCTTCTTCAATCAAACCGTTAAGGTAGGTACTGTTTGAACTGTAGAGATCCATCAGGTACCACCAGGACCGGTCTCTTTCAAAAGGAGATCCTGCCAGATCACGGGCGTTGCGAAACATAAGGTCGGCGTCTTCGAATTTTTTCTCAGAACGGTATAAACGGCCCGCTGTGAAAACAGCTTCAAAGGTTGGAATGACAGAAAGCTTGGCGGCCCAGATCCCGGTACGGGATGATTGCATCTGAGGGATTCTCAACCGGTATATGAGAGAGGGATACATCTCAGCCATTCCCGGGCTTATGGAAAATAAATCCAGCTTCTGATCGACGAGAGAATCATTTCCTGAAACAATAGCCCGGGCCAGCTCAAGATAGGCGGCTGATGAACCGGACAATTCCGAGAGCCGGTCCTCCGCTTCGAGAAGGCTGAACAGTGCGGCAGCTTCGGAGAAGGAAGCCCGACCGTAAATATAATGGAGAAAAATATCGGAGGAGAGATCGCCTCGTCCTTTTACATAGGCTTTCGCGGCTGGAAGCGTAAGCAGCTGTTCTCCCGCATATTGCAAAGCCTTTTCGCTCTGGCCGCTTTCATAAAGAGCCTCGATGAGCACATCGACCAGTTCCTCCGTGAGCCTTCCTTCGTCAAAGGCATTGAGAAGAATCCGGGACAATCTGTTCCACTCTCCGGACGGCGAAAGAAGACTGTATAGCTCCCGGACCGCTTCCTCTTTATAGAGGCCTGAGGTCAGCTCTTCTTCGAGGAAACGGATCTGCCATTCTCTCTCCCCTTTTTCGCCCAGCAAATGAGAAAAATAGAGCGCTCCGCCCTCACGGATTCGGCTTATTTCGCCGAGACGGTTTTTTCTGTCCATGCGGTAAAGATCCACGTTGTCGAGAAAAGCGAGATCTCCTATGCGGAGGGATTCGACCAGTGCGGAGACATCCAGATCCCAGACCCTGTCGGAACCGTGTTCCGAGGCCTGGCAGGAGAAGAAAATAAAATACAGGAGAAAAAGAGATAAATATTTTTTCATATAGGACACAGATGAATCTAAAGGAGCGGAAAAAACTTGTCAATCATTGCCATTTGAACAATAATGACTTCATGATGTCCCTCTTACCATATATGGCGATTCTCGGTGTAGTAATTGTCGGTTCCATCGTTACTTTAGTACTCGTCAAATCCTCGGGGGGAGGAAAGAACAACGATAAATATCAGGGAAAAACCAAAACCACGATCCTGAAGGAAGCCAACAAAAAACTGGCATCAAATCCCAAGGACTCCGGAGCCCTGATGGCCATAGCTGACATCTATTTCAGTGACAACAACTTCGGCAAGGCGATGAAAACCTATAGAATGCTGGTAGACCTCTGCGCCGTCAACCCCGATCTAGACGAATACAAAATAAACCTCCGCTACGGCATCAGCGCCATGGAGGAAAAGATATACAAAGAAGCCTATAAAAGCCTGATGCTCGCCCGCAACACGAAACCCGAAGATTTCCAGACCAATGCCTATCTGGGAAAAATCGAGTTTATGATGAAGAAATACGACAAGGCCATAAGCTATCTTCTCTACGCTCTTAAAATGAAGCCCGACCATAGCGAATCAATCAAATACCTCGGTATGAGCTATTTCAAAATGAAGAAATACAAAGAGGCTGTCCCCCGGCTCAACAGGGCTGTCAGTGATCATTCAGACGACAAGGAAGCCCTGTTCGCCCTTGCCATCAGCTGCAACGAATCCGGCCGGGTGGAGCACGCCCTGAAAATATTCACCCATCTCCGCCCCGATCCTGTATGGGGTCCGAAATCAGCACTCTATTCCGGAACGATACACACAAAGATGCGGAAAATGGACAAAGCTATAATCGATTTCGAAATCGGCCTTAAGCACGAAAACATTCCTTCTGAAATTCTCCTGGAACTGAAATACCGCCTGGCCGGGGTATACAGCTCTGAAGGAAGACTCGACAAAGCTCTGGAAGTGCTCAAGGATATTACCAGAATCGACCCGGGATACAAGGATGTGCAGACTCAGGTACGCAAATACAGGGAACTGAGCTCCAACAAAAACCTGCAGGTTTATCTCAATGCACCAGCCACCGACTTCGTATCTCTCTGCCGTAATATAACCAATATCGTCATTAAAAAAACCAAAGTGAATATTACTGATGTGGCCTTCACCAATGCGGAATATGTCGATATCGTGGCGGAGGTTAAAGCCCAGAAGTGGGAGGACCTGATTCTCTACCGCTTTGTCCGGACCGACGGCCTGGTGGGGCAGATGATGGTCCGCGACCTCTACGAAAAACTGAAAGAGCACCATGCCGGAAGAGGATTCTGTTTTTCCGCCGGCGGATTTACCGAATCGGCGGAGCAGTGGGTGGAAGCAAGGTTAATCGACCTGATCTCGAAAGACAAGCTGATCCAGTATCTCAATAAAATCGATACAATTTAAATATTCCCGTAGAAAACGAGATGCCTCTCTTCTTTCAGTCCCGGTACCGATAATGTGAGTATATCTTTCACCGAGGCCGTGGATTTAACAAGTTCGATTTCTTCCCGGATATTCTCCATTTTTCCCTTGTAGGCGGCCAGGAGTCCATTTTCTCCCAGAATTTTCATCAGCAGAGCCATAATTCCCGGCTCAACAGGTTTAAATGCCCTGAAAGTGACAATATCGAAACGCTCCTCCACGTCTTTGAGATCCGCTTCCAACACTGTCAGGTTTTTCAGGTTCAGAACAGCCGCCGCATTTCTCAGAAAGCGGACTCTTTTACCGGACCGCTCTATAAGCGTAACGCCGACATGGGGCATCATGATAGCCAGGGGTATTCCCGGAAGGCCGGCACCCGACCCCACATCGGCAAGACGGGAAGGATTCCGGGAAAGGACAGCGGAAACTCCGGCCAGCGAGTCGAGAATGTGTCTGATAACGAGATCATCCCCCGAGGCGTTGACCAATCCGTAACGGGGGTTCCACAGTTCGATTTCACCGATGTATTTTTCAAGAAGAGCCAGCTGCTCTTCCTTGTAATCGAGATTCAGTTTTGTTAATCCTTCACTCAGCAGAGACATTGTTCTCCTTCCCCATTAGCACGAGAAGCACGGCGATATCGGGATTTCTCACACCGGAAATCCGTGAAGCCTGACCGACCGAAAGGGGACGGATCTTTTTCAGCTTCTCACGGGATTCAGTGGAAATCCCCTCAATGGCATCGTAGTCGAAGTCCGCGGGAATTTTCACATTCTCCATCTTCTTGAAGCGGGCGACCTGCTTTTCCTGCTTGGCGATATACCCTTCGTATTTGACATCCAGTTCAGCGTGTTTCACCCATTGGGATTTATATCTTTTCAGGGCCGGTTCAATTTCAGCCAGCTCCTCGATGGTAACCTCAGGATCCTTGACAGCTTTGAACAGGGAGTCTCCCACGTGGCCGGCCACCGACGGCGGGGCATTTTCAACATCGGCTTTTTTGATTCTGCGGCTCTGCAGGAGTTCTTTGATCTCTTCGAGAGAATTCCTTTTCTTTTCAAAGAGTTCCATGGCTTTCCCGCTGAGAAGACCGGCATAGCGGCTCTTGGGAAAAAGCCTCATATCGCAATCATCATGACGGAGAGACAGCCTGTATTCCGCTCTGGATGTGAACATTCTATAGGGCTCATTTGTCCCCAGCGTAACCAGGTCATCGATCAGAACTCCCGTATAAGCCTCATCCCGAGTGAGAATCAGGGGCTCTTTTCCCTGGAGACTCAGAGCCCCGTTTATCCCCGCCATCAACCCCTGGCAGGCCGCTTCCTCGTAACCCGACGTTCCATTCGTCTGTCCGGCAATATAAAGGCCTTTGTGCATTTTGCTTTCCAGAGTGGGCAGCAGCTGCGTCGGGTCGACAAAGTCGTACTCCACGGCATATCCGGGCCGCATGATCTCCACATTCTCCAACCCCGGAAGAGTCTTCAGAAAGCGGTACTGCACTTCTTCGGGCAGGGAGGAGGAAATACCATTCAGATACATCTCTTCCGAATCGGCACCTTCGGGCTCCACGAAAATCTGATGCCTGTTCCTCGTGGGGAACCGCACGACCTTATCTTCTATAGAGGGGCAGTACCGGGGACCGGCTCCTACAATTTCCCCGGAATAGAGAGGCGATGAACCCATATTTTCATTGATGATATTGTGGGTTTCATCGTTGGTATATGTAATATAGCAGCTGTGGTCGGCGCGATGAATCTCTTCATTGGAAAAGGAAAAGGGAAGCATCGGATTGTCTCCGGACTGCTCCTCCATTCTGCTGAAGTCGATGGAGCTTTTCTTCACTCTGGCGGGGGTTCCCGTCTTCAGCCGGCCGAGACGATACCCGTGAGCCCGCATCGCCGTCCCCAGCCCGATGGCGGCCGGTTCCCCGAGCCGTCCCGAGGACTGGCGGTATTCTCCGATAAAGATCCTGGCCTCCATAAATGTTCCCGTAGTCAGAACGACAACTTCGGAGGTGATCCGTCTCCCCCGTTCGGTGACGATACCACGGCAGAGTCCCTTTTCATGATCGAGAATCAGATCGACAACCGTATCCTGATAAACATGAAGATTTTTCTGACTTTCCACTGTTTCCTTGGCCAGCTTCTGATAGAGGAAACGGTCAGCCTGAGCCCTCGGAGCCTGAACAGCCGGTCCGCGGCTTTTATTGAGAATGCGGAACTGCAGCATCGAAGCATCGATGAGCTTGCCCATTTCTCCGCCTAAGGCATCGACCTCGCGAACGATATTGCCCTTGGCCAGTCCGCCGATTGCGGGGTTACAGGAGAGCTTTCCGATAACATCGAGATTCTGAGTCACCAGCATGGTTGGAAAACCGAGGCGGGCGATAGCCAGTGACGCTTCTATACCGGCATGTCCCCCGCCGACGACAATTGCTTTATAATCCATATTATTTACCTACACAAAAATTGGAGAACATTCTCTCCAGTACATCGACCGATGTCACTTCTCCGGTGATCTCTCCCAGCGCGTTGAGGGCATCGGTTAGATCGACAGCAGCCATATCCATCGGCATTCCATCAAGGAGAGCCTGACTGTAGCGTCCAAGAGCGTCCCGGGCTTCCTCGAGCAGTTTTTTCTGGCGCATCGAATCGATAACCGGTTCATTCCCCGGCACATAATGATCGCGGAAAACAACGGACTTGATGGCATCTTCGAGATCGGAAAAGCCCTCTGCCGTTAAAGCGCTGACTTTGATAAAGTCGGCGGGAGCCGATGAAACAGCTTTATCGATTTTATTCCACACATAAAGACAGCGCCTGTCTTCTTTATATGCTTCCATAAAAGCTTCCAGATCGGCAGTTATTCCCTCCCGGGCATCAGCCACATAAAGGATGACATGGGCGTTATCGATGATTTCATTGCTTCGCCGGATTCCCTCCACCTCGATGGGATGATCGGCATCGCGGAGTCCCGCCGTATCGAAAAGCCGGACGGGAATTCCGCCGATGGATATCCACGATTCGAGATAGTCCCTTGTCGTTCCGTGTATATCCGAAACAATGGAACGATCTTCTTTGAGAAAGAGATTGAAAAGAGAGGACTTCCCCGCATTGGTCTTACCGGCCAGAACGACCCGCACCCCTTCCTGATAGATCCTGCCGGCCCGGTAAGTGGAAAGCAACCGATCGATTTTATCTACGATGGGATCGGTTTCCCCTGCTTCCACATCGGGCATCTCAGCCTCGTCTTCGGGATAATCGAGCTGTATTTCCACAGAAGCGAGCAAATCGGTAACATCACTTTTAATCCTGTTGATCGAGTTTTCAATGGAACCGGACAATCTGTTCAGAGCAAGTGACTGAGCCTGATTCGATTTGGCGCTGATAATCTCCTGAACGGCTTCCGCCCGCGTCAAATCCATCTTTCTATTGAGGAAGGCGCGGAAAGTGAACTCTCCGGGAGAGGCTTCGCGGAAACCCGACCGGAAGAGAAGTTCCAGAATTTTTGTGATCCCCGGAAGACTGCCATGGATGAAGAATTCCACGCTCTCCTGACCGGTATAACTGCGGGGCGCCCGGTAAAGGGCAGCCGTAACCTCGTCGAGCTTAACATCTCCATCAGAGATATAACCGTATACGATGGTGTTGCCTGCGGCATTTTTCAGTTTATCCGATGGGTGAAACACCCTTGATGCCGCCTCTATACAATCCGGTCCGGATGTTCTGATAACAGCCAGAGCGCTTTCCGCCCAGGGAGTCGCCAGAGCGGCGATCAGGTCATCGGGATCGTACTTAAAATCTTTCATAGTCAATGAGAATACTCCTATTCAAAAGAGTTTTCAATTCCGCGGGAAAAGGCTACACTCAATTATATGAGAGAATCGCGCATATTCGTAGGGGAAAAAGCCCCATTACTCTTCGGACACAGAGGATGTCCTCTCGAAGCCCCGGAAAACACCCTGGCATCTTTTCAAAAGATACTGGACCATAAAATTCCCGGCGTGGAACTGGATGTTCAGATCTGCGCGTCCGGAGAACTGGTGATTCTCCACGACAACAATATGCTCCGGACCACCGGTTTCGACGGCAATATCATCGATCACGACCTGACACAGATCCGTTCTCTAGACAACGGCTCCTTCTTTTCCCCGGAGTTCAAAGGAGAAAAAATCCCTCTTCTGGAAGAGGTATTTCAGCTGCTGGGAGACAAAGTCTATTACGATATAGAGCTGAAAGCCGACTATATGAAAAGCTTCGGTCTGGAGAAAAAAGTGTTTTCCATGATCAGGGATTTCGGCCTGGCCCATAGAGTCGCCGTGTCTTCATTCAATCCACTCCCGGTTCTCCGGTTCAAAAAACTGACCGGAGAGATCCCATCCTTTCTGATCTACTCCGATACGGAAGATGTTCCGCCGTACCTCAGAAGAGGAGAGGGGCGGCATATTGCCCGTCCCGACGGGATAAAGCCCGATTGCCGCCTTCTCGATGAAAAGCTTTTCAGAAAATTCAGCCGTCAATACTTTCTTATGAGCTGGACAGTCAATGATTTTGAAACTTTCAGGAGGCTTAAGGAGTGGGAAATCGACGGGATCTGCAGCAACGAAGCGGCAGCTCTTCTCAAAGAGATCTGAACCGGATCAGGGTAGTTTATCCATTAACAGAGTAGCAAAACTCTTACCAAGTTCTTTAAAGGACGTATTGATTGTCGCCTGGGATTCCCCGCCCTGAACTCTTTTGCTGAGAGTCTCTTCAAAGAGAATTTCCCCCGACTCCAGATCGAGAACCCGGACTTTCGCCTCGGTTACGACGGTAAAACCCGCGGCCGAATCATCAAATTCAACGATCTGAGCGACTCCGAAAACAGCTCTCCGATATTCTCCGTTCACAAGATAGGGGAGATCCCTCAGCAATTCATCATCATTCAGATCGAACAGATATTTTCTGTCCAGCTCCAGCTGTCTGACATTGAAACCCGCCCCCTCCAGAGAAGACGCCAATCCGATTTGAGTCTGCCTTGAATCAAGAGGTTTTCTGAGGAAATCCGAATCGACAATATAAACCCCGGTCATGACAGAAGGTGCTGATGAGATAATGGAAAAATCAAATTGAACTTTAACAGAACCGGCGGCAGCTGTTAATGCTTCGAATTCATCAGGAAATTTCTCTTCAAGGAGAGAAAAATCCTCCAGATCATTCAGCAGATCGAGAGACATGACAACTTTTCCGGATCCGGTAAATCCGGGAGAGGGGTGAACAAAGTTTACCAGACCCGAGTCTGAGCTCCGCACCATGGCGAAGCGGTCTCCGATGACAGCGCCCTTCTTTCTGTCACGGAAAGATATTTTTACGGAAACATCTTTCCATACCGTCTTTTCCTGTGAGGATTTCATGACAAGTTGTGCCTTGAAAATACCATTGCTGCCGACGGAAAGCTCAGACGGTCCATCAAGAACCCTTAATTGCATATCATTCAAAATAGCGATAGCCGCGCGGAGATTCTGTTCGGTGATAAAGCGGTTATCTGAACCGGCAGACTCCAGTGCTGCTTTAATATAACTGAGAGCCGCTTTATACATTTCTCCCCGGGAGATGAGATCTTCTGCTTCGACGGAGAAAATAGATGCTGTTGAACCTGCTCTGAAGATATCTTCAAGTTCGATTCTCAGCTCATCGACCCTGGCATTTTCCATACGAACCAGAACGTAAATGATTCTTTCCGTACCCGATTCATCAATCTGCTTATTGATCAGTTTAAATCCCGGGACTTCCGCTCCGTTGACAATAGAGCTGATTTCAGCCCTTATTTCAGACAGATCCTCTTTTCCGGCTTCCCCTCTTCCCAGGCCGAGGACAGAGGAGACCTGTACAAATAACTCCTCTCCGGCAAGAGCGACAACATCTTTTAAAAAAGAATCTCTGACAGAAACAGTAAAATACCTGAAATCCTTATTGTCCGGAGGAGGGTTGAGAAACCATTCCGGGGGCTGAATTTCATTTTCCGGTGTGGTTGCACAACTGAAGATGATGAACAACAGCAGCAAACCTGTAATAAATTTTCCACACCTCATCGTGATGGCAGCCCCTTTTTTAATTATTGAATGTATTTATTTTTTTCCGGCAGCTATAAAAGATTCTCTTCATCCCCGGCAGCGGCAACAGCCTGGGGCAAATGCGAATCCGTTACAGTTTTTATATAAAAATAATCCAGAGTAACTTCACTTTTATTTTCGACAGGAATTTCTAAAAATAAAGAATATGGTTGTCCAGTTTTAAGGGAAATTTCAGCTTTATAGACTGATTTACCATCACCATCGAAACATTCCAAGAGAGCCGAACCGTTTTTATCTCTGGTTATGTGAAACTTCTGGGTGAACTTGAGAGACAAAGGATCTTCATAACCGAGAATATCGTTGGAAAGCCTGATAATTTCCTCTCCCCCGCTTCCAGCCAGAACCAGATCCCGATCAGACTCAATAGTGACCGGCTCATAGTTGAGATAAAAGACCAGATCCTTGACCGATCCGGCAAAATCGGCGAGACGGACTCTCTGCCCGGGTTTTACAGTCAAACCGGAGTCCGGTCCGTCAAAACCATTGGCTGAAACAAGATCGCTTCCCAGCTGCTCCTGCAGAACCCGAAGGTACTGATTACTCTCTACAGATGAAAGGATATCGGAACCCCTGTATACACCCAGTTCATCGAGAATGAGACCGACACCCCTTATTTCGCTATTTCCACCCACCAGAGAGCTCTGTTGCTCTGAAACGGTAAAATCACCCCTGTCCAGAACTGTCTTACCGGCAGCCAGACCATTGATGAACCATCTGATTTCAGTCGTCTCTATTCCGGGCAGAACATGAACGGTCAGCTCCGTAAGGACTTCATAATCGAAAGGGACTTCGGAAACACTCTCCAAGCCATCGAGATCTAATTTCAAATATCCGCCTTCTAAAGCGCTTAATGAGCACAGAAACCCCTCTTCATCTTCAATGAGGAGTATATTTCCTGTAGAAGGTGGAAGTGAGAGGGAGAAACGTCCATTGATGGAAAAAGGGGTCAGGAGTCTTTCCTGCGATGGAAGTATCGGTCCGGTTGCGGCGATTCCGTTATTTCCGGACAGAGTATAGAGAAAATAATTATTATAGGCTTTTGCCCCGACTACCCCGATCAGGGAATGAACGAATTTTTCGGGATTAACAGGAATGAGATCTCCGGCAAAGTGATAGAGAAATGAATAATCCTCTTCAGGCTGAAGAGATCCCGTCTCGAGAAGCTCTTTGTCCGAAACGACTATCACCACAGAATCACGGATCGATGAAACAAGTTCCGCACTGACCTGCTCCGGAAACACTTCAAGTTCAATGCTGTAAAGTCCCGTTTTGTCGCCGGCCTTCCAGTAGAGAGTATCGCTGCCTTCTGAGAGATATCCCTCGCTGAGGATAGAACCTTCCAGTCTCCACCGAAGAAAGGGATCCCTTTCGGAAGGGGCGGTAATCGATGCCTGAATAAAGACATCTTTCCCCGTTACGGTTTCCTGGGGCAGAGAAATCAGTTCATTTATGAGATATGCGCTTTCGGCTTTGAAAATTGTAAGGTCTTCATCAGCGATAAGGACATCATTTTCGAAAACGGAAATATGGAATATATACTTTCCTGATGGCAGTTCCGGTGGAACGACAAGAGAAGAGGCATATTCCTCTTCGGGATTTTCTATCAATACAGTTGTTTCACCCCAGTTGACACCGAGCTCATCAATTATGGTAACGGTATATTTTTCCGGGACCGCGGCTTTAACGGACAGGATATCGAGAGGAATCGATTCTCCTCCATAAAATATGGCTCCGCTGTCAACGGTTCGGATTTCCACGGATTGCTCCGTTTCGAAAAGAAAATCCGAAACATCGTTACATGAAAAGAGAGAGAGAATCAAAACTGATAAAAAAAGAAGCTTTTTCTTCATAGTTATCCAATATTAATTCTAACACATAAATCAGTTTATCCACAGAGGAGAAAACAAAAAATCCGTCCGAAAGATCATCCGGACGGATTCAGTGATAAAGGCATCCGCTGCTATTCTGTCCAGGTTTCCGCGAGATGAAGAATAACAGATACAGCCTTGACCATTGCCGGAACACCGACCCACTCTTTTCGGCTGTGGAAATTGTGACCTCCCGTAAAGATATTGGGAGTTGGAATACCCATTTCCGTCAATCTCGATCCGTCTGTACCGCCCCGGATGACAACTTTATGGGGTTCGACCTCGGCAAGCTCAAAAGCTTTCTCCACATTTTCCATAACACGGGGATTTTCATCGAGCTTTTCCTTCATGTTGACATACTGCTTCTTCGTTTCGACAATGACTTTCCCTCCGGGAAAAGCAGCTTCCACAGCCGCGGCGAATGCTTCAAGCGCTTTGACGCGCCGCTGTATATCATCAGCATCAAAAGATCTCATCAGTAGATGAAGCTGCGCCTTTTCAAGAGATCCGGAGATACTCTGAGCCCAATAATTACCGTAGCGCCCGTCTGTTGCTTCGGGACTTTCGTTGCGGGGGAGCATGGAAACAAAGGCGGAAGCCATGGTTACGGCGTTTACAAGCTTACCTCTGGCATAGCCGGGATGGATAACAACACCCTGAAATGTCACTTCGGCGCCGTAGGCATAGTAGCACTCATCTTCTAGCTCTCCTTCTCTTCCGCCGTCCATGGTATAGCAGGCGAGGGAGCGGAGCTCTTCCCGGGGGAAATTATTCATTCCGCAGCCCGTCTCCTCGTCTGGTGTAAAAATCAACTCGATTTCGCCGTGTTTGATTTCATCATTATTCAGAATAATCGATGCAGCCGTCATGATCTCTGCGATTCCGGCTTTATCATCAGCTCCGAGAAGAGTGGAACCGTCTGTGGTGATAACCGTTTTCCCGACATAGAGTTTCAGATCCTCATCTTCATCCGGATCGATCTTCAACGAATCATTGAGCGCGATGATCCCGCCGTCGTATTCTTTGTGAACCTGTGGATTGACATCCTTTCCCGGAGCATCTGAAGCTGTATCGACATGAGCCATGAACCCTATGGTATCGGCATTCGTATTGGAGGGAATCCTTCCGATGAGATATCCCATTTCATTGTAAAAGATATCGCTGATTCCCATCTCTCTCATTTCCTTTTCCAGGAGATTGAGGAGATCGAACTGGATGGCTGTGGATGGGGTCTTCTCTTCGGCTAGCCGCCGGTCCGAAGTCGTCCATATTTTTACGTAGCGGAGAAATCTCTCCTGAACCTGTTCTTCGATTATACTGTTATATTTTTTCATATTTAGATGATAAAACGATATATCAATTTTTTGTACCCCCAAATGAAGAAACAAGGCCCCATTCAACGGATTGACAAGTAAAAAATGAACTGGTAGGATTAGTTTCGCATATTTGCCCCGGTAGCTCAGGGGATAGAGCAACCGCCTCCTAAGCGGTAGGTCGGACGTTCAAATCGTCTCCGGGGTATTTTTTTTGTCTACATAGTTGACAAAAAATTACTACATATATAATATGCAGTTCGTTGTCTGGAGGCGTAGCGAAGTTGGTTATCGCGCCGGCCTGTCAAGCCGGAGATCGCGGGTTCGAGGCCCGTCGCTTCCGTACCTGGAAGCCATTCCATTAAAACAGACAACTGGAGGCGTAGCGAAGTTGGTTATCGCGCCGGCCTGTCAAGCCGGAGATCGCGGGTTCGAGGCCCGTCGCTTCCGCAATCAGGGAACATCGAAAGATGTTCCTTTTTTTTACCCTCCGAAAGCCCCTTCGATAACCAGATTGTATGTGAGGCCGAATTCCTCCAGAATCTGATCCGCCAGATTCTTTCTGTTGATCGAAACCGATTCGTAATAAGAAATGATAGCGGTCCTGGAATCCTCAAAAGATTGAATCAGAAGCTTCTCCTTTTCGCTCGTACCGACATAATTTCCCAGCTGTGTTTCAAGTTCCCTTGCTGACCGGGCAAAAAGGTCACTGTAGTTTCTCTGGAGTTTGGCTTTTTCCAGATCTTCCGCCTCGCGGCTTTCCATATAGTTGTGCATATAGGAAAAGGAGAGTTTAAGCGCCTCTTCGGATTTCTTGAGGAAATCATTTCTGGAAATATAGAATGTCGTGTACAGCGATCCGGAAACACGGATTTCCCTCTCCGCTTTAATGAGTTCCAGAGATGAAAGACTGATCTTTTTGATAAACCCGATATCCCGTCTCAGCAATCCGGAGATGTCCAGTCCGGACAGATACGTTTCAACGGATTTTTCATCGGTATAGAGAATGAGGGCGCGACTCCTGTTATTTCTGTTATAGAGAGACGTGCCGGAATCACTGATAAGTCTGACATCCTTTAAAGCCGTTAACCCCTGAATGGCATATCCGTATTTTTCCGTTTCGTGTCGGTCCAGAATAGAGAGAAATCTGTCACCGGCTTCCGTGCCGAAAAGGAGAATATTTTTAATTGCTTCTCTTTGAATCTCCTTGTTTTCCTCATCAAGGAGAGACATCAGATAATCCAGAGATTCGCTTTTTCTGATTTTCCCGAGCAAGGCGATACAACTCAGGACGACATCTTTCCTATCGTTTTCAAGGGCCTGCCCCAGAGATTCCAGAGCCGTCACTCCGAAGGTGGAAACGGTATAGACAGCGCGCTCCCGCACTCTCTGGTTCTCATTGCCGAAGAGATTGATCATGGGATCGATTGATGAGGCGCTTTTCAAAGCCTCGAAGAGGCCCAGGACAGACAGCTGGGTTTCCGGCGAGGGATTGTTCAGAACATTGATGAGATAGGGAACCGATTTCTCCCCGAAATCGACAAAAGCGAATTTGACAGCATTGCGAACCCTTGGTTCGGGATCATACATGTAGGGAAGAAGTGTCCCCAGAACCGCGGGATCCCCCATCCGGCTGAATGTTCTGACAATACCGATCCGGATTTCCGGTTCCGGCCTCAAAAGACTGTCATAGAGGATTCTGTCATTGATATCGGCCAGCAGGGCCGCACTGGAGACGGCTTTATCGACGATGGTCTTGTCTTCACTTAAAAACAGCTCAATGATTTTTTCGAGACTCTCTCTGTCCCGGATAGACACCAGAAGTTCCAGTAATTTCAGAACCAGATCTTTCTCTTCTACTGTCAGAGCCTCCCGGAAAACCCGGGCAGCCTGTTTTTCATTGCGCAGCAGAAGCTCTTTCGTATTGCGTGAAACCGATATATCCTCATCAATCAGCAACGGTAGAAGATCGCTGTAATAAGATGCTGTATTCAGCTGACCCAACTGATAGACAGCCATATGCCGGACTGCTGGATTGGGATCCCGGGTAAAAGCGAGAAGTCCGGGAATATCCGATAGAGTTACAGGAAACGTACCGAGAGGATTACCCAGAATGATCAGGGCCGATTCCGCCCGGTTCTGGGCGTTGTCCATCGGCAGGTCTTCAATAACCGAGCGGCAGGAGAAAAACAGGGAGACGATAAAAATGAAGATAATAAGAGGTTTTCTTTCCATTACTCTCTATGACCATCGTCAGGGAGATAGAAAAAATAGAGTGAATCATATTTATCCGCTTCTTTTTCCCGTCCCCTTTTCCGGCAGCCTTTCGCATATATACGGCACTTCCTGGCAAGCTCCGCCGACGCGACGAGCTCCCTTTCCCGTGGAAGACTGTGCCCTTCGACAAGGCTCCGGAGAGCTCTGATTTTAAAGATCTCGATAAATCCGTACTTGAAGGACAGCTGATCTCCTCCCCCCGCTCTCTTGGTTACAAGATCCTCATCTATATAACCAACGGAACAGCGGGAAGTTACCCGGAGCCACAACTCATAGTCTTCACAGATTTCCAGATCTTCGCGGAAACCACCCAGAGCGTTGAAAAGAGCTCTCTCCATCAGAACCGTTGAAGGACTTATCTCACATTTCCCCAAAGAGACTTTAAATAAATCACCCTCTTTTCTGTGTTTTCTATGAGCCTGGGATATGATTTTTTCCTCTCTCATCCAGATTTCCCTGCTGTGAAGAAATGAGCAGTCCTCATGGTTCCGCATATAGCTGATCTGCCGGGAGAGTTTGTCAGGGGACCACAAATCATCGGAGTCGAGAAAGGCTATCCATCGTCCGCGAGCCTCTTCTACAGCTCTGTTCCGGACAAAACCGGGGTGCCCGTTATGTCTCAGGCTGATAAGGCGAAACCGATCGTCCTGTCCGTAAATATCCAGACTCTCCAGCGTTCCGTCGGTTGATCCGTCATCGGCAATGATCAGTTCCCAATTCTTCCAGGTCTGACCGAGAACCGATCGAATGGCTTCATGAACAGCCTTTTTTCTATTATAAACGGGAATTATTACCGAAACGGTCTCATTTTCAAGCATATAAATGGTGTAGCACAGCTTTTAACATTACATCAATGAGCCTTTGCGCCTATTATAGAGAAATGACCGACCCTTTGATTTCATACCTGAGCGGGTTTATCAGCCCCGAACGCTTCGAGAGAATGAAAACCGTGCTGTCCCGGCGGACGGAATACCTGACGGTGGTACTGGAGGATCTGCATTACAGCCAGAACGGCAGTGCTGTTATTCGGCACTGCGATGCCTTCGGAATCCAGAATCTCCATGTCATTGAAAACAGCAACCGCTTTAAAGTGAAAAATCACGCGGTCAGGGGAACCCTGAAATGGATACACCTCAACCGATTCAATGAAGGACACAACAATAGCAGAACCGCTGTGGAAAAGTTGAAATCCGATGGATACAGAATCATTGCGACATCCCCCCTCGCGGGAGGAGCAGCTCCGGGGACCTTCGATTTGAGCGCCGGACCGGCTGCACTGTTTTTCGGCAATGAGCGGGACGGACTCTCCCGCGAGATTCTGGATCATGCAGACGGATATATCCAAATTCCCATGGAAGGGTTTGTAGAAAGCCTTAATATTTCCGCCAGCTGCGCCATTATTCTGAGTCGGCTCGGTTCGCGCCTGAGAGAATCGGATTTATCCTGGCAATTACCGGAAAAAAAATATAAGGAACTTCTTGTTGAATGGCTGAAAGATTCCATAAAGAAGATTGACTATGTCATGAAAGATTACCCGAATTGATTATTTTACAACCTGGTTCCGTCCGGCTCTTTTCGCTTCATAGAGGTTATTATCAGCCCGTTCTATAAGATGATCATCATTATCTCCCGGTCTGATTTCGGCAATGCCGATACAGACCGTGACATTCCAGGGGACCCCTTCAAAAGGATACTCTTCGACCGTTTTCCGCATTCTCTCCGCCATTAAAGCCGCCTGATCCCGTTCCGTATCATTGAGGACAATCAGAAATTCCTCTCCGCCGTACCGGTATGCCGAATCTGTCTCTCGGATACCATCGCGAATAATCACAGCGAGGGTTTTCAGAACTTTATCTCCCGCGGAATGACCGAACTGATCATTGATCTTTTTAAAGTGATCGACATCGATAAGAAGCAAGGCTGTTTTATCTCCGTACCGCCCGAAAAGGGAGATCCTCAAGGGAAGAGTTTCGAAGAGATAGCGGCGGTTATAGAGGCCGGTCAGAGGATCCTTAAGGGCGGAATCCTCCAGCTTGACCTTGAGAACGAGCATCTGGGTCCGTGTTTTTTCACGTACATAGACCAGATAAATGGACAATATGGTAAAGATAATAAGAGGGAGTAACCTATCGGGAGCCAACATTTCCGCCTTTAAGAGATAATAAACCGCAGAAAAATAAATCAACCCGGATAGGGAAAACATAATATATCGCTTCCAATCGATTCTGTAGAGATAAACGACCATGAATATCCCCACGGCATAAGCGGAATAATCACTTGAGGCTTGAAGATCGAGCGTGGTGAGCGACACAGTGATGAGAAACATCAGGTAATAATAGGAAGCAAAAAAAACAGCTTTGATATTAAGTCTTCTGAGCTTAAGGATGATTGGAAAACACAACCTGAACAGGAGAGAGAACAGAACAGCAAAGGAGAACAAGCCGACATAATAGCGAAATAGAGGGGACTGATTTTCCCTTCCCGGAAAAAATCTGTACTGAAGCAGATAGAGAAAAGCGACCGCCGAGATTACCAGAGGGGCATACATAAGGATCCTTTGGTTTTCAGCAAACCGCTCCTGCCGGCTTTGTTTAATAAGCTGTTTTTTACTGAGGGCTTCTATCCTGTCCATCGGCCTCCGATTATTTCACCACCATGACTTTTCTCGTTTCATCAATTCCGGGAGCTACAACCCTAATAAAGTATACGCCCCTGGCTACGATTCTGCCACCGGAGTTGTGTCCGTCCCAGGCCGTTGAGTGCTCACCGGCTTCCTGGCGGCCCCGCTGCAGGATGTCGACCATGGCTCCGGATATATCGAAAACCTGAATTGTCACCATGCCGGCTTCTGTCAGTTCATAGTGAAGATTGGTCGTTTCCCCGTTCTCGGGATTGATGACGTTTTTCAGAATGGTAACGCCGCCGGCCTGGGCTGTAATATCGTGAATGGCAAAGGTCCAGGGCTTGACCTGACGATACCATTCGCCCGATGAAGAGTTTTCAATTCTTGCGGCAAAGAGATTGTAATCGGGCAGAAAATAAATGAACTCCACATCGGCCACCGATTCGAGCTCAGGGTCGTCGTTATCAAAACTGTGAATCCTGAGCTGATTTGAAGGAGAGGCCTCAACAGCTGCCGCTCTCTCGTCAGGATTGGGAGAAGGGACTATTCCGTAGAAATCGTAGACATCATAATCATTTGCTCCGGGTGTATCGCCGAATGAAACGCCGGGAAGCCAGAGCCCCTCTTCGCTGTTATTCTGCCTGTAAGCGGTTGGAACATCGACGTCGAAATAGAGCTCCACCTGGGGAACCGTACCGCTGGGGGCACTGTGTCCGCTGTTGATATGGGATGTTAATTCAATGGGTTGATCCTGAAGCCAGGCTCCTCCCGTAAAATCGCGGATGGTGCCGATTCCGCCGCGGGCCGAATCGGTTTGAGAGTCATCGGTCGCGTAAACCGGCTGGAGGATGCCGTCTCCGGTCAGGCCGAGAGCGAGATCGGAAACGCGGTGGCTGTTGCCTGCCGGAAACAGAGGATCATCATATGGTGCCGGCAGGGGGTCCGAATCGGCTCTGGGGAAACTGGAAACAGGAGCGGAGGTTATGATGTCATCAAAATCCGTACCCGTTTGTATTGTGACCCCTGTCAGGATCTCGTCCACAGCAACAGGACTATCGAGAATCAATTCAAGTTCACTGGTTCCTTCACCCTCTGTCGTAATGCGGTTCAAACCGGTCACGGTAGCCCCGCCAAGGAAGGAAAAGTCGTTCTCATCGACAATGCCGCCGCCGGAATGCCTGACGCTTTCGGAAAACTGAACGAAGATCCTGTTCTTCTCTGCGCTGGCCAGTGTGTAATTAAATACAGGAGCGGCATTGTCAAGAGGTGTCTGTTTATTGACATCCGGCCCGTACTCAACAGGCGCCGTTCCGACAAAACCGATCAGAGTTGTGTTTTCCGTAAGCTTCCACTGAGGAGTTATGTCCGTATCGGTATGTTCCTGCTCCCGGAGAAGAATCAAAAACTCGTATTCGATATAGGGGTCGGCCGGGTCTCCCGTGAAGGAGCGGTCGTCCCGGGAGAACCCTGTGACGGTATAGCCGTCAACTGCCGCGGCAACACCGGAGAAATCCATAACTCCGCCGTTATCGAGAATGTCGTCGGTGAGGTTCCCTCTATTGTCGACGCGGACGCGTATCCTGTCTATTCGTCCGTTTCCATCGGAATCCTCAGTCCAGCTGACAATAACCGGAATGACGAACAGCCAGTTTTCATTGTTTCCTCCTCCATTTCCGGGACCGTCGAAACAGTCGGGGGCCGGGGTAATGGGAAACGTCGCCCGGCTATTGATGATGATGACTCCTGAAATGTTGGCGGAGCCTTCAAGAGTGAGGATCCATCTGTCCTCATCGCCGTCTCCTACGGGGCTGGGAACGGGGTTGATACTTGTCAGAGTGATCATCGTAGCTTCCGTATTCGAATCCCCTTCAACCGTAAAGTCATTGGAAACGGTCTGCGTCTGCCCTTCTTCAAACTCAATCATACCCCCGTTTTCCTGATAGAGGAAATTGTAGAATCTATTCGAGCCCGAGACGACAATAACAGTACCGTCGGTAAAGTGAACTGTGCTGTTAGCCCCGCCGCCGACCGTATGATCGAAAGAACCGGTCGTTGTCCAAAGGGTTCCGTTAAAGGTGATGTAATGATTTCCCGGTTCGTATATACCGCTCGTCGTCAGACTGTTATCGATTATCAGGTCATCAGTCATCCCGTAAGTGCTGCCGGAAACGGTCAGATCGAAGAAAGGATCGCCGCCGGTAGTGATTGAAAGGGCTCCCACCCCGCTGACTGAGACATTTCCTGAAGTTCCGTAATCGAAAGTATCATTATTTATCCAGTTTCCGGCGACATCGATATTATGATCCGCTCCGGAAAACGTTCCATTGGAAATTGTAAAATTACCGTTTACATCGAGATTTGAGTCGAGAGTAACCGATAGACCATCGAGAATGAAATTGTAGAAAGGGCTTATCGATGCCAATCCCGGGGCAGTTCCGTCAAAAGTAACCAGACTGGTTCCGCATATGAATGCACCGGACGTTTCATCCCAGTCTCCTGCTGCATTAATAGCTCTTGCCGATCCATCGAGGGTTCCTCCGTTGATAAGAACGAAGCCGTTTATATCCAGATCGCCGGTTCCATCAAATGTTCCGCCGCTGATTGTCAGGTTCCCGCCTGTTCCGGAGAGAGTTACCAGATCATTAGCCGAGAATGTCCCGCCGGAGACTGTCAGGTCTCCGTCTGTTCCGTTGAAGGTTATTGTGCTATTTACAGCAACTGTTCCGCCGTTGACCGCCATGTCGCCGTCACTACCGTTGAAAACAATTGTATTGTCTGCGGTTATGATTCCACTGTTGACTGTAAGGTCTCCGTCGGCTCCGTCGAAATCGAGAGTTCCTGTAAAAGAGACTGAGCCATTGCTGAGCGTCATATCTCCTGCTGTGAGAGTGATCTCTCCGGCTATTGCGCTTGTTCCCGTACTGCTGTAGATGAGATTCCCGACGGTTAGAGTCGTATCGGCATTGGCAAGACTGTTGAACAGTCCGGTACCAGTGATCTGAATATCTCCCGTTGCCGCTCCCGTCAGGGTCAGGGCTCCGTTACCACTATATTCTCCGGCAGAAACGGCCAGGTTGCCTGAATTTATGGAAACAACACCCGTTCCGTCATACAGCGAAGCGGAGTTGCTGATATTGAAATCAGTTGCTATAGCGAGGCTGGCAGGTGCGGACACCGTCAGGTCTCCTCCCGAAAGCACAAGGGCATCCGTTGAGAGAGAGCCTGCTGTTTGAGTATGGCTGCCGCTGCTTATTACAAGCTGATTCTGAACATCAACGCCCGCCGTTGAGGAATAATCATCGGAAGTGATTTCCAGATCGTAGAAAGAACTGCCGCCAGTCGCCAGAGTATGAGGTCCCGCGCTGTTTCCGCCTAGAAAGACCAGTCCGTTCTGACTAATGAAAGTTCCGCTGTTGCTCCAGCTATCGGCGACATCCACCTGGAAATCGGCCCCCACATCAAGAGTGCCCGAAATTATCATCTCTCCTCCGAGAACGATATCCGAGAAAAGAGTAACACCGCCGCTGATTGTAACATCGTAAAAATCATCGCTCATAGTGAGTGATGGCGTCGTTCCGTCAAAGATGACCAGATCGCTTCCTGCTGTAAAAATGCCGCCGCTCTGGTCCCAGTCTCCGGCCGCATTGATCGTACGGCCCGTTCCATCCAGGGTTCCGGAAGAGATGAGGACATTGCCGTCCACATTGATATCGCCCGTTCCGTTCAGCGTTCCGCCGCTGATGGTCAGATCGCCGTTATCTCCGTCGAGAGTCACCTGACTATTGGCCGAAAGGGTGCCTCCGCTGACAGTAAGATCGCCATCGGCCCCATTGAGAGTGACAGCTCCTGTTAACGAAACGATGCCGCTGCTCAAAATCAGATCTCCGACAGTCAGGATTATGTCACCGGCAGCAGCACTGGTTCCCGTACTGCTGTAGAGAAAATCACCGGCTGTGAGTGTGGCATCTCCTCCGGAAAGGGTATTGAAAAGACCTGTTCCGCTGATCAGGATGTCTCCCGTTGCCGCTCCTGTCAGGGTCAGGGCTCCGTTACCGCTATATTCTCCGGCAGAAACGGCCAGGTTGCCCAATCCTATGGATACGGATCCCGTTCCGTCGTAGATAGAAGAGGCATTATTAATGGTAAAGTCCGTTCCGACAGACAGATCCGCCGGAGATGAGACTGTTAAATCTCCACCGGAAAGGATCAGGAAATCTGCAGACAGAGTTCCTCCCGTTTGAGTCTGGCTTCCCGACAAAATCTCCAATTGATGCTGGGCA
>JAFGXR010000100.1 GCA_016936555.1 Spirochaetales bacterium | reverse complement strand
CACAAAATCAACATCGAATCCATCGGTATTCGTCAAGCTGCCGGAGGTATTACCGGCCAGGTCTTTTGCTCCGGAAATTGTTATATCGATATCAGAAATAACATTATCTGTGTTCGTAACGTCATATACAAAAGTGTAAGTATCAGAATCTGTCCAGCCGGAAGATCCGTTAAGACTCAAAATACTTCCAACGATGTTGTCTGCAAATACAATAGTCGGAACTGTGCTTCCCATAGCTTCACTGAAATCAATAACAACATTGAAAGTTGCGCCTGATGTATCCGAAATATAGGTATCCGGAGTTATAGTATCAACAGTGGGATACGTATTATCTATAACATATACATTTCTACCTGTCGGAATCTCGCTTTCATTACCGACTTTATCAGAAACAATAATTTCTATCGAAGCAGAAGCATTATCGCCATCAGGAACATTCCAGAGAAACTCCCAATTATTTCCTGAAGGAGTCATATCTCCATAATTAACGCCACCGATTCTGATTTGTGGAATTCCGCTTAAACCGCTATTTTCTTCAGTTATAACTGTTATAAATTGTACAGTATCGCCATTTTTCACATAGCCGTTATTATCATCATCACTTACGACAACCGCCGGTTTTACCGAATCATTCTCAAATATAAAAATCGGATTGGAAGTTTTATTTCTAACATCTTTTGCTTCAAGATTAATATACATATCGTTGGCACTGTTGGCATTTGCCAGAGAATTTATGTCAACATCAAAGCTGAAATCACCGGAGCTCGAATCGAATTCCGGAAGATTCAGATACTCAGGCGTACTAAAAGTTGAACCGATTTTTGTCTGATATGAAAAATACTGTATGCTGCCGGCATCGGGAATATTCCCGCTTATGGTTATGACATACGGTTCAGATTTTGCGACATCATAGGAGTAGTAGAGAATTGATTCATCGTATGAACTTATGGTGTAGTTAAAGAGAACCGGCTGTGTAAAATTGATCTTCGGACCTTCTGTTGAACTGATCAGAGTCAATTCATGAGTTGAAGTGACGTTCATCAAATCCGTTGCCGTGACCCGGATCATAACCGGAGAGGTTGTAGCGCTATTGGGAATGGAATAGAAGTATGAGAAATCTCCATTTACTTCATCCCAGTCTACGAGTTCCAGTCCCGGATTACCCAGGTTCGAATCGGTCAACAAATCAACTGGGATCAGCTGATCCGAACCATCCCGTTTGCAACTGACCGTACAAACAAGAGATTTGAGTTCATCAAATGCCGATGCATCAGCCCTGTCTCTTACAGATCCCCTCAGAGTGAACTTGTAGTCATAATCAGCATATTTCGCCTGATCCTGGGGAGCGGTGATATCCAGAAACATCCCCTGATCATATTTTGTCATTAATATATTTTCAGATGTTTTATTGCCGTTTTTATCAAAAGCGTTAATAACAACCGTCAGCGACGTACCGGCGTATCCGGCATCATAGGGAGAAAAAGTAAAGGTAAATCCACCATCAAAATTATCCGTTTCTGCTTCAGAATTTGTATTGCTGAATACTCCGCTCAATGACGTTCCCGCAACAAGCCATTCCAACCTGTCCACTTCTGAAACTGACAGGCCTGAAGAATCATTTGAAACAGAACCGCTTACCGTAACCGAGGACCGGAACTGACGGTCGGAAACAGAAGGATCCGTGATTGCGATATACGGTCCTGTATAATCATTGTACAGGTCAAGAACGACTTCGCTGATTTCTCCGTTTTTATCATAGGCCAATACTTTCAGAGCTTTCGGATCATTTATTCCGGAAAAATCCAGGACATCTTCAAAGTATCCCTGATTATCATAATCCATTTCAACCCGGTCCTGCCCCGGCAACTGATAGAAAAGGGCTCCGCACTCATCAACTGACCGGCTGCCGGCAAAATCTTCTACATAACCCGATAGAGTCACAGTCGAGGCATAATAGCTGCCGTCCTGAGGGGTAATAATTGACAGGGAAGGTCCGGTATTATCCGATTCGATCACAAGATAAAATAGAGAAAGATTGTCATTCAGATCTTTCGCTCTTATCCTGAGATCGAGATCTCCGTCTACTACCGGGATCGCCGGATTCTCTCCTGTCGTACTGAATGAAAGGTGGAAAATTCCGGTTAGGGTGTCATAGGTAAAACTCTCATCATCTTCGGAAATGGGAATGTATTCACTGGCTTCGACTCTGTATTCCAGTGACAAGGGATCGACCTCCGATGTAGATTCATCATCGGTTCTGCTGTTGAAAATCGTCCCTGTCACTGTAACAATGCTATTATATGTACCGGGATTTTCCGGATCCGGCGACGTTACGCTAATAAAGGGACCGGCTCCATCGGAATATATGGGCAGGCTTGCAATTGTAGAGTAATCATTCTTATCGTAAGCAATCAATTGAAAAATCAGATCGCCTTCCACCCGGGCAATGGCGGGATCTGATCCGGTTGTATCAAATGTGATGGAAAAAGCTCCGGTGTCACTATCGTACTCGTCTTCGGAGAGATTTATAAAATCACTGAAATTCCTGATTTTGTACTGTAGAGATGAAGTATCAACCTCCGACGTCGACGAGTCGTCCATACTGTTGGTAACAAAACCCGTAACAGTGACTGTGCTGGAGTAGGTACCCGGATTTTCCGGGTCGGGAGAGACAATCGAAATATAGGGACCATAGAGATAGGACTGGAGATTGACTTCTTTTCTGGAAGTATTGCCATTGCTGTCAGTCACTTCCACATAGACAGTCTGAACGCTGCTTAGTACATTCGGAACAGTTGTGCTTATCACAAATGCGAAATCACCAGTTTCTGGATTGTATGAAAAAGCGGCATCGGGATCTTCGGGTGATATGGAAAAGCTGCCGGAACCGTCAACTGTGACAGTTCTTGTCCGGGGACTGCTATCAACAATCCCGTATTCAAATGTTACAATTTCGCCGATTCCATCATCCTCTTCGAGAACGGAATCTGAAACAGTTCCGGAGACTACTATATAAGAGCGGTAAGTGGAGTTATTTCGGGGCGTTTCGATGACTATAACCGGTTTTATCTCATCCTCCACGATGAGAAGAACGTCCGGTGTAAGAGGGGTGATCAATTGAGAGCAGGATTGCATATACAATCCCGTAACGAGTAAAAGTAAAAGTATACAAATTCGGGAAACATGATTATTTACTCGATTCTGATATCGAAAATACATAATTTACCCTGGTTTAATCATAACACTAAAAGCTCCGTATTTCTCTGATTTTTTTATATAATAGATATTTGAGACATTATTCCCGTCCGGTCTGTAGCTGTTATCAAAACTGATTTAAAAGGAGATACAGAAATGAGTCTGAAAGCCGTGATTTTTGATTTCGACGGCACCTTGACCCAACCGGGGTCCATTGATTTTGCCGCCATACGGGAAAAAACCAGATGCCCTCCCGAGATGTTTCTGCTGGATTATTTTCAAACTCTTTCACCTGAAGAGAGTATGATTGCTCATACTATTCTGGAAGAAATGGAGTATAAAGCCGCATGCATCTCCCGGGAAGAAGACGGTGCTCAGGATATACTCTCGTTTCTTATGAACCGGGAAATACCTTTCTTCATAATCAGTCGCAACTGTTACAAGTCCATAGTAAGGGCACTACAGAATTTTCAGACAATTACAACAGGGCATTTCGGAAAGATAATCTCCAGAGATGATCCTTTTCCCCTTAAACCGGACCCGGAATCGATATTCCATATTGCGGATCTTCTTGAAATTACCTGTGATGAAATTCTGATCGTCGGAGATCATATACACGACATTCAGGCAGGAAATGCCGCGGGCTGCAGGACAGCCTACAAGATGACCGGGAGGGAAAATGATCACATGGTAAAAGCAGAGTTCAGAATTTATCAGCTGAATGAACTTAAAAATATTATCATAGCAACAAACAGCTAACATAATTTTTATTACTCTTATTAATAATATATTTTATATACACTGTTTCATAAAGTTCACATTAACACAGAAGCTGAAATTATATTTAATTTTTATCTGTCTGAAGCATAAACAAACCTATATAGTTTAAAATCAAGCAGGCTCCACCCAAAAATTCCAGAAAGTATATGTAGTGTAATTATCTGTATTTTTGGATAAATATATTTACATATACACAAATAAATGTAATATATTTTATTTTTTAAAGTTGTAATTAATTCACCAAACAAAACTTGCAGATAGATATTAAGGTGGTAATATTTCTTACAACTCTTAATTCATATTTTATAGGGTATAAAAAAAAGGTTGAATTGTCCGGCGTCAATACAGACAATTCAACTTCCTATAGCTTTCACTGAATATATGGGTGACAAGACTGAAAAATAATATTTATTATCTTTAAAATATCAGAGCGAAAACAGCTGCATAGAGAAGAGCCGGGATCATATTAATCGTTTTTATCTTCTTGATTTCCAGTATGGAAATTCCCAGGCCCAGAAGAAGAAGACCTCCGGTAGCACTTATTTCCATTATAACGGTATCGGTCAGACCCCCCTGGATCGAACCGGCAAAAAGCGTCAGTCCGCCCTGGAAAATCAGCAGGGGAACGATGGAAAAAAGTACCCCCACACCCAGTGTGGATGCCAGTGCAATCGAAGCAATTCCATCGAGGGCAGACTTGGCAAAGAGCAGATTCGGATACCCTCCCAGCCCTTCCTCGATGGCCCCGAGAACAGTCATCGATCCCATGCAGAAAAGAAGGAAAGCCGTTACCATTCCTTCGGCGAAATGACTGCTTTCGGACCTCGCAACCCGTTTCAGTCTTTCCCCCAGATTGTCCATAGCCTGATCGATCCTGAGCAATTCGCCGGTAATGCCTCCCAGTATGATGCTGAATATCATAAAAAGAATATTATCGGCTTTTATCGCCATCATGATCCCCAGGGTAACCGTAAAAAGTCCGATTCCCTGAAAGGCGATTGTCGTCAGTTTCTCGGGGCTGCGGGATTTCAGAAGCAAACCAATTGTACCTCCGGCTAGAATAGCGCCGCTGTTAACCAGTGTTCCTATCATTTTTCTGTTCCTCAATTAATTTTATTGATATAATCAAAGCACTAAAAAGGCACTTATGCAAGTTGAAGTAGATGTGTCCATGATGGCCGATTGCCGGGACAACAGGCGGACAATACAGAGTGAAATTCTCAGACGTTTCGGACATTCCTGTTTGTCCTATTCTCTGAATATTCCCGGAACAGTAAAAGACAAGCCTTCCTATAGAAGCGTTTTTTATTCGGGCCTTTCTTTGTTAAACAATAAAATCGGAACTCAGGTTCTGTTCTCACAGGTCCGCTTTCTTAAAACCGGTCCGGAAGCGTTCTTTGCTATTGATATCAATCAGATAAAGCTGAAAAAAATTACAGTTGAAATAGAAGAGAGCCACCCCTGCGGGCGGCTTTTCGATATGGATGTGCTGGCCGAACCCGGTAAGCCGCTGTCCAGGCAGGAGCTGGGGATTGATTCCAGAAAATGCTTCATATGTGGAAATCCGGCTCCGGTTTGCGCCCGGAACCGCTCTCACGGCATTGAGGAATTGATCAAGAAAATCGACTTAATTGCCGCTGATATCCGATGATTCTATAAAAGCCGCACCCAGAACCAGATCGCCATCATAAAAGACCGCGAGCTGCCCCGGCGTTACGGCCCGTCTTTCTTCTTTAAATTCAACCAGATACCTGTTTTCACCGGTTTTTTCCTTGATGACAGCGCCTATTCCATTATCGCGATACCGGATTTTGACATGAACTTCCAGAGGCAGAACCGGATTAACGACAGCTCCCCAGTTGATTTCGCCCACAGTCATGGAAGAACTCAGCAGATCACGGTTATAGCCTATGATGACGTTATTGGTATCTCCATCGAGCGCGACGACGTAATAAGGCTCATCGGGCGAACTAAGGGCCAGGCCGCGTCTCTGGCCGATGGTATAGTTTTCGATACCTCTGTGCTTTCCGAGTATATTGCCGTTTCTGTCTACAAAATTACCGGCTCCACTTTCCCCGGGAGCAATATATTTCCGGTAATCTCCCGAACAGAGGTCCTGGCTCTCTCTTTTTCCGGCTGTGAAGAGCCCCGCCTCATCGGCGATTCTCTTGACTTCGCTTTTCTCCATCTCCCCCAGGGGGAACAGGATTTTTGATAACTGCTCCTGTGTCAGAATAGACAGGAAATACGCCTGATCCTTATCGCTGTGCACTCCTTTGCGAAGGCAGTAGCGTCCTGACTTTTCATCTTTGTTCAGCAGGGCGTAATGCCCTGTGGCGAACATATCGAATTCCAGTCCGGCTTCAAAAACCTTGCGGAGAAAAAGTCCGAACTTTATATATCTGTTGCAGATGATACAGGGATTGGGAGTCCGTCCCGAAAGGTATTCACTCTTCATATAACCGATAACATGCTGGTGATACTCTTTTTCGAGAGAAATTGTCTGAAAAGGGATTCCCAGATAATCGGCGACTTTCTGCGCATCCTCTTCATCTGTATTCAATCCTTCCGGAAAGAGATTCATTCTGACTCCGATTACCTCATGGCCCTGCTTCTTCAACAGATAGGCCGCAACAGAGGAATCCACCCCGCCGCTCAATCCCACTGCAATCTTCACAAGTGTACTCCTTTTGTAGAACCGTCTTTTCCCTTGACGACAGCCCCGGATATCCTGAAAATAATATGAGTAAATTATACATAATCAGGAGGTCGTATGAAAGCTATTGCCGCAGGGATGTTCCTGTTCAATTAGGGAAATTACAATTAATACCTATTAAAATCCTTGTATTCCCTGTCATACAGCACATCTGTCTATTTTTGAGCAGGACATCCGGATCGACTCATATGAACAATCGTGAGGAGATTGAACCATGTCCAGACATGAAAAGAACATAATAAACTACAACGAAACGTTTATCTGCGGAAATTGCGGGAGAACCGTAACACCTCCGGAAAGCGGCGGCGAGCATAGAAATCACTGCCCCCATTGTCTCTGGAGCCGTCATATGGATTTAAAGCCCGGCGACAGACGATCGGGCTGCCGCGCCTTAATGGAACCTATATCTTTATGGGTCCGGAACAAAGGGGAATGGGCCCTGGTCCACCGCTGCGGCAGATGCGGTTTCATAAGGACAAACAGAATAGCCGGGGACGACAGCGAAGTTCTGCTCTTCGCCATGGCGGCCAAAGCCATGACCATGCTGCCCTTCCCGGTCGATAAAACGTTAAAAAGCATACATTCTATCTGCGTGGAGGCGCACTGACTATGTCACTTGAACAATGGGGATGGGATTCACACTTCCGGAACCTTTACGAACCCTTCAGAACTCAGGGACTTCTTCCCGGCCGGATTACCAGCGAATCGCGCCATATCTACGAAGTCCTGACTGAAGAGAAAGAGTACTCTTGCCGCGTTTCGGGGCATTATATGTATACAGCTGTCAACCGATCCGATTATCCGACTGTGGGAGACTGGGTTCTCTTGCGGCTCTCTGATGACAGCGCCGTGATAGAGAAGCTTCTTCCCAGAAAAAGCGCTTTCTCACGGAAGCGGGCCGGATTGGAAACGGAGGAACAGGTCATCGCGGCAAACGCCGATTATATCTTTCTGGTATTCGGCCTCGACGGAGGACGGAATTTTTCCCGGGGCGCACTGGAGAGGTTTCTGACCAGATCGTGGGATAGCGGGGCCACTCCGGTTATCGTTCTGAATAAGATTGATCTCTGTGATGATGCGCAAAGTTATTACATCGAAGCTGAGAATATCTCTTCGGGCGCCGCGGTTCACCTGACAAGCGCCATAACCGGTGAAGGTCTGGAATCTCTGAGATCCTATTTACAGGAGGGCAAAACAGTTGCCTTTACAGGCTTTTCGGGAGTCGGGAAATCAGCTCTGATCAACAGCCTGGCCGGTGAAGAGATAATGAAAACAGGTGAACAGAGAGAAAGCGACCTGAAAGGACGGCACACAACAACGAGCAAATCACTGATTAGACTCGAAAGCGGCGCCATTCTCATAGACTCTCCGGGTATCAAGGAACTGCAGCTGTGGGGATCGGAAGAATCGCTGGAAAGCGCCTTTGAAGATATTGCACAGCTGTCTGCCAGCTGCCGTTTCGGAGACTGCTCCCATAGCGGAGAACCGGGATGCGCTGTTCAGGAAGCGCTCTCTTCGGGCGCTCTGGATCACAATAGATTCGAAAATTATCTGGATCTGCAGAGAGAGCTCCGCTTTCTCGAAAGGAAACAGGACGCCAGACAGGCCCTGGAGGAAAAAGTGAAGTGGAAGAAGATCGCCAAACTCCAGAAATCACTCAAACAGGAGAGAAAAACCTACCGATGAATAAAGCTGCACAGCACCGGCCTGTGCAGCTTTTTTCTTCTTGCATCGTACCTTATGCCGGATTATTGTATATATCAGATTAAAATGTTTAAGAAGCAACAATTCGCCGTTTCCACAGCTCTGTTCCTCCTTTGTTCACTTCTCTATTCCCAGAATATCGATTACAGCGTTATGCTGGGATTTAACGGATTATATATTGAAGACGCCTGGACACCCCTTGTGGTGAGGTTGAAAAACAAAGGACCTTCGATCAGCGGAGAGCTTCAGGTCATAACCGATAATTCCGGTACGGCGACTGAGCAGATCAGGGAATATATCAAGCCGGTTGATCTGCAGTCCGGCTCCGATAAAATCCTGTCTTTTGTCATTCCCATCGGTCATCACAACCGGGACCTGATGTTAAAATTGACATCGTCGGGCGAGGAAATCATAAATGACAGTATACCTTTGAAACAAAGAGGTAAACGGGGAGACTTTATCGTAGTCGTATCGCCCTATCCCGATTTATCCCTCTCTCCGGAGCACCCCGTTTTAAAACAGAGAATCGTCACCTATCCTCACCCCGATAATCTCCCTGTCAGCGCAATGGCTTATGACGGAGTTTCCATAATTTCCATTCATAGAGAGTATTTTGACCGTTTATCCAATGAGCAGTTCGAATCCATAGCGGGATGGGTTAGTTCCGGAGGGGTTCTGGCCGTATGGGGAGGGAGAAGTCCCTCTCCGCTGAAAAGGGACTATCTCCCGGTCAGAATCAATGGACTGAGGAGAATATCCGGTTCAGACCTTCTGGTCAATACTATAGATGTTCTCCCGGAGAACAGACTTTTACTGGCAGATGGTTTCGAAGCCGGCAGCCTGCGCAGATCAGGGGAAGGCTCTATCTTTTTCTTCCCCTACGATTATTCAGCTGAACCACTCCGGGACTGGCCCGGTCTCGATGAAATCTGGGAAATTATCAACCGTTCCGTTCCGGAGGATGATGTTTTCAGGTCAGCAATGGACCAGCCGTTTCTTCTCGAGGATTATATCACGCTCTTCGACAATTCAGAGTTCGCCTACCTGGACCGCAAAAACGTGGCGCTGCTCCTCTTCCTGTCGGCATCAGCATCGATTTCCATGCTGACCATGATACGGCTGAGGCGGGATAGCCGGCATATCTACAGATATATTTCCCTCTTTATGGTTATGCTTGCACTGACGGCCCTTACGCTGTTCCTCACGCTCTATAACGGGTCCTTCAGGAAAGAGAGCTTTGCCATTGATATCAATCTGATTTACCAGAAAGGAATATCGGACAGATCGCTCTTTTACAAAGACCTTCTTATCGGCTCTACGGGGAAAACCGGCAGCGATCTTTTTCTGCCGCGATTGCCCGATGCCCTTCTCAAACGGGAGGCCAACGAAAATATTTCACTCACATACAGACCGGAGCTGTATATTGAAAACCTGCCCCTCGGTCAATGGTCATCCAGGATTTTCAGGTTTGAAACCAGGAGTGCCAGTCTCTGCGATTTTTATCGAACTCCCTTCCGGGATGAGATCGTTACAGTATTCAATAAATCGGATATGTCCATCCGTGATTCATTTCTTATAGCGGGTGATAAAAAAATTGAGATCGGAACGGTCTTTCCGGGAACGGAAATATCCATCGATCTGAATGAACAAAAAGGCGAAACAGAAAAGGGCGAAAGCGGAGATCTCGGTTCAATAGTTTCCGATCTCTATTTGAAACCACTCATGGAAAATCAGGAGATTATTTTCTGCGGATTTTTAAGCGATCCCTATTACCCTCCCCGCTTCTCAAACACGACCTGGAAAATGAAATCTCTATCCATGGTGCTCTCCAGTCTACCGGCAAAAGGAGTTTTTAATGATTAACCCCTTGTTTGAAGAGCAGATGAAAGCGGGCTTTATGAATTTCTTTATGTTCAGACTTCACCTGGCCGGCCTGGCGGTTCTGACTTTCCTGGTTTTTCTTTTCTACCCTTCCCAACCGGTTTCCTATTTCCTCGCCAGGTCGGTGAAGCCGGAAATGTTTAATATTGCTCTATACACAATTCTCGCATTCATATCTTATCTGACAATTAAATCAGCTATATCAAATATCCAGAATACAACAATTATTTCCATGGACGACTGGTTTCTCTATACGGGGATTTCCACCGGCACATACCTGAAAGGCCGTTTTTCTTACGGTTTGTTTTATTCCGTTTTTCTCACTCTGCTTTTTCTGCCGATTCTGCTCGTGGCCGGATCCGTATCGGCCCTAAGTCCCGCTAATCTTTCGGTGATTATACTCTTCATTTTTTTTATCACGGTAGACCTCTATCTGACAGGGCTCTTCTTTTTCGTCATATTTAAAAAACAGCACTGGCTTCAAAGTCTTCTTGTCTGGTTTGCCGTTGTTCTAATTGTCTTCCTGAGCCCGAATTTATTCCCCGATACCCATCTGCTGCGGCTTTTTATGATTCTTCAGGATTCCGAGAGGCTGTGGGAGACTGTTGAAAAACCTCTATACCTCTGGATAGTTCTGACAATGGCTCTGGTAGCCGCCATATCGGCGATTGTGGCATTTTACAGCAGGAGAATTCATGACAGACAGAGATAAACTGGCCTCCTTTGCCGAACAGTTGATTAAACAGAAAAGACTGATAAGAGCGATAAAAAACATTCTCTCCCTATCATTTATCGCATTGATCGCCGGATCTCTGGCTGCTCTTCCCTTACGCTATTTTTTCGGACTTGATTCCCCGGCGCCTTTAGGCCTGCTGGCAGGAGCCTGTCTCCTTTCGTTCATTTACGGTTTTCTCGGTGTGGAAACCCATCTGTCTATTCTGCGGGAGAGCGATGAGAAGATGGGTCTGAAGGAAAAGCTCAGTGCTGCATATCAATTCGGACAATCGGATAATCCCTATTCAACTCTCATCATGGGAGAAGCTCTCCGTCTTATTGAAACGATCAAACCGGGGAACGTCTTTCCCGTCATTTTTTCAAAGAGGGATCCTTTCATACCTCTCCTGACCGGTCTCTGCCTCTTTCTCTGGATGAGCAGTTTCTCTTTTCTTCAGATAAGCGACAGACAGATGGCCATCGGAGACATTCTCCTGGATTCATCGGAACGCATAGATGCGGTCAACAGCGGGGAAAAGGACAAGGATCTGGAGGAACTTGCCGAGGAATACCGCAAATTGGGCCAGAAAATCCAGGACCGGTTCATGAATGATAAATCCATAGACAGAGAGGTGGAGGAACTAAGTCTCAGATTGGAGAAGAAAATCGAAGAGCTTTCACGGGAGGGGGTCCAGAAAGAAAGCAGAACCCTTTCCGATGAAGAGGCGGACAGCGAAATTTATCAGCTCGAACGGAAAAGGGAAATGGGTGATGAACTGGGGGATATCCTGGAAAGCCTGATGAAAACCTTTTCTCTTACACCGGATATGCGTCTGGGGAGTTCCGTGGAAAGGCGGGACGGGATGTCCGGAGAAGGAGGACTTTCCGAAGAGAGGAATTCGGAAAGTCCTCCCGGGAGCGCTGAAGAGGGAACGCCCGCTGAAGATTCAGAATCGTCTGATTCCGCCAGAACAGGAGCCCCGGATAAAGGAGAAACCGGAGAGCAGGGAGAAGACCTTCAGGATTCGGACAGTTCTCAGGGAAAACCGGGTAAAAGCGATGGTCTTGAAAAGGATAACAGTAAATCGGGAAATACCGACCCTCTCTCGCCCTTCTTTGATAAGGAGGAAAAGATTTCCGATTTTGATCCGGCAAGTCCTCCCGGTGAAGAGATGACCGAAGACATGGGAGATTTTCAACCATTCAGGGAAAAGAAGGAATCAGGTGAGTTCGGTGAAGAGGATAATATCCGGGGGGACTTAAGGGAAGGCGAACAGATTAAATCATTTATACGCGCCCTGCCCCATATAGTCGAACCGACAAAAGAAGAGATGGATATTATCCATTTTTACAGAAACCAGCTGGAGTCAGCTATCGATAGAGAAATTCTTCCCCCGGGATATGAGTCTGTTATCCGGGATTATTTTCTGGCTATAGGAGTGTTGAATGATGAATGAAACAGCGGAGATAAAAAAAGAGGATGTCCAGTCCTTTATTGAGAACTTTGAAAAACTGAAAGAGGAAATATCCAAAGCCGTCATCGGACATAGCGACCTTCTTGAGAATATTCTGGTATGCCTTCTGGCGGGAGGCCATGCCCTGATAGAAGGAGTGCCGGGACTGGGAAAAACCCATCTGATTAAAACGATGGGTGCTGTTCTGGGCCTGAAAATGTCGAGAATCCAGTTTACGCCCGACCTGATGCCCGCCGACATTATCGGCACCAATGTGCTGATGAAGGATGATGCCGGGGGGACCTCCATCCGGTTCAGCCGCGGACCGGTTTTCTCCCAGGTCCTTCTCGCCGACGAAATCAACAGGGCGACCCCCAAAACCCAGTCCGCTCTTCTCGAAGCCATGCAGGAGAGACAGGTGACTGTGGGAGGAGTTTCCCACATGCTGGAGGAACCGTTTATCGTTCTGGCGACGCAGAACCCGATTGAAATGGAGGGGACCTACCCTCTGCCGGAAGCCCAGCTGGACCGTTTCTTTTTCAAGCTCATCGTCAACTATCCCGACAGCGGGGAACTGGGGAGAATTGCCGAATTGACCACCGGCGTATCCATGCCTGAACTGGATGTCCTCTCCGATATGGACATGATCAACGGAATGAAAAAACTGATCAGATCCGTCCCTGTACCGGAGGAAGTCCGGGATTATGCTGTATCGATACTAAAAGCGACTCATCCCGAAACGGAAACCGGTTCTTTTTCCCGTTACATACGATACGGCGCTTCGCCGAGAGGTCTTCAGAGCATGATTCTGGCCGGAAAAGTCTACGCTCTGATCAGCGGCCGGTACAATGTCAGTTTTGAAGATATCAAAAGAGCCGCATACCCCTCTCTCAGACACAGAATCATCCTGAGTTTCGAGGGCGAAGCGGAAAGCATCACTCCCGACAGCATTCTGGACTCAATTGTGAAGGCTCTATGACCGACTCCCTCCTCTTCGACAGAGATTTTCTCAGGAAACTGGAACAATTCTCCATTCTCAGCAAAAAACTGAGGAAAGGAGCTGTGCGGGGCGAGCATAGAGTCATCCGCCGCGGCATGAGCACGGAGTTCTACGATTACCGCAATTACAACAGCGGCGATGATTTGCGCTATATTGACTGGAACATTTACGGAAGACTCGAAAAGCTGCTGATCAAGATATTTTCAGGAGAAGAAGATCAATCGGTCCATATTCTCCTCGATACCAGCCTGTCCATGAATGAGGGAAAACCTTCGAAAATGGACTATGCCAAAAAAATTGCCGGCGCCCTGGCCTATATCGCCGTACACAGCCTCGACAGAGTCGGAGTGACATCATTTTCCGACAGAATGGGGGAAATCTATATTCCCGAGAGGAGGCTTTCCAGCCTTCATTCCCTTTTTGCCTATCTGGAAGCCATAGAAGCCGACGGGTCGACCGAATTCAACAGAGCCCTGAAGGAATATGCCGGGAAAGTGAAAAGACCGGGAACCGCCGTGGTTATTTCCGATATGCTCGACAGTAAGGGCTTTGAAGAAGGCCTTCTCTCTCTGATTTACAGGAAATTCGATGTCGTGGTTCTACAGGTTCTTTCCGAGGAGGAACTGTCACCTCGCCTCTATGGCTCCTACAAACTGGTTGATTCGGAAAGCGGGGATAAATTAAAGGTTTCGGCAGACAGAAAATTCATTGGGAACTATGAAAGTGAACTGGAAAGCTGGTTCGCATCGATCGAACAGTTCTGCCGTCAGAAGCGGATTGATTATATCCGTTCGGGAAACCTCGTGCCCATCGAAGATTTTCTTCTCAGATATCTGAGAGAGGGAGGGATGATAGGTTGACCGTCGGAAATCCCGGAGCCCTTTTTCTCCTGCTCCTGATACCATTGATTATCCTTCTCCATGTACTCCTGAGGAGAATGGAATCAAAAGAAGTCTCTTCTCTTCTTATCTGGGATCGGGTAAGGAAAAAAAGAAAATACAAAGTACCGACTTTTCTCATACTTCTCTTTCAGATCCTTACTGTCCTTTTTCTCTCACTGGCTTCAGCCGATCTGAAAGTTCCCTTTACAATTCCGCTCCGCAGAGAAAACTCTGTGCTTCTCATAGACAATTCCGCCAGCATGTCTGTTGTCGAAGAGGGGCGGAGCCGGCTTGATGATGCCAGAGAAAAAGCCATAAATGTCGTAAAAGGATCTCTCGGAGAAATCATGATTATAACCTCTTCCTACCCGCCTCAGATTATAAGTTCCTACAGCAGCAATAAAGAGCAGCTTATTTCCTCGATACGCTCGATCGAGGAGACCGATCTGGGCAACGGCGTTGAAGAAGCGATGAAAATAGCCAGCGCTTCTGTCACGGCGGAGGGTTCCATTATCATGATCAGCGACGGCGCTTTCAATTATGTGCCTTCGGAAACGGATAATTTCAAATTTATCCGGGCCGGGAAGGAATCGAGCGGCAATCTTGCCATTACCGATTTTTACCTGAGAGAGATGGCCGGTAATATTGGTTTCGAACTCTACATGGAGATCAGTAACTTTTCCACGGAAAGGGTTCCCTACGACGGAGAAATCTATAAGAATGGAGAACTTCTCGAAAAAATCAGCGGAGAACTGGATCCCTGGTCACGGACAAGAGAGATAGTCGAACTGGAATCGGAGCCCGATAGTGAGATCAGTGCGGTATTGTTTTCCGATGATCTACTGGATTGCGACGACAGAGCATCCACCTACATAAGTTCTATGAGCCGGAAAAAAGTTCTGCTTGTATCTCCCGGCAATTTTTTCCTGGAAAGAGCGCTCGAATCAATAGGAGATATTTATCTCGAGCGTTTCTCAAGCCTGCTTGAAAGAGAAAATTCACTTACGGCCAATACATCGCCGGTGTTTTACAATTCGGCGGGTATACCGGTTCAGGAGATACCGGATAATTTCGATCTGGTAATCTATGACAGAATCCCCCCCCGGGAAAACGACGGGACGGGACGGTATCTGTATATCGATGTTCTCCCTTCGAGAATCAGGGACAATGGTGAAAAGATGCGGCCTCAAACTGTATTCATTTCAGTTAAGCATCCTGTTACCGAATCGCTGGACCTGTCGGGTATTTCGGTATTACAGGCCCGGTCCCCCCTTGCCGGTCCGCAGGTTCAGGAGCTTGTTTCAGGAGGAAACACGGGCCTCCTCTACGCACTTGAAAGCCGGTTTATGAAATCGATTTATATCCCCTTTGATCTTACAGACAGCGATCTTCCTCTCAGCCCGTCCTTTCCCGTACTCATCAGGAATTCTGTAGACTGGCTGACCGACGGGTATTCGCGGGAAAAAATAAACCAGCTGGTGCCGGGCAGCACATTCAGTCTGGGGAGAATTCTGCCCCGGTTTAAAACCGGTGAGGTGACGCTTCCCTCGGGAAGAAAGATCGCCATAGAAGGAAACAGTTTCAGCGGAACAATCAGGACCGGGCTGTACAGAATGGAATACGGCGGGGAAACACAGTCATTTTCCGTCAATCTGAACAACCGCGACGAATCGGATATTTCATCCCGGTTTCCGGAAGTGACAGAGGAGGACCGTGAGGAGAAGACCGGAGAATACAAATTCCCCCTTATATCGCTGCTCATGGCCCTGGCTCTGATGGCTCTTTCCGCGGAATGGATGATTCAGGAGGGCAAATGGTAACTTCGCCACTCTACCTTTTACTGCTTCCGGTTCCCCTCTTATTTCTCTATAGAAACCGGAAAAAGAGGCGTGACCGCCTATCGCGAACTGCGTTGACTCTTTATGTTGCCTCATATGTACTTCTTGTGCTGGCTCTATCGGGATTCGGTATCATCCGGGACAGGTCGAGAGACTATACGGTTTTCCTGGTCGATGTGTCTGACAGCGTTTCTACGGCGGCCAGGGAAAGCGCCGCACAGATAATCAACAGAAGACTGGATGAAATGAATCCCGACGACCTTGCGGGAATCGTTCTGTTCGGGGATTCGGGGATGATAGAAAGAAATCTTCAGACCAATCTCAGCCGCATGACCTGGGAGTCAAGAGTTTCCGGTAGAGCCACGAATATCGAAGCAGCCCTGTATGAGGCTATCGGCATGTTCCCGGCAAAAGGGAAACGATCGATAGTCCTGTTCTCCGATGGCCTCGAAAACATTGGTTACAGCAGGAATGCCGCGGTCAGGGCCGCATCGGCGGGAATCAGAATCTATACGGTACCCCTTTATTCGGAAATCCCCGAATCGGAAGTGTATATCCAGGATTTTATCGTTCCCGGCAAAATTGCAAGCCATCAGGTTCACGATTATACGCTCATAATAGGCAGCACAGTTCAAACCGGAGCCCGCGTCACATTTTTCAGAGACGGGTCCTACATGGGAGAAGAGAGAATTAATCTCTATAGCGGTTTGAATACCTTTACCTACTCTTCGAGAATCGGAGATGCGGGGATTCATGAATACAAAGCCCTTATCGAACCTGATAGGGACACCTACATAGAAAACAATATCATGACGGTTCCTGTCACAGTATCGGGTGATCCTAAAATCATGATCGTCAGCGAAAAGGGCAGTCCCTATTTTAAAAAAGCCCTGGCGGTCCAGAATATCGAAGCGGAAATCTTCAAGCCCGGAGAAATTCCCGGCACGGCGGGCCGTCTTCTCGAATACGAGAGCATTATTTTCTACAACGTACCTTCCGGTGCCGTATCTATTGAGACAATGGAACTGATACGGGATTTTGTAAAAAACAAGGGCGGCGGATTCATTATGATCGGAGGAGATAAAAGTTTCGGGGCCGGCGGTTATTACGATACGCCGATTGAGGAAATTCTGCCTGTGGATATGGATGTTACATCTTCCCTTCAGATTCCGAGTCTGACCATGATCATGGTCATCGATCGTTCCGGAAGCATGAAAAGTGCCGTAGAGCGGGGCATAAATAAGCTGGACGTTGCCAAAGAAGCGGTGATGGAAGCCATAGAAATACTCAATCCCTTTTACCACGTCGGCATTATTGCATTTGATACGGATTTTTATTTCGCTGTTCCCATGATAGAAGCCAAGGAATTAGATACCATCAGGGATCAGCTGATGCTGGTGGAATCCCAGGGCGGTACAGATCTGTACCCGGCGATGGAAGCGGCCTATAATGAACTTCATTCCTCGGATTCGGCGGTGCGGCATATGATTATCCTATCGGACGGATTATCGGAGGAAGGTGAATTCGAAAAACTGTCCAGGACGATCGGAGATGAAGGGATTACAGTCTCGACCGTTGCCGTGGGAATGGATTCCGATAGAGAGCTTATGGAAAACATCGCACTCTGGGGCGGCGGACGAACTTATTACTCGGCGGATATACGGGACGTTCCCAGAATCTTCGCATCGGAATCCTTTATCGTTTCCAGAGCCCACATCGTGGAGGAAACCTTTCTTCCCGGACAGATGGTCCAACACAGCATAACGGAAGGAATAGACGAGCCTTTCCCCGCTCTGGAGGGATTTGTCCTTACCTATCCCAAATCGGGAGCTATGCATATTCTGACATCCGACGAAAACCATCCCCTTCTCTCGGCCTGGAATTACGGTTTGGGTAGAACCGTGTCCTGGAGTTCAGACTTTTCCGGCCGATGGGCAGGAAGACTAGTAGCCTGGGACAGGTTTCCCCGATTTGCCGCACAGATGGTCCGCTGGGTCGAACGTCCTTTCAGAGAACAGAACCTCAATTTTACATTCTCCGGTACGGGAAATCACCGTTCCATGATTATAGATGCCAAAGACAGGGAATCCCGCTACATCAACAAACTGGATCTGGAAGCCATCATTACTTCACCGGACGGGTCGGAACAACTGATTACCCTTGATCAGAACGGTCCCGGTCTGTATGAAGGCTCATTTGAGATACCCGTCGAAGGGACAAGTCTGATTACGGTTTATGACGGAGAAAACAGAATAGATCCCGAGATTACTGGCATCAGCATTCCCTACTCCTCCGAGTTCAGACCGATGAAAGAGGATTTCACTCTACTGATCGAACTGGCGGAAACTACAGGAGGGACCATGATAAATGTGAACAACCCCGATTTCTCACTGATCGACGCCGAAGATATCAGCAGCACTAAGGATATGAAAGAGCTTCTGGTTCTGGCGGCGCTTCTGCTTTTTCTGGTTAATATTTTCATCAGACTTCTTCCCGGCCGGAGAAAAATCACAAATGTATCGATAGAACCTGAGGACTTGAACGAATTGAGGTTAAAAATCGACAAAGCTAAGGAAGAAAGCCTGTACCGGAGGAGAAAAGACCGATTCTGGTTCGGTTAACCTTTATTCAAGAGAATTTCTATTTCGCGGTTCATCTCTTCGAGATCTAAAACCGGTTTTAGAAAGACTCTGTTGGAAACGCGTTCGAAAGATGCGAATTCATCGGGAAGCGTAAACTCTGTCGACCCGGTATGTATGAGAAAGACAGTTCCTTCAAATTTCTGGTAAATATTTCTTATAAACTGATCGCCGGAAATACCGGGCATTCTGAGATCGACGATAACCGCATCAACACTCTCCTTTTCCATGATTTCAAGTCCTTCGGAGGCATCATCAGCTTCGAAGACTTCATAATCGTAATCAGAAAAGTGACTGGAGAGACTGAAGCGTATCGTAGGATCATCATCAATAATCAGAATTCGTATCATTATTACCCTCTGTTTCTAATTATGACAGAAAGAGCCTATTTTTCAACTGTTAAAAATTGCCATTCGATTATTCTGAAGGGAATCCCGCCTTCCCGTTCCCTATCTTCCGGGAGCCGTGCAAAAATGACTGTCAGTTCCGCCTCTTCATATTCTACTGAGGCTTTCCAGAACCAGGTTCTTGTTCCCAGATACTGCCGGATTCGGAGATACTCCTCTTCATCGGGCAGAATCTCCGAAAGTCTGTCCCCATCGATTTCCAGAACAGACCGCTCGGCCCGGATAATTTCCAGAAAATCTCCCGCTTTTTCATGTGTTGTTCCTCTGTAGGGATAATAGAGAACGGCTTTAAGGATCTCCTCTTCAGCAAAGTTGACATTGATAAGCGGCTCGATGTTTATCAGAGGATAGAGCCTTTCCTTTTCGGCACCCAGTATTCTGTCCATTTCCTGCTCATCGGCCATTATGAGCGTAGCAATCAGAGATTGGATTTCCGAAAGAAAGAGAAGCGCACCGCCTTCATCTATCCGGATCTCATAGAGTTTTTTCAGAGAATCTTCATAAGTTACATTGAGATTTGCATAGGAATAGACGGTAAAATACTTACGGAGATCTTCTTCGCTGAAATATTCCCCGTATCCTTCTGCAAGATCAGTTGCGAATCCTCTTTCCCCGCGGTTCTGCTTGAGGTCCTCCGGACTTTTCCCGTTTATCATCATGGAAGAGAAAGAGCTGTTTTCCAGCATAGCTGTCCGCATGAAATTCAGATTGAACCGGCTGGAGATATCTTCCAGTTTCACCTGCGGTTCCCCGGCGGAGCGATTTTCGATCCAGGACCAGACCGGATCGGAGGGGGCATCGGCGTCCGGAGTCGGGTCGCTGCTCATCCGGGCTATCAACTCCTCCATAGCCGTCTCAAGGATTTCCCGACGCTCATACAGGGCTTCGATGCGCAGATATTGATTTGCCGCCGATCGGGAATATCCGATGACCCCTAATGCAAGGGTCGATAAAAAGAGCAGCAGAATCAAGGCGCTGACCGATGAATACCCGCTTTGATCGCTACGAGTCATCATCATTTCCGATCAGAGGGAACTTTCCGTAATTTGCATTTATATCCAGTTCGAAGTCTCTGTCCGTTTTTATCTTCAAGCGGATCTCCGATCGGCTGTTGCCGATCTCAATGAGATGAAGAGTGAAAAACGGGATATCGCCCTGATCCGTTTTGAGAAACAGCCTCCCGTCATCCTCAAAGACACCGCCACAGGCGTCTTCGGGAATATCCCTTTCCCAATAGGCGGGACCGATCTTATACGCTTCGGTTCTGAGTAAATATTCAAATAGGGCAATTTCGGAGATTTCCCGGTTCCGGGCTGCCAGCTTATCGAGAAAAGCCAATCCGGCGGACAGACCTGTCCAGATCAGAAATCCCGACAGGGAGAGGATGGCCAGAGCAGCCAGCACTTCCACAAATGTATAGCCCTCTTCACTTCCCGAAATCATCAGCCCGCCTGTTCCGCTCATCGAGACCGGTTATGACAGCCTTCTCATAGCGGATGGAAAGATCTCCTGCAGTCCGCAGAGCGCCGAACAGCGAACCGAAGCCCAGAACGATAATCAGCAGGGCTATGAGAACATCGAGAAGAGCGTACCCCTCATCAGCCTTCCCAGGAGTTGACATCACGGTCATTCCCCCCGCCGCCTTCCATGCCGTCAGCTCCGAAAGATCGTATGCCGAAAGGCAGTCCTGCCGGACCGGGAAGAAAGTAGTCGTATCCATTCCCCCATGGGTCCTTACCGGGAGTCTTGTTTACATAAGGGCCGTCCCAGCCGTCGGCATCGGAGGCCGGTTTTTCCCATAAAGCCATTAATCCCTGGTCTACGGTTGGAAATTTTCTGCAATCGAGATAGTAGGAACTCAAAGCCAGAGAAAAGTTCTCTATATCATTTTTCGCCGTAACCGTTTTCGCTTTATCGAGATAGCGGAAAGCCATAAATCCGACCGAAGAAGTCAGGATAAGCACAATCCCGATGACGATGATCGTCTCAATAAAAGTCCATCCCCCTTCGGGATCTCTTTTGTCTTCATCTATTTTCCAAATGCTTTTCACAGATTTTCCAACTCCTTGATTCTTGATTTCACTTCACCGTCATCGACCCGGAATGAGAACTGCCTTAAGGCTTCCAGAGCTTTTAACGGATTATCCAGTTTATACTGATAAATATCTCCCATAAGCAGATAGACCCAGGGACTATCAAATCCCGCTGCAGGGATCTTCTCCAGAGACTCCAGAGCCTTTTCAAACTCTCCGCTATGGTATGAATAGACCGCATAGGTATAGAGATGCCTGGGATTCCCCCCGTCGACTTCTGCTGAACGAACGAGGAAGGAGAGCGCCTTATCGTAGCGCCCCTGATCGAGAGAATCGGCAGCCAGAACCAGCAACTGATCCTGGGAATACATTTTCAGATACAGGACTTCCATTCTCGACGCATAGGAGAAAAAGGACTCCAGGGACTCATATCCCTCTTTTTCCGCCACGATCCTGTAATCACCGCGATCCAGTCCGGGAAGTGTAAATCTGCCGTTGATATCGGTTTCAACGGAAAACAGGGCTTCCTCATCACCTCCCTGGATTTTAAATGCCCGGATACGGACTTGCTCGCAGGGGCTGTTATCGCCATCGTAAATCATGCCCGGCAGATTCGATGATTCAAACTCGGCCGGGTCTTCTGTCGTTTTGCAGGTTAAAGCCAGTAAGGCGAAACCGATCATGACCAGAAATCTCTTTTTCATTGCTTTCTTACCTTAAGTACAGTGTCATTTTTTTTCAGAAGATAATACTCCTCCTCTTCGGAAACCCAACTCCAGGGCGGAGCTTCCTTAAGGGGTGATAATTCATAGATCCTGCCGGAAAGAGCGCTTTTAAAAAACCAGCTCCTGTGCCCATCTCTGACGACCGGGGAAACAAATTTTATTTCATTGGTGAAAACCGGACCAGCCGGTTCAATAAGAACAGGTCGAGGAACATCCTCTTCAACCCTTTCGGGGGAAAGAGCATCGGGAAAATGGATTCCGATTCCAGCCAGACTGATACCGTCCGGTTCATTCAGCAGGGGAATCAGACTGTCAGAATCAGATGCGATTTCGCTTTGTGAAGATTCGGGCGGTACAGGTTTTTCAGGTCCGAAAAAAAGGATATAAAGCGCCGCCAGAAGCAGGAGGACCAAAAACCTGTTTATTATCTTACTCATAGGCGGCGTATCCTATCCTGAACGTCGCAGATAAGCCGTCGCTCTCATTTTTAATGGAAAAATAGGGAATAGTGTAATACTTGCCTTTGCTGTAGAGGTCCTGCCAGAAGGTAAAAAAAGATACAGCCTTTGCCGAAACAGAGAATTCCAGGAGAAATCCTTCTTTCTGATCCATGGTTTTATACTGGAGGACCTTAATCCCCCGCTTTTCAACCATGGCGAGTATTTCAATTCCCAGTTTATAGGGATCCCTCTCATCCGGAGCAAAATATCTCTGTTTTTCCTCTTCCAGCAGATTCCTCATCCGAGAAAGAGTGTCCCCGGAAATCCGGCTCCCTCCGCCCGGAAGTCTTGTATACTGGTTCTCCAGCATAGCGATGTTCGTGCTGTTTCTGGAATTTCTGTCATTGAGAATGACCATATTAATGGCGGAAAAGGAGATCAATATTGAGAAGAAAAGTATTACCAGCAGAATTTTTCTATCTTTATTCACTCCTGAATACTCCTGTCAGGGAAAATGACTCGCGGGACGTTCCCTCAATGGCTTTGACCTGATAGGGGACGACATTCATGAAGTAGGCACTGTTCTGGAAATTCTCCATTTTCCCCAGCGGATTCAGACCTGTCCCGTTCATCTGGAAACTCCCGTTTTTTAAAACCAGGTTATCGATGACGACATCCCGTCCCAGAGCGGATGACAATTCAGAAAGAAAAACCATGATATTCAGAGGCTTGTTCAATGAAATTTCTTCATAACGGCTTTTCAGAGAGTTGAATTCCTCCTGAGACGAAGACGTCCCGATTGTCTCGGCCGTGAGTCTGACTATTTCCGATTTAAGGTGAGCGGTATACTTTTCATCCATAAGGATCTGCCGGTAATAAGCCCCCTGGGGCAGCATGAGAATCAATCCTGCCAAGATAAGGTTCGGAAGCAGATAATTCTTCTTTTTCTTTCTTCTGAACAGAGGCGCGAAATGCTTCAGGTCCTTCCTTTCGACTGAAATAACTTCGACTTCGCGCTCCGGCGGCAGGACCCCGGAAACTCTGTTCTCAACAAGAGTATCATTTTCGTAGACATAGAGATCGTATTTTCCATTGCCCGGAACGGCATAAAGGCCGTTTTTATGTTCCCTGCCGGCCAGAACATGCCAGGTTGAATAGAGGGGTATATTCCCGTATTCGGACCTTATGGTATCAATTCTGTTCCGGGGAGAGAAAAAAACGACAGCCCGATTCTCCGCTTTAATAAAATCGATGTATAAATCATCGGGAGAACCGGGATAAAATGCCGCCAGCTTATGGCGGATAATCTGCTGCAGCTCCGCATTTCCGACCGGGGGCACATCGATAGCCCTGCAGGAACAGATTGCCGTTGACAGGATCATCGGGTTATATGGCTTCATAGAACAGCTCCAAAAATAGAAAAGAGGGGGACGACGAATAGTATGACGAATAGGATCATAAAAGCGCCGAGAAGCAGTATAAGCGCCGGTTCTATGAGCTGCATGATCCTCGAGGTTCTTTTATCGAGTTCCCACTGAAAAAAAAGTCTGAGTTGGGAAAAAACCGAACTGACATCGCCCGAAGCCTCTCCGACTCCGATCCAGACGGCAATTCTCTCAGGCCAGATGGGTTCCGCCGAGAATGCTTCGGAAAGCCTGGTGCCCTTGACGATGGATCGTCCGATCCTCTTCAAAGCCTCTTTCAGCAGAGAGTTGGAAAGTACGGAGGAGCTCTCATTCAGGGCTGATTCAATGGGAAATCCGCTGGAGGTCAGCACTTCCAGAGAAAAGACGAGATTGAGACAAGCCCTGTTCAGTATAATTTTACCGGCAACCGGTATTTTCAGAAGAACCGAATCGGCCCATTCCCGCATTTTTCCCGTTGACCCGGAGGCGAAAAATAAAGCGACGGGAAACAGAACGAAGATGGCTGAGGGTATGAGAACCAGCAGCATCATAACCTGAAATCTCTGAAAGACAAGATCGAGGGTCTGATCGGAAAAACTGTTTTTCAAACGCGGAAATATAAACAGAGAGATAACCAGCATAAAGAGAAAGAGTACGGAAATTACCATAAGAGGATAAATCAGCGCCCCCCGGATTTTCTCTCTCATGGCCTTTTCGTCATTGAGATATTTCGACAGACGGATAAAAATATTCTCCATTGATCCGGTTCTGTCGCCGATGCGGACCATCCCCCTGTAGAGAGGCGTAAAATCGGCGCTCATTCTGTCCAGGGCATCGGGAAAAGAAATTCCCTTGTTCAGGCTGGCTGTAAGGCTCTCGAGCAATCCTTTGGTTTTCCTGTCCGTAAATGTGACTGAAGCAACCTTGAGAGAATCTCTTACGGTCAGTCCGGACCGGAGCATGAGAGCCAGAGTGTCGGTGAAATCGAGAATGATCCGATTCGAATACTTTTTTTGGGAACTCCCCTTCTCTTCTTCTTTATAGCTTATAAGAAAAAAATTCTCTTCACTAATCAGCCGCACAAGAGATGCTTCATCGCCGGCTTCTTTAATGATTTCCCGGATCTTCCCTTCAGCATCGGAGACTCTGCATTTATAGGATTTCATAGCAGGACTGCCTTTTCGACTTCCTTGATCGAAGTCAAACCTCTTACGGCTTTTTCAAGTCCATCGCGATGGAGCGGTATAAATCCCAGCGTCCTCAGGTATTCCTGTATTTCAGCAGTGGGCACGGCTGAGGCAATCAAGTCTTCCAGCTTTTCATCGGAAATAAATGTCTCGGAGATAACCAGTCTTCCCGAATATCCGGTTCCGCCGCATTTGTCACAACCGCCGGGTTTGAAGAGGGACTCCGCCGCAATGCCGTTCTCATTCAGCAGCCTGCTCTCCAGAGTGTCGGGGCGATCTTCCCTGCGGCAAAATGGGCATAACTTCCGCACGAGCCTCTGAGCCATGGCGCCGCGAAGAACGCCGGCCAGGAGATAGGGCTCGACTCCCATATTGATCATACGGTGCAGAACAGAAACCGAATCGTTTGTGTGAACGGTAGACAGAACCAGATGCCCCGTCATCGAGGCGCGGACCGCCAGTTCCGCCGTCGCCCTGTCGCGGATCTCCCCGACCATGATGATATCGGGATCCTGGCGGAGGACGCGCCTGAGGATGGACTCGAAGGTCAGGCCGATTTTTTCATTGGTCTGAACCTGATCCACGCCGTCGATTTCATACTCCACGGGGTCTTCGATCGTAATGATTTTGACAGAAGGATCATTGATCTCCCCTATGATGGAATTCAGAGTAGTCGTTTTACCGGAGCCGGTAGGTCCCGTCATAAGAATCAAACCGTGAGGTTTACCGGAGAGGGAACGCATAAGTTCCGTAGCGCGGCGGCTGAATCCCAGTTCCTCCAGCGACAGAAGCCGGCTCCGCTTGTTAAGGAGCCTGAGAACAATGGATTCTCCGCCGGCTATGGGAACCACGGAGACGCGGAGATCCACATCATGGCCGGCCATCTTGACGGTGATTCGTCCGTCCTGGGGGAGGCGGCGCTCCATGATATTCATATTGGCCATGATTTTGATTCGCGAAGACAGGGCGGGAAACATTTTTCGATCTATAGTTCTGTTCGGTATAAGGATACCGTCGATCCGGTACCGGACTGTCGCCCTTTCGGGGAAAGACTCGATGTGAATATCCGAGGCGCCTCTTGATATGGCGTCGATGATTATGGAATTGACCAGATTGACGACTGGAGCATCGTTGGCCAGTTTATCGAGTGTATGGGCATTACCGCCCGATTCGTTCCTGCCGGAAATAGATCCGGTGCCCGCCGACTGCTGTCTTGCCAGATAGGCGGAGAGATCGCTTTTATCCAGGATATAAAAGACGACCGGTTTGTCATGAAAGTTTTTAAGATCCTCTTCCAGTCCGGCGCTGGATTCGACAATGCCTATTGTCACCTCACTTTCCGTTTCGGACAGCTTGATTACGCCGTTTGTCTCGATATATTCCAGCGGATATTGTCTGTCCCCTTCGGGAAGGGGGAGAAAATCGGATAGTACAGCCACAATCACCGCCTGATGAACCGATTGTAAAGATCTTCGAGTTCCCGGTCCATGTCGGACCTGGAATACTCGGGATACTCCAGATAGGGGACGATTGTCACAACCATTTCCGTATCCTGATAGGATTCCACATCGGAGCGGAAGAGCTTACCGATAAGGGGTATATCTCCCAGAAATGGTGTCTTCTGTTTACCGATGACTTTATCCTGCTGCATAAGCCCACCGATAATGACCGGTTTGCCCGATAGAGTTCTGATATGGGTGTTGACGCTTCTCTCCGTTGTCGTCGGTATCGATGAAGAGCTTGATGAAGAAGTATCGTCCCTTTTGGAAATGGTTGTTTTCACATCCATGGTGATCATGCCGTCACCGGATGCCCATCCTTCGATTTCGACAAGCAGTCCCGAAGTGATTTCCCGGGTCACGCCGGTTTTCGAGGATGTTCCCGTTTCGGTATCCACTTCCAATTCCTGATAGCGGTACGTTTCTGTATTCTGGAAATTGGTTGACTCTCCCGAGAGAGCATTGAGCGTCGTATCGGCCATTACCCGCGATTCGGAGTTTTCCATGCTCCAGTTCAGTTCGAGAGCGAAATTGTAGCCGAACTGACTGACGATGTCGAAATTCAGATTGAGAATACTCCCGAGCATACCGATTATTGATGTTTTGTCTCCCTCTTCCGAAGCCGAGTTTCCCAGATTGATATCCCAGTCCGCTTTGTCGACTTCCTGAATCTGCATGACCAGAACTTCATAGCGAATCTGAGGAATGGGACGGTCGAGAAGCTCCAGATCTTTCAAAAGGGTTCTGTACCGGTCCTCGCTTCCTTTAAAATACAGAATGTTGGGATTATTGGTCGCGACCAGATTTTCTTTATTTATGGAAGGCGGTGGATTTTCGAGAAGCTGCTCCCCTTTTATATAGCGGAGCTCAAGGGGAAAGATGCCGGCTTCAACGTCAATAAGGTTTATATAATCAGTCATAGGTTCGATCATCGACGGCGGCAGAAGCATGATAACCGAATTGCTGTCATCGAGAACCATAGTCTGGCTGAACTGCATTTCCTTGGGAAGAAGGGCGGTCAGCGCTGACGCTTTCAGATTCTCCAGTTCAAAACGGTGATAGACCATATCCCTGGCGCGGTTGTCTATCATCTGCACGAATTCCTCAATAGGGGCTACTTCTTCAAGGGTTCCGCTGAGAATGAGGGCATTATTCGTCTTGTCTGTTTTGATATTCTGAGATGTGCCTATAGAGGAAGGAATCAAACTGATAATTTCGGAAACGATCGTCCGCTTAAGCGGGATATATATAGTTGTATACAGTTTTTTCAGGACATCTTTTCTCTCGATATCGACTATATAATATATCCCGTCAATCAGTTTGAAATCGCTGTTTCCCTGTTCGAGAAGAAGGCGCAGCATTTGCTCCCGCGTCTTGCCGGAAAACCGGAAGGATTCAAGAATGGAATCGTTGCGGCCCAGAAATGAATATTCATCTGCTGTGATATCGAAAAGAGCCGTCAGAGCCTCGCGAAACCGGACCTGCTCAAAGTCGGCACTATACAATCCGTTGTTTTCGGTAAAAAGATCGCCTCTCCGGCTACCCCGGACCGATGTTCCCTGAGCCGCTTCCCGCCTGACATAATAAAAACCGTTTTCCGTTTCGAGATGGTAGTCCGGGTATCTGGTAATTATGATATTGAGGATCTCGTCCAGGCCGAGATTCTTTCCATGAAGAGAGATAGTCTCACGGGGAAGGGCATCGAAGAGAATCGTTTTGCCGATTTTACGGGAGAGAGCTCTTATAATGAGCTGAATATCCGTATCTTCCGCATCGATGGTAACCCTATTGTCCTCAGGTCCCGCATCAATATTAATACGGGAAATATAGTAAATGCCCCTCTCCTCTTTATAAAAATAATTATAGGTGGAGAGGAAAAGTGACAGGGCCGTTTCGAAATCAACATCGCTGAAATAGTAGGATGCTTTTCCTGTAACGGTTTCATCGGGTACGATGGATTTGCCGCTCGTCTGAGCCAGAACCATGAGAATGTCGGTTATATCCTGATTGCGGAACTCGATGGAATCGATTTTCTGAGCCTGGATGGAGATTATCGATGTCGCAAATACAATCAATACGATTGCGGTTTTTAAATGGCGTTTCACCCGCGCTCCTACAATTGAATAAAAAAAGAAATGATGGCTCCCAGACTTAAAAAAGGACCGAAGGGAATCCGGCTCTGTTTCTCAAGTTTACCAAGCTTCAATCCTATTACAGCGAAAATGACGGCCGTGCTTGAAGAAATAAAAATCATTTTGAACCAATTTTCATATCCCAGAAATAATGCAAGGAAAGCGGAATACTTCGCATCACCCAGCCCCATTTTTCCTTTGGTGAAAAAACGAATGAAATAGAAGGGAAGAAATCCCAGAATTAATAGGTTGATAGTTTCATATATGGGAGATTGAAAAAACAGGAAACGGAGGATCAGAATGGCAAATATAGACGGATAGATAATTAAATCGGGGATTCTGTGGGTTTTCCAGTCAATTATTGATACGGGAATAGCAATAAAAAGCAGGATGAAAAGATGTAAGCAGGATTGCATGAAATGGCTCCTATGGAGTTGAGATTCATTAAGTAGAACAAGTTCAGATTGGAATGCTCCTTTCTATACACCGGGAGGAACTTTTTTCCGCTTCTGAATTTTCTCTATCGAAACTCCATAGTCTTGACACTTTAATTCTCATTTGTTGCTTTAATTTTTCCGTAAAAAAAACGCGGATCCTGTATTTTTTTCGTAGAACGACTTTTCCTGCTATAAAATGTTATTATTTTGGACAGCGCTATTATCACAGCCGAATATGATAATTTCATAAAAATCGGATTAGTTTTAATTAACATCCCCTTTTCAGGTCGTTCCTGCAACTAATTTATATGTTTATTTTTTACATTTTTTAAAAAGAAAACTGAAAGGTTACCCTATACTATAAATCAGGAGACCCAAATGAAAACCACCAGAACCTTCGTCATAACCCTTTTATTCCTGCTGTCTATAACGACACAATCTTTCACCTCAGGCAACCGGGAACCCTCCGGTTCATCATCAGCCTCAGTAAACGGCAAAATAACCTACCTTGAAGGCGAAGTCCTCCTCAACAGCCAACCGGCTGAAATCGGCGACCCGGTCAAAAGCAGCGACACCCTGGAGACAGGCGCCGGTGCCTTCTGCGAAGTCATCTTCGAAGACGCCAACATCTTCCGTCTCGACGAACTGACCATTACGCAGATCAACTGGACCGAAAGCGATATCGTCCTCACGCAGGGGGGCATCAGCGCCGTCTTCAATAAACTGGACAAGCTGATCAGAGAAATGAAAGATTTTACTGTGACATCGCCGGCGGCAACCGCCGGGGTCAGGGGAACGGTTTTTTACGCCCGCGTAGAGGATCGGGACAATACCTACGTCTGTATCTGCAACGGCGAACTGGCCATGGAATACGGAGAGAAAAACATGAATATCGCGGCGCAGCACCACAAAGCCTACCGCTACACGAAAAAAGGCGGCGAAGTCTCCTGGACCGGCGCCGCCATGCTCTATCATGACGACCCCAAAATGGAGGGAATCGCCTCAAAAATCGGTTATGTCATTCCCTGGGTAAAAAGCGAAAGCGGGTACTGACCTACTCCGTCCGGAACCGGTTGATCTCTTCGCCCAGCCTGTCGCTGCTTTCCCCCAGCTGAAGGGATAAACCGGCTATTTCGCCCATGGCCTCGTTCACTTCCTCGGTTCCCCGGACGACCTCGTCCATACCGTTGGTCACTTCGCCGGAAATCCGCCGGACATCGGCCATGGCCTTGTTGACTAAAGCCGAGCCCCGTTCCATATCTTCAGCGCTGGTGCTGATATGAACGGTAATATCATTGAGCGAAGTCATGGCCTCCAGAATCTGGCGGCCTCCGACCGAGAGCTCCTCCGTGCTGGAATAAATCTCGGAAAAAGCGCTGACAACTTCCCCCACTTCCCTTCTTATAAGATCGAAGGCCTGATCGGTCGTGGTTATGCTTCTTTCCGTATCGTCGATCCCCTGGATAATTCCCTTGATGCTCTCTTTTATCTCTTTAACCTGACGGGAGGACTCTTCAGCCAGCTTCCGGATTTCATCGGCGACGACGGCAAAACCCAATCCGGAATCACCGGCATGAGCTGCTTCGATAGCGGCGTTCATGGACAGAAGATTTGTTTTGGACGCAATGGCGCTGATAATGGAAACCATATCGCCTATCCGGTCCACATTGCTTCCGATTTCCGCTTTGAAGATGCGGCTGGTGTTGCGCAGCTGCTCCTCGCCTTCTTCCGAAGTTCTTAAAAGCTGTTCAGATGACTCCGACTTCAGTCTGGTAATCTTCGAAACGCTCTCTATGGATGAAATCATTTCCGTTACGGAAGCGGAAGTCTGACGGACCATGGCCGACTGCTCGTGCATCTGCCGGTTCAATCCGGAAATATTGGAATCGATCTCACCTATGGAATTGACCGATGAGATGATATTTTCATCGAGTTTTGTAATGTGATTCCTCATGTTGGTCACATTGGTGGATATCTGGACGAGAGCCGAAGCCGTTTCTTCCGTATTGGCCCCCAATTCATCGCGGATGCGGAGGGTCTGGAGAGAGGCGTTCTTGATATTGATAACAATGGTTTTCAGCTGACTGATGAATCTGTTGAAACTGTTAGCCAGCAGACCCACTTCATCGGCGGATCTGACGAAGACTTCCTGGGTCAGATCCCCCTCTCCCGAAGAGATTTCAGAAATTTTAGTTTCCACAAAGGATAGAGGCGTCAGCAGTTTTTTTATGGCAAAAAAGATAATCATAAGGAAAACGAGAAGAGCGCCGCTCAGAAGAAGAATGTAAAAGACTTTAAACTCACGCACAGCGGCGAATTTCTGATCCTGGGTCATGGTATAGCAGACGGTCCATCCCCATTCCGGATAAGTTCTGAACACGACCCAGTAGTCCTGTCCGTTTTCAGAGTAATCAAAGCTACCGTCTCTTTCAGATAAAATCTGTTTTACATAATCGAGTCCGACCAGTTTCGAAGAGCGTCTGCCCAGTTCTTTATGCATAACGGTATATCCCGCCCTGTCAAGAATAAAAGGAACGACGGTGCTGCTGTTATCCCGGAAATAAACTGATTCAAGAGTTTGTAAAGCGTTCTGCTGATATTCGGGCCGGTATTTGTTTTTCATTTCCACAACGGAGTTTCCGCCGTCGGTTCCCGCTTCCATAAAAAGCTTTCCTGAAAGAGATGTCGTGCTCTGTCGATTGATCGATTCTACAGTCTCCAGGAGCATTCTCTCCTGCTCCTGAAGAGTCTGGAAGACAATATTCACACTCTCGTTGAACTGGGCTTCTTTTTCAGTACGTATAATAGTCATCAACGTTGAGTTGACAAATAGATACTGTCCGATATTAACGGCGAGCAGCAGTATGGCTGAAACAAGAATGATTTTCAGGGATATGGTTATTTTTCTCTGTGACATTTGTCTTACCTCTCAGATCGGGATAGGGTAAAACAATATACGATTTACTATATGTAATCAAGGTTAATATTGCGTTTATCATGCAACCGGATACCGTTTTAAACGAATTCCGTTTAATCTGTTTTAAACCTGTCTATTTCATTCCCCAGATTTTCACTGCTGGCCCCAAGTTCTTCTGATAAGAGGGATATGGCACTCATTGACCGGTTTACACCTTCCGTATTCGCGACGACTTCACTCATCCCCTTCGCCACTTCATGGGAAATTCTCTGAACGTCGTTCATGGCATCATTGACATCCGATGCTCCCCGCATCATCTCCTCCGATCCGCTGCTGATATGAACCGTAATATCGTTAAGCGATGTCATGGCTTCGAGAATCTGCTGTCCACCGATTGACAATTCTTCCGTACTGGACAGGATTTCCGATAGGGCGCTTACGACTTCCTTCACTTCGGTTCCGATAACGGCAAATGCCGAATCGGTTTCGACCATGCTCTTTTCGGTTTGGTCAATACCGGTGATAATGCCTTTTATACTGTTCTTTATATCCTTAACCTGACGGGACGACTCTTCCGCCAACTTTCTGATTTCATCGGCGACAACGGCAAAGCCCAGACCAGACTGCCCGGCATGCGCCGCTTCGATGGCGGCATTCATCGCCAGGAGATTCGTTTTGGAAGAAATAGCACTGATAACGGTTACCATTTCTCCGATTTTATCCACGTTAGCGCTTATTTCCGAACGGAATATATCTGCTGTTCTGCGCAGCTGATGCCCGCCTTTCTCAGATGTATCCAGAAGCTGTTCCGAAGACCGGGATTTAATCTTTGTAATTTTGGAGACATTTTCAATAGAAGAGATCATCTGGGTTACGGAAGCGGATGCCTCTCTTACCATAGAGGACTGCTCCTGCATCTGATCATTCAACTCCGATATATTTTTTTCTATCTGCCCGACAGCCGATACGGATGTAGAGATGTTTTGATCCAATTGGCTAATATGCCGCTCCATGTTGGACATATTGCCTGAAATTTCTTCCAGCACTGTAACGGTTTCCTTCATATTTCCACCCAGATCATCCTTTATTTTCAAGGTAGTGGAAGCAGCATTCTTGATATTGATAACAATACTTTTGAGCTGAGAGATAAATCTATTGAAACTGACCGCAAGGTTTCCCACCTCATCGGCAGAATGAATATCGACTTCCTGTGTGAGGTCCCCCTCTCCTCCGGAAATTTCCCTGATCCTCGTCTCCACTTGCTTTAACGGTTTGAGAAGCGTTCTCAGAGCTATGAAAATCAATAGCAGAAAAACCGCAGCTGCCGAAAGCAATATCGGTATATATCTGTCACGGAAATTTATTACGGCGGCGAATTTCTCATTCAGGCTGATTGTGTAGCACACTGTCCAGCCCCAGGGATCAAAAGTCCTGAAGACAATCCACCGATCTTCGCCCTCATCGGAATAAGAAAGATTCCCGCTTTTCTGATCCAGAATCTCAGCGATATAACTTTTAGAGAACAGACCATCGGACCCCCACCCGAGCTCTTCATGCATGACCGTTTTTCCATAGCTATCGATTATAAAGGGAAGAACAGGCTCATCCTTCCTGCCGAAATAAGCTTTCTCCAGCTTATCGATTGTGTCGTTCTGAAATAATTTGCGAAACCGTTTTTCCTGTTGAACCGATGTCTCCCCCTCGATCGAAGCGGCATTCCACAGGAACTGCTGCGTGGCACTGATGTCGTCGCTGTAGTTAAGGGCGTCAAGCGTGCCTATCAGACTTCTTTCACCCTGCTCCAGGGTCTGGAACACCATATTGACTTTTTCATTGAACTGGGATTCCTTTTCATCCTCGATGATAGATGTGAAAACGGATCTTACAAAAAAGAACTGGAAAAAGTTAATCAATACGAGAAGAGTCGCGGAAAATACGATGATTTTCAAGGCAATAGATAATTTTATCTTCATTTTGTTACCTGCACCTTAATTATAGTTATACTAAAATTAAAACATCAAATTTATCCTTTCAATTATTCCTGTCAATAAGATCCAGATACCAGTAGGAAAAGAAGAGAGCGATACCTATAAAAAAGGAGATCAGCCATATGGCTGAGACTCCCATCGAATTGAGAATAAGCCCGGAGATCAGGGGTCCACTGGTATTCCCGATGGTTCTGGACGTGGCAAACCAGGCGCTGAATCGGCCTCTGTAGTTGACTGGGGTATGATTGGCAACAAAAACACCGGAATTAATTACATTCAATATCTCCCCTAGCGTCCAGATCACCGTTGAAATCAAATAAAAACCGGGATTATCGTAGGGCAGAAAAAGCATACCGAAACCGACGGCATAACAAAGCTGGCCGAGAGACATATTTACCAGCGGCTTGACCCTGTGCAGAACTGAAGTGAGCAACGGGGTCAGAACAAGCACGGTAACGGCATTGGCAGACATGATGATCCCGAAAAAACGGGCTCCCCCGTCGCCCATTCTCGACTCGAGAAGCAGGGGGAGAGAAAATGCATGCTGATTGTAGATGAAAGCGGTCAGAGGCAGCAGCAAAGTGTAAACAAGCAGTATGGGACGTTTTACGATAGCCGAAAAGATATGACCCTTTTCAGCCTTCTCTTTCTCCGAATGGGCGACGATTTCCTCTTTTCTGATTGAGGGAACAAAAATATAAATAAGCACAAGCGAGAGAAACGTTGTAATGGAGTCGCCCCAGAAGATCCACTGTCTGAAATTATTGAAAAGAACACCGGCTATAAGCGGTCCGACGGACACACCGATATTAATCCCCAGATATAAAAGCGAAAAAGCCTGGCCGCGGTTTTCCGGTGTGGTCAGATCGGTCAGCATGGCCGTATTGACAGGTCTGGCGGCAGCGGTAAAGAAGTTGAATAGAATGAGAATAAAGGGAAGCATGGGGCTGTCGGGCATAAAGCCGCAGACAGCTGCAATGGATGCTGCCAGCCCCTGGCTGATAATCAGGATTTTCTTTCTGTCGCCGTGGTCTGTTATTTTCCCGCCTGCCAGCGTCCCCAGAACAGAAAACAAGCCGATCAGAGTTATGATGGTTCCCGTCCGGGCTTCATTCATGCCGAGATAGCGGGTCAGATACAATGTCAGAAATATTTTGACAAAGTCCCCCAGACGGTTGACAATGCGCGCCAGGAAGAGGATGTAAACAGACCGGGGAAGGCCTTTGTAGGTGTTGAAAAGCATGAAATCCTCCTTGGCCTATTCTGACCTCTCGGAGGATTTATTTCAAGTTACCACTCGGAACCGGGATAGGGATTGATATTGACGGTTTTCCCGTCCTCGTTATTCAACCTCAATTCAAAATGCAGATGGGGTCCTGTCGATAGCCCGGAGTTTCCCAGAGCGGCTATTTTCTGCCCCTGCCCCAGGACATCCCCCTCTTTGACCAGAACATCCTTATCCAGATGGGAATAGAATGTTTCAAAGCTGAGGACGCCTCTCCGCTTCTGATAGGGAATGAGATTTCTGTCGTGCTCTACCGTTACGTTCCAGCCGTAAATGTGGTTATATTCAACCGATTTAACCACTCCGTCGGCTACGGAAACAATGTAACCGGGATGATTCTCACCCCTGTTGAGATCGCCTGCTCTCGACACATAATCAATATTGCCGATATTGATGATATCCACAGCCAGATGAGGCTTGACCCCTCCGGATCCGAGAGGAGAGACTCTTCTGTTGCTGAAGAAACTTGTAATCAGGAGGTCTTCTCCCGTATTTTGCTCTCCCGGAAGTTCGATCGGATAAATCAGACCGGGGATTGAGGGCTCATAGTGATCCATAGTGGTAATATTGTTCCGGTCTATGGTTAAGGTGGCATAAGCCTGCTTCTCTGTCTCGGGAAGCCTCGACAGTTGGTAATTGAGCTCATCGTAGTTTTTCGAGGATAATATGCTTTTGGCGATAAGCTCATAGGATCTTCTTCTGAAGAAGAATCTGCTGTTTATCTTCGATCTTTCTTTTTTAATCCAGTTGCTCGCGATGACCCGGCTCTCTTCAATCGTAACTGCCGCGGCCAATCTGTTCTGCTCTCTCTTTATAAAAAATGCCTTGACCTCTTCCGGTTCCACATAAACGGACTGGCTTGCGCCCCTGTTTTCTGAACCGGAAAAAAGATGCAACGAGAAAGAAAGCAGTAAGGTTGAAAAAAATAATAGAGCAACAGGAAAAAATATTTTTTTCCTTGACATATCTTACTTTTAGGTCTCCATACAATGCTATGAGATATTACTAAGGGAAAGCCAAAAGGTCAAATTCCCAATTGGCGATTTCTGTAAATTTAATCAATAATTATTGATATGAATCAATTTAAATACCCCCTTTTCAAGAAATTGGCAGATGTCTACCATTCTCCCGAAGGATCTGAGCTTATCGAGGAATTCCTGACGGCTTTATCTGACGGAGGCTCCATAAGCGATCCTTTTTTTTCCCGTGCACTGGACAGAATTCGACGTGAAATCGGCCGGGAGATACCCTGTTGTAAAAATTCCGGTGATCTATGGGATGAATACTGGGATTTTTTCTTTCCCGAAGCCGCCCTGATAAACAGAGAACCCTTTGAGATCATTGATGAAATCCGCAAAAGCCGCATAGTGTCAATAAAAAGGCTTTCTGAAGCTCCCATAACAGCAATACCGGAGGAAATGACTTTTACGTCCAATATTCTCCTCACCCTGCCCGATGAGAATGTTCCGCCCGATAAGCTGGACTTACCTGATTTTATCCTCAATGTCATTCCTGAAATAAGGAAGGAGAATCAGCTTTACTGGTTCGACCATCCCGTTCAGATGGGAGAGGTTCCGGAAAAAAACGAAATTCTCTACGGACTGAAAGGCTTATCTGAAACTCTGGCATTTGAAAAAAAGAGGGGAACTGTTGATAAAAATGCCGCGATAGATGTTCTCCTCTCTGTTTCCGTAACCCACAAAGGTCTCCGGGATATCGCCGCGCCCTATATCCGCTATGAACTGGAAAAAGCAGGCGGATTTCCCCATCTGAACATTTTTATATTTACGGAAAGAGATACCGCGGAAATTCTGCAGACCTATAGTAGTAACAGCGGTTCCATATCCGAATTTTTCGGAGTCGATGGTAAATACAGCAGACATTACAACTTTCTCAAGGCAATAAACGCACTTTGGAGAAAGGCTGTGAGACACTCTCTCAAGGGAACATTTAAAATCGATCTCGATCAGGTCTTTCCCCAGGAAGAGCTGGTGAGATATACGGGAAAGTCGGCTTTTGAGCATTTTATGACTCCATTATGGGGAGCCGAAGCCGTCGATCATAAAGGAAAAGATGTTTCCCTCTCCATGATTGCCGGCGCCCTTGTCAATGAAAGCGACATAGGAAAATCGCTTTTCACTCCCGATGTCACCATGCCTGACAGGAACGCCCCGGCCAGCGATCTGATTTTCTTCAAGCACTTGACAATGGCCTTATCCACCCGGGCCGAAATGATGACCCGCTATGGTGAATCCGATGGAATCGACGGAACAAACAAGGCTATATCCCGCATTCATGTGACTGGCGGAACCAACGGAATTCTCATCGACGCCCTTGAAAAATACCGCCCTTTCACTCCTTCATTTATCGGAAGAGCGGAAGATCAGGCCTATCTTCTGTCCGTGCTGAACAGAGATGTTACACCCGCCCTGCGCTACTTCCATGAAGACGGACTGATTATGAGACACGACAAGCAGGCTTTTGCCGGACAATCAATCGAAGCGGCCAGGGACGGAACATACATCGCCGATATTCTCAGACTCCTTTTTTTCACCCGCTATGCCGAGGCTCTGCCCGGAGGAATCCAATTTACAAAAGAAAGCACTTTCCCTTTTACCGGATCGTACATCAGCCGATACCCGATTACCATTTCCTATATGAGACTTGTCTTCAAAGTTCTGGAATTATTACAGCAGGGAGAAAAGAAAAGAGCGCGGGCGCTCCTGGAACTGGGGAGGAAAAGGCTGGGAGAGCTACTGGATCAACTCGAGAAAGAAAACTTCCCTGCGATTGAATATGAGCGCGAGAAAGTTCAATGGGATCTGTTCTATGACGAAATCACAGAGCTGAAATCACCGGAAACACTGGGACGACTCCATTCGAGACTTAAACAGTGCCGGGTTAATTGATTCAGCCCTTTATCATTATTCATTGTCTTTGTAGAAGAGGTCCGTAAAGCGTCGGCTCACGTCCAGTTTCTCTTCCCGTGAATATCCGGAAAGGAGATCGGAACTGTTAAAGGTTTCATCTTTAAACCCGGAATTCTCCGCGACCATCAGCCAGGCGATCCCTTCAACGGGATCGAAAAGAGAACTGTCTGTTTTCAGATAGACCCTTGCGAGCTCTGCCATAGCGGGAACATAATCTTTCTGTGCTGCAAGCCAGAACCACTGATAGGCGTCTTCATCAGAGGACAGTTTTCCCAATTCATATTGTGCTTCCCCATTCCCCTGAGAAGCTTTGAACCTGTACAGAACCATCAGCTGTTCCTCTCTTCTGCGGAGAGAGGCGTAGTCGAGTAAATCATAATAGGAGGGACAGAAGATTTCCCTATCCAGTTGACTGAAAAAGAGATTCGATTTTTCCGGATCGGACTCCACGGCAATTCCTTCCCCGTAAAATCGCGATAGATTGTAGAGAGCCAGCTGTGAATTGCTGCGCGCCGCGCTCTCATAGTATTGAAGAGCTTTCGCGGGAATTGACTCCACCCCATCGCCGAACTCGTAGAGCCATCCTGTAAAGACCTGAGACCGGGGATCTCCTCCTTCCGCCCCTTTTCGAAGAATTTCAAGAGCTTCATCTTTTCCGAAAACATCGATTTTTCCACCGAGAGAAAGGATGGCGACCAGAGCCTGGGCGGCAGGATCAATGGCGGAAGCAGCGGATTTAAAGTACCGGAGAGCGGCTTCCCGATCGTTTTTCTCCAGAATAAGTCCGTAGCGGTAGAATGAATAGGGGTCATTCGCCTCCATTCCCTTTTCTATCCATTGCATCTGCTCACTCTCACGCCCTTCGAGCAGAACAATCAACTTGCCTATAGCCGGTACGGATTGGTTAACCGCCGCAGAGTAATACCACTCCCGGGCATCATCATCGCTTTGCGAAACCCCACGGCCATATTCATAGAGTTCTCCGATCCGGAAATAGGCTTCCGGTGCTCCTTTTGCTGCAGCTTTTTTGTACCATTCCATGGCCAGGGAAAAATCGACCTCCACTCCGGAGCCCTTTTCATAGGCTCTTCCGATTCCTATCTGGTCGGAAGGGTTTCCCGCTTCAGCGCCATCTATATGGGTTTCATAAAGTGAACGCTCCCGAACTTCAACAGGTGCCTTTTCAACAGGCAATGATGCACAGGAAAACAGAATCGGGATCAGAACAAAGATGAGGCTATTCTTTAAAGACATAACTCACTATATATCCGAACGGTCTGTTTCTGCCAACAAATTTTCACTAAGGGCTGAAAAGTACCGGGCGAGGTCATCACCGGGGAAAATTTTCAGGACATTGGAGAATCCTCCCAAAGCCCGTACGTACTGGCCCGTATAGAACAGCAGAAGGCTATCCTCGAATAAGGCTCGTGTTTCTTTCTTCAATATGAAAGCATCGGTCCGGTCAGAATCAAAAAACTCGAAGAGAGCCAGCTCCCGGGCATATCTACCGGCAAAGCGGAAATTATACTTATTGGGATCCTCAAGAGACGAGAAGATTCCATGGTCAGCCATTACCGTAAAAGGAAGATGCGTTAAAGCCACAGGTAATTGGATTTCTGATCCATATATGTTTTCTGAAAGCAGAATCACCGTTCGTGATTTTCTTCTGGATAAATTGAAAGCTTTTTTCAGCAATCGGTCGGCTGAGCGATAAAAAGATCTCTCCTGATCGAGGATGATATAACTATCTTCTATCAAATATAACCTTCATAGTCTCAGTGACTTTAAAACTTTCCGGGACAAATTCAATCAGGGCCACATGGCCTGAACGGAACTCTATTTCAAGATAAGGAATATCGACATTATTAAATAATTTGCAGTAAGTCGTGCGGTCATATTCAGAAAATTTCATAAAATTCTGAAGAAAAAGCTGTTTATGGGAGGTGATGGCAAAGAGGGCTGTTTTCCCTCTGTCCGGCGCGATATAAAGGGCTTCGATTGTCGTATGCTCTTTTATCCATTCTGTAAAATCGAGGATAAACTCTTTGGAATCCATAGTACGATTATAGGCATAGTATGGGTTGTGAGTAAAGAAAGAAAGGTAGAAAGAAAGGGCTGCCGTCACGATAACGGCAGCCCCCTATTTGATCAGTTCGGGAATCTCTTACATTACACCCATGACAAAAACCATAACAAACAGAGCTACGGTCTCGATAAGCCCCAGAACCATAATATAGTTACCGAATCCCTTGCCGGTTTCAGCCAGCGCATCAGAAGCCGCCGCTCCGGCTTTTCCCTGCATGTACGCGGAATAACCCATTGCCGCACCGGCGAAAAGTCCGGCGGCCAGTCTGAACAGAGGAGACTGTGCTGAACCGATAATCCGGCCCATAAGGATAAAACCGTAAATAGTCTGAGTAAGTGGCGCACCGACGAATGCCACCAGCATAAAAGGGGCCGGCTTGTTGTTTGCAAAACATTTTTTCCATGCGCCTATAGCCGCCTGTCCTGCAGCACCGGCTCCGAGTGCTGATCCAATAGCTGCAAGTCCGATTGCTGCAGCAAAACCTAAGTTACCGAGATCCATGTAGTTCCCTTCCTTTATAATTATAATTCATTATTAATCGCGAGCTTTGAACGGCTCATATTTAATTCCGGTCCATTCCATACCGAGATGTCCCGAAAATTCCAACATATTCAACCTGACTCCGTGAACAACCACAGAGAGTAATCCCATTGCCAGATTCAGAGTATGACCTGCTAACAGGATCAGAACTCCTCCGATTATCGCCGGACCTTCCATCAGCGGCGCAGCCATTTGATTAAAGCTGACAGAAATGGCGACCGATGCCAGTCCTACGGCGAAAAGCCTGATATAGGAAATGATATCGGAAAAGGCTCCGATCGAATCGAGAAAGGTCGTGATCGCTCCGGCCAGTCCCTTTGCAATGCCGACGAAGAAATTGACACCTTTCTTCTGTTCGCTGAAGACGAAAACTCCTATTAGCCCTCCGATAATCATATAAAAAGCGAAATCGGGAAGCTCTTCCACCCCCAGCACCAATTGCATAACCAGGAAATACAGCCCCAGAACCATGCTCAGCCATGCAAGCTGCGTAATAGCCGACAAGCTGGGCAGCTGTTTGAAAAAGTTTTTCAGATGGGCTATGGAGATATGTACTGTCCCCATGATGAAGCAGATCATTTTTATAAGATACTGTGTCGTATCTTCCGTAATATCTGCTCTGCCGAAGACCTGGGGGAAACTGGCTATCTGTGGGATTGTCATGGACTTCAAAGGTCCCCAGGAGGCCAGGGCTTCACTCCCGAACCATGTCCCGGTAATGATTCCCCAGATTATCGTCGTGGACGAAATCAGATAGAGAAGTCCCACAATGGGATTTATTTTCTTCATCTTAAGGTTCAGCATGACGGCCAATCCCATAAAGACCAGACCATAGCCGGCGTCACCGATAATCATCGCATAGAAAATACTGAAGAAAAGCAGAAACCAGCTGCTGATATCATATTCCTGGTAACCGGGTATGGTTCCCAGCATATCGAATACCGGTTGAATGAAGGAAACCACTTTACTGTTTTTCACCTGAGTCGGAACCGGATCATCTTCCGCGGGCTCGGAAAGAGAGAGAGCCCACTGCTCCGCAGCCGCCAGCTCCTTCAGTTCCCCTTCCCTGTCCACCGGGATGTAACCCGTCAGATAAACAAGAGAATCGTCAACACCCATACCGGTTTTGAATTGCTCGAACTCGATTTCATGGTTGAGCCTGTCAAGGTCCTCTTCCACGATATGACGATAGGATGATAAATCTTTCAACTCTTTTAAAACAGACTGATAGACTTCACCGTTCTCTCTGAGATTGTCTTTCAACTCAATGATGCCAAATTGAGGCAGAGCAAACTCCTCAAGATTTTCGGGGAACTCTCCGTCAAGGCTGACTATGGCGACCAGAATTACCGACTTCGTTTCCTTTACAGTGAAGGATTCAAAATCAGAGGAGAGAGCCTTATATTCGTCTCTGGAGAGGCGGTAAAGCCGGATATCAATACCCTTGGAACGAAGAATTTCGATATCGGCCGGATCGAATTCACCCCAGATCCCGATCCTCGATATCTCTTTGACAAGAGAATCCCGATTGTCTTCCAGTTCCGCCTTTTTACGGCCCAGCTCCAGAATTTTATTCTTAAGGCTTATTATCTCGTAACCTTTCAGCTCTTTCGGCTCGATTTTCTTATCAGCGTCGAGGTAGGAGAGGATCTGCCCGACTTCGGCTCTGGAAACTTCAAGCCTATCGAGATTCTCACTGGTGCCGAATGATTTTTCCAGATGGACAACACCGGCTTTCCTCAATTTGATAAGGCTCTTTTCTTTCTCATAATCGAGGGTTACAAGATGAACCTTTTTCATTGGTACAATCATAAACTATGACACCTTTACCAGATTCTTTTTCGAAATCTTTCCGCGGACAACCGCAGCGGTCTGCTGGTCGCCCAGATAGACGGAAATCTTCTTGATATTCGCTTTGGTCTCGGGAATTTTAACCTTCTCGAAGAGATTGACTCTCTGAGAAGTCGTCCTGAGCTCCCTGGCCAGAAGTTCAACCTGCTTATCCAGAACTTTCAGTTCCAGATCGAACAGCATGAACTGCTGAAGTTTTTCAACCGCTTTATCGACCCATAGAGGCTTTTCAAAAAGATCGTAGCTGACCGGCTCGAATTCGGCACCGACGAAAACGGGAATTTCAACACCGGCGATATTGCCAGTGTCGGTCTTCACGTATTTCACTTTGATAAGCGATCCGTCTATTCCCACATCTTCACCGAATACTCCGATCCAGATCTTGAATTCCTCATTTATGGCATCTTTCTTCGCCTGAACCTCTTTCTGACGCATTTCTACCTGGCGGATTTCCAGTTGAAGCTGCTGTTTCTTGAGAATCAGGGTCGGAAGGTAGCGGCTGAACATTTTGAGAGCGTCTTTTTGAGATTTCAGCTCATTTTTCGTCAGCTTTACTTTTGCCATATCTTATACGGTTTCCTTTACAGGCCAGAATTTCTCCAGAAGGCTGGACTTGAGTCCCGTTTCTTCCGGAGCAAAACAGTCACTGAGGATTTCCCAACCGAGGTCAAGAGCTCTTTCAAGGGGAATGTTAACCGTAAGGTCCATCATTCCCGCTTCGAATTTTTCTCCGTATTTCAGAAGCTTTTCATCCCAGTTCGACATATTGAATCCCATGGATTTCTTCTCCATAGAGTCTTTGTACTGGGCATAGAGCTTGATCATACCATCCATAACGGCACGATGATCTTCCCTGGTTTTATCGTTAACCTGCTGTTTCAGACGAGAAAGAGATCCGAACGGCTCGATTCTACCGCCTTTGAGGTAATACTGTCCCTCGGTGATGTATCCCGTATTGTCGGGAACCGGATGGGTAACATCGTCACCGGGCATGGTGGTCACGCCGAGAATGGTTATAGAGCCGGCGCCTTCGATATCAACGGCTTTCTCGTAACGGGAAGCCAGCTGAGAATAAAGGTCTCCTGGATATCCTCGGTTTGAGGGAACCTGTTCCTGCGTAATGGCAATTTCTTTCATCGCGTCGGCAAAGTTGGTCATATCAGTCAGGAGAACCAGGACTTTCTTTCCTCTAAGTGCGAATTTCTCCGCCACAGCCAGGGAAATATCGGGAACCATCAGAGATTCTACGACGGGATCAGAAGCGGTGTGCATGAACATGATTGTTCTGCTGAGAGCTCCTCCCTCCTCCAGGGTATCCTTGAAGAAGAGATAGTCGTCGTATTTAAGACCGATTCCTCCGAGAATGATGATGTCAACTTCCGCCTGCATGGCGATTCTTGCCAGCAGCTGGTTGTATGGTTCTCCGGAAACGGAGAAAATCGGAAGTTTCTGCGATTCAACGAGGGAGTTGAAAACATCGATCATGGGAATTCCGGTCCGGATCATGTTCCGGGGGATGATTCTCTTGGCGGGATTGAAGGAAGGCCCTCCGATCTCAATCAGGTTTTCACTGAGTTCCGGCCCGTTGTCTCTGGGTGCGCCGGAACCGTCAAAGATCCTTCCCATCAGATTATCGGAAAAAGAGACCTTCATGGGATGTCCGAGAAAGCGGACTTCGTCTCCCGTTGAAATACCCCGGCCTCCGGCAAAAACCTGTAGAGAAACAAGGCCTTCATCGAGTTTGATAACCTCGGCCAGAGATTTTCCGAAACTTGTGGAGACCTCGGCCAGCTCCCCGTATTTGATACCGTCGGCATATACGGAAATAACGTTACCGGCGATAGATTCAATTTTGCTGTATACCTTTGTCATCTGACTATTTCTCCATTACCTTTTCGGCTCCATGGAGGATACCGATTTTTTTATCGGCGATAAGTGTACCGATCTCTTTATCAAGAGCTTTGAACTCATCGCTCTCCCACTGGGTTCCGTTATAATCAAGGAATGTCTGACGGATCTTATTAAACCACGATCTCGCTTCATCTTTCGTATCCAGATCGAGCTCCGCCGTCAGAACATCCATAATCTGTCCGAAGAGGTAGCTCTGCCTCTCGGGAGTAACCGAAGCATCAACGGGATCGAAAGAGTTCTGCTGGTAATAAACAGCGTCGAGGAACTCTCCCTTAAGATAGGTAATAAAGTCGTCCGTGGATGTTCCTTCCTCTCCGACGACTTTCATCATCGAACCGATTTCATAACTTCTCCGGAGCATATCGTAGGCATATCCTGTCTGAACCGGGTTGATTGAACCTGTGTATTTACTCCAGGAATCAAGGGGATGGATAGCAGGATATTTACGGGCATCGGATCGCTCTCTGGAAAGACCGTGGAAAGCACCGACAACTTTAAGTGTAGCCTGGGTTACGGGTTCTTCGAAGTTACCGCCCGCAGGTGATACGGTCCCACCGATTGTAACAGACCCCTTGCCTCCCGATTTCAGTTCAACGATTCCGGCTCTTTCATAGAATCCTGCGATGGAGGATTCCAGATAGGCGGGGAAGGCTTCCTCACCGGGGATCTCTTCCAGACGTCCCGACATCTCACGCATGGCCTGAGCCCAGCGGGAAGTGGAGTCTGCCAGAAGGAGAACGTCCAGCCCCATCTGCCTGTAATATTCGGCCAGGGTTACAGCGGTGTATACCGATGCTTCGCGGGATGCAACAGGCATGGAAGATGTGTTACAGATGATAATGGTTCTCTCCATAAGGGAACGACCGGTCTTGGGGTCGAGAAGTTCAGGGAACTCTTTCAGAGTTTCAACAACCTCACCGGCGCGCTCTCCGCAGGCGGCGACGATAACGATATCAACGTCGGCGTTTTTACTCATGGCCTGCTGAAGCACAGTTTTTCCGGCTCCGAAAGGTCCGGGAACACAGAACGTCCCCCCCTTCGCAACGGGAAGAAAGGTATCGATCAGCCTCATCTTTGTCACGAGGGGTTCAACGGGCTTCAATCTTTCGGCATAGCACTTGATGGCTCTTTTAACCGGCCACTGGAATACGAGGGTTACATCAACTGAATTCCCCTTCTCATCAACCAGCACAGCTATTTTGTCAGTTAATTTATAGGTGCCTTTTTCCACAATGGATTTTACTGTATAGGTTCCCAGCAGATTGAAAGGAACCATGATTTTATGCTCGAAGTTCTGTTCGGGAACAGTTCCAAGGATTTCTCCCGCCGTCATCTGAGCGCCCGTATTGGCTACCGGTGTGAATTCCCATTCCCTGTCGCGGGGAAGAGCATCGAGATATATACCCCTCTCCAGGAAGAATCCGGCTTCTTCAGCCAGCTCGGGAAGGGGATTCTGAAGTCCGTCAAAAACCTGTCCGAGAAGTCCGGGACCGAGCTCTACAGCCAGGAGATCTTCGGTAAACTCGACTTCGTCTCCGATACCGACACCTTTGGTCATTTCGAAAACCTGAACCTGGACTTTTTCGCCCTGTATACGGATGACCTCGCATTTCAGTCTCTTACCACCCGTCAGAATATAGGCCACTTCGTTCATGGAAACCTGACCGGTAACGCTGACCGTAACCATGTTTCCATTTACACCAATTACTTTTCCAGTATTTTTCATTTAGAATCTCCGACTGTAATATCGTCATCAACATTACTTAGTATATTTTGATATATTTCCTGATACTTTTCGTAACCCCGTTCCGCATCGAACAGCGCTTTCCTTTCGAGAAGCTGGAGCTGAAGATAGTAAACGGCCAGGGTTTCAAAATCAAAATAATGCCCTGTTCCCAACTGGTCGAGAGCCGACCATCTTGCTCTGTTGAGATAATTTTCAGCTTCGAGAGGACTGTCGATCTTCATAGCTGATGCGGCTATTTCCGGTGTTCCGAAAAGAGTGTCTCCTTCCCGGATATATTCTTTTTCATCGACATTCATATTTCTGGCTCTGAGTTTCACCAGCTCGTTCTTCAGACTTTTTTCCCAGGCCCAGAACTCACGGGCCGCTCCTTCGAGAAGCCGTTCGTTTTCCGGAATGGAAATACTGCAGTTCATGAGCTTTTCCATGGACTCTTCATTCAGTTCCCGGCTGCAGTAGTCCAGAAAAAGTTCACTGTCTATATGCAGCGAACCGTCATAGGAGAGCATGGGTAATGAAGCCACCGTATAATAATACTGACTCAAAACGCTCTCCTTATCCTTTCAGAGTTTCCGCCAGAGTGGCGTTAAGGTATCGTGACAGATAATCGGCCAGAACATCATCGGTAAAATCAAAAAAGGCTTTTCCATCCTTTTCGGAAACGCGGAATCCCGCAGCGGCCCCTTTATAGGGTTTGACTTCAAGACCGGCTTTGATTTCTTTTGCCAGTCTGCTTTTAAGTTCCTTATCAATCTCTGAAAGCTGTTTTTCCGAAACGAGAACGGATAGGTCTTCCACATTACCCTTCCAGTTTCCGAGAACGGAGGCGATTCCGTCAGTGAGAGCTTTTCCGGTAAGGACTTCGGCTGTTCCCGCTTTGATGAGACCCGTAAAGAGATCTCCGATCTGACCTTTCACATCGATGATCAGATCGCGACCGGCCTGCTTCAGGGCTTCCCGGCCTGACTGCTCCGATCTGGCAGCTTCGGTTTTTGCCTCTTCCTTGATTCTCTGCGCCGTTTTATTGGCATTATCAATGATTTCGGCACTTTTGATTTCGGCGTTTCTTAAGATTTCTGCAGCTTTGTCCTCTGCTGTCTTTACACCGTCTGTTTTGATTTTCTCAATAAGTTCCTTCAGTTGAACATCCATCAAATAACCTCTTTCATCAGGCTCGTAGCCGTATTTTAAATAGTAGCAAAAGGATAGATAATGCTATCCTACATATCCAGATATTTTCTGACTTTACCTATTTTCGCTCTGGTAAAATTATGTATTGCATCGGAAAATTGCCTTTCTTTAACGATCTGGGCAATAAACAACTCCAGATCTTCCAGAAGCAGTTCCGGCGTCCTGTACTCATCAATCGTAAAATTCTCAAGAAGAACCCCGATCCTGTGAATCGAGTCGACTTCCGATTTCAATACCGCTGTATTTTCAAAAAAGACATAATGAGTTATCTCAGAACTATCGTGCCGGTCGATGTAGAGCTTTTCCAGATTAATCAGATCATGCTCCACTTCTTTTAATTCAAGCTTCAGCATATCGACCAGAAATTCAAGCGATACAGCCATCTTCTGCCCTCCTTTTACACATATATAAAAGTTTAATTGACAGCTTCCGACATTTCAATCGCGAATTTGCAACAGCTACATTAAACAACCAAGTGTGTTTTTTTGCAACCAAAACATATGTTTTTTTATATATAATGCTCCTCTATAGCGTCCCCAGCGACAAATCGCCATGAATCTTATAAACATTTCCGTCTTTTTCCACTTCAAGCTCCCTTTCGGGAAAGAAGACTTTTAATTTCTCCCGAACCATTTCCGCTGTTTCCTTTTCGACAATCTGCTTTATCTCATCGGGCACATGGGAAAGAGTGGACATATGCACTTCGATCACATACCCTCTGCCCAGTTCTGATCCGTAACCGGCGGAGAACGCAGCTCCGACATTGAACAGGCCGTCCGATTCTTTATTTGAAGTTTCGCCTCTGGGCATTCTGTTGGGATGAAGGGGATAGAGATTCCCGTACCGGTCTTCAAGATAATCATCAATCTCATCAAACATGGCTTTCATGGATTTCTCCCAGGCGACAAGTTTCGGGTGCTTCAGCATGTCAGCGATACTCCACAGTAAACTGAACTCCGGAAGGAGAAGAGAGGAGTTCCGATATGGTCTTGCGGTATGTTACCGTTGCCCCTGTAAAAGTGGCTCCCTCTACACGGATGATGCTTCCGGGAATGGTAATCCGTATTTGAATATAATCATCGGCGAAACTCTCATTGACGATGTCAATGACCGATTTCGAGACAGGTTTTTCTTCCTTATAATCATAGACCGAGATCCTGAGAATCCTGTTACTGCCCGATGGTTCGATAGAGAGATTCAATCCGGTAAAATCTGAAAGAGAGGCCAGATCGACAAATGAGACGCGGCTGTCCACAAAATACCTGGTCCCGTCACTGCTGACCTCCCACTCGGCCAGGGAAACACCGGCCGCACGTTCCGCAGCACTATTGACGGCTTCCTCCAGCAGGGGAAAGGGAATGAGGTTTTTCGCCTGATCGATCTGCTCCAGATCAGCGGCCAGCGTTGAGACAGAAGCCCGGTAGAGGAGTTCCCCTCCCCCTTCATCGGATAATTCGATCGTCGCTTCGACAGTCAGACAGGATGTCAGAATAATAATCAGAGCCAGAATACATATTTTTTTCACTATCCTAGCCATTTTTCAACTCTTCCATGATGCGCAGATAGCTTTCATACCGGTCGTAATGAATTTTGTTCTCATCCAGGGCTGCCAGCACGGCGCACCCCGGTTCGTGAACATGGGTGCAGCTGTTGAAGGAACACTGTCCGAAATAAGGTTCCATTTCGGGGAAGTACTCCTGCAGCTCCATCTCTTCAATATCATAGAGGAGGAGTTCCCGGACGCCTGGAGTATCGATTATGGTTCCTCCGGCGGAATTATCGACAAGTATGGAATAGCAGGTGGTGTGTTTGCCCCGTGAATACTTCGATGAGATTTCGGCGGTCCGCTGATTCACCTGAGGTTCGATCATATTGAGTATAGTTGATTTCCCCACTCCGGACTGGCCTATAAATGCAACCTGATGGTCCCTTATCCGGTCTTCCAGCTCTTTTATGCCCTCACCCGATTTGGCAGAGCAGAATTTCACTTCAAATCCCAGCCCGGAAAAATTATCCAGCCTGTCCTTCACGGCCTCGTCGATTCCCTGGTCTGTTTTATTCATCAATATCATGACCGGAACACCGCCTCTCTCGGCGGAAATAAGAGCCCGGTCAATAAAGCGCGGCCTGAAAGGCGGCAACTGAGGCGAGGTGACACAGATAAGCAGATCGAGATTGGCTGCCAGAGTCTGTGGAGCTTTCCTCTTTTTGTTCCAGCGGGAAAAGTAATTCATGCGGTCATGCCTGGAGAGAATCATTCCTTTTCCGGGATGGTTTTCATCAGCCTCATACTCGACGAAATCTCCCGGGGCGAGAGGGTTGTAGGCGCCGATGGAATCCTTCAGAATTTTCCCTTTGATCCGGCATTCCAGAGGCTCCCCTCCTCCTTCAGGCTCAATTTTGAATATATTGTTCATTCCGAATAAGACGGTACCTTTCATAACCCCTCCATAACGCCGCCGTATGACAATCCGAACATGGCGGCAAACTGACGGTATGAATCACCGGGCGATTCGGCCGAACAATAGAAGATATCTTCTCTCTTTTCGCGGGACAGAAGGTTTTCCTTTTCCAGAACATGGATAATCTGGCGCCCTACACCATCGCGGGAATCGATGATCTCCACCGCCTCTCCCAGTCTTTTCCGGAGGATTTCATCGAGATAAATAAAATGGGTGCAGCCGAGAACGACTTTATCGACTTTTTCTCCGGAAAACAGGTCGACGGCGTTTTCGACGATTTCCATTTTCTGATCATCGGAAGCCATGAAAAAATCATTTTCCACAAAACTGACGACACCGCTGGCCGCCACTTTTTCCACATGACAATCCGGTGCGAAGTTTTCAATAAGCCTCTGGAGGTATGATCCGTCGATAGTTCTTTTCGTAGCCATGACCCCGATCCGCTTATTCCGGCTTGAACTGGCGGCGGGTTTCACGGCCGGAACGACACCGACTACAGGAAAATCAACAGCAGCCCGAACGGCATCGAGAGATGTAACAGTTGCCGTATTACAGGCGATAACAAGCATTTTGGGATAGGATCCGGCCCGGAGTGATTTGACAGCGCGGAGAACGATTTCCACAATCTCATCACTGGATTTCTCGCCATAGGGGAAGTTTTTCCTGTCGGCGAGATAGACAAAATTCTCAAAGGGTAACCGCTCTTTTACCCACTGGAGATAGGGAAGACCACCTATTCCCGAATCTATAAAGGCGATGGGTGCACTATTACTCATTAAAATCATTTTACAATGTTCCATGATCTCAATCAATCGAAGGATGTGAAATTGTTCTTGATAGAGAACAGTCTTAGGGATTAATGTTTAATTATGTTCAATTTAAAGAGATGCTCAGAAGATAATTGCGATTCACTTTGTATGGCTGAAGAAGATTTCTGTCCCGAACATATCAGTGATTCCCGAGCTGTTACAGTCAAAATGGAGATGGACCTGGTTTCCCGCAGGGATTTCAGAGGCAGGTCTTTCGCTTATCTCGATTTCGATGGAACGGATCTTAAAAACAAAATTATAGAAAACTGCAGCTTTTCTCACTGCAGTTTTAATCATGTCGATTTTTCCGGAACTCGTTTCAATCTCGTTTTTTTCGATTACTGCGATATCGAAGATACTCTATTTACCGGATGTGATCTTACAAATACGGTTTTCGCCGGTGCCAGGATCAACAGAATCGATTTCAAAGGCTCAGAAATCATAAATTGTAATTTTAACGGCAGTGAAATCATGGATACGGATTTTTCCGATTCGGACCTCTACCTGAGCCGCTTCATCAATTCCAACCTGATCCGCCTGGATTTCGTGGACTGCAATTTAAAACGGACTGACTTTACCGGATCGGACCGTAAACAGATCAAGTTTAAATACTCCAATATCGAGGAAGCTCTTTTCAAAGGTGAAGACAAATGAGATTGCTGATGTTTTACGGCTATGCCGGAAGGGCCAACACTTATATCATCGGGCCGGAAAAAGGGGGGAATGCCATACTTATCGATCCGGGACGTTTTGAGGTTCCTCTGCTCAATATGATTGAGAAGAATAATTACAATATTGAGTCCATTATACTGACTCACGGGCACGGGAGCCACTCCAAAGGAGTCAGCACCACATTAAAAGTGTATAACGCGTCGGTATATGCTGCCGTGGGAAAAGTTCAGAACCAAAGAACCGTAATGGTTTCTGACAGGGAAAAAATAAATATTTCCGGTTTTGATGTGGAATTTTTTGAGATTCAGGGACACAGCACCGACAGCCTTGTTTTCCGTATCGGAAACCTCCTGTTTACCGGAGACATTTTTACATCGGGATATCTCGGAAATCCCATTAATGCCTATGCCCACAACAACATGCAGCGGGAAATCCAGGAAAGGCTTCTGACTCTCGACGGCGAAATAGTCGTACTGCCGGGACACGGTCCGCCTTCGACGATCCAGGCGGAACGGGAAATAAACGAAAACCTGTTTATACCGGCGGATGTGACTATTTGACCTGACGGGAGATCCTGCCCAGCATTTTCCTGAAGCGCAGGGGAACGGGAGCTTTGAACAAATTATCCTCATCGTTGCCGGGCAGTCTGATTTTCAGTTTCCAGGCATGGAGCATCAGAGTCGCATCGGGATAGAGGTTATCTTTTCTGCCGTAAACGGGATCTCCCATTATGGGACAGCCGATATGAACCATATGAACTCTGAGCTGGTGAGTCCGTCCCGTATTGAGCTTGAGCAGCATTAAAGCATATTTGTCCCAGCTTCTGAGGACACGGTATTCCGTACTGGCAAACTTCCCCTGACTTTCATGGGCGATATACCGCTTTCTGTCAGTCGGATGCCGCGTGAGGTAAGTTTCAATTAGACCTCTTCGTTTCGGCGGATAACCGCGGACTATTGCCAGATAGTATTTTTCATTTGATTTATCCCGGAACTGCTTCGAAAGAAATTCATGGACATCGGGATTTTTTGCGGCGATAAGGACTCCCGAAGTGTCTTTATCGAGCCGGTGTACGATCCCGGGCCGTTCAAGTTGATTGTCGAATTTTTCCCCGAGGTTTTTTATATGATATAAAAGCCCCTGAACCAGCGTTCCGCTGTAATTTCCGTTAGCCGGATGAACAACGACACCCTGCTCTTTATTGATTACAATGACATTCTCATCCTCATAGAGAATCTGCAGATCCATTTCCTCAGGCTCGATATCAAGAGCTTCCGGATCGTCCCAGTGGAGCTCAAAGACATCTCCATCGGATACTTTGCGGGACAATTTGACCTCGGCTTCCCTGATAAAAACCCGGGCGTTTCTGCTTTTTATCTGACTCCTGCTCAGGATTTCGCAATCGGCGATATACTGATCAATTCTCTGTTTCACCGTCTGCGGTAGAGATACGGTTATTTCTTCTCTGTTCATTTATTTCCTGTTCTTTCCGGTCGGCTCGTTTCTCTTTGATTTTGTTGATTATAAAATCCGCAAGACCTATGGCTAACGAGACGCCGCCGGAAATCAGTAAAAGATTTGTTATATCATCCTGTGTCCGGTGTGAACCGTAGGAAGCTCTTTCATACAAATCCGGATCATCGTTGTAGTTGACATTATCTATAGCGAGATAGGTCAAATCATATACCAGCGCGGTAACCATAAAAGATAAAGGTATAGATCCGAATGTGACTATTTCCGCCCGCCTCAGATCAAGGGTCCACCGGGGAAATTCTTCGGGTTTGTAGGGGGCGGGAATTTCCGTTTCCTGACCGGTAAGAATTGAGGATGCAAAGGCGATTATTATCAGAATGGCAACTAAACGTTTTTTCAAAATCGCGTCCCGAATATTGAACTGCCAATGCGAACAAGCGTGGCCCCTTCTTCGATGGCAATGGCAAAATCGCCGGACATCCCCATGGAAAGAGTATCAAAATCTTTCAGCTCATATCTCTCCGCCGCTTTCAGGAAAGTGTCCCGGCAGGTTCTGAAGCTGCTGCGGATCAGATCCTCATCTCTGACAAAAGGTGCAATAGTCATCATGCCCCTTATACGGATATTCTTTAACAGAATGATCTGTTCCAATGCTGAAAAAAAGTCATCTATATCGGCAAATCCGGTTTTCGCCTCATCCTGGTCTGCAGTTTTAAGTTCCAGCAGAATATCCTGAACAATGCCCAGTTCCTCAGCCCTCATGTTGATTTTTTCCGCGAGTTTGAGTGAATCGACGGATTGGATGCAGGAAAAAGTACCGACAGCCTGTTTGACCTTATTGCTCTGAAGATGACCGATTAACTCAATAGCCGCATCATCGGGCAGTTCCCGGCGTTTTTCAATAGCTTCATGAACCCGGTTTTCCCCGAAGAGCCGCATGCCTGCGTTATAGGCTTCCAGAAGCATTTCCAGAGGTTTGGTTTTGCTCACGGCCATAAGCTGTATTTCATCGGGATTGCGACCGCAGGATTTAGCGGCAATTTCAATTTCCCTGAGAATAGTTTCAATATTCCGAGCGATACTGTTCATGAGACAAATCATAGCACAGCTGCTATTTTACTTCAAAGGGGGAAAACGACTCCGGAAAAAGACAAAGGGCAAATATACATATTTATTTATATGCCAGGCCACACTAGCCCAAGGGTCGTCGCATATTAAAAAATAGTATTATTGGATTAATAATATTTATAAATAATAAAGCCGGCGACGTTCCGTTCGCTTTGCTCACTCCCATCGTGTGTTTGGCTTCGCCAAGCCACACTAGCCCAAGGGTCGTCGCATACTAAAAAATAGTATTATTGGATTAATAATATTTATAAATAAAAAAAGCCGGCGACGACCTACTCTCCCACCTGACGGCAGTACCATTGGCGCTGGAGAGCTTAACTTCCGTGTTCGGGATGGGAACGGGTGTGGCCTCTCTGCTATTATCACCGGACTTTGAGAATATACAGAGAGCCTCAAAAAAAGTCAATCCGTTCTTGACGATAAATTAATAATCCTCTACCCTTGATCTCATGTCCTGGGGTGGTCTTGTCAAGACCTGAGATTATACCCGTTGAACCTGATGCGGATAATACCGACGAAGGGAGAGACAGGAGACATATCAACCAGAGACAGCATTAATGATAAGGAGATTTCAATTTGAAATCATTCTTTGTATCTTTAAGAGCTGTTCTAATATTTATTCTATTAACAGCTACAATTACTCTCTATGCCAAAGGGCAGTCAGAAACAGCGGAAAATTCAGAAAGAAAACCTGAAAAGCTCGTTGTCTATTCCTACGACACTTTTGCCTCGGAGTGGGGTGCCGGTCCATCGATCATTGCGGAGTTCGAGGAAAAATACGGCGTGGAAGTTGAACTCCATGCACCGGGAGACGGAGTGACAATCATGTCGCAGATCATACTGGAAAAAGAGAATCCCCGAGCCGATGTCGTCATCGGATTGGATAACAATCTTCTGGCAAAAGCGCTGGAGGAAAAGATTCTGGAGCCTTACAGGTCACCGGAACTGGAAAGGGTAAACGGAAACCTTCTATTCGATGATTCCTACAATCTTCTTCCCTTTGATTACGGCTATTTCGCCATTTGCTATGACAGTGAAAAACTGTCAGATCTACCTCAGTCCCTGGAAGATCTGACTGAAGAACAGTACAGAGATTCTCTCATTCTTATGGATCCTAGAACATCGACACCGGGACTTGGCTTTCTCCTGTGGACCATTGCCGTCTATGGAGATGATTATCTGGCGTACTGGGACAGACTGAAACCATCCATCCTCACCATTACCGAAGGGTGGAGCAGCGGATACGGGCTTTTTCTCGAAGAAGAGGCCCCTCTTGTCCTCAGCTACTCGACTTCGCCGGCTTATCATGTTGAATACGAAGGGACAACTCGTTACAAAGCTCTCAAATTCGATGATGGAAATTATGAGCATATCGAAGGGATGGGAATTGTAAATGGGTCATCAAACAGAGAGCTGGCAGAAAAGTTTATCGATCACATGCTGGCCGATTCCTCTCAGAAAACTCTGGCTATGGCGAATATCATGTTTCCCGCGGCCGGGGGCACGGCTCTTCCGCAGTCTTTCGATTACGCCTTTCACGCCGAAACACCGCTTCTTCTCGACTCTGACACAATTGCTGCAAATTACGATAACTGGGTTCAGTTGTGGGTAGAAAGCTACGGCAACTGAGAGGCGCCGTGAGGGATGAGCTGCCGCTTATCCCCGCATTCCTCTTTATATTGATTATATTTTACATCCCGCTGGGTGGAATTCTCATTAAAGGAATCCAGGCTCCCGGCGGGGCTTTCTCCCTGGACGGGATAAAGCAGATACTCGGATCCACCTATTACCGGTCCATAATCGGGTTCACCTTTTTTCAGGCACTGATAAGCACAATTCTTTCCGTTATGATCGGTTTGCCCGGCGCCTGGATCATGTCCCATTACAGCTTTCCGGGGAAGCGGGTTCTGAAAGCTGTGATCACCATTCCCTTTATACTACCCTCCATTCTTGTAGTTCTCGGCTTTGTCCTCTTCTTCGGAAAAAGCGGAACTCTTAATACAATACTCTCGAAACTGGGAATGGGACAGCTGAAGATTCTCTACTCTTTCAAGGCCATTATAATTGCCCATATTTTCTACAATTTCCCCATAGCTATCAGAATCATTTCTTCTCTATGGGCAAAAGTGCCGGGGAATCAGATCATGGCCGCGAGAAGTCTGGGCGCCGGAAAAGTCAGAACTTTCTTCTCAGTAACCATCCATCAGCTTTTTCCAGCCATACTCTCCAGTTCCATGATCATCTTCATTTACTGTTTCATGAGTTTCGCCATCATTCTTGTTCTGGGAGGCGGTCCGGAACTGTCCACAGTGGAAGTTGAAGTCTACCGTTTGGCCAAGGTAAGTCTGGATATTAACAAAGGAAGTTCACTGGCGCTCATTCAGTCTGCCATGACACTTTTTTTCATGTTCATCTACAGCAGCCTGGAAAGGTATAAGAGTTTTGAAGAAAAGATTATCCTCAGGGAACAGAAAGCAGTCCGAAGAATGAAGGCCGACCTGCCGACCCTCCTCATCATTCTGTACTTTACAGTTGTCCTGATTCTTTTAGCCGCACCTCCCCTTTCGGTCTTCGCCGAATCCTTACGGGAGAGAAAATCTCTTTCGGGGACTGAAGTCTTTACCTTTAAGTGGTACAGAGAGATTTTTTTTCCATCGGCTCAGGGAACCTACAGCCGGATTGCCTTTCAATCCCTGAGAAACAGTCTGCTTTATGCCTTTTCAACAGTTTTGCTGACAATTCCCGTCAGTCTGACTGTTTCCAGAGTCATAGCAATTAAAAAAATCCCTTTTGCGGCATTAACTGAACTGATCTTTGTCCTGCCCCTGGGTGTTTCGTCTGTCATACTGGGAATGAGCTACATGCGTCTGGGGAATTATCTTCCCGGGGATTTTAAAGGAAGTGCGTTTCTTGTTATTCTCGTTCATTCCGCCATAGCCATGCCTCTGGCTTTCAAGTCCCTGTTATCCATTTACAGGAAGATAAAAGGATCCCTGCGGGAAGCTGCCAAAAATCTCGGAGCCTCGGAAATCCGGATTTTCAGAGATATAGAGCTGCCTCTCCTTAAGTCGGGAATTCTGACAGGAGCGACTTTCGCATTCGCAGTTTCAATCGGAGAAATGAACGCCACCCTCATGCTCTCTCAGCCGGGAACAACAACGCTGCCCATTGCCATATACCGGCTTATCGGTTCTTATAAATTCTATGGAGCCTGCGCTCTCGGTTCAATATTAATGCTTATATGTCTTCTGGCTTTTATGGCCATAGATTATTTCGACGGATTTGGAGATACACTATGAGTATCCAATTGAATAATATTCACAGAGATTTTGATGATTTCACTCTTCACATGAATCTTGAAGTTCAGAAGGGAGAGCTGGTATCTCTTCTCGGGCCCAGCGGATGCGGCAAAAGCACAACGCTGCGGATTATCGCCGGTTTCGAGGAAGCGGACAGCGGCTCTCTTCTCCTAGATGGAACGGACCTTCTCAGGATAGCGCCGGAAAAGAGGGAAATCGCCATGGTTTTTCAGGACTATGCTCTTTTCCCCCATATGTCTGTCTTTGAAAATATCGCATTCGGTCCCAGAATCAGAAAATGGAAGAAAGAGGCCATCACGGAAGAAGTGAACCGCTATCTGAAGATTGTCCATCTTGAAGGCTTTTCCGACAGACGGACAGAAAACCTCTCGGGAGGAGAGCAACAGAGAGTGGCTCTTGCCAGAGCACTCATAACCAGGCCGAAGCTGCTCCTTCTCGATGAGCCCTTAAGCGCTCTTGATGCGAGGTTAAGGAAAAATCTCCGGCGGGAAATCCGGAACATCCAGAAGGAATTGGGAATAACAACGATTTACGTCACCCATGACCAGGAGGAAGCATTGGCTATTTCGGACAGGATTGCCCTTATAAATGAAGGACAATGCATCCAGTTCGATACGCCGCGCAATCTCTACAGAAAGCCGGAAAGGGTTTTCTCCGCCGGATTTATCGGCAATGCAAACCTGATCCCGGTCAGGAGTCTTGACAGAAAAAACAATCTGGCCGAAACAGGATTCGGCCGGTTCGCCGTTGATTATATAAGTGACGGAGCTGATGAGAAGTTCCTCTTTTTCCGTCCCGATAAATGTCGCATCAAGGAAGAGAAGGACGAATCCCTATGGAATACCTTTTCCGGAACTATCGTCGATGAGGAATACACCGGTTCCAGAAAAGATCTGGAGATTCAGTCAGGCGGATTTACAATCCGGATAAGCGTTGCCGAAGACAGCCCTGCCGGAATCAATCAGAAAATAACCCTCCATGTTCCGCAGGAACACTGCCGGATTCTCTGATCACATCCTTTTCGAAGCATTTTCCGCCTTCTCTCTGGAATCGTAAAGATCGATCATTCCTTCGGGCACGACGCCGTGAATTTCCCCGGAGCGGACTTCATACCAGTAGCCGGGCGTACCGCTTTCCTTATCGGACTCCCGGGAAAGCACTTCGACAATATCCCCCTTTCTCAGTGTCGCGATGATATTGTTGAGGCGGTCGTTCTGATCGGTTATACGTATATAGGAACTGCTGACCACACCCCAGCGCGATGAAGCTGTCAGCATGGGAGTTGAAGGCATGGCTATGTCTTCCTTCAAATGCTCTTGCGAGCAGGAGAACATGAGAAGAACCAGAAAAAGAAGCGCCCTATCCTTCATTCGTCACCTTTCAAACGGGCGATCTCATCTCTGAGGACGGCTGCTTCTTCAAATTCCATATTTTTCGCTTTTTCAAACATTTCATTTTCAAGGGCTTTTATAAGCCTTTTCTTCTGTTTCGGATCAAAGAGATTTGTACTGTTTTTCATCATTTCAATTGTCATCTTCTCGGCATCTTTTTTCTGTTCGGCTTTCCTTTGCAGAATATCCTGAACCGCTTTTTTCACAGTGGTGGGAGTGATGCCGTGCTCCTCGTTATAGGCGATCTGTACAGCTCTGCGGTGCTCCGTTTCCGCGATGGCATCTTTCATGGCCTGAGAGACCTTGTCGGCATACATTATAACCATGCCGTTCTCATTCCGGGCCGCCCGGCCGATCGTCTGAATGAGAGAAGTCGCCGATCTGAGGAATCCGATTTTATCGGCATCCATAATGGCGATAAGCGAGACTTCGGGAATATCCAGCCCTTCTCTGAGAAGGTTGATTCCCACAAGCACATCGAACACGCCGTTCCGGAGATCGCGTATGATATCGACGCGCTCGAAAGTATCGATTTCCGAATGGAGGTACCGGACTTTCAAATTCATTCCCGAAAGGTAATCTGCCAGATCTTCGGCCATTTTTTTGGTCAAAGTGGTAATGAGCACACGTTCCCGGGCATCAATGCGTTTGATGATCTCACCGTATAGATCTTCTATCTGTCCTTCCGTCGGTCTGACCGTAATTTCCGGATCTAGTAATCCTGTCGGCCGGATGATCTGCTCCACCATTCTCTGAGAACGGGCGAACTCCTCCTTTCCGGGAGTGGCCGATACGAAGATCATCTGATTCTGCATTTCAAGAAATTCCGAGTAAACCAGAGGCCGGTTGTCCAGCGCCGAGGGAAGGCGGAAACCGAAATTCACCAGATTCATTTTTCTGGATCTGTCCCCTTCATACATGGCCCTGATCTGGGAAAGAGTGACATGGGATTCATCGATAAATGTCAGATAATCTTTCGGGAAAAAGTCGAGAAGGACTTCGGGTCTTTCCCCTTCGTCGCGGCCGGCCAGAATTCTCGAATAGTTTTCGATGCCGGAACAGTACCCCATCTCCTCCATCATCTCCATATCGTACTCGGTCCGGGACTTCAGCCTCTGGGCTTCCACCAGTTTCCCTATCGATTCAAAATGCTCGAGCTGCAGTTCCATTTCCTCGCGGATCAGGGAAACGCTGTTCCTGATACGCTCCTCGGGAAGAACGAAATGCTTTGCCGGATAGATCGTGCACATAAAGACGCTTTCCAGGACTTCACCGGTAAGGGGATGAATCCGGCAGATGCTTTCTACCTTATCCCAGTCAAGGCTGATCCTGTAAGCCATATCCTTGAAATATGCGGGGAAAATTTCAATGATATCCCCCCTTTTCCTAAAGCGGCCTCTTTCGAGAACGGCATCATTCCGGCTGTACTGGAGAGAAATCAGCTGCCGCATGACCACATCGACATTGATATCCTGCCCCACTTCGATCTGAACCCGCATATCCTTATAGGAGGCGGGACTGCCGACCCCGTATATGCAGGAGACGGTCGAGACGACAATGACATCCTTTCGCTCCATGAGAGAGCGGGTCGTCGAAAGCTTGAGCCGGTCAATCTCGTCGTTGATAGACGCGTCTTTCTCGATGAAAAGGTCCTTGGAAGGAACATAGGCTTCGGGCTGATAATAATCGTAGTAGGAGACAAAATACTCAACAGCGTTATCGGGAAAGAAATCCTTGAATTCCCTGTAAAGCTGTGCCGCAAGCGTTTTATTATGGGATACGACAAGGGTCGGACGCTGAACCTTTTCAATAACTTTTGCCATGGAATAGGTCTTGCCCGAACCGGTTACACCTTTAAGGGTCTGAAAGGCCAATCCCTCTTCAAGTCCGCCGGCCAGGGCTTCAATGGCTTTTCCCTGATCACCGGACGGTTCAAATGGCGAGACGACTTTAAACTGATTCAATAGCTCTGCCTTCTTTCACTTAATTCGACTTCAATCACTTTCTTTTCCGTGCCTCTTACCACCGTGACGGGAACGACATCGCCGGGCCTCGAATCCTCCAGTGCGCTGTAGAAATCGCTCAGAGATGTCACAGATTTATCGCCGATAGCGATGATGATATCGCCTCCGAGGTATATGATCGTGCTGCCGCTTTTGACAGCCTGCTCCCGTTCACCGCCCCGGAGCCCGGCATCGGCGGCGGGGCTGTTCGGATCAATTCTGGAAATCAGGACGCCCTGGGTGACCGGCAGCTTCCCGTATCTTACAAGTGAGGGGAAAAGCTGTATTCCTACTATATTGATCGTACCCCGGTTCACCTTTCCGTAATTGATCAGATCGGGAATAACACGCTTGGCCGTGTCGATGGGAACGGCGAAACCGACACCGACGGAACCGCCTGAAGGAGAATAGATCATCGTATTGATGCCGATCATCTCCCCCCTGGAATTGATAAGGGGTCCACCCGAGTTGCCCGGGTTGATCGAAGCGTCGGTCTGAATCATGTTATTGATAATATAACCCGTGTCGGTTTTCAGGGGGCGCCCCAATCCGGAAACGATTCCCGTCGTCAGCGTTCTGTCCAGAGCGAAAGGATTCCCGATGGCCAGGACTTTCTGACCGACCTTGAGTCCCTTCGACGTCCCGAAGGGAATTGTCACCAGTTCACGGTCTTCGGGATCGAATTTAATGACAGAGAGATCATTCTCATAGTCGCTCCCGATCACTTCTCCTTCAATCTGGGATCCGTCGGCCAGAGTCAGATACACCTTATAGGCATTTTCAACCACATGATGATTGGTGAGGACATAGCCTCTCGTATCAATAATGGAACCGGATCCCGAAGTACCTTCGCTGGGTACGGGCTCGGTAAACCAGGAATGATAAAGGACCTCAGTAGTTATATTGACGACAGCCTCATTCAAACGGTCGTATATAGTTATGTTCTCCGCTTCATCTGCTTCATAAGTCTGCAGAGCCACGCCGATAGACGGAACATCGCCGGAAATCACCCCCGGGCTCACATTCAGCACAAAGGGCTCAGCTCCATCGGGTTCCCGATCAGCAGGAGAGTCGCCTGATCCCCCGAACATTCCCAATCCGAAGAGAATCAGAAATACGACAAGGGCACTGCAGAAGCTGTAAAAAATAACCTGTCCTCGACTATACAATCTCATCTTTCATCCTCTTCTTATTAATATATAATTATAAAGGATGATTGATCCATAATTTTTTCTGAAGTAAAAACGAGATACATGGTTTTACACATAGAGTGTATAATATTTGAGAAGTAAAAAACACGCGGAGGTTTTATGAGCCAGACATTACCAAAATTATTGCGGGAAATATCTGAAAAATATCCGGGCAACGCTGCCCAGTACAGCAAAGACGACAACAAGATTTTTCAACCCACAACCTATAAGGATTTCTTTTACGAAGTGCAGTGCTTCGGTGCAGGACTGATGGACAAAGGGATAAAACGGGGAGACCATGTGGGTCTCATATCAGAAAACAGAAAAGAGTGGCTGATCGCCGATCTGGGTACTTTATCTATCGGAGCAGCTGATATTCCCCGGGGCTGCGATTCCAATGCCGAAGAAATTGCCTATATTCTCAGCTTTTCCGAATGCCGGATAACCATACTCGAAAACAGCGCACAGATCAAAAAAATCGCTGAGAAAATCACGGAAATCCCTCTTTTAAAGGACATTATAATCCTGGACAGCAATATCAAAGACGAAGACATTTCAGAAGAAGTAAAACAGATCAATTTTCATACATTCAATGAAATAATGGAAACCGGCAGAGCGGAACTCCTCAAAAATCCCGATCTTATTATAAATGAAATAGATAAGGGAGAAAAAGATGATCTTGCGACCATCATTTTCACGTCCGGTACGACGGGCACCCCTAAGGGCGTGATGCTTTCCCACAACAATTTCCTCCATCAGGTCCATGGCGTACCGGAGCTGCTCGATCTCAAACCGACCGACAAATGGCTTTGCGTCCTGCCCGTCTGGCATTCCTTCGAGAGAATCATGCAGTACGTATCAATGGGAGCCGGAAACGCTCTCTGTTATTCCAAACCCGTGGGAAGCATATTCCTGGCGGATTTTGCCGCCATAAAGCCGACATGGATGGCTTCCGTTCCCAGAATCTGGGAAGCTGTGATGTCGGGAGTTTACAAAAAAGTGAATGCCTCCGGCGGTGCAAAAAAAGCTCTGTTCCATTTCTTTGTGTCCGTAGGGAAAAGTTTCAGCCTCTTCAGAAATATGGTCTACGGACTCAGACCGGAGTATAAAAAAAGATCCAGACCTGTTGAAATAACACTTTCCATCCTGCCCTATATTCTTCTTTATCCCCTGAAAAAACTGGGTGATATTCTCGTGTTTAAATCCATTAAAGCCCGGCTGGGCGGCAACTTCGTAGCCGGCATATCGGGAGGCGGGGCTCTGCCAGCCGCAGTCGATGAATTTTTCTCCGCTGCGGGGATTCTGGTTCTGGAGGGATACGGCCTCACCGAATCGGCCCCCGTTCTCGGTGTCCGCAAACAGAGCCACCCCGTTCCGGGTACAGTCGGTCCGGTATTCCCCGGGACTGAAATCAAAATAGTGGATGAAAACGGCAATACGCTATCTCCGGGACAGAAAGGACTGGTCATGGCGAGAGGCCCTCAGGTTATGCTCGGCTACTACAGAATGGAAGAGCAGACAAAACTGGCGATCGACAGCGACGGCTGGCTCAACACGGGAGACCTGGGAATGTTAACGATAAACAATGAGTTGACCATAATGGGACGCGCCAAGGATACGATTGTTCTTCTCGGCGGAGAAAATATCGAACCGTCCCCTATTGAAGAGAAACTGAGCGAATCCCTCTATATAAGCAAGGCGGTTCTTCTGGGACAGGACCAGAAATACCTGGCGGCGCTCATTGTTCCCGACCTGGAAATGGTGGAATCCTGGGCCAGGGAAAACTCCATATCCTATATGTATATCGAAGATCTGGTAGAGACTCCGGAAGTCAATGAAATGATGAATGATATTATTCAGGAACAGATCAGCCCCAGAAACGGCTTTAAGAGTTTTGAGAGGATTTTCAAGTTCAAAGTTCTATCAAAAGATTTTGAAATAGGTCTGGAATTATCGGCCAAACAGGAAATCAAACGCCACGTTATAAATGAAAAATACGCAAAGGAAATAAAAACTCTATTCTAGAAAAAGGGGGTCAAGCCCCCTTTAAATCAGCCCCTCTGCCGGCTGAGAATCTCTTTGTCGGGAAGCATTTCCGTTCCGTAAAGAGAGTTCTGAAACCAGATCTCCATGGCATATAAACGCCTGAAAAAGGATGAATGAGGTTCCATCATTTTATTGACCAGTCCGGGATTTGCCAGTTTTACTCCGCAATAACCGTAGATGACGATCTCATTCTCCAGAGGCATTAACAGCATATCGATCTGCATATCGCCGCTACCGACAACTTTGAACAGGAATATGATATTACTGGTATTCGTCAGAGAAAAGGACATATCCTGACCATCGTAACGGTATTCGGCCAGATAATAATCCCGGCCGAGATTCGCCTCTTTCATGTGAACTCCGAAAGAATCATATTCCGGAATCTGATTTACAAGGATATCATCGAGAGGTTTTTTTCTATCGTCAACGATATAGACGTCATCGAAAAGAACCCGGTACCTGTCTTTCGTCCGGGAAAAGTACTGGACTCCGCTTATATTGCTGACGGCTCTTACTATGTTATAGAGGACGAGATTACGGTCGCTGACCGTTTCCGGCAAATCTTCGGGATAGGGTACTCTGAAGAAGGCTTCCACGGTTACATCGGGAGTTATGGCATTATGTCTTTCGACAATCGTCTCAGCCAGAGTGACATCGGGCGTATAAAACAATCCCGATCTGGTTTTTCCAAGACGGAAGACGAGTCCTTCCCTGCCAAGTTCATCTCTTTCGTCCTGATTAAGGCCGGCAAGAATCTGTTCTATATTATGAAAACCGGCATTCTGAGCCATGAGAGACATGGAGATCAAGGCTAAAATAAAGAAGAATGATATTTTTTTCATAAACCATATCCTAATAAATTATCAGAGAGTAAACAAGCTTCAAAAAATATTGTCAATCCACCTAACTTCCTTTAGGATACAGCAATGAAGCAGAAAATTCTCCTCTCTCTATTATTTATTTTTACGGGTTTTTCCCTTTTTGCCGACATAGTCTCCACACCTCTGGGAACCCGTCTCAGACAGATATTTCCGGAATTGCGGAATAATTACATTGACCTCAACAAAAACAGTACGCTGGACAGACTGGACGATATGGACGAGCTTATCTCCGACTTCCTTGTACAGGACGACCAGTTACAGGTCCAGGAAACTCTGGAGTTCATCAAAATCAATTATCGTTATTTCCCTGTAAGGACGCTGGAATCAGTACGCGACGCCCTGGT
>JAFGXR010000099.1 GCA_016936555.1 Spirochaetales bacterium | reverse complement strand
GGACTGAATCTCTACAATCGGGACAGCGATGATTTCACCCTTTTCAGCCACGATGCGATGGACAGGAAGAGCATCAGCAGCAATAACGTCTATGCCATTTGCGAGGACAGCTCCGGGAGACTCTGGTTCGGGACGGGGGGGGCCGGATTGAATCTCTACGATGAGGACAATCATGACTTCCGGGTCTTCAGGGCGACCGGGGGAGCCGGAACGCTGGACAGCGATGTTATCCGCGCTCTATTCTGCGATTCCGCCGGAAGGCTCTGGGTCGGGACTCAGGGCGGCGGTCTGGCTCTGATGAAGGAGGAGGGGCGTTTCGTCAACTTCAGAAGCGACGGAACCGATGATTCCATCAGTTCCGACAATGTGCGCACCATCCTGGAGGATTCGCGGGGAGCCCTGTGGATCGGGACGGAAGGCGGAGGACTGAATCTCTTCGACAGGGAGAGCGGAACTTTCAGAATCGTGAAGAATCCCGATCTCGAAGACCCTGTCCGCTACTCGGTCCGCTCCATAAAGGAAGACCGGGACGGTCATCTCTGGATCGGTACGGAAGGGCAGGGGATTTTTATCATAGATGCAAAAGGTTCTATTCTTACTTCTATACGCCACAATAGAGGCAATACTGAAAGTCTGAGCAAGGATAAAATCCGCCATATATTTATCGATCACAACGGACTTGTCTGGATCGGAACACGGGACGGGGGCGTCAACCGCTTCAATCCGCGGACAATCGGTTCCTCCAGCCGCGACATTGAAAATGTCCGGGCGCTCTACGAAGACTCTGAAAACAGGATCTGGATCGGGTCCGACGGGGGCGGGCTCTTCAGCCTTTCTGAAGCGGGCGTTATCGAGCCGGGCGGGGCTTCTCTTTCAAGTGATCAGGTCTATGCGCTTCTGGAGGACAGATCGGGCCATCTCTGGGTCGGCACAGACGGGGGCGGCCTTAACAGAATCGACGGCGATACGGGAGCCGTCGATACCTATCTCTATGAGCCGGAAAACTCCGCTTCCCTGGGGAGCAATACAGTCTGGTCTCTTCTGGAGGACAGCACCGGGACATTGTGGATCGGAACGGAAGGAGGCGGTCTCAATGCCTTGAATACCCGGACGGGAACATTTTCCCGTTACATCAGCATTCCCGAGGAAAGCAGCACTCTGAACGGCAATTCGATCCGCTGCATCTACGAGGACAGGGACCGGGTTCTCTGGGTGGGAACCTGGGACGGAGGACTGAATCGCTACAACCGCGAATCGGGGACCTTCATCCGCTATTCCCGGGATCCCCGACAAGCTCTCAGCCTCAGCGACAGCAGCGTCAATACCATTTTTGAAGATTCGAAGAGACGCCTCTGGATCGGAACGGCGGCCGGCGGACTCAACCTGATGGACCGCGGCGGGGAGACGTTTACCCATTATACAAGCGATGAGGGACTGGCAGGCGACAACATCTTTTCCATACTCGAAGACGGATACGGCAATCTCTGGATCAGTACGGACAGAGGTCTCTCCCGCTTCAATCCCGACAGCGGCGATATTCTCAATTTCGGTGAATCCGACGGGTTGCCCGGCAATGAGTTTTCCATAAATGCCTCTGTCGCTCTCCGCTCCGGCGAAATGGTTTTCGGAGGTCCCCGGGGGATCAACCGCTTCTTTCCCGGAAATGTGGAAGTCAACCGCTCGGTCCCTCCTGTCGTTATCACCGGAATTCAGGTGATGAATCAGTCTGTCGGCATGGCACAGGATCAGCCTCTGGTTCTTCCCTATGGAGATTCCATTCTGGCTTTTCACTTTGCCGTACTGGATTTTGCCGCCCCCGAGCGAAACCGCTATTCCGTCCTGATGGAGGGGCTTCAGAAAGAGTGGACCAGCCTTGAAAATCAGAACAGCATGGTTTACAACAATCTTCCGCCGGGAGATTACATCTTCCGGGTCAAGGGAGCCGATAACAACGGGATCTGGAATGAATCGGGAGCAGCCGTTCCCGTCAGAATCCTTCCGCCCTGGTGGAAAACGCCGTTTTTTTTCATCATTCTCCTGTCGGCCGCCGCCATGATGATTTATCTCATCGTCCGATTGAGACTGAGAAGACTGGAAGAAAAAAACAGGGAATTGAGGGAATATTCCATACACATACAGGATGTAAGGGAGGAGGAGAGGACCTGGGTCGCCCGGGAAGTGCACGATCAGCTCGGCCAGACTCTCTCGGCTCTGAAGATGGAGATCTACCGCAACGGATCCGAACAGAGAGACTCCATGCTGGACCTTGTCAATATGAGTCTGGAATCGGTTAAGGATCTGTCGACCAGATTGCGGCCGAAGGTCCTCGATAACCTCTGCACCGGTGAGGCTCTCTCGTGGCTCGTCAGGGATTTCTCTTCCCATACGGGCATTACTATAAACAGCGATATCGACGAGAAAATGGTGGTGGAGAATGAGGAGATCAAAACTGCCCTCTTCCGGATCTGCCAGGAGGTGCTGACCAATGTCATCCGCCATTCCGGTGCCGACAGCGTCGATGTCTTTCTCGCCGTCCGGGGCGACTCGGCGGTTCTGAAAATTGCAGATAACGGCTGCGGCATTGCAGAAGAAGCGCTGGAAAAGACCAGATCCTTCGGAATCCGCGGCATAAAAGAGCGGTGCCGCTATCTGAACGGCCAGTGCCGCATCACCGTCAATGAGGAGGGGGGGACGACCGTCAGGGTTTCCATCCCTTTAAAGCGCAGAGGAGAGAAAATCAGTCATGCTTAAAATTCTGATCGCCGATGATCATCCCCTGATCCGCAGGGGGCTGAGCCAGATCCTCCGCGACAACCTTCCTGTGAGAGTTCTCGACGAGGTGGATGACGGCGCCGCCGTGCTGACCGCTCTGGAAAAGGAAAAATACGATGTGCTGATCCTCGACATATCGCTTCCCAACCGCGACGGGATGGATATCCTTATCGATGTGAAAAAGCGCTATGAGAAACTGCCCGTGCTCATGCTGAGCATTCAGCCGGAGGAACAGTATGCACTCAGGGCTCTGAAACTGGGCGCTTCGGGCTGTCTCAACAAGGCCGTGGCTCCGGAAAATCTCGTGGAAGCTGTCAAAAGGGTCGCCGGAGGCAGCACCTATATCAACGATACGGTCAGCCGTCTCATGCTGGAGAATCTCAACAGGGATGTGGGGGAAAATCCCCATGAAGCCCTGTCGGAGAGGGAGTTTCAGGTTCTGCTGATGATCGGCCGGGGGCTGGCCGTTTCCGAAATATCGGAGCAGCTGAACCTCAGCGTAAAAACCGTCAGTACATACAGAACCCGTCTATTAAGGAAGATGGGCCTGGCCAACAGCGCCCAGCTGACCAGCTATGTTTACCGGAAAGGGCTTCTGGAAGCCTATTAGGATCGTATCCTGCTGAAAACGGCGATTATTCTGTCCAGAGCTTCTTCCAGCAGTTTCCGGCTGCACCCGATATTGAGTCTGGTATAGGAAGAATAATCTTCGCCGAACCAACGCCCCGGATCGAGAGCCAGAGAGGCCTGTTCCAGAAGGATTTTTTCCAGTTCCCGCCCTTTGAACCCGAATTCGCTGAAGCTCAGCCAGAGAAGGTAGGTCCCTTCGGGACGGAAAAGCTTCACTTCCGGCAGTTCCTCCTTCAGTCTGTTTTCCACATAATCCAGATTGTCTTCAATATAGCTCAGCAGCTCATCAAACCACGGTTCGCCTTCGCTGAAGACGGTTTCCAGCGCCGTGGTTGTAAAGACGTTGACGCCGTTCAGGTGGAACCGGGTCAGAAAGGCGTTGAACCGGCTTTGAAGGTCCCCATCGTTGAAATGGGCGATTCCTATGGTATTTCCCGAAAGATTGAAAGTCTTTCCCGCCGAGAAGAGCTGCACCGTATTGCGCCGGAGCTTTTCCTCGAGCTGGGCTGTGGTCAGAAAAAACAGGTTGTCGAAGACAAACTCCATATGGATCTCATCGCTTATAAGCAGGACTCCGTTCTCTACGCAGATCGTCGCGGTCTGAACCAGCTCCGATTCGCTCCAGACCCGTCCGACCGGATTGTGGGGGCTGCTTATGATCATGATCTTCACATCGTCACGGGCGGCGCACTCCCTCAGATTATCAAAATCCATACGGTAGAAGCCTTTCTCCTCGACCAGCCTGTTGTATACGGGCTTCCGTTTTGAATTGATGATGGTCTCTTCGAAGGGGTAGTAGACCGGCGGCTGGATAATAACGCCGTCCCCCTCAGAGCTTTCCAGTTCGAGCAGTACCGAAATGGCATTCAGGACGCTGGGGGCAAAGCTCAGGTTTTCCGGATCAATTTCCCATTCGTGGCGGCGGTAACACCACTCGATTATTTTTTCCTTGATATGGTCGGGACGGAACTCATAGCCGTAAAAGCCGTGTTCCGCCCTTTCCTTCAGATTCGATATGAGCTTTTCCGGTGCCCGGAAGTCCATATCGGCTACCCAGAAGGGGAGAACATCCCCCTTTCCGAACATTTTATCTAAAAACTCCGCATTCCATTTTACGGAACGGCTGTTTTTCCTGTCGTGAAGCTCGTCAAAATTACTCATGATGTTATTGTAAGGCACAACAGGAAAAATGCCAGAATCTCTTTGTAAAAACTTTTGTTACTCCTCCGAGACCAGCTTCTTTTCAGCTGATGCTTTCAGGGGCTCGATGACAGCAAGAATATAGACTAGAGAATAAATGAATGTGATCAGAGCAACGGAGAAATTCGGACCGATGGAGTCGGGATCTGTCATATTGGCGAGAATAGCGATTCCTCCTAGTAGAGTCCAGAGTATACCGCTGATAATAATCATGCTCTTTAAGGACGCCAGGTATGCCAATCCCTGATTGAGTATCTTTTTATCAGCTGATCCATCATTTGAGAGAATCTCTCCGGTCATTCTGATTTGTTCCGCTGGAGAATATGTAAAAGTTATTAGGATATACGGTGCGACGACTGCTACAACAAAGGATATGAGATCGACAATCAGCGCCAGACTGTTTCCTGACATAAAAAATCCCAGGGCGATTAAGAATAGAATAAATACTATTCCGATAATAAATTTTAACTTAGTCATTCATGACTCCTTTTCTGTTTTTCATATATTGAATCCCTTCAAAAAGAACCCGCGGGACTTCTTCCTTAAAGGCTTCATACTTGTTCATGGGAAGATGCATACGACGCAGTTGGGTGTCATAAATGGAAGGCTGAGTAAATAGTGCCAGGCTTCCGAGTATACAAGCCGCCAGAAACAGGTTTTCCCATACTTTTCCTCTTTTTTTTCCCGAAACTGGTTCCGGCATTTGCATTGGCGGTGTATGTTTCGACGCCACTTCATCCTCAAAATACGCTTTGAACTCTTTTTTTATATCATCCATCAGACAAAACTCCCTGATAATTCGCTTTTCATCTGCTTTCTTATCTCCGACATGCGGAATTTCACAGTCCCGAGGGGCTTACCCGTGATTCCGGCGATTTCCCTGTATTTCATCTCTTCGTAGAAATAGAGGAATACCAGTTCCCTGTCTTCAGCCGACAGACGGTTTATCGCTTCTCCGACAAGGCGCTTATCTTCATTTCTCATATATAGCGATTCGGGCGTTTCCCCGGTCCCGCCGTGATCAGCCGCCAGCTCTTCGGTGACGAATCTCTTCTTCCTCAATCCGTCGATGCATCGTTTTCGTGCCAGATTGTAAATCCAGGTTGAAAAGGCGTAGCGGCTGTTGTAGGTCTCTATCCGCTCAAAAGCACCGAGAAGGATCTCCGATACCCTGTCCTCGCATTCGGCTCCTCTTCCCAGCCAAGGGGTCAGAAAGACCTGAAGGCGGGAATGATAGCGTGTCCAGGCGGCGGAAAAAAAATCCTGACGGGCTCTTTCGCTCTTCTCCCTCTGCCATTTGCGGTACAGTTCTTTAACGGAATCATCACTCATATATCTCTATTATTCGCAAAAAGGTGGAAAAGGTTGGGAAAAAACGTCCCGATTGATAATAATTAATAAATTGACTATTCCGGCGGAGGCCCCGAATGAGGAAAATAAGATTTTCTCTCCTGTGGCAGATCTCGCTTCTCTACTTTATTTTACTCGCTTTGTCTTTGGGAGCGATCAGCTTTTTCAGTTTCTCATCCTTTCAGAAAGAAACACTCGACCAGATAGAAGAAAATCTGGGTAAGGACGCCCTGATCTGGAAAAACTATATCACTTCCAATCTCGAACAGGTTGAAAACACGCTGACCCGCGAAAGAGAACTGATAGAGGATCATGTTTCCGCCATTTCGCTGGGGGCGGGGATGCTGCTCCGACAGGCTTTCGCTATGGGCGGTCAGGAATATCTGGAAGATGCCTATGACAGAATCAGCCGGATCTCCGTTGGGAAAACCGGATATGTCTTCGTTCTGGACCGGGAGGGAAATTATGTGGTTTCCAGGGGAAGAAGCCGCGACGGCGAAAATCTCCTGGAAGCACGGGATTCCTCCGGCCGGTTCTTTATTCAGGATATGATCCGCGAGGGGATTAAACTCAATGAAGGGGAGATTTACCTGACTGAGTACCCCTGGCTGAACACCGGGGAAACGGTCGCCCGGATGAAGGTGGCCGCCATCTCCTACTTTCCGGCGCTCGACCTGATCATCGGAGCCGGTTCTTATTACAGCGATTTTCTCAGTTCCGATACGAAATCGGAACTGCTGGAAAGAATAAAAACTATGATCGCCGGGGAAGTTATCGGCGAAACCGGTTACATCTGGGTTCTCAACAGCCGGGGAGAATATGTCGTTTCCAAAGGACGGGCTTCCGACGGGCTGGATATTCACGATGCGAAAGATTCCGACGGCAATCTCTTTATCCAGGATATTCTGAACCGGACCAGACCACTGGGCGAAGGTCAGTATTATATCCATTACTACGATTGGAAGAATCAGGGCGAGTCTGTAGCGCGGACCAAGATCGCCGGTTCGGTCTATGTTCCCGGGCTGGACTGGTATATCGGCGCCAGCGCCTATCACGAGGAGTTTTTAAGAGGTCTGTACAGAACGCGGTTTATCATTGTCCTTATGGCGACGGGTCTTATTTCTCTCGGGATTCTTCTGTTTATCTTCTTTATGCGCGGCATCATTTCCTTTCTGGGCCATATGGCCAACCAGTCCGCCGTCATAGCGGGAGGAAATTTCAACGTCACTGTCCGCAAGCGCCATGTCGATGATGAGATCGCTCTGCTTCAGGAATCCTTTTCCCATATGATCGCCAGATTGAAAGCAAAAGTGGAAGCCATTGCGAAAGTCGCATCGGGAGATCTGACTGTTACGATCGATCTGGCATCGGATGAGGATCATCTGGGGCATTCTCTCCTGGAAATGAAGACATCGCTCAATACCATGATCAACGATGTAGCGGTTATCGTCCGGGAAGTATCCCAGGGATCCCAGCAGATTGCCGAAGCCAGTCAGAACCTCTCGGCGGGCGTCATCGATCAGGTCCGGTCCCTGGAAGATGTCACCATGTCCCTGGACAAAATAAATGAACAGACATCGGAAAACGGAGAGCAGGCACAGAAGGCCAATGAAATGGCAGAGCAGTCGGTTGTCGATGCCGAAGAGGGAAATGTCAAAATGAACAGACTTCTTGACGCTCTCCTCTCCATTTCCGAATCCTCCTCCCGGGTGTCAAAAGTTATCAAAGTGATAGATGATATTGCTTTCCAGATCAATCTTCTGGCGCTCAACGCCAATGTGGAGGCCGCGCGGGCGGGAAAATACGGTAAGGGGTTTTCCGTTGTGGCCGATGAGGTGAGGAATCTTGCAGTAAAAAGCGCCGAAGCGGCAAAGGAAACATCGGATATAATCGAGCAGACCTTGAAGGAGATCAAAATAGGGAATGATCTGGCCCGGGTCACCTCCGAGCAGTTCAATCAGATCGTCGATCAGGTCCGGACCGTTTCGGAAGTCCTTAAGGAAATATCCCGGGTCAGCCTGCATCAGACTGAAGGTATCGGTGCAGTCAATGTGAAAGTCCATGAAATCGACAAGCTGACCCATGACAGTTCCTCTTTCACCGAAGAAACGGCAGCGGCAGCGGAGGAGCTGGCGCAAATGGCCGAAAGGCTCCGCTATATGGTCAGCCGGTTCCAGCTCGATGAAGCCGGCGCGGAGCAGGAACTCCTTCAGGACTGAGTACTCCGGTTATAGCGCTTTACTTTCATTGGGGAAATGTTTATATATTAGTATAGAAAATGCCATATATAGGGAGACCCCTGTGATTCGGCATCGAAGGAGTTTAATATGTCTGAAAACGTCGTGGTTCTCGGCGCCAGTCCCAAGGCTGATAGATATTCCAATAAAGCGGTCAATATGCTTCGCGATAATGGATATAATGTTATCCCTGTCCATCCTGCGATAAAAGAAGTGAACGGTATAGCCGTGACGGCGGATCTCTCGGAGATCAAGGATGACATCCATACGGTAACGCTCTATGTCAACGGCATGATGGTGGAGCAGATGGCCGATAAAATCGTCGCTGTTAATCCGAAACGTGTTATTTTCAATCCCGGTACGGAATCGGAAGCGGCCAAACAGATCTTTCTGGACAAGGGGATTCAGGTCCAGGAAGCCTGCACGCTTGTTCTGCTGACGACAAAGCAGTTCTGAAAAAAATCAGGACCGGAGCGATGCCGCCAGGTAGTCGATAAACCGGTCCAGTTCCTCATCCATGGAAATATTCTGTTCTTTTTCCATCAGCTCTTTCCTGAGGCTCAGCTTTTCAACATAACTGTTCAGAACATTGAGAAACATATGGGCCGACTGTTCTGGATCGGGATCTTTGTCTTTTCCGGGGAAACGGATCGTTCCGTCTGAGAATCCCATTCTGAACATATCCGTAAAAATTTCAAGAACCCGGTCATTCGCTCTGAAGAACTCAGCCAGGTAGGGTGAATCGGGGTACTCTTTGTCGAAAAGCACATTGAACTGTCCGTCCAGAACATGGTAGTTGTGATATTCCCTGTAGGATTTCTTGTACACGCTTAGCAGCTTTTCGGCCCGGGCGATACCGGAAGCCGAAGTATCGTCATTCTGCTCCAGCAGATCTCCGAAGCTCCGGCTTATCCTGGTCATGATAATCAATATGATTTCGCTTTTGTTCTTAAAATAGAGATAGATGGCCCCATTGGTCAGCTCGCAGGCCCGGGCTATGTCGCCGATTGTCGTTCGGGCGAATCCCTTTTCCAGGAAAAGCTGCTCCGAGGCTTCGAGAATATCTCTCTCCCGCATCTCTTTCAACTGTGCCTTTTCCCGTTCGATTCTCTCTCTGCTGGCCAATGGTACGCTCCCTCTCTTATCCTTCAGGCCGGTTCGCCTTCCGGTTCCAGTAAGTCTAAAGTCGATTTCTCATCATATTTCAAAAAGAGAATCAATCCAAGGATCAGAAAGCCCATGGCCGCATAGGTCGTGGCCCGGATTCCCGTGATCGTCGGTGCTCCGTCCATCGTTCCCCCCATATGGCTGATGAGGGGAAAGATGAGAAGGGTGACCGAGGCGCCCATCTTGCTCATAAAAGTCCGCGCCCCGAAATAAACGGCCGCTTTGTAATTCCCCGTGCGCTTTCCGTCAGCCTCGGCGATATCCGCCACGATGGCATTGGGAAGAATCCCGAAAATGGCCATGGGAAGCGCGGCGAAAACAACAGCTATGAAAGCCTGTGCTGTTGTGGAGAGAGGCAGCAGCCCCCAGAAGGAGAGGAAGAGCCAGCTGAAAATAAAGAGGTAGAAGGCAATGATCAGAAGATTCTTCTTGCCGATTCTCCTGGCTACCATACTGACGGGCAGGTAAAAAACGAAACTCATCAGAAACAGGACCGACATGAGCGTCGAAGCCATTTCCTTGGGCAGTTCGAGAAGCTGAATGATATAGAAGCTGATACCGGTCTGAATAAAGGTCAGAGCCAGAAAGTAGGTCAGATCGGAAAGAGTGAAGAAGAGAAAATCTCTGTTTTTGAAAGCGCTGATAACGGCTTTGAAGGATCCTTCCTTGGAGCTGCGCCTCTCGCAGTATCTGTTTTCATCAATGAAAATGACCGGAAGGTACATAAGAACGGCCGAGATGACAGCGAAGATTACCAGAACGGTCTGGAAGGCTCTGACCGGAGCCATACCCGTTCCCTCCAGCAGACCCTGTAGGGCATATGTCCCGTTTCCGAACATGAAACCGAGGGCCCATGTGACGGATATCATTGTGCTGAGCTGAAGCCTTTCGTCGGGAGTGTGCCCCAGTTCGCTCAGGAGAGCGAAGAAGGGAGTGACGTACATGGTCATAAAGAGGTAGAACAGGAAGGTGAACACAAAGAGCCAAGCCGTATTGAATAGAGCCGATGTGGAGGGCGGCAGGAAGATAAGGATGGATATCAGGGCGAAAGGGAAAGCTCCCAGAGCCATATAGATCCGCCGTCTTCCGAATTTTGAACCGTTCCGGTCTGATAAACCGGCAATGAGCGGGTCTGTTATACCGTCAAAAACGCGGCTGAGTGAGGCTATAATCCCCAGAATAGCAGCCGATCCGATATAAATGGGGAACATCCTGGTCCCGTCCGCCTGGCTGTTTGAATCATAAAAGTAATAGAGAAGATTCATAACTCCGAATGAACCGAGTGACCAGCCGAGCTGGCCCAGCGCATAGATGATTTTTTTCCCAATGGGGAGAGTTTCCACCTGATTTTTCATTTTATTTTTCTCCTTTTATCCATTTGATAACTTCCCGTTTCACATATTCCTTTTCCGGTCCGGAAACCAGTACGTGGGGGCTGTTCCTTAACTGTATCATCTGCGTTTCCGCATTTTTCAGGCCTTTACCTATCATGTCAGCCGCTTTGAGCGGTACCGTATCGTCGATTTCGGAAACCATGATCAGAGCAGGGGCTTTGACATATTTCAGCCGGCGACCCGCCATAATCTGAAGTTTCCGCAAGCCGGCAATCTGACTGATGTAATTGGTCGACCAGTACTCCCGGCCGAGACGGCGGACATCTTCACTGTCGCCTTCTTCGGGCTGCCAGTTCTTGGCGGTTTTCTTCAGAAAAAAACGGAGAAAGGGGGTCAGGTAAAACATATTGCCTTTAATGGCCATGGCAGGAGCCAGGAGAGCAATCCTGTCGGGGGAAAAACGCGATGAGAGGAGCAGCGTGAGCACCCCGCCCATGGAGAGGCCGACGATGGATACTTTTTCGTATTCCGATTCCAGAGCTTCGTACTCGGCGGTTACATGGCCCAGCCAGTCAGGCCAATTCGTCCGGGTAAAGGCTTTCCCTGTTCTTCCGTGACCCGGCAGGAGAGGGAGGGATACGGTGTAGCCTTCCCTGTTCAGCTCTTCGGCAAGCTCATAATACTCACCGGGATAACCGGTGAAACCGTGGATGATGAGAACGGCATGGTTCCGGGAGCCAGTCAGAAAGCGCGGTTGCGCGGCTTTATTGATTTCATTTTCCTTGACAGCAGGCATAAACCCTCCTTTGTGAACCTTGTTTATATTACTAAATGACGTTTAGTTACATAAACAAGAATTACACGGTTTTCCCTGCCTGTCAAATTTAAATTAGTCCATAAACCATTGATCGAGCCAGCGATAGGCTTTATTGATTCTCTTCCAGATTGCTTCGTCTGTTTCCTCTGACACTTCGTCGGCGAGTAGTTCCAGCGAGGCGAGACTCTCATTCAGAGCCATATTGAGCTGTCTCCCGCTTTCGAACCAGTAGGTTCCCTGGCCGTCGGTCTTCAACGTGACAAAGCCCAGAGTCTTCTTCTTGCGCTTACCGCCTTCCACGGCTTTCAGGATATCGGTTATCTGGTCGGAGAGTTCCTCCAGATGCTGATTGTTGTCTATGTGGTAATTTTTCCGGGGGAATCCGCTGATGATATCTCTGGCGGGATCTATCATTTTGGCCGCTTTGAGAATCGTGCTGATCCTTGTCACGGTCATCAGTTCCGTCCCTTTGTAGAAGAGCCGGCCCTTGAGGGCTCCGAAATCGGGCAGCTGATCCGGCGTGTAGGGCTTAAGGGCTTTGTGAAGCTTTTCCCAGTCCATCATGGCGACTTTTTTGCTTTTGCTCTTATCGGGAACCAGTTTGAATAGGGTCGAACCGATATTGATTTCCCAGGTCGTATCCCCTTTTCCCTTCGCCTGTTCCTTCCGGGCCCGGCTGCCGCCTTTTTCCTGAATCTGCATACTCTCGGCCAGATCCGGGCTGATATTGCGGATCCAGTTCTTTTCGAGAGGAGATACGGAACGGGCATAGGTCCGGGATGTTTTGACTATTTCCCCCGCGACGATATAGCGGGGATTTTCGCGGAACATGACCGAGCCGGGGTGAATAATGATCTTTTCCGCCGTCAGGCTCTTATAAACTCCGCTTCCCGATCGTATACAGACGAACTGTATCAGACCCTTGGCGCAGGTGGTGAGAAAGTCCTCTACGGAACCTCCCCCCGTAATGGGGATCCCCATGTCGCTGATAATCTCCTCAAGCTGATTTTCAATGTTGAGAAGATCATTCATAGACCTTAAATCCAGATAATTGCGCTCGCAGAATTTCTCTCTCCTGTCGCTCTCCTGATATTTTTCAAAGAGATTGAGATAGGTGGTGAAATCCCCGCCGTCACGACGGAAACGGTGGTGAGCTTTTCTGGCCTCCAGCTCTTCCCCCTGGGGCAGGAGAAAAGGGGAGTTGGTCGAAAGGAATGTGGCGGCTATGATCACTTCCCGGAGCACAGCGGGACGGACCATAATGGCTTCAACGATCATGCGGGCATGACGGGGCATAAGAGGAAATTTGACCATCATTTCGCCGATCGGCGAGAGACTGTTGTCATCGTTCAGGGCATCGAGGAGTTTCAGGGTTTCGACGGCGCCGATAATCCCTTTTCGTCCCGGGGGATTGATAAAATCGAAAGAGTGGAAGTCTCTTATGCCGATCTCCGACATTCTGAGGACAACTTCCGCGAGGTCTGTCCTGTAAATCTCCTCCCTCGTGTATAGGGGCCGCTGCTTGAAGCTCTCTTTGTCGTAAAGGCGGAAGCACATTCCCGGCTGGGTCCGGCCCGCCCGGCCCCGGCGCTGATTGGCCGATGCCTGGGATATTTCCGTTTCCACAAGCGATGAGGTGAATGTCGAGGGATTGTAGAAATTCAGCTTCGAGAGACCGGAGTCGATAACCACAGTTATCCCGTCTATGGTAACGCTGGTCTCCGCTATATTGGTGGATACGACAACTTTTGTTTTACCCATCGGCGCTTTGAGGAAGACTTTTTCCTGTTCCTCTTTCCCGAGCCGCCCGTAGAGCTGCTGGATATGAAGCTTTCGTTTGACCGCCGAAGCCATCAGGGCGGCTGTCGTATCCTTTATCATCTTCTCGCCCTGGAGAAATATGAGAATATCGCCTTTTTCCTGAACGTTTCGCTCCACGATGGATACGATCTTTCCTATCATCTCCTCCGGATCGTCGGAACCGGGAGGATCGTAGAGAACCGTAACGGGATAGGGATGCGTTTCTATCCGTACAATGGGGCAGCCGTCGAAGTATTCGGAGAACACCGACGTGTTCAGGGTCGCCGATGAAATGATGACTTTGAATTCGGGCCGGCAGGCTATGACGTTTTTCAGGAGCCCGAGAATAAAGTCTATGTTGAGGCTTCTCTCGTGGGCTTCATCGACCATCATGACCGAGTATTTGTTCAGCATGGGATCGGTCTTCATCTCCTGAAGAAGAATCCCGTCAGTCATGATCTTAAGCTTCGTTTCGAAAACGGTTTCATCTTCGAACCGCATTTTATAGCCTACCAGACCGGGGACTTTTGTTCCGAGCTGTCCAGCGATGTATTCGCTTACCGAAACGGCGGCGATCCGCCTCGGCTGGGTGACGCCGACGACACCGTAGTTCGTATATCCCGCTTCGTGGAGGATCAGGGGAAGCTGGGTTGTTTTTCCCGATCCCGTCGGACTTTCGACAACTATGACCTGATTCCGCTCAAGAGCTTCGAGTATTTTGTCTTTCTGTTTGTATACCGGTAAATCTTTTGGTTTCATACTTTAATTCTAGCAGTTTGCGCGGGAATAAGCAAAAGACTTCGCCTGTTGGCAAAAAATCCCGCGCTGTGCTAGGATCTGTTGAAATCAAAATGTATGAGGTATTATATGGATTGCGCTTTTGTAACCGGAGCCACGGGATTTGTGGGAAGCACTCTGGTCGATGATTTGCTGAAGAAAGGGCTGAAAGTCAAATGCGCTGTCAGAAAGACATCAAATCTGCGGTGGCTCGAAGGGAAGGATGTGGAAACCGATATTGTCGACCTTATGAATCCCGACGATATCGCCCGGGCCATGGAAGGCTGTCACTATGTGTTTCATCTGGCCGGTACGCTTTTTGCCGGTTCGGAAAAGGAATACATTGAGGGAAATATCCAATCCGCCGGATATATGATTGAAGCCTCTCTCCGATATAAAGAATCTATAAAGCGTTTTGTCTACGTTTCGACAATAATCGCCGCCGGAGCTTCTTCTACAGGGATCCCCATGAGGGAGACCGATCCCTGCGATCCCTTTTCCTGGTACGGGAAAAGCAAATATGAAGCGGAGCGATATATCCTGGGATTCAGAGATCAGCTCCCCGTAACGGTTATTCGTCCCGGCGCTGTGTACGGACCGAGAGACTATGCCATGTTCGCCAGTTTCAAGCTGAGCCGTACCGGAATAAATATCATACTGGGAGAGAGGAATAAAATGGGCAGTGTTATTCATGTCCACGATCTTGCATCGGGTATCGCGGCGGCGGCTCTCTCTGACAATGCAATCGGGGAAGTGTATTTCATGGCCCATGAAAAGCCTATGAGACAGGAGGAATTCGGCGAGACTGTTATCAAAGCGATGGGGAAGACGTCTATTGATATCGTTATTCCCTACTTCATCCTGAAAATCGCCTCTTCATTAAGCGAGATCTACTCAAAGATAAGCGGGAGCAAACCGATCTTCAATCATCAGAAGCTCCTCGAATTGAGAGAACCATTCATTGTCTGTTCTTCTGAAAAAGCAAAAAGGGATTTCGGCTTTTCAGCTTCGATCCCTCTTGATGAAGGTGTAAAATCCACACTCCAGTGGTACCGCGATAATAAATGGCTTTAAGGCTGTTCTTCAGTTTTTAATGACTTTCAGACTGTAGAGCAGTGAGAGAATTGCCGGCAGAATAATCAGCGTACCGATCATGGCGCAGGTCAGGGTAAAGGAAACCAGGACTCCGAAATAGAGAATGCCTTTGAAGGAAGCCAGCGCCAGGACCATCAGGCCTCCCACAATGGATATGGTGGTCAGGGCTATGGGGCGGCCCGATATCTTTCCGCAGCGGACAAGGATTTCGTCGATTGTACCTCCCACTAGAAGCTGTTTTCTGAATTGAAGCAGATAGTGGATTGCATCGTCGACGCCGACACCGATTGCAACGCTGGTTACCATCATCGTTGTCACATCGAGAGGAATTCCCGTAAGAACCATAAATGTAAAGTTAAGCATGATTCCCGAAAGCAGGGGAATGAGTGTGAGAATACCGTAAAGGATGGATTTGAAAAAGAATGAGGCAATGAGAAGCACCATAACGATCGAAATGACCGTGGATTTCATCTGGTCTTTCGAGACAGTTTCCGCCAGGTGGAGATACTCGAGATCGGACCCCCAGAGATCGAAAGACAGATCGTCGCCCAGCTCCTTCTCCGATTCAGCCAGAATGGAGTTCACCAGACTCCGCAGTCCGCTTTCCGACAGAAATCTCTGATTCTCGTGATTATAGATCATAATGGTCAGATTGATCCTCGTGAAATCATTATTGACCATATTGCTGCTGACACCGGTTTCCGTGGCCTGATTCAGGACTCTGAAATACTTTGACAGGAGAAGAATCAATCCTCTTTTTTCCGGAATGGTATAGGAGCCGTTCATCATATGATTGAGATCTTTTATGACACTTGAAAAGGAGGATATGTTCATAATATTGTCATACCCCTTCAGTGTTTCCTCCAGATTGGAAATCTTTTCAAGATTTTCGTAATCGAGGAAATAGTTCAGCTCATCTTCCGGTGCCTGTATCGTCAAATTGAGCCGCTGCCCCCCTTCGAAGTTTTCCATCATGAATTTCAGGCCTACAACGATAGGGTCATCCTGAGGATAATAGCTGACATAATCGGATTGATGGGTAACACGGGGATATGTATTGAAGAAAAGTGCGATAATTATAAGAAATACGATCGTAAAGACAATTCTGAACCGGCTTACAACGAGACTTACAGAGCTCATCGCCCGGGTAAAACGTCCGTTCTGAACCCTGTGTTTCTGATGGTGTTCCGGACTCTTGAAACGGGAGAGAGCCGCAGGCAGAAATGTGAGAGACAGAACGGCGCTCATAGCGATACCGACACTTGTGGAAATAGCGAATTCCCTTGATGCGGCTATGGAGGTGAAAAGCAGGCTCAAAAAACCGACGATTGTGGTCAGAGATGCCATTAATACGGTTTTATTGACATGGAGGGAGGCATCGATTATCCATTTGTTGTCTTCATGCTCCAGTTCTGCATCGTGGTAGTACTGATTCAGGATATGAATCGTATAGGAGGTGCCGATGGTCAGAACCAGAGTGGGAATAACCACGCTGATAACAGTTAGTTCGTAACCTAGTAGACCCATAATTCCCAGAGACCATATCGTACCCATAATAACGATTGCCATGGGGAGAAATATGGCCCGTTTCGCCCGGAATCCCAGAAAAAAGAAGACGAGAATGACAATTATGGAAAAGGTCAGCAGAATAACAAGGTCCTTGGAAAGATACTTACTCGTATTTTCCATAAAGAAGAGATTCCCGGTCGTATAGGTTGTAAAATAAGGTTCCAGTTGTTCGGTAATCTTATAGTATTCTGTGGTAACTCTTTTGGTGTCGACGATAAGGGGATGATAGAAGAATGTGTTCAGTACTTTCCCGCTGTCGCTGAAAAATATCTTTCTGGAAAAAATATCATCTTCCAGGTGGCTGAGAAATAACCGGAAGTCCTCCTCCGTCCTGGGGGCTGTCTGCTTGGGGACTAGCGGTTTGGGGGCGAGTCTTCCCCCCTCCTTCAAGAAGGTGGTGGCTGTAAATATATTATCGCTGTAACCCCCGACCAGATCGAGTATTTCACCGATGACTTTCTCATAAACCTGCAGCGCTTCCATGGAGATCTCATCTTTGAATTCCAGAGCCATGTAGAAGGCGTTTTTGTCTTTTTCCTCAGGATCGTATTTTTTTAGCAGTTCGCTCGCCGGATTTGTATCGGGCATCAGGGCGCTGACTTCCGAATTCATCTGAATCTTCGAAGCGGCGAAAACCATAATAACTGTTAATAAAATATTGATCGAGATAACGAATGACGAATGACGTAGAGAGAATTCGAGAATTTTTCTCATCGAATGAAAACTCCTGAAGATATATATAGTGGCATCTTTAAATATAATCTCAATCAGGAGTAGTTTACAAGGTAACTCCCGATGAGATTATAATCAGATAATTATTTATTTGTTAAATCCCGACAACCTGGTAACAGCGTCGTTTACTGTTATGCCGTCCCAGCTCTCTCTGTTTCGCAGATCTCTGATATTGACGGTTCCGCTCGCGAACTCATCAGCCCCGCAGATCAGAGCAAAGGGAATGCTCTTGGCTTCGGCGTATTTGAACTGGGTATTGATTTTCTTTTTTGCGTGATAGACTTCGCAATTAATACCCGCTTCTCTGAAGCGACGGGACAGATTGTGATAGTGACCGAAGAGTTTGTCGTCCTGTGCCAGAATCAGAAGATCGGTGACACTCTGTTTTTCCGAAGCTCTGCCCAGCTCTTCCAGAGCCGCCAGCAGCCTGTCAAGTCCGATAGCCGCGCCGACACCGGGCAACTCCTCCTTTGTATAAAGGCTGGCCAGATTGTTGTACCGTCCGCCGGAACAGACCGAGCCGATACCGGGAAGCTCGTTGAGAAATGTTTCATAGACGATTCCCGTATAATAATCGAGGCCTCTGGTTATGGACGGGTCCAGTTTGAAAAAATCCTCCATGCCGCATTCTTCAATATAGCCGAATATAGTCCTCAGTCTCTCCGTATCCTCATCTGCTCCGCCGGCGGCTTTTTCCATTTTATCGAGAGTGGTCTCATTGCTGTCGGCCGGTTTGATAAAATCGAGAATCTCTCTGGCATTTTCTTCTGTTGTGAGTCCTTTCAGAAGAGAAATGACTTCCTCCTCGCCGATTTTGCCGAGTTTGTCGACGATCCGCAGGATTTCAACCGAACTCTCTGAAATCCTTAACCGCCCGAGAAGCCGGTTAAAGACCCCCCTGTGGCTGAAGCGAACGGTTACGTCGTTGACTTCTATGGCCTTCATGGAATCGCGCATCATCATCAGGATCTCAAAGTCGGCTGAAGCAGAATCGATGCCGACGATATCGAAGTCGCACTGCATGAACTCCCGGTACCGTCCCCTCTGGGTGTTTTCTCCCCGCCAGACCTTGTTTATATGATACCGTTTGAAGGGGAGGTGGAGGTCATTTCTGTTTTTAGCCATATAGCGGGCGAAGGGGACTGTCAAATCGAAGCGCATGGAAACATCTCTGCCTCCGTTGTCTTCAAAGCGGTAGACCTGTTTGTCCGTCTCGCCTCCGCCTTTTCCCAGGAGAACTTCCGTATATTCCAGCACCGGAGTGTCTATCGGAACATATCCGAAGCTTTCGAAGTTCTTTTCCAGGATGCCGATGATTCTCTTTCTTTCGATTTCCTTGGAAGGGAGAAAATCTCTGAATCCCTTCAGAATTTTCGGTTCGATTTTGTTTGCCATATCGTAATCCTCATTCAACGGTTTAAGGTCAAAACCTTATCATGCCTTTTTTTCGGAACAGATTCAAGACGCTTCCCCGCAGCTTTCCATTGACTTAAAAGGGGATAAATCGGATGATAGGGTGTCATGCTAATCAGGTACACAAAGAATGAGAACGGCAAGCTTGTCAAGCAAGCGGAAATATACACAAAAGATGAACATAAAATTCCCTTGTCCAAGGTTGATCCCGATGCCATAAGAGCATGTGACCGCCTCAGAAGAGAGGGGTATCAGGGCTATATCGTCGGCGGAGCTGTCCGGGATCTTCTCCTGGGACGGGAGCCGAAAGATTTCGACCTTGTTACCGATGCCGAACCGGCGAAAGTGCGCAGAATTTTCAGGAATTCACGGATAATCGGGAAACGATTCAAGCTCGTTCATCTCTACTATTCAGAAAAAAAAATCCTGGAGCTGGCGACTTTCCGGTCTGTCGAAGCTTCTGACAGAAAGAACATATACGGCACCATAGAAGAAGATGTCCTGAGAAGGGATTTCACGTTCAACGCCCTTTTTTATTCACCCCAGGAAGAGCAGGTTATTGACTATGTCGGGGGTGTCAAAGATATCAGGAAGGGGAGAATCGTCAGTATCATCCCTCTGAAAACGACATTCGTCGATGATCCGGTCAGGATGGTCAGAGCGCTGAAGTACTCGGTTACAACGGGTTCCAGGATATCCTTCAGGCTGAAGCGGGCCATAAAGAAATCGGCGCCCCTCCTCATGTCCTGTTCCATCTCCAGGCTCAGCGAGGAAGTATTTAAAATACTTCAATCGGGACACAGCTGGAGCATTATGCAGAAAGCAGTCGAAATGGATATGTTTCACTATCTTCTGCCGGAAATTGAAGAAAAATTTCACGGAAAAGGCGGCCGGGAGTTTTATAAAACATTTTTCAAGTCTCTCCGACGCCTCGATGAGAATGTAAACAGGAAAGGGGAAAGGCGTCGGTCCAGGATGATCCGGCGGCTCATACAACCCTCTCTCGATGCTGAACGGGTTTTTGAAAATCCCGATCTGGATTATATGGATGTCGTCAAGGCCGCCAAGGAAGTCATACTACCCATGATCGCTCCCAACAGAGAGATCGAAGAAGCGGTCCGCCTTATCTTCAAGGTCAAAAACATCTCCATGCCTAAAAGGAATTATGTAAAACATCCCGACCGGAGGCGGTCCAAGAGAACGCGGACCCGCGTGAAAAGAGATAAACCGGCTGTAGCGAGATCCCGAACCGAATCTCCGCAATCTTGAAAGACGGGCATACTCCAATATAATGGAAGTATGAACCGTTGCTTTATTTTTCTCCTTCTGATTGTAACTTCAGCTCTATCCGCTCAGACTTTCAGTTTCTATAACGATGTCCTGACCTGGGGTTTTGTTCCCGAGTGGGATGACTGGGAAACCAATTCCTTTCGCTTCGATATCGACCGCAGCAACTGGTCCGCAGGAGTGGAATACGGAATTCTCACAGACCGCGATTCAAGCGAGGCCGGGTCATCGCGCATTGACCGGCTCTCTTTTCACAGCGGATATCTATTTCATCTCATTCCTGACAGGTCTGTTAAGCTGACTGTGGAAACCGGTCTGTCATTTGAAGCGACCAGAAAGTACGATGTTCTCTCCGGGGGAGACTGGCCGGACAATCTGGTGACGGACAAACCCTGGAACTATATGCTATCTCTTGCTGTTTCGCTGTAGTAAAATAAGCCCCAAAAAAAGCCGCATGAAGCGGCTTTTATCGAATCAGGGGATCGTTACAGGATCCGTATCGGGGTAGTTCCCCTGGAGGTAATCCAGAATCGGTTTTGTTTTCTCACCGTATTTCTCTCCATCGAGCCGGGCCGCTTTGGCCAGAAGACCCTTTGCCTCATCGATTCTTTCGTCTTTCCAGGCCGACAGCCCCATTACATAAGCTATGAGCGATTCGGGAGCTTTTTTCTCCGAGGCTTTTTCATACCATCGGTCGGCGGCGCCGTAATCGGCCCCGTCGTAGGACAACAGTCCCAGGAAGTAGAGGGGCTGCCAGCTTTCGGGACTGATGGATATCAGTTTTGTAAAAGTCTGTTCCGACAGGTCCGTATCCCCTTTGTTGTAGTAGGATATGCCCAGGTCGAGCAGTTCCTGTCCGTTCAGGAATCCCGAGATATAATTGTCAAAACCTTCCTGAACATCGTCGCTGACCTCGACCTGTTTGAGAGCGGGATTTTTCAGCGCCGAAATGGTGTCGTAGAGAAAGCGGGTGTATTCCTTGTTTTCCGTATTCATAAGGAAAGAAACAAAAGCCCAGGCTTCTGTCCGGAAGTCCGTAAAATTGTCCGCGGCTTCGGCGGCGGTCATGTCTATCAGCCGCGAGGCCGGGATCCTGGTTCCGCTGTCCTTCAGCGCTGCGAATTTCCTTTCGAGTTCCGGGCCGGAGCTCTTGGAAAAATATACGGAAAAACCTTCTCTTATCCACAGGGGCGGATTCTCCACATGATTCATAATAAACTGGATGCTTGCCTGATATGCCAGTGCGAAAATAAGATCCTTTTCAGCTCCGTCGTATATAAGAAGTTCCCGTTCCGACGGTTTGCTGTGATGGATATAAACATAGCTTTCGTAAGCTTTTCCGGTCAGGGTTCTTGTAAAGCTCTGATAGGTGCTCAAATTGGGGAGTATCTGGACATTGAGTTTGTTTTCCAGACTGCCGAACCGGAATACATCATTGAAAATGCTGTAAAAACTCTCCAGCTGGACCCCCATCAGTTCGGCATTGCTGCTGCTTATATGGGATTCCACAAAATAGTGCTCTGTTTCAACAGTATAGGTTGTCTCCTGACCGTAAACCAGAACCGCTGTCATCAGCATTAAAAATATCAGTGTTTTTTTCATGATGTCTCCTCGGTCTATTCCTTTCGGATTTTATCTATGCGAATTTCCACACGGTCTATCATCACACCGGTGAATCTCTCGATACGGTCCAGTATGTAGGCCTGCAGATCATGAATCTTCCCGCTCAGCTGTTCTCCATATGCCGCCTCGACGGATATTCTTATTCTATACCCGGCCCGGTCTTTTTTAACAGTAATCTTTTTAACGAGGATCGCCGCGTCGAATTCATCGACGCAGTGGAGAATCATCTGGCTGAGAGCGGCTTCCGAAATCTGAATCCTGCCCCGGTCTTCTTTCTGAAAGTCGGGCTGGACCACCGATTTCTCAAAAATCTGAGCCTGGTTCTTCTTTTTTACGCCGAACCGCCAGTTCCGCCGGAAGAACACCCGGATGGAATCGGACAGAATGTGGGCGTAATCCCGATGAACTTCGATGCTGGGCACGGGAATGACATGTTTCCCTTCGGAGTGCCGCGAATGAATCGCCTTTTCAATTTCCTCCTGGGAGGCGATGTCCTCGATATGGATGAATCTCGTTACGGGGGGGAGATTCAACCTTTCTGTAATTTTCACCACCATCTTTTCCGAAGTTCCGACAAGAAGAATCTGCTTCAGTTTAATTTTCTCCAGTGCTTTGATCATATCGGCACGGTGATGCGGATCATCGTAAAGAGCCGTCTTAATGGCGCTTACATATTCTTTTTCTTTTTTGGCGGACCGTCCGGCAATGATTTTTTTATCGTGAATCAGAAGGCCGTCGTCAATGATATAGGGAATGTTGAATTTCTCGGCAACCAGTCTGGCACGGAAGCTTTTGCCCGTGCCGCTCTTGCCGACCAGCGCAAAAACCTTGACTCCCATAATCATCCATTTCGCCTGATTGAGTAGACGGGTTACCTTGCCTTTCTCTTCCTGGTTCGCGCTCACTGGTCCTCCAAAAAACCGTGTATTTCATTCATAAGCTGTTCCAGCGTCACTGAGGTAAAGAGTTTACCCAGTGTTTTTTTCCATTGCTGCGGCAGCGGCGCCTCCGGGAGCTCCTTTCCATAAAGGGCAGAACCCGCTTCGGTCTCTATTTTCAGGCTGTGGAGAAGATATCCCTCCTCGAGAGGGCTTCCTCCGTACTTCCGGTCTCCCGATAGAGGATGCCCGTGATGGGATGCCTGAACCCGTATCTGATGGGTCCGCCCTGTTTCGATGAGGATTACAGCCAGAGTTCTGTTCCCTTCAGATCTGAGGGGAAAACAGGTTGAACGGGCCGTCTCTCCGTTTTTTCCGGCAAAGCTGACCTTCCTGTCTCCGTCTCTTTGAAGATTATCGACCCAGACGGCCTTTCTTTTAAGCGTTCCGTCTAAAAGAGCGGCATAGTATTTTCTGAATTTGCCTCCGCGCAGGTTTTCCGAGAAGTCTCTGGCCCCGGAAAGGGATTTCGAGAAGTAGATCAGTCCCGACGTATTTCTGTCCAGTCTGTGAAGCGGACCCGGTTTAAAAACCAGGGAAGGGGGGAGTTTGTCTTTCAGATATAGACTCACTTCTTTTTCCAGCGAGTCTTCTCCTCCGTGAACCAGGGTCCCCCGGGATTTGGAAAGAGCCAGGAGATCATCGTCTTCATAAAGAATGTCCAGTTTCTCTGCCCGATGCGGTTCAAGCGGTTCGTCGGGAGAAGGGCGTTCCTCCAGAAGGGTCCTGTAAATTTCGAGGGAATCCCCTTCCATCAGTTTGCTGTCGGGAGATACTTTTTTTCCGTTGATCCTTATAAGGCCTTTCCGGAAAGCTTTATAGACCCCTCCCAGAGACCTTTCGGGGATAAATTGCCGGATTATTCTGTCGGCTCTCCGTCCATTGTCATTGCTGCCCGCTGTAAAAGAGGCGTATTTTTCACTATTCACTCTACTTTGAATTTTATTACCTCAGAGGGTGCCCTGTCAATCGGGCTCCTTCTCTTGACAAAGAGCCCGCCCTAAAGGACAATTCCGTTCTGATGGTAAGTACAGGAAGAGTGAGGCATTTCATGCCCCGGGGAGCATTGATTGTGGTGGCGGCCAGTCTGGTTGCTTCCTTTATTTATATAGCGGGCAGGGATCTCCGGACAGGTGAGTACTGGGACTGCTATTACACGATCATAACCGGGCAATCCGGACCTGTGGAGAAGATGCTCGAGGACAGAGGGCTTTCCTACATCTCTTTAAGCAAGTCCAGAGTCATTTATAATGACATTCCCGAGATAGCCTCTCTTCCTCTCAGAGATGTGAGCAGCCGTTTCGATGACGATGATCCCAGATTCGATCCCTATCTCCGGAAAGTGTCCGGTCTTTTTGAAGGAGTTTTAAATGATGAGCTCCTGGAACTCCTGTATGTGGAAAAAGAAGGGCTCTCCCCTTTTCTGCTGTTTTTTTATTTGCGGGAACTCTTCAGTGAGTCTGAGGAGAAATGGGCGATCGGCGGATTTTCACCCTTTCGTTTTTTGCTACCCTTACTTTTCTATATTTTCTCATCGGCCATTCTATTCCTGCTGAACAGGGAAGGGCGGTTTCTTTCTTTTACCGGCGCGGCAGCATGGCTACCCTTTGTCTTTTTATACGGTTACACAGGGATTATAACGGCTCTCGCGGTTCATTCTCTCTTTTCGCTCGATCATCGGCGGACTCTTCCTTTTTTCATCGCCGGTTTTGCTGCTTTTCTTGTTGAACCGGGTTCCGGCATCGGGGAATTCCTTCTGTATATTCTACTTCTTGTTCTCGGAATTTCAGGTTCTCTTCTTCCGTACATCGGAAAAGAGGAAAAGAGAGAGTATCAGGGGATTCAGACGTCAAATAAGCGGAAAATGCGGTTTTCCAAACCGGAGCACCGGCTCTTTGAGCCTGTCAGAATCATGGACAAACCACAGGTTCAGAGAAATTCCCCTGCGAGAACTGTGCCCGGTCTGGTTGCGCTCTTCCTGTTTATCCTCTCGACATACATACTGTCCCTCTTCGATTCGGGCACCCCGACGGCGCTTCTGCCGGTGCCGGGATCCCGGGCTGATCGGCGGTGGACGCTTTCGGGAATTCAGGAGACTTTCGGAAAGGACGGCGTCATTTCTCCGGCTGATTATCTGACACACAGAGCCTATCAGGAAGGTTTTCTCTACAGGAGCTCCTGGGTCTATCCATCCCCATCGGATCCTCTCTTATATCCTGTCTATACAACCGAGGGGGTATCGGTTTCGAAAACATATGAAATTATTGCCGATTATAACGAAACATGGTTCAGGAATCAGATTTCTCTACTGAAAAACGATAATCCGGCAAGCCTTCTTTTTTCTACAGAAGGGCCTGTAGTTGTCGAAAAAAAATCAGATCAGCCTATTTCCGGTGGTTTTTCACTTCTTAATTTTTCCCATTTCATGTTAATATTATTGCTGTTGTATTTCAGCAATAGAAACAATACCCTAAATACATCGTTCAGCGTACGAAAAAAGTTATTAAGGAGAAATGAACAGGTAGCATGAGTAAGTTTAAAACATTTCCCAAAGGCGGTGTTCATCCGCCTGATAACATTTCCGGTACGGGAAACAGGCCTATCCGAAACGCCTCCCTTCCCACTCACGCCGTTATTCCCATGTCTCAGCACATCGGAGCTCCGGCTGAATGTATCGTAAATGTCGGCGACACGATCGAAGAGGAGCAGCTGATCGGTAAATCGACCGGTTATGTCTCCGTCCCTGTCCATTCTTCCATACCGGGAAAAGTCGTTGAGATTAAAGAGATCTATCTTCCCCATGGAAAAAAATCCCAGGCTGTCGTTATCGAACTGGGCGGCGAGTTCAAGCGGATGGGCAAACCCCAGAAGCAGAGCGACTGGACCGGACTCAGCGAAAAAGAGATCATTGAACGGATTTCCTCCATGGGACTGGCCGGACAGGGCGGGGCGACATTCCCCACTCATGTCAAACTGGTACTTCCCGAAGGGAAAAAATGCGATTACCTCCTGGTGAACGCGGCGGAATGCGAGCCCTATCTCACATCGGACCAGAACATGATCCTCGAAAAAGCTGAAGAGATTCTCGAAGGTCTGAAAATTCTGAAAAAACTCCTTTCACCCAGAGAGATTATATTCGCTATCGAGAGCAATAAGCCCGAAGCAGCCGGAGTCATGGCGGCCGCGGTGGAAAAAAGTGATCTCGATGTGCGGATCGATATCCTGAAAACCAAATATCCCCAGGGAGCCGAGAAGAATATCATTAAATCCTGTACTGGAAAGGAAGTTCCCTCGGGCAAACTTCCTCTGGATATAGGAATGGTGGTTCTCAACGTGGAAACAGTTTATTCCGTCTACGAAGCGCTTGTTTTTGAAAAACCTCTTGTCGAGAGAGTCGTCACAGTAAGCGGCGGAGCTGTTAAAGCCCCCGAGACCTTCCGGGTTAAAATCGGAACGACATACCGCCAGCTTCTGGAAGAGTGCGAAGGCCTGATTGAAGAGCCTGCCAAAGTGATCTCCGGCGGTCCCATGATGGGATTCGGCGTATTCGATCTCGATACGCCTGTTACCAAGGGGACCAGCGGAATCCTTTTCCTCACGAAGAAAGAGGTGAAAGCGGCAAAACAGACGTCCTGCATTTCCTGCGGCCGCTGTATTCAGGCCTGTCCCATGGGACTCAATCCTTCCGATATCAACAAGCACTCCCTTAATTTCCTTTTCGAGGAAGCTCAGGACATGGGACTTCTCGACTGCGTCGAATGCGGTTCCTGCGCTTATGTCTGTCCGGCCCATATTCCGCTGGTACAGTCATTCAGAATGGGAAAAAACCAGCTGCGCGCCATCATGATGCAGAAAAAAGGGGCTAAATAATGATTGATACAAAAAAACTGACAGTCAGCAGCAGTCCCCAGATCCACAGCGCCGATTCCACGGCCAAAATCATGTGGACTGTCGTATTGTCCCTGGTGCCCGCCGGTATCTGGGGCGTTTATATATTCGGAATGTCCGCCCTGGTGGTCATCCTCGTTTCCATCATTGCCGCCGTCGCCGCCGAAGCTCTGCTGGGGCTTATCAATAAGGAAGTGACAGTCAATGACGGATCGGCTTTTCTGACGGGGCTGCTGGTCGGTTATAACATGCCTCCCCAGGTTCCCCTGTTCATTCCCGTGGTCGCCTCTTTGTTCGCCATCGTTGTCGTGAAATGGAGTTTCGGCGGTCTGGGTGCCAACTGGATGAACCCGGCTCTGGCGGGACGTGTTTTCGTCTTCTTCTCCTGGACGGGACCCATGACCAAATGGCTTCTTCCCATAACAGGAGGAGCCGACGCGGTAACGGGACCGACTCCTCTGGGATCTCTGAAATCGGCATATTTCGCCACGTCTCTCAATGTGAGCGGCCCGATCGAATATCTCCAGTCCGAGGGGCTTCCCGTAACTTATAAAGACCTTTTTATCGGTAACATTCCCGGTTCCATCGGCGAGGTTTCGGCTCTGCTGCTTCTCTTAGGCGCTCTGGTTCTTGTGGCCCGGAAAATTCTTACCTGGCATGTTCCTGTCGCCTATATAGGATCATTCGCTTTCCTGATCTGGATGTTCGGAGGAGTCCGGATGGGTACGGGACTCTTTTCCGGAGATGTTCTGTTCCATATCCTGAGCGGCGGACTGATGCTCGGAGCTCTGTACATGGCGACCGATATGGCCACGACGCCGCTTACGGCAAAGGGCAATATCATCTTCGGAATCGGGTGCGGATTCCTTTCCTTCCTTATCAGGATTTTCGGTTCGCTCCCCGAAGCGGTATCCCTTTCCATTATTGTCATGAATATTTTCGTCCCCGTTATCGACAGATACACCAAAATCAAACGCTTCGGATACGGAGAGGTAAAGGAGAAGAGCGGTGAATAACAAACTTATGCAAATGACACTGCGGCTCGCTATTATCTGCGCCGTCGCCTCTCTCGTTCTCGGTGTTGTCAACATCGTAACCGAGCCGGTTATTGTCGAAAGAAAGCGTGCCGAGAAAGAAGTCGCTCTCAAAGAACTTTCTGATGGCGATCATGTGGGGGAGCTTCAGCTGCCTGCCAACAGCGATGAACTTCACGGAAAACTTTCGGCTGCGCTTGCGGCTCACGGTGTGATCGCCCCCGGTGAGGATTTCAACGAGAAAGAACTTATTACCTCTATCTATCCTGTTGACAGGAACGGAGAAGTTTTCAAATACATTCTACAGCTCGATGGAAGCGGATACGGCGGTACAATGGTCATTCTCGCCGTATTTCTCAAGGACGGGACTTTTGTCAAAGCCAAACTGATGGAGAACAATGAAACTCCCGGACTCGGAAAAAAAGCGGAGGAAGCGGCCTATTACAATATGTTTTTGAACACCGGTTCCGACGCCGCTCCTCTTCCGGTCAGTAAACGGGCCCTGTCCCCTGCTGACGGGGAAGCCGTTTCGGGAAGCACCATTACATTCAACGGAATCTCCCGGGCTCTGGCTCTCGGTTCCGATTATGTCAAATTACTGGGAGGGAAAAACTGATGTTCAATTTCCTTAAAGGTTTGTTCAAAGAGAACCCTATTTTCGTTCTGGCTCTCGGTCTTTGTCCGACCCTGGCCGTTTCCACCCAGGTGGTGAACGCCATCGGTATGGGTGCCGGAGTTATATTCGTTCTGATCGGTTCAAACATCATGGTTTCGCTTCTGAAGAATTTTATTCCCGATGAAGTGCATATTCCCGCCTATATCGTTATCATCGCCTCCTTCGTAACCATCGTCGACATGCTTATGCAGGCTTTCGTGCCGGCACTGTCCGCCTCTCTGGGAGTTTTCGTCAAGCTTATCGTTGTTAACTGTATTATCCTCGGCAGAGCCGAAGCTTATGCTTCGAAAAACAGCGTCAAGGATTCTATTGTAGACGCGCTCGGAATGGGGATCGGATTTACGATCGGTCTTCTGGTCATTTCTCTGGTCAGAGAGGTCCTGGGCTCCGGAACGATCACACTTTTCCCCATGGGCAATTTCGACGGCGTTATCGAGATCCCCGGACTGGTTGACGCGCCGGTGAGAATCTTCAGCCTGTCCCCCGGAGCTCTGCTTGCCATGGGATTTCTCATGGCCGGTTTCAACTGGTTGAAAAGTAAGAAGAAGGAGGACTGATTATGAGTTATATAGGAATAATCATCACTTACGTATTTATCAGCAATATGATTCTGAGCCAGTTCCTCGGACTGTGTCCCTTTATCGGTGTTTCCAAGGATTCGGATTCCGCCGTCGGGATGGGTTTTGCTGTAACATTTGTCATGTCCATGGCCTCTCTGGTTACATGGATCATCTATCACGGGATTCTCGTGCCGCTTAATCTGGAATTTCTTCAGACGATTGCCTTTATCCTGGTTATCGCGTCTCTTGTCCAGCTGGTTGAAATGGCTGTTCAGAAATTTTCACCGGCGCTTTACAAAGCTCTGGGTATCTATCTGCCCCTCATCACGACAAACTGTGCCGTTATGGGTATCGCCCTGATTAATGTAAGAGAGGAGTACAATATCCTTGAGAGCTTCACGGCCGGCTTCGCCGGCGGAATCGGGTTTCTCCTGGCCATTTTCCTGATGTCGGCCATCCGCGTGAAACTCGACAAGGAAAATGTTCCCCGCTTTCTCAAAGGGACTCCCATCGCCTTTGTTTCCGGTGGTCTGATGGCACTTGCCTTCATGGCCTTTGACAGAGCCCTGCTCGCGAACCTCATAGGATAAGGAAAATATGCTTGATTTAATACTGAGAACCCTCTACGGTTTCATCTCCGTGGCATTTTTAGGGAGCGCCCTCGGATTCGGGCTCGCTATTGCCGCGAAGAAACTGAGAGTGGAAAAAGATAAAACCGTCGAAGCTCTGATGGGGCATTTGCCGGGTCTGAACTGCGGTTCCTGCGGATATGCGGGCTGTGAACCCTATGCGGAAGCCCTTTCCTCCGGCAGCGATTCAGACATAACAAAATGTAAGCCCGGCGGAGCCGCCTGCCTAGAGGGAATCGGGCAGGTTCTGGAAAGGGAAGTCGATACATCCGGTCCGAGAATGGTGGCGCAGGTTCACTGCCGCGGGGGGGAAGGCACGGCCGAAACCCGTTACAGATACAAAGGTTTGAAAGACTGTAACGCCGCGTCCATACTTTTCGGTGGAGACAAGAGCTGCCAGTACGGCTGTCTCGGACTGGGATCATGTATGCAGGTCTGTCCCGCCGACGCCATCGATTACGATGAGCAGGGGCTGGTCTGGGTCGATAAGAACAAATGTATAGGTTGTGAAAAATGTATAGCCGTCTGTCCGACCGGTGTCATAAAAATGATTCCCGAAGATGCCGATGTCATTGTCGCCTGTAATTCGAAGGACAAGGGCAAGGACACGAAGGCAAACTGCAGTGTCGGCTGTATCGGATGTCAGATCTGTGCAAAGAAATTTCCCGATGCGGGATATAAAATTACGGATAATCTTTCGATAGTAGGTTATAATGACAGGGGACCGGGTCGCGCTGATGCGGCTGAGAAGTGTCCGACAGGAAGCATCATCGTTCTCGATGAAAAGTAGGACGTTGTTTATAACTGTATAATTCTCATGTCGGAGCGGTAACCAGCCGTTCCGGCATTTTTGTAAATTTCGGGGTAATGAAAAAAGTACGACTGATTTTCGGAACACATAACAGTATTTCTCCTGGCTCCGATAATGAGCAGATCGAAGAAATCTATCAGAAGGCCTATAAACCTTTTCTGACACTTCTGTACAATTTTCCCGAAATCTCGGCGGTCCTCTATTACTCGGGGCCGCTGCTCGAATGGTTTGAGAAAAATCACCCGGAATTCAATACGGTTCTGGGAGAAATGATCGATAAAAGGCAGATCGAACTGCTGGGCGGCGGGTATTACGAGCCGGTACTCTCCATGATACCCGCTCAGGACAGGGTGGGACAGATAGAGATGATGACCACCTATCTTCGAAAATCCTTCGGCAAAAGAACCCGGGGATGCTGGCTTCCTGGAAGGATCTGGGAACCCCAGCTGGCCTCGGTCCTCCGCTCCAGCGGAATCGATTATACTTTTCTCGACGATACCCATTTCGAAGCGGCGGGGTTCCGCGATGAAGAACTCTACATGCCGGCTATAACAGAGGATCAGGGGAAAACCATCACCGTTTTTCCCATTTCCCGCCGTACCATGGCCGGTTTCGGAAAAATCGTTCCCCGGAAGATCATCGAGGATATCTGCAGCGATAACAGCGGCGACGGCAAAGTCGTCGTCATTTTTCCCAACGGCAGGCAGATAGGATACGAGAGCGGTCATAATCTGTCTATCAATCATCAGTGGTTGGAAAGTTTTCTCAATGAGTTGAGAAATAACCGTAAAAACATAGAGCTTGTCCACCCGGGACGTTACGTCCGCCAGACGAGAAACTCCTTCAATAAAGCCTATTTTCCCTGTACTTCCTACGGTGAGATTATGAAGTGGGTTTTACCGGCGGACAGGCAGATCGAATATGATACCCTGACAAATGAGCTTATTGAATCGGGTATTGAACCGGGCTGGATTTACGGCGGTTTTTTCCGTCAGTTCCTGAGTAAGTACAGAGAGAGCAATTTCCTCTATTCGAAGATGATGCATGTCAGCGTTCTGGCTAATCAGGTAAGAGGGGATAAATACAGGAAAAAGGCCGCCAAGGAGGAACTCTGGAAAGGTCAGAACAATCTGGCTTTCTGGCATGGGAATCAGGGCGGCATTTACAATGCCGATGTGCGTCATAAAGCTTACAGCTCGCTTATCGAAGGGGAAAAGATAACCCGAGAGAGGGGTATTTTCAAAACTTCGCTCAGTTCAATCGACTACGATATGGATGGCGAAAGAGAATTTCTCTATCAGGGGCATGTAACCAATGCCTACGTTCACAGCAGAGGGGCGGTTCTCTTTGAGTTCGATCATATTGCATCGGGCTGGAATTATCTCAATACCATGTCGCGCTATCCCGAACCATATCATAATGAATCTATCAGAGCCGAGGGGTATGATAAGTACGGCCGTCATGCCTTTGTCGATCATTTCTTCGACAAGAGGGATAATGTCGAAGGTTTCCGGCAGATGAATTATTCGGAGCTCGGTTCTTTTACAAATACTCTCTATGATGCTGTTGATTATAACAGGGAACAGCGAAAAGTTACCTATATCAATACGGGTACAGTCGTTCAGAATGGTTATGAGTACAACATAGAGGTGCAGAAACGCTTCACCTTCAAACGTTCTTCTGTCGATGTCGATTACCTTATAAAGAATCTGAGTCTCCACAAGGCTGAGCTCTGTTTCGGGAGCGAAGTCAATCTTGCCTTCAGAAAAACAGGAGCTCTAGAACCGAAACTGTACAGGATTCATGATGAATTCAAAGATGAGATTCCCGAGAGCAGTTTCAGCCACGAATCTGTTCAGCATCTGATGACATTTGACGGAGGCAATAATACGGATATTTCCCTTACTGTTTCCGTTCCAGCTGAAATGTGGACCTTCCCGCTCTTTACTTATTCCAGGGAAGGGGGAAAAATTGAAAAGAATTATCAGAGTTCCTGCTATGTGCCCCGTTGGGAGTTCTCGCTTCAGAAAGATGAAGTCTGGACCGTTTCCCTTTCTCTGAGGATAGACAGGAGCAACTGAATTTGATTAAAAAAGTGTTCCTTCTGGTGTTTGTATTCTTAGGGAGCTCTTTATGTTTTTCTGTCGATATTGCCCGGGATATTGTGGCGAGAGGTTCGGCTCTTGTCGGTTCTCCCTATCGGTATGGCGGTACCAATCCGTCGGGATTCGACTGCAGCGGTCTGGTAAATTATCTTTATAAACCTTTTCTGCCCGATCTCCCCCGTAGTGCATCTGCTATAGCCCAGTATGGTTCGACTGTCTCACTTGACAGCATATCTCCGGGGGATCTCGTCTTTTATGCCACGGGGAGTAACCGATCTGAAATTACCCATGTGGGAATCTATATCGGCCAGAATACTCTGATCCAGTCTGTTTCCGCCGGTCCCTCTCGGGGTGTCATTCTTACGGATCTCGATGAAAAATACTGGAAAGAACGGTTTAAATGGGTAAAAAGGCTTTTTCCCCGAACCGGACAGGTTGAGAACCGTGCCGATGGCCTTTCATACAGCAAAGGCAGCTACAGCGGAGCCCTTCAGAACCTGGAGCCCGGGGGCAAAGGGAGAATGGACTTGAAGAACGGCGATTTTTATATCGGGGATTTTAAAGACGGACTTTTTCATGGAAAAGGTGAATACCACTACAGTAATGGTGATATTTATGTGGGCAGCTTCTTCAATGGACGTGAATCGGGTGGTGAATTGATCCGTTCCGACGGGAGCCGTTACAGCGCTTCGAGAAATGAATCGGGTACTTTTGTAATCGACAGAAGAACGGACAGAAGCTCCGCTCGCATCAATTACCTGCTGGAAACACCGACTGAATGGGATGATTGGCTTGCAAACGAGCAGAAATTATTCCGGGAATCTCTCGATGCCGACAGAAATGCGGCTGATGATGAACTAAGGCGATTCGAAGAGTGGAAGAAAAATTCCGGAAATTAATTAGTCTCTTTTCAGTTCTTCGAAAATAGCTTTGAAAAATGGTTCAGTTTCCTGATAATAAGTCTTTTCCACCATAATCAACTCGATAAGGGCTTCATTGTATCGGCCGAGATAATAGTAGCACTGCCCCCTGTAGAAATGGCTCTGTTCCCGGGTTTCTCTGTCATTCAGGCTGGATATGTAGGGTTCGAGAGCTTCGGTGCATCTCTCCCATAACCCTCCGGCGAACAGAGAGGTTACCAGGGAATTGATATTTTTATTGTAAGCGAGAAAGGCTTTTTCCGGTTTTTCCCCGATGGTTCTGTCCCGTTCTATCATTCTGCGGACGTTGTTCAGAGTTGCGGGTTCGATAACAGCATCGTATTCGGGGTCTTTGCGTTCTTCCAGTTTTTCCCCGGATTTTAGATCCGATGAAACCTTGAGAAGAGGCAGAGGCATAGCTGATTTGATAAAGCGGTTGTCTTCATTTATTTCATGGGAAAATTTTATATGGACAGGACTGACCGTATAATTGCCGCTGTAGAGAAGATTTCGGCTTCCCGACCGGTAAAGCGCCCCGTCAACGGCGGCATAGTAGTAATTGAGACCGGCTATGGGGTTATCGATAATCGATGTCTGAGACCCCGATTTCTCTCCGACAAGAATCGATTTAATCAGTTTCTCGTAAGAATCGATCCGGGACGTGCTCCTGAAAAGTATGATGTTTCTGTCAGCCAGAGTTGATTCGTAGGAGAGGGCGACATCGCTGTCAAAGACCTGAGCCGTCAGATTGGAAATAACCGTGCTCTTCGTCTCCTCAATATCCGACTCCTCTATGCTTACGGGAGATGTCGTGACATTCCTGTAAGGGATGCAGATCTTGTAAACCTGAGAAGGATCTCTGACGAAAACGGCATAGTAGACGGACTTGCCTTTCGGGGGCTGATCCCTGAATAGCTGGGTTCCGTCCGGTACGTCACCGATCTTTTCAGCCAGATAGAGGTTGTCCGCAGTGAGCGGCAGGTCTCCTCTGTAAATTTCATAGGTTCCCTCAGCGACATCAGGGGCATCCTTCCAGGTCAGCAGGATCTCCGAGCCGGACGTAAGGGCTTCCAGACGGGACGGGAAAGGGGCGTAAAGTTTCATCTCCTGAGAATAGAGAGGAAAAAGAGCCAGACAGAATGCCGTGATGAGAAATCGAATCTTCATATAACTATTATAATCGACAGCGGAGCTCTTATCCTGCAGGAAAAAGTCCGGTACTAATTTCGGCCGCTCAGCAGCCTGACCGGCCACCCCATAAAGTTTTCGTATAAATCCGTGGAGACGACGGTTGCGCCGTTCATCTCAGCTGACAGCGGATCCATATAGATATTGCGCCATTTCAGATGGGCAATGGTTCTGTCCATATCGAATACTTCAATTTCCAGACACACCCGCTCACCCTCGTCCAGAAGGGGGATGGCCGAGAGTGCGCAGAAGCATTCGGCCCGTTCCCGTTCCGGTGAATCTCTCTTTAGTATCAGGGCCCGGTAACGGATACCGAGGAGGCTGCGGATCATGGAATAGGCCTGACGTTCGACTGTCCCTCTTTCATCGATTCCCGATCTGAGCGAAATTAAGGGGAATGGACATATCCAGGCTATGAAATCGGGAATCAATTGCCATTTTCTGCTTATTTCACTCTTGAATGGACCTTCCAGAAAAAATGGGTATTTTATTTGTGAAGAAGCATAGTTTATCAGTTCGCAGATGTTTTCTGTCTCCGAATTGATTACCAGAGCCCCCGCTCCGTTTCTGACGGCCAGATCAATCTCATCTCTGCTGGTGACCCGCATAAATATATCGAGTCCGCTCTCTTTCAACCGGGGTAGCCTGTCATCTTCGAAAGCGGAACAGAGGGCGAAATGAGCTCCCGAACCAAAGGATTTTTCTATTGCAGCAGGAGATGCCGGGCAGTCGGAACCGATGAACAGGTCTTCCTTCTCATTGGCCTCTTTGACGATGTCTTTTTCCTCCTCTCCTGAGAACGGGATGAGTACAAGGGGGAGATGAGATTTATTTAGCGCATGGGTCAGTGGCAGGATTGCCCGGGTTGCCCCATCAGGGAACGAGAGTATCAGGCCGAATTCCCGGATCTTTTTTAAGAGTCTGTTCATGGTGTCAATATATCTGTTTCCCTGTATAATAACAATTATGGACAAGCAAAGACGGGCCATAGATGCTTACAGAACTGAAACGGTCAAAGGCCGGAGAGCTCCTGCCGGCAAGGATCCACTTTCCGCGGAGACTTCAGAGAACCTATCGGGAAAAAAAACCGGTTTTCTGAAACTGACTGAAGAGAAGCCCGATTACAGCAAAATTGCCAGATTTCTATTGCTGCTGGGGAAGGATGAAGCGGTCAAAGTTCTCAAGCACCTGGCACCGGAAGAAGTTGAAACGATTTCGGGAGAGATCAGCCGGACCGGCAGGGTCGATAAAATCGAAGCGGAAAATCTCCTCAGGGAATTCGGCTTCGACCGGGAAAAAGAAGCTGTCCGCGTCCGGGGCGGGGCTGAAGCGGCATCGGAAATCCTGACCAGGGCGTTCGGAAAAGAGGAAGCGGAGCGGTTTATGAGAAAGGCCGTGCCGGATATTATCGGGGGACCTTTTTCTTTTCTCAATGATCTGAGTTTCGATCAGCTCCTTCTCCTGCTTAAAAATGAGTCACCCCAGGTCGTGGCGCTCGTTCTCCGCTATCTCGATCCGGCTCTCTCTTCCCGCGTTATCGCCCATCTCGACAGGAAAGCCGGTGCTTCGGTCATCAGGCGGATCGCCAAAGGCGGTTCGGTTTCGATGGAAGTCATTTCCGGAATGGAAACCTCTCTCAAGGAAAAAATCAGAGCCCAGGGAGACGTGGAGAGTCGGGAAATCGACGGAACTTCTGCACTGGCCAGCATTCTCAAATACATGAATATCGAAGACGAGCAGAAAATCCTCGGAACACTCGCGGAAGAGAGCGAAGAGATCTCCCGGGCAATTAAGGAAAAGCTTTTCACTATCGATACGGTTCTCCATATAGACAGAAATGATCTACAGAAGGTCCTGATCGAACTTAAGGACAGGGATATCGCCATTCTGCTTCGTGTCGTTGATGATGAGGTGAGGACAAAAATACGTCAGTCACTTTCGACGGGTCAGCTTGTGCTTATCGACGAGGAGAATGAAATCCTCGGACATGTAAAAAAGAGCGATGCCGACAGAAAAGTCCGCGAGTTTCTCGGGCTTTTGCGAAAGAGGGAGGAAGAGGGTGCTTTTATCGTGCTCCGGGAAGAAGAGGATTACATCATTTAGAGCGGGACTTCTCAATTGAACAATTAAGGCTTTCGTTGTATGATCTGGTCTATGAAAGCCAACGAATTGAGAAAAAAATATATAGACTTTTTTGTGTCCCGGGGACATAAGGAGATTTCCGGAAAATCTCTTATCCCCGAGAACGATCCGACTGTCCTGTTCACTACTGCAGGTATGCATCCCCTGGTCCCCTACATCATGGGTGAACCCCATCCCGCCGGAACCAGGCTGACCGATGTTCAGAAGTGCATCCGTACCCAGGACATCGAATCGGTCGGAGACCCTACCCACAATACATTTTTCGAGATGCTGGGTAACTGGTCGCTCGGAGATTATTTTAAAGAGGAAGCTCTGAAAATGAGCTACGAGTTTATTACATCTCCCGACTATCTCGGACTCGATGTAAACAAGCTCTCCGTAACTGTTTTTGCCGGCGACGATGATGCTCCGGCTGACGATGAAGCTTATGAAATCTGGAAAGGCCTCGGTATTCCCGAAGAGAGAATCTACCGCCTGCCGAAAGAGGACAACTGGTGGGGCCCTGCCGGAACGACCGGTCCCTGCGGTCCCGACAGCGAAATGTTCATCGATACGGGCAAGGAGGCCTGCGGTTCCGACTGCCGGCCCGGCTGTTCCTGCGGAAAGTATTTCGAAATCTGGAACGATGTCTTCATGCAGTACAACAAGAAAGAGGACGGACGTTACGAGCTGATGAGCCGCAAGTGCGTCGATACGGGCATGGGAGTCGAAAGAACGATTGCGATGCTCCAGGGGAAATCCTCTTCCTATGATACGGAACTCTTTACACCCATTCTCGATAAAATCGGGGAACTGGCCGGTGTTAAATACAAAGATGATCCTTCTCTGGACAACTCATTCAGAATCATAGCTGATCACGCCAAAGCGTCCACCATGATCATGGGGGATCCTCAGGGTGTAAAACCATCCAATCTCGGCCAGGGGTATATCCTGAGAAGGCTGATCCGCCGAGCCGTGAGACACGGCAAGAAATTGAATATTGACGGGCAGTTCCTCGGGAAACTGGCCGACGTCATCATCGATATGTACAGGGACGTCTACCCCGAGCTGAAAGGCAACCGCGATCTGATCATCAGCGAGTTCGCCATCGAGGAAGCCCAGTTCAACAGCACGCTGAAAAAAGGGGAGCACGAGTTTGAAAAGCTTCTTCCCAACTTCATGAAGAACCCGAAGAAGATCATACCGGGACGGACGGCCTTCAAGCTCTACGATACGTACGGTTTTCCCTTTGAGCTGACCGAGGAACTGGCCGCCGAACACGGCATGACCGTCGACAGAGAGGGCTTTGACGAAGCCTACAAGAAACATCAGGAGTTATCCAAGAAAGGTGCCGAACAGGCCTTCAAAGGCGGACTGGCCGACAACTCCGTCATGTCCACGCGGTACCATACGGCGACGCATCTTCTTCACGAAGCACTAAAAACCGTTCTGGGAGACCATGTTGCCCAGAAGGGCAGCAATATCAATGCGGACCGTCTGCGCTTTGACTTCTCCCATCACGATAAGATGTCCGATGAGGAAATCAGGAAAGTCGAGGATATGGTCAATGAGGTTATCCAGGCAAAAATGCCCGTTACCATGAAGACAATGACCGTCGAGGAAGCCAAGGCCATCGGAGCCAGAGCCCTTTTCTCTGGAAAATACGACGAGCAGGTGAAAGTCTATTTCATCGGCGATTTTTCCACGGAAGTCTGCGGCGGTCCCCACGTGGAGAATACGGCAGAGCTCGGCAAGTTCGTGATTCAGAAGGAGCAGTCCAGTTCCCGCGGCGTCCGCAGGATCAAGGCCGTTCTGGAATAGATAAGAAAATCCGGACAAAAAAAGGGGACAGTCGCGACTGTCCCTTATTTTTTGTCCGGATTCGTTAACGGCCCTTCAGTTCGGTGTACAGGTCCTGGATCGCCTGGTTTTTGTTGCCGGTTTTCAGGAAATCGGAAAGGACCTGTACCGCATCCTTATCCTTATTCCACTTGTGGTAGACATCGGCCAGTTCGAGGTAGAAACGTGGGTTTTTGGGGTCTTTTTCAATAATATTCCGGATGGTTGAGGCTGCTTCCTCATAATTCCCTTTGTCTCTGTTGATGAGGCTGAGGCCGAGTACGGCGTAAATGTCGTATTCGATATCCAATGCTTTCGTGTAGTACTCCTGAGCCCGTTCCTGCTCGCCCATAGTGCGGTAGGCATCTCCCGCTCTGGTCAGGATGACTTTGTTGCGGGGATCGAGTCCCAGGATGCGGTTCCAGTAATTAACCGACTGATCGGGGATATGAAGACCTCGGTAACAGTCGGCGAGACCGAATAAGGCGTAGAAGTTGTTGGGCTGCATTTTCAGAGCCTTTTCAAAGTAGGGAATACCCTCTTCGAAGGTCTTCATTTTTCTATGACAGTTCCCCAGCGATGTGAGAACACGGATATCAACTCTTGAGCGGTTGATTTCAAGCATTTTCTCCCAGTAATAGAGGGCTTTTTCATAATCTCTGAAATCATAATTGAGGTGTCCAAGCCCTATAAGACAATAGGAGTTGTTCGCTTCCATTTTCAGGACGCGCTGGTATATTTCATTTGATTTCTCATAGTTGCGTACTTTGCGGTAAGCATCGGCGATTCTGGTCAGAACCGTAATGTTCTTATCATCATGGATGAGGTATTCTTCCCAGATATCAATAGCTCTGTTGTACTGATGAAGAGCTTTATAACAATCAGCCAGGCCGAACAGGGCGTAATTGTTTCCCCTGTGGTTGGAGAGGCATCTCTGGTAGAATTTTATAGCATCCTGAAAATGACGGGATTTTCTCAGAGTATCGCCCATGCCGACAAGAGCATAATTATTGGAAGGATCCAGGCTCAGGATTTCAGAAAAACAGGCTTCAGCTCTATCGAGAAGACCTTCCTTGAGAAGCTGATATCCTTTTTTTGAAAGTTCGCTTATTTCGTTAAGCTGGTCCTGGGTCAGGTCTCCGCTATTCGGGTCCGTTTCAGCTTTGATGCCGAACAAATCATCCATCATTTTAAAATCCTTTTTTTATATACATCTTAAAAAATATTTTATCTATTTCTCATCTATCCAGTTTCTGATAACCATCGTCATCCGTTCAATCATCTCTTCAACCCTTCGGGGCGCGGGAGCAAGCTTGAACATCTTGAAAGCCTCAAAAGGTTTATTCCGGGAATAATAATATTCGCCTATCCGGATAATCCCATCGGTGTAGCCGATGGTCAGAAAAATCCGTTTTGCCTGTTCGATATCGCCTCTGTTGAAAAACTCATTTCCTCTTCTCATCAATACGACTTTCTGATGATCTGTCAGGCTGTGATTTCTCACATCGGTGATTTTGAGAAATCCCTCAGGGGGGATTCCTTCAGGTATTTTGTAATTTTTCATAATTAAATATCCGAGTCAAAAACTCTTACAAGTATAATATGGCGGATTTTATATATTATCAATATATAAAATTGGACCTAAATAACCCCTTTTGTTGACATACTCTCTGTTCCCGACTCTCCGGTTTTACGAAAAGCGTACTCCAGTGCTATTCCAAGTGCCTTAAAAAGTGATTCTGATATGTGATGGCTGTTTTCTCCGTAATGGGATAGTAGATGAAGATTGATTTTCGCTTCAGAGGCAAGTGCCTGAAAAAATTCCTTAAATAGAAAATTTGCAAAATTTCCCGACTTCTCCTGAGGAAAATCAACTTTATAGACGAGATAGGGTCTGTTGCACACATCGACTACGGCTTCGCTTAACGCGTCATCCATAGGGATTTTTGCCTGTCCATAACGGTTAATGGCTCCTTTCTCCCTGAAACTTTTCTGAAGAGCCTGTCCCAGAACAAGGCCTGTATCCTCCACCAGATGATGGGGATCCACCTCTAAATCGCCTTCGGCTTTTATATCCAGAAAGAATTTTCCATGAAAGGCCATGGCGTAGAGCATATGATCAAAAAATGGAAGTCCTGTTGAGATGGAAGGTTTTTCCCTTTTCTCCAGGTCTAGACTGAGTGAGATTTTAGTTTCAGCTGTTTCCCGATTTATTTCTACTGCCATAATCAATCCTCTCTTAATATATCAGCCAGTTTATTGATAGCTTCATAGTGAAATTTATAATAGGCTCTGTTGGCTATCATATTGACCTTAATATCGGTAAGGGTTCGTATTACCTCAAGGTTATTGGCTTTAAGAGTGCTTCCTGTTTCGACCAGGTCCACAATATAAGGGGCCAGTCCCAGAACCGGAGCCAGTTCGACGCTTCCGTTGAGTTTGATGATTTTTACCGGGATTCCCTGTTTGTGGAAATAATCGCGGGTATAATCGGTAAAGGATGTGGCTATGGTCAGATGGCTTTCCTTCATTTCCTTATGATCCTTATGGGCGGCCATGCAGAGTCTGGTCCCGCCGAAAGTGAAGGGGAGGACGTTATAGAAACTGTAGCCTGTTTCGTAGACCACATCTTCTCCGCAGATTCCAAGCCCGGCAATGCCGTGGGCGACATAAGCGGGAAGGTCGGAGTTTTTAACAAGAAAGATTTTCAGAAGTCCTTTGTTGTCATAAGCGACTAGTTTACGCTTTTCGAATTCGAAATCGATTCCTTTGCTGTGAAAGTGCTCTTTCACCTGATCGAAAAGTCTGCCCTTTGGAAGGGCTATTGTTAATGGTTTCTCCATGATTTCTCCTCTATAGTACAAATGAGCGGCCTTCTTTTCTAAGCCTTCGGCCTCTCATATACGCTTCATCGAAATTTTCATCCTTTTCCCGCTGTGAAGCTTCAGGCGGTGCATAAAGCGATGATTCCCTGATCAAAGGCTCTACTTTTCTCTGGAGAATGGAAAAGCCAACGGATGATGCATTATAGCCGAACTGGTCGAAGAGGCTGTCATAGCGACCGCCCGAAGCGGCTGCTTTACTCAGATTTTCGATATAAGCGCTGAAAACAATTCCCGTGTAGTAATCCTGGCCGCCTATTTCTGAAATATCGATTCTGAAACTCTCCGCTCCTTCGAGCTGGCCGGCCTTTTCGGCAATTTCCAGAAGGTAATTGATTTCTCCTGGTGTATCTCCGCTGAGTCGCCCTATGTGTTCGCTGATGAAAGTTTTGAACTGAGCGGCTGTACCGATAAACATAAGCAGTGAAACTATGAACTCGCTCGACTCGGGTGTATGTCCGGTCTCGATAAATAGTTGCCGGATCTTATCGCGGCTTCGCGTATCTATTCCCGCTTTCAGCCGTTTCAATTGCTTTTTCGAAAATCCGGTACAGAGGCTGTTGAGAAGAGAACGGGATCCTATGTGTATTTTCACTTCGGGCAGTCCGATTTCCCTGAAGAGATTTAAAAGAAGCAGAATCATCTCCAGGTCTCCGTCCCGTCCCGGTTTTCCTATGAGTTCGCAACCACTCTGAAAAAACTCATTGCTGGAGATATCTTCATGGGATTCATATCGCAGAATCGTGTCGGCATAAAAAACCCGGACAGGGAGATCCTGCTCCTCGAGAGCCAGACTCATCTGTTTAGCCAGGAACAGAGTGATATCGGAGCGCAGCATAAGCAGTTCGCCCTCCCTGTCTATCAGCCTGTATGTCTGTTCAGCCCTGTTTTTATCGATAAGGTGACTGTAGGTGTCGAAAAAATCGAAAACCGGCGTTTCCACCGGGAGATAGCCCCAGTTCGTGAAGACATTTTCAATATGTTTGGTTATCTTCCTGTGTCTGAATGCTTCCTCTAGATACATTCCTTCTGTACCCTGGGGGATCTGGAGGTGTCCGTTTTTAATCTCTGTCATAAATACAATCCTGTAAAAAGTTAATATCAGTCAATAGGCGTTAAATTATGATACTATTTCTAGAAACATGGAATATTTTTCCTGGCGCTTTTTTAGAAAAAACAGAAATGAGTGTTATATTTTTTATCAGTAATTCAAAAAAGGAAGTGACATATGTACAAGGATAGCGATCCCGAATTGTATCTGCAGACTGAAGAACAGAACGACGACGTCATTTTTGAGCCTTTGCCGGAGATCGATCCTGTCCCCCCGCTTTCCGATAGACTGATTACCTGGATCGAGTCTGTCGACCGCTGATTATTCTCTTTCCTGCGCGTAGCGAATTAAACCTCTTGTGATAAACTCGGCATCCTGTTGTCTCAGCTTGTCATATCGGATGGCCCAGGAGTTTCCCGGATAAAAGAGATTCCGGATTTCGATCAGGACTTCCGCATAGGCCGGATTGTCTCTCAGAACGGCCAGGCTCTGTCTACCCGTGGAACTTGAAGCTCCGAGATAGGGAACGAGTGTCTCGGCCAGTTCTTTTGATTCCTTCAGATTGGCTTCTTCTTCAGCGCTGTAGAGAACGATGGTTCCCTGACCGAGATCGGGGCTGTTATCCGCATGAATGCTGATGTAGAGGGTTTTCTTTCTATCGGCTCCGCGGAAAGCTCTTTCGGCAATTTCCACCCGCTTTCTCAGGCCTTCGGAGCTTCCGACCGGCCAGGACGAATCGTCGTTTTTGCGGTTCAGAGAAGCCATATTATAGACTTCGTTTTTCATATTGACAAAAGTTTCACTGGGGTTTTCCGATGAACGGATCTGATGGTTGGGACTAATGATAGTAAGGGTCACATCGGCTCCGTGCAGCATGAGAAGTCTGTAGGTTCTCAGAGATATATCGTAGGCGTACTCATCCTCCACAACATAAAGGTTTTCACCGTTCCCGTTTACGGAAGCGACTATGGCTCCCGGGTCGAGTCCACCGTGTCCCGGATCGATCACAATGGTATAACCGGTCAGCTCATGACCCAGCATCGGTTCTTTTTCGATTGACCGGTTCAGGGATTCGAGGATTTCTGCGGCCTGCCTGTAATTCATTTCGGGGTCATCGAGGCGGGATTCCGAGTAATCCCCTGTCGGCTGGGCGGTTTTTGCCTCGCGGTAATTGCTGTATTCTTCAAGGGGTGGCAATGAGGGTGTTTTCTCTCTGTAACTGGCCATCAAGACCGGCGGAGCGGCCGCGCCGTATTCGAAATTCTCGATAGTCGATGAATAGAGCCTTAGCTCCTGTCCCGGATAAATCGCCGATCCGTTGATGTTGTTCCAGAGGTTCAGTTCCTCCAGGGAAAGTCCGTAAGCGGTGGCTATATCCCAGAGATTGTCGCCTTTCTCGACTATATGGAACTGGGGGCGGAGCGGCGCGACGAGAAGAGACTGTCCGGTGCGGAGCGTCTCGTTATCGAGATTGTTTATCTGTCTCAGTTGTTCCAGGGAGATATCGAAGAGCAGGGAAATGCGCGAAAGTGTATCGCCGCTCTGTACTGTATAAGTCCCTCCGCTCAAAGCTTTGCCCGGTATTTTCAGAACCTGGCCGGTTCTTACATTATCATCTGACAGATGGTTGAGCTGTACAATCTGCTTTTGCTCAATGCCGAGTCTCCCGGCTATTTCTGAAAGCGTGTCTCCGCTTTTGACTTTGTAGGTGTGAAGTTCGGCTTCCCCGGCCGCAGTTCTGAGGGATTTATCGTTATCGGGAAGAGGTATAATCAGCTTTTCCCCTTTTCTGATGATTTCAGAATCCAAACCATTGGCTCTTCGAATTTCATCGACTGAGGTATTATAAAGAAGGGACAGGCCGAACAATGTATCTCTTTCATCGACTTTATGGATAATCTGATCGGCGGAAAGGATGGTCCCTCCGGAAAAGAGAAAGCAAAGAACTGACAGCTGGATTAATCGTTGTAAAGTAATAAGGCAGCTCCTTCGGATAATCTATTCCCATTATCGAAAGAGCTGAAAAATTATTTAGGATTACCTGTTTTTATCTGGTTACGGCCGGCATTTTTTGCCTGGTACAATAACTCATCGGCGCATTTGAGAAAGGCTTCATCAGTTTCACCATTCCATTCAGCGAGACCGCCGCTGAAGGTCACGGAACGGCCTACCTCACCGATTTCCAGATTGGCGAAAAGTATGCGCAGGCGCTCGCAGATAATAAAAGCCTGATTTATATCCGTCTCCGGTAAAATCAATAAAAACTCTTCACCGCCATAGCGTCCGAATACATCGCTTTTTCTTGAATTCTTCATAAATAAATCAGCCAGTTTTTTAAGAACGATATCACCTACAGGGTGTCCGAACTCATCATTGACAGATTTAAAATTATCAATATCCAGCAGTAAAAGGCTGAGGGAGTTCTTGTAACGGGAAACTTTTTCAATTTCCTCGATCAGCCGCTGTATCAGGAACCTGTGATTGCTGCATCCGGTCAAACTGTCTGTAACAGCCATGCTGCTCAGTATATCCCGCTGTTTCTTGACTTCCTCCATGGCCTGATAGCTTCTGAAATTGCTTTTCAGCCGTGCCATGAGAAGCCTGGAGTTGAAGGGTTTTATAATATAGTCATCAGCCCCCGATTCCAGAACATGAACAATGGTATTGTACTTATCCAGAGATGAAATGGCGATGATTATTTTGTGGGGATGAGCTTTTCTCAATTCCCTGACGATACGCTCTCCCGATATTTTGGGAAGGATCAGGTCGATAAAGTAAATTTCATACTCATCTTTGCTTTCCATCAGTTCATGAGGATCGGAAAAGAGAGAGAGGTTGTTTATTCCGTACATTTTCAGAATGGAGGAGATAACATTCAGGCTGAGCCGGCTGTCGTCGAGTATGGCTATGGGCATTTTGCGCATATCGATGACCATATCGTCCTGCTGCTTGAAGTAATCGAGCTGCTCCCTCAGTTTGTCTCCGGAAAACCCTTCCTTGGAAACAAAATCTATGACGCCAAGATTAAAATACTGCTCTCTTATGTCCAGAGTGTCGGAGGATGTCAGCATAATGACCGGTATATGGCCGTGAGGAGAATCGAGCAGTTTTCTCAGCAGGCTGTCCACCGGTCCGTCTTCAAGTTCTCTCGCTGTAAGTATCAGATCTATTTCCTGCTGCTGCAGCTGTTCAATGGCTTCTTTCTGAGAGGCCGCCCCCAGAAATTGAATCGATTCGGCTTCACCGGCTTTCTGGACGACTTTATGAAAAAAACGGCTTCTGTCCAAATGCAATATGGTCAATTAAAATCTCCCCGGAATCAGGATAAATGAGAGTTCCCCAATAGTCAAAGAATATGTTTCAATCCTTTAATCCCTGGTATAGAAAATAAGCATGGACCGCCCGTATTTTCTCAGATCGTACTGCCTGAGAGAACCTATTCTCTCATCGAAGCTCTCCTCGTCGGGGTAGTGCATCATCAGAGTTCCCCCCGGTCTGACGAGTCCGTGTTTGTCCGCAAGCTGAAGGAATTTCTCTTTTCCCTTCATGGGAAAGGGGGGGTCGAAGTGGACAATGTCGAATTCCCTGCCGCAGTTTCTGATGTAGACTTCGCCGGGCATCAGGTTCAGTTTGATCTGGGAATCTATCCAGGAGATGTTTTCCAGTATGGTCTGTTTTTTTATTTTGTCTTTTTCAACCAGTTCGACAGGAGAGGCGCCGCGCGATGCCGCTTCGATGCCGATCATGCCCGAACCGGAAAAGACATCCAGGAAAGAGAGTCCCTCCAGATCGCCGAGGATGGAAAACATGGATTCGCGCATGCGGTCCATAGCCGGACGGATAACTCCTTTCGGGCATTTTACCGTTCTTCCTCTGTATATTCCGCCTGTGACTCTCAACGTTAACTCCTGAATCGATATGGTTCCATTATAGCAAAAATGGAAGAGATGGTCAGATAAGGCTCTGCTGATACTAGGGGAAATTTTTCAGCTTCATTTCTATTTTCCATCAGATCTTCTTTTTATTTTTTTTAGTATATTACATTAAAATGAGGTATTTAGCAATCTTAATAGATCTGTTGATGATATAAAAAAGTAGAATGATAGAATGTCGAAAAAACTCACTTTTTTATTTACAACGGGATTATTCCTCAGGTCCTGTGCCTTGCCTTCGCGAACTGTAGAAAATATTCACCACAGGCATGATCTCCGGTTCCTTCCATCCCGAATCTCCCCGGTGTTCTATCCATATGGTGGCTCCGGCTCTCAGGGCGAAGTAACCGATAGGGGTCACTCTTCCCCCTGATAAGGAGAGGCCGGCGAGGTAGCCATGGAACGTTGTATCGATATAGGGTGCCTCATCTAAATATTCGCCCTCGAGAAAATTGATACAGGACATTTTTGATTCCCTCCTCTTAAAATATCCTCATAAAGAGGGGGAAAGGCAAATTGCCTCAGCCCGAAGCGAGCAGTTCATCAGTGTAGGGGGGGGCTTTGGCAAAGAGCTCCCGCAGGTTCCGGTTCCCCGGTTTCAGAAAACCGGGATCGTCTTTCATCAGCTCTTTCACATCATCCCGGGCTCTGATCAGAATATCCCCGTCTCGGCCGAAATCGGCAATGCGGAGTTTCAAGTATCCCGACTGCCTCACTCCCGTCAGTTCTCCCGGGCCTCGTAGTTTCAAATCCTCTTCGGAGATGACGAAGCCGTCGCTGTTCTCCTTCATGACCATGATGCGCTTTTTTCCTTCCTCGGTCAGATCGGGACTGTATAACAGGAAATTGTAGGATTGATGCTCGCCCCGTCCCACGCGGCCCCGCAGCTGGTGAAGAGCCGACAGGCCGAAACGCTCGGCATGTTCTATGACCATGATCGTGGCATTGGGCACATCGACGCCGACTTCCACAACCGAGGTGGCGACCAGAATATCGAGCTGCCGTGCCACGAAAGCCTTCATGGTGTGTTCCTTTGTATCCTCATCGATTTTCGAATGGATCATTCCTACTCTGAAGTCCGGAAAGATATCCTTTTCCAGATGGTGGAACATGGATTCGGCATCTTTCAGATCTATTTTTTCAGACTGCTGAATAAGAGGGTAGACGAAATAGGCCTGACGGCCCGACTGCAGCTCGTTCCTGACAAAATCATAGACTTTGCCTTCGTTTCCGATCCTGGCCAGATGGGTTTCTATCGTTTTTCTGCCGGCGGGCATGGTTTTAATCGTCGATACGTCCAGATCTCCGAAAGCTGTCAGCGCCAGAGTTCGGGGGATCGGCGTCGCAGTCATTAGCAGCAGGTCTGGATGTGATCCTTTTGAAAGAAGGGCCACGCGCTGTTTCACGCCGAACCGGTGCTGTTCGTCGACTATGGCCAGAGCCAGATCCCTGAAAACAACATCCTCCGTAAACAGAGCATGGGTTCCCACAATCAGATCGATATGCCCCTTCTCCAGCTCTTCGAGCAGATGTTTCCGGTTTTCCCCATTGATATTACCTGTGAGAAAAGCGATACGGACGCCGAGATCCGAGAGCAGCCGGGCACCGTTTTCCGCATGCTGCCGCGCCAGCAGTTCCGTCGGCGCCATAAAGGCGGCCTGACGTCCCTGTTCGATAACCGGCAGGGCTGCCATAAAAGCCACAAGGGTTTTCCCCGAACCCACATCACCCTGTACGAGACGGCACATGGCCCGGGACGATTCCATATCCTCACGGATCTCATTCAGGACTTTTTCCTGATCATCAGTCAGCTTGAAGGGGAGCTTTTCCCTGAGGCTTTCCTGAAGTCTCTCCGGGATGGTCCGGCTCTCGCGCTCAAAGCTGTGCTGCTTCAGAGCTCTCCGGCCGATGACGAGCTGGAGATGAAACAGTTCTTCGTAAATGAGAGTCGCTCTGGCTTTCTGCAGTGTTTCCTCCGACGAAGGGAAGTGCACTTCTTTCAGAGCTTCCTCTTTGGAGAGAAAGTGATATTTGTTGTACAGGGGTATATTCATCTCGTCATTGAGGGAGATGGCATATTCTCTCAGAGCCTGGGAAACCGCTTTCCGGAGGTTTTTCTGGGTCAGAGATCCCGAGAGATGATAGACCGGCAGAATTTTATCGAAGAGATCCGATTCTCCCTCTCCGGCCGGTTCGAAATCGAAGGTCCCGCTCTGTAGTTCATTGAATTTATACTGGAACTGGCCGTAGATTCTGATTTCCCGGCCGACGGGAAGCTTATCTTTTAGAAAATTGCGGCCGAAACAAAGTAGCACCGCTGAATCCGTATCGTCCTGAATATGGACTTTCAGGGCTTTTTTATGGCCCCATCCGAAATATTCATGACCGGTGACGACAGCAGTCGTATTGACTGTTTTATCGCTCCGCCCGTAGAGGAGCGGAACGGGATTGAGCCTGTCCTCATAGCGGAAGGGGTAGTGGAGCAGCAGATCGGAAACAGAAAAGATCTCCATCGATGAAAGTGATTTGACTGCTGCGTCGCCGATTCCCTTCAGCCTCGATACAGGCTGCTTCAACTCCCTGATAAACATCGCTGCCGGACTGGTGGATCCCTAAAGTGTGCGCAGAAACATCATCAGATAGGCCACGGCAAACTGAAGGCCGACGCGGACGACCAGAAGGATCAGGCCGCAGACAATAAGCGCTTTCCTGAAAGGCATGGGTTTGGATGTGAATATCCCCAGGATTTTCGCCATGACCTTATTGAGTATGCTGTCCATGGTAAACCAGAAAGAGTGGCTTGTTTTGACGAAGAAAAGCGAAACGAGCCGTACGACCATCATCAGAATGAGTATATTCAGAATAAAGGAGGCGAATGACCACAGGGCATAAATCAGATAGGCGATCAGCATGGAAAGAGAAAAACTGCCGGTCTGGGCGATCGTGCTGGTCATCTGCACGAGCAGCCCCAGAACCATCATGGCCACGATGGGCGAAAAATCCATTCGTCCGGCCTGAAGCCAGGTGATGCGTCGGAACAGATTCAGATAGGGATCGACTATCTGAGTCAGAATTTCAACCGCTTTTGAAGAGTGCAGATTGGAATGAAACCAGGTGAGAAATATCCTGATGATGATGAGAATCATGTAGACCGACAGAATCGCCGATATGACATTCATTAAAGTCATAAAAACATTCATAATGTGTATTCCTATTCTTTTATTATTCGACCCAGACGTCTTCTATTCCGGGGTAGTCTTTCATCTTCTCCAGCGCTTCCTCTGTCGATTCGACGGTCAGCTGGCTCGAGACTTTGATTATAGCATGGCCGTTCGGTCTGTCCATATGAATGAAAAGGGGACTCTGTCCGCCGTTATCCTGGATAAAGGCCCGCATATCGATCAGCTCCTCCTCGTCGAACTCTCTTTCGGCAAATTTTACATGCACTTCGCTCACTTTTATCTCCTTCAATTCGTCAGGGCTGGAAATTTCCTCAACTTTGAGTTTGGGATCTCCCCTGTTAAGCTCCACAGTTCCGGTTATGCCCAGAACAGCATCCTCCTGAAGAAGATAACCGTACTCTTCGTATACTTTGCTGAATAATGTCAGCTCTATGGAACCGTTAAAGTCCTCGAGCAGGGCGAAAGCCATGCGGGACCCTTTTTTGGTCATTATGGACTTCACATTCCGGATCATGCCCACAATGGTGTATTTCTTGTCGGGCGAACACTTGGACGCCTGGCTGAGATTCAGATTGGTGCTGTTCTCCCAGGCTTTTCGGTAGGCGTCCATCGGGTGGCCCGAAAAGTAAAATCCTATATTCTCCTTTTCCATCTGGAGAAGCTCTTTCTGTGGATATTCATCGAGGGGTTCCAGAACGATATCGGGAAAGACTTCCTCTTCGCATTCGCCGAAAAGAGAGGCCTGTCCGTATTTGGAGCTCTCTTTCTTTTTGCCGACCATCTCGACCATGTATTCCAGATTTTCCAGAAGGGTGCGGCGGTTGTGCTCCTCGCAGTTCGAGAAGAGACCCGACTGGATCATCACTTCCAGGACTTTCTTGTTTATGCTCCTCAGTTCGACTCTTTCGAGGAAGTCGACGAAGGACTGATAGGGCCCGCCTTCTTCCCGTGCGCGGATGATTTCATCGACTGCTGCGGCGCCCATTCCCTTGATCCCTATAAGACCGTAGAAGATCTTCCCCTCTTCCACGTTGAAGTTCTTATCGGATTTGTTGATGTCCGGGGGCATCATCTCTATCCCCATATTCTCGGTTTCCGCCAGATAGTCGGCGAAAGCGGTGGGGTTGTTGATTTCGTTGGTCAGGTTGGCCGCCATGAACTCGGCGGGGAAATTGGCTTTGCAGTAAGCCGTCTTGTACGCGACGACCGAATAGGCGGCGGCATGGGATTTGTTGAATCCGTATCCGGCAAAAGGTTCGAGCATATCGAAGATTTCCGAGGCGTGCTTCTCATCGTGGCCCAGCTCTCTGGCTCCGGCGATGAACTCCACCTTCATCTTCTCCATGTCCTTCACTTTCTTTTTACCCATGGCGCGGCGCAGAATGTCCGCTTTTCCCAGGGAGAAGCCGCCGATTATCTGGGCGACCTTCATGACCTGCTCCTGATAGACGATAACACCGTATGTCGGCGTCAGCAGCTCCTTGAGCGTCGGGTCGGGGAATTTGATCGATGCGGGATTCTTTTTCCCTTCGATGTACTGGGGGATGAACTGCATCGGCCCGGGACGGTAGAGGGCGTTCAGGGCGATCAGGTCTTCAATGTTTCCGGGCTGGGCTCTCTTGAGAATATCCTGCATACCCGAACTTTCGAACTGGAAAATCGCCGTACTCTTTCCTTCGCTGAGCATTCTGAAGGTTTTCTTATCATCATCGGGCACTTCGTCCACTTTAAAATCGGGAATGCGCTTTCTGACCAGTTTTTCCGTATTGGCCAGGAGCGTCAGAGTCTTCAGTCCCAGAAAGTCCATCTTTACCAGTCCGCAGGGCTCGATGATATCCATGGTGAATTCCGAAGAGATGGCTCCGGTCTTCTGGTCTTTATAGAGGGGGACGTAGTCGGTCAGCCGTGATTTTCCGATAACCATTCCGCAGGCGTGGGTGGAGACGTGGCGGTTCATTCCTTCGAGGATGGCCGCCGTATCGAAGAGTTCCTTGTAGGCGCCGCCGCGGTCATAGAATTTCTGCAGCTCCGGTTCCACTTCCAGAGCCACCATGGTGTTGATCTTCCGTCCGTCCGGCGTTTTCCCCTCGGGGATGAGTTTGGAGATGGCGTTGGACTCGCCGAAGGGGATATCCAGTACCCGGGCCACGTCTTTGAGGACCGCTTTGGTTTTCAGGGTTCCGAATGTACAGATGCCACCCACCTGGTCATGTCCGTATTTTCTCGTAACGTAATCGATGACATCCTGCCGGTGTTCGAAGCAGAAGTCGATATCGAAGTCGGGCATGGAAACCCGTTCGGGGTTGAGGAACCGCTCGAAGAGCAGATCGTACTTGAGAGGATCGATGTCGGTGATTTCCATGGCGTAGGCGATGATGGACCCCGCCCCGGACCCCCGTCCCGGTCCGACGGGAATATCGTGCCGCTTCGCCCAGTCTATAAAGTCCCAGACGATGAGGAAATAGCCGGTAAAGCCCATACCGAGGAGAATGTCCAGCTCGTATTCGACACGCTCTTTTATCTCATCGGTTATCTCATCATACCGTTTCTTTATTCCTTCCCAGGTTATGTGTTTCAGATATTCATCGGGGTTTTCAAATTCTTCGGGAATTACGTATTCCGGAAGTATGGGACCCGGCTGAGGGATGGTCAGATCGCATTTTTCAGCCAGCTTGACCGTGTTCTCCAGAGCTTCGGGCATATCGGCGAAGATTTCCGCCATTTCATCCTGGCTCTTGAAGTAGAGCTCGGGATTGTCCATTTTAAAGCGCTTGTCGTCGTCTTTCTTTTTTCCCGTACCGATACAGACCAGAATGTCCTGGGCGTTGTGGTGGCTCTTTTCCAGGTAATGGATATCGTTCGTGGCGATGACCGGTATGCCCGTTTCCGCCGAGAGCCTTTTGATCTGCTCTTTCACGATCCGCTCTTCCGGTATCCCGTGGTCCATCACTTCGAGATAGTAATTGCCTTTGCCGAAGAGATTTTCGAACCACAGGGCTTTTTCCTTCGCCGCTTCGTATTTATCCGCGAGGAGGAGGCGGGGAATGACGCCGGCGAGGCAGGCCGAGGAGGCGATCAGCCCCTCGGTGTGATCTTTCAGAAGTTCCTCGTCGATCCTGGGGCGGTAGTAGAAGCCCTCCGTATAGGCCTTGGAGACGATGTACATGAGGTTTTTATAACCGGTTTCGTTTTTACAGTAGAGGACCAGGTGGTTGTTTTTTCCCGCCGAAGAGCTTTTGTTGAAACGCGAGGTTTCGGCCACGTAGACTTCGCATCCCACGATGGGGTTGATCCCTTCAGCCCTGCATGCCTGCTCGAACCGCAGAGCTCCGAAGAGATTTCCGTGGTCGGTCAGTCCCAGATGTTTCATTCCCAGTTCTTTGGCCTTCTTCACGTACCATGAAATGGGCACGGCTCCGTCGAGGAGCGAATAATCGGAATGATTGTGAAGATGGACGAAATCGGGCAAAAAAACCTCCGTGGCATTATGGGGGAATTACATAGGATAGTAACATGGAACGGATGATTGGGGGAGTGGGTCGGCGGGAAAATCGAGGAAAATATTTGAGGCTGATTTCCGGTATTCACGGTTTATGATCAAAAAAAAGTATAGTGACAAAAATTGTCATATTTATTTGATATTTTCTAAATGCCAGAGTATTTGAACTTGCCGGGAGGCGAATTGCCCGATGTAATGGCAGAATAAAAAATGACTGAAAGATAATTGAAGAGAGCGGACTATTGGATTTAAATTACCAATATAGAGGAGATTCTCATGAAACATGAAAAAGAAGGCAACAAATTCGAACGGATGATGAGAATTCTCAGCATTCTCTCGGAATACCGGTGGACGTCCGCCGAAGAGCTGGCCGATGAGCTCGGAGTCCATAAGCGAACGGTGATCCGCTATATTAATGATATAAACATTCCATTCGAGGAGACAGGAATCCAATTGATTGAAAGTTCCCGGAATGGATATAAACTGACAGATTCCAATTTTCTCGACAAGCTGAAAGGGATCGACGATCAGTATACTATAGCTGCTATCAATCTCTCCCCTTTCGGAAAAGCCCTGAACATCAGGCCTGTCATCAAAAAAGATGTACTGGAAAAGATTCTCCCCCATCTTCAAAAGCCCTACTACATAGAACCGGAGGTTCAGAAGGTTCTGCTGGAAGCTTTTCTGAAAAACAGAATCCTCGAGATCGACTATACGCGAAACACCGGAGAAATAGGACATTATACAATTCTGCCTCTGAAACTGGTTTCAAGTAACGGGATTCATTATTTACAGTGCTACAACTACAAAAAGGAAAAACTGGTCAACTTCACGGTCAGTAAAATAGAAAAAATCGTAACGGGCAATATTTGTCAGGACAGAAAACTCATTGCAGAGAGTCTGGCTTATATCGAAAGCCGCTGGGGGGCTTTCGTCAATGATGAATATGTGGCGGACGTCGTTTTTGAAGTGGATGAATCGCTTTTTGAGCTCCTGGTCCGTAACCCCCTTCATTCCAGTCAGAAGTATGAGAATAAAGAGGGAGGACATGTCTTTTCCCTGAAAGTTCACAATGCCCTGGAATTCGCCCGGTGGTCCATGAGATACGGGTGGCATCTCGATGTTCTGGAACCGCCTCTGGTAATTGATATTCTTGCGGGAGAAGCGGAGAGGATGCTGGAGAAGTAT
>JAFGXR010000098.1 GCA_016936555.1 Spirochaetales bacterium | reverse complement strand
TCAGATAGCGTATTTAATATAGGGGATATCTTTTAACTTACCGTAAAGACGGTCCATCTGTTTTTTATCTTCGATATCGACTTCCACACTGTAGCTGAGGTATTTCCCTTCTTTGCTCAGCTTTGACGACCAGCCGGACCCTTTAATATTCTCCGATAGCAGAACCGCTTCGATATTCTTTTTGTTTTCCTTATCTGTAAGGACATTTTCGACGAATACTTTTATAGTAAAGCTCAGGGGAAATTCAAGAGTTTCTCCATTCATTTGCATTCTCCTCTGTTTTTCGGCCTATACTTTACCACAGAGGGTGTTTTTTTGTAACGGCCGAAGAACGAAAGACTTTTCTTAATTGTAATGATTTTGTATGATTCCCTGATGACCTATTAGGAGGGTTTACTTTTGAAAAAAATTGCAGCGGCGATTCTCGTCTCACTGATCTTCTTTTCCTGTTCCATGAAAAATGAAATCAATCTGGAAAAAGACGGATCTGGAACCGCCAGTGTTGAAATAAACCTGAAAAGTTTTGTACTGCCGACCATAGAGGATCTGGCGGAAATATCACCGGACGTAGATCCAGACGAGATGCTCAATCCCGACAAGATCAGGGAGCAGATGGAAGAAAATCCCGAAGTCAGTAATGTCCGGGCGTCCAGACCTCAGAAAAACAGGATCATTCTCGATTTTGATTTCGGCAGCGTGGAAAGACTTTTCAGCCAGACTGAAGAAGATGTGCAGAGTTCAGGACTGATCAGAATTGAAGATCAGGGCGATCAGATGAAACTGACTCTCACTGTTAACAAGAATACGTACCGGGCCTTTTCCCATCTCATTCCCAATCTGGACGATCCCACCATGGCCGCGCTGGCACCGGACCCCGATATGGTTGTGGAAGAGAGCGAATATCTCGATATGATCGAATTCTTTTTCGGAGAAGACGGTCCGGCGGGAGTTCTCGATTCCAGCCTGGACATGACGATCAATGTCAATGGTACGATTCTGGACCAGAAAGGCGGTACCAAAATCGACAGCAACACGGTCGAGTTCAAAGTTCCCCTGATCAGGGTACTCCTGCTCGATACCGATCTGGTGTATTCGCTCTCATACAAGTAGAAAGATTCCCGCTTTTCGGGAATTTCCGGCTATAATATCAATGAACCCGCGGAGCCCTGCTCCGCTTTTTAATTTTTGCAGCAGAGGTGGAATAAAAATGGAAAGAACATTCATTATGCTGAAGCCCGGAGTTATCCAGAGACGGATCGCCGGAGAGATTATCAGCAGAATCGAAAAAAAAGGTCTTCAGATCACGGCTATGAAAATGAGGACTCTCAGCAGAGAAACAGTGAGAAAACACTATGCTGAACACCTGGAGCAGGAATGGTATCCTCTGGTTGAGGACTTCATTATCAGCGGGCCCGTCATCCCCATGGTCGTGGAAGGTCCCAAAGCCATAATGCTGATGAGAAAACTCTGCGGCGGTACTTTTGTGGAAAAAGCCGATCCCGGCACCATCAGAGGAGATTTCGCGCTGGGCAGCATCAACCCCAATAATGTCATCCACGCATCGGATTCGCCCGAAAGCGCGGAAAGAGAAATCGCCATTTTCTTTTCTGAAGATGAAATCACAAAATGGGAAGACCCCTTAAAAGGATGGGCCTGATGAATAAAGGTGTCGGCGTTCTGGGCGCCGGAGCTTTCGGAACTGCCATTGCGAAAATCATCGCGGAAAAGGGGATAGATGTCACCCTCTGGAGTTTCGAACAGGACGTGGCTGATGAAATCAACGGGAAACATATAAACCGCTATCTCCCCGACGTGACGCTTCCCGATACGATCCGGGCCGTTACGGATCTGCGCGAAGCCGCGGAAGGACGGGAATATATCATCCTCGCCAGCCCATCGCTGTTTATTCTCGATACGGTCAAGGAAATTATCTCCGTTCCCAATATCATGGAGGGGATGAGCAAAATCGCCGTTATCGCCAAAGGTTTTCTCGACAGCGATCAGGGGCCGCAGCTTCTGTTGGATAGAATAGAAAACTATCTCCCGGGATTCTACAAGGGGAATGTCGTCTACATTTCCGGACCGAGCCATGCGGAAGAAGTGGCAAGAGGCAAAATAACGGGACTCATCAGCGCCTGCGCCAATCCCCGGATGTCCATCCTGTTCCGCGAACTTCTTGCCGGGGAAACCGTTCAGGTTTTTTCATCCCTCGATGTAATCGGAGTACAGATCAGTGCTGCCGTAAAAAACGTCGTGGCCATAGCCTTCGGACTGCTCGATGCCCTGAAAGAGATCTCCGACAGGGTCGGAGACAACACGGAATCCTATCTTTTTGCCGTCGGCCTCAATGAAATACAGAGATTGGGAATGGCCATGGGCGCGACCCATCCCGAGACATTTACATCGCTGGCTGCGGTAGGGGACCTCCATGTGACCTGCCGGTCACTCTACGGTCGCAACCGCCGTTTCGGGGCGGAGATAATCGAGAAGAAAATCCTGGATCAGTTTAAGGATATCGATGACCTGATTACCAATATCGGAAAAGTGGGTTACCTGCCGGAAGGTGTGGTCGCAGCCAAATTCGCTGTGCGCCTGGCAGATAAATACGGCTTGAAGCTGCCTCTCATCCAGTCGGTCTACCAGATGTGCAACAAGGACCTCGATCCTCTGGAAGTGGTCAAGTCGCTCGATCCGGGATTTACCGCGGGCCAGCTCTAAGGAACAGAAGTCCGCGGTGATGAATATCTATTTCCTCCACAACCGGCTTCTGGTTGCCGGGGAGGATTTCTCAAGAAGCTATCACCGCCACTATTTCTATCAGATTATGATTTCTCCCCAAGCCCCTTTTCAAGCCCGCCTGAAGGACGGGACCGAAAAAGAAGGCCATATTATGCTTATAAACAGCAATGTGGAACACCGCTGCCTTATCGGTAGTCCTTCGCTCTCTCTCTTCATTGATCCGGAAGGACCTACGGGAGATTTATTTATTCAGCTTATCCCGGAAGGCTCTCTTCAAACCGCTCCTCTGGATATTCTGGGAACGACCCTGAAGGGGATTCAGGCCTTCCTCACCGAAAAGGAGCACCGATGCGCTGACGCAGCGGCGCTTTCGAATCGCATCGTGGAATCGTTTTTTCCCGGACAGATAAAGAATAGCCGCGCCGATGCACGCATTACGGCCCTTCTGGATTACATACCGTCTGTTCCCGATAAAAAGATACAGGTTTCGGAATTGGCCCGTATAGCCGGTCTGTCCGAGTCTAGACTGATGCATCTCTTCGGGGAAACAATGGGTATTTCCATCAGGCGCTATCTTCTCTGGAAACGTCTGCTCGACGGATTACTGCTTATCGATAAAGGAGAATCGATGACTATGGCGGCCTTGGAAGCGGGCTTTTCCGATTACGCTCATTTCAGCCGCACTTTCAAAGAAAATTTCGGTACGAGCCTCAAAAGCATTTTCCGCAATAGCAGGTTCGTTCATGTTTCATTCTGCCATTCATGATATACCCTGAAAAAACACATTCAGGAGTGCCTTATGTTAAAAACCACAATCGACAGGATAGCCGAACCTTCCATACCTCTGATTTTATACGGACAGTTGAAAGGATATGAAAGCCGGCCTTTTGCCGCGCTTTTAAAGATTCTGATTTCCACCGGTTCTTTGTCCCGGAAAATTACCGGCAGAGACCCCCGGGACCTGCGAAAGGTCTGTGCTCTGATCTATTCAATCTATCATTATTATGCGCGTCATATGGATTCCCCCCGGGCCCTTGCCCTGACAAAAGCACTGGCCATACCCTTTGCCCTTTCCGTCCAGATGGCCAATTTCCGCTATGTTGAATCGGACAGATCCTTCACCGATCTTATAAAATACCAGAAACGGACAAACAGCGATGGACCGACCCGGATGAACAGAATGACAATACTGGAGGAAAATGACCGGAACTATATTTTTGAAATCAGGGGAGAGTGCTGTTTCTTCAATATTTTTTCCGCTCTGGGTGCGCCGGAACTGACAACGGTTTTTTGCGAAACAGACAACGCCATATTCAACGTTTACCGTCCCGACGAAATTACTTTCGAAAGAAGCGGAACCGGAAAGCGAATAGTCGATGGCGCCTCAGCCTGTACTTTCATCTGCCGGAATAATGGTCGTGATTAAATGACATGACTTACAGCCAGCGCGCTGTAGAGGAGCAGAACGCTCATAAGCAGATTGAAAATCCGCTCATGACGGCTGATGATTTTCCGGAACAGGGATCCGAAGAGGGCCCAGCTGTTTATGGAGAGAAAGGAAAAGGAAGCGAGCAGGAAAGAAAAGAGCGCCAGCCGGACAGGCCCCCTGTAATAGGGGATGACGAAACCGGAAAGCATGGTAAGTCCGTAAAGAATGACTTTGACATTGACCAGCTGCATCGTCAAGCCCACCCGGAAGGAATTGACCGTTCCGCTCTTCACGTCTGCCGGATCTCCCCCCTTCTTTCCGACAATCCGGATCCCGGAAACTTTCCAGGCCAGATAGACGAGATAAGCCGCCCCGATATATTTCATGACCAATGTGATTTGCGGAATATATGTGTAAAGAGCCAGATTGAGGTAGGCAGAAAAAAGCATTATAAAAAAGAAGCCTGTAAAAATCCCCGCCAGAAATCCGAGAGTCCTGACATAGCCGTCCCGCCCCGAATTGAACATGGACATGAGGTTGTTCGGGCCGGGAGAGAAGGTCATGGCCACAGCATAGGAAAGAAAAGGCAAAAGCTGAAACATGAAACCTCCCATTGATTACTAAATGATGATATCACAAGAAGAAATTTGCTGACAGATGTTTTCTGGTTTAATATTGCACTATGGATAATAGTACGCTGCAGATCAGATGGCTGATGCAGGGTGATCCTTCTATCAGATATCAGACGATGAGGGATCTTCTCGGATATCAGGACGAGAGGACTGATGGGGTAAGGCAACTGATATTGTCTGAAGGATGGGGTAAATCTTTGCTTGATCGACAGGAACCAGACGGGACCTGGGGCGGGGGACTCTATTCTCCCAAATGGATCTCTACTTTTTACACTTTGCTCCTGTTCTACCGTTTCGAAGCGCAGGCTTCGCCGGCTCTGAAAGCAGCGGGGATGCTGCTTCTCGACAAAGGCTTTTTCGAAAAAGACGGCGGTATCAATTACTGGAAAACCTGGAAGCAGAGCGAAACCTGTGTTACGGGTATGCTACTCTCTATGCTGAGCTTCTTTTCCATAAAAGATGAGAGATTGCAGAGAATGGCAGACTATCTTCTTGAACAGCAGATGGATGACGGTGGATGGAATTGCGAAAGATACAGGGGATCTGTTCACAGCTCTTTTCATACGACAATATCTGTTCTCGAAGGACTATATGAATATTCGCAAGTCTGTTCAGATGAGAATATGAAAGAAGTTCTGGGCATGAAACAGCGTGAAGGAGTTGAATTTCTTCTCCATCATAAACTCTATAAATCCAGCCAAACCGGAGAAATAGTCCATGGAGATATGGCGAAAATGTCCTTTCCACCCCGCTGGCATTATGATTATCTTCGCGCTCTGGACTTTTTTCAGAAAGTGAGACACCCCTACGACAAGAGAATGGCTGACGCCCTAGATCTTTTAAAGAGCAGAAAGACCTCAGACGGTTTCTGGAAATTGGAAAAAAAATACAGCGGGAAACTCCATTTCTCTCTGGAACCCGGGGGAAAACCGAGTCGGTGGAATACCCTGAGGGCATTGAGAATACTTAAGTGGTTCGGTGAGTGATCATCATATGATCCTAATCCTTTAACTGTCAGCAAATATGAGTTTATCTTCGGGTTTCCCGTCCTTGGCTCTTTGATTCCACCAGCCGGCTGACGATTTCCGCCTGAAGTTCCAGAGCCTCCCGGCCCGTTTCATTAAGGTCGTAGACCCCCCGGCTGATGCGGTCAAACCATCCGTATATATTTCCCGAAAGAATCTGTTGGGTCTTGTTTCCCGAACCGCTTTTCACTAAAGCCGAAGGCGAGAGCGGTCCCTGCTCTTTCAGAACCGAAGCAATATAGAGAGCCTGCTGCCTGTAGGCGCTGATTTTCCGGTCTCCCGAAGCGCTTCCCGCCTTATTGAACTCGGAATACCTTCCGTCGATCTCCCGGATGATGGAAGCCCTTCGCCGATGGGCTTTTCTCGGCGCGTAGGGGACAGGATGGAGTACGACCTCAACTTTTGTTTTGCTCTTCATGAAACGGACGAGAATCAGTCCCGTCTCCAGACGGCTCAGCAGCTTTTTAACCTCTTTATACCGGGGGATGGTCTTCTTTCCCGGTGCCACGGGAACGGCAACGTATACAGAATCGGAGAGCGCCTTCCGGTTGACCGCCTGATAGACCAGATCGAGTGAAAAACGGGTTTTCAGTTCTACTATCAGCAGCTCTTCTCCCTTGCGGGCGACGATGTCGCAGTTTTTAACCTCGCAGGAGACTTCGTAGCCCTGCCCTTCCAGCCATTTCCTGACCGGTTCATCCAGATCCGTTTCTTTCATCGGTTTCAGCTTAACACGTATCGCCCCGACCTGCTAAGATCTAATAGAGATGAAAGAGACTATTGCCGTTATGGCTGATATACATGGAAACCTGCCTGCTTTTCTCGCCATTAAAGCAGACCTGCGGAAAAGGGGGATAGAAAAAGTTATCGTCGCCGGCGATATGATTTCAGACTGCCCCGATTCCGATGAAGTCCTGACCCTGGTCAGAAAATCGGAATGGATTGTCATCAAGGGGAATAGGGAACAGTATTTTCTCGATCATCAGGCAGGACATCTGAACCACTGGACCCACGCCAGGCAAATGTCCGCCCTCATGTGGACTTTCGATAAGTTAGGCCGAAGTAATCGTGCCTACATCCAATCCCTTCCCGATCAGAAGCGTATCGAGATCGGCGGGATCTCGATACGGATAACTCACGGATCACCGGATTCCCTTTCTGAACTTCTCTATCCGGACAGGAAAAGAGAACGTTTCGAAGAGGTGATGAACGCCCTGGAGGAGGATCTGCTCATATGCGGTCACAGTCACAATCAGTGGTTTCTGGAACAGGAAGGGAAATGGGCTCTCAATCCCGGTTCGGCGGGGATTCACTTCAATAAGGGAGAAGGCGCCCAGTACGCCCTCTTATCGATTTCCGAAGGAAAGCTTTCAGCCCGACTGATCAGCGTCCCCTACTCTCTCGATGAACTGGAAAAGCGATTTCACGATAGCGGTCTCTATCAAGCGAGCCCCCACTGGAGCCGTTCCATAATTGACAGCCTGAGAGAGGGGGAAAATATCTCGCTGCTGATGATTGATTACGCCCTGAATCTGATGGAGCGTGAAGGCATAACCGATGCCCTGACCATACCCGATCCTATCTGGGACCGGGCGGGGGAGGAATTCCTTAAGAATCGGAATCGCGGTTGATATTCTCATCCCTTTTGATCTTGTTGCTGGCCGTTTTGATAAAGGGAACATTCTCCTCTATCATATGAACGATTTTCGAGGCCATGGGAAGTTTGGCATTCACCTCGCGCTTCAGAGTTTCCAGCCACTGCCCTTTGTGCTCCTCGATCTCACCTTTCTCCATTTTGTCGACGTATTCCCTGTTGGGGAAGACCCGGCTGACGATTTTATGGTCCTCCGCGTAAACGAGAACCTCATCCACATAGGGAGAAGCGGATATTAATGACTCGATAACTTCGGGATAGATGTTCTCACCGGAGGGGCCGACGATGACATTCTTGCTACGCCCTTTGAGGTAGAGATAACCGTCTTCATCGAGATACCCCCGGTCCCCCGTTCTGAGCCACCCTTCTCCGGTGAGCATTTCCGCTGTCGCTTCGGGATTTTTCAGATAGCCTTTCATAACGCTGGGGCCTTTAACGAGAATTTCTCCGATACCCGTACCCGCTTCAGGATCCTCAATAACGATCTCCACATCGCTAATAGCGCTGCCGACCGATCCCCGGCGGGAATCCTCCAGAGACTGGAAGGTGATCAGAGGAGCCGATTCGGTCATGCCGTATCCCAGAACGAAGGGGATCTGCCCCATATTGAGGAACTCCTCCACTTCCTCAGCCAGTGCCGCACCGCCGATGATGGCGCATTCGAGACGGCCGCCGAACGCCTCTTTGAATTTTTTGCCGATCAGCCTGTAAAAAATCTTTTTCGTCCAGTCCCTTTTAACCAGAAAGCGGAACAGCGGTTTTCCTCCGATCAGGGGTGCGACCTTCTTGGAATAGATTTTTTCAAAAATAAGGGGAACGCTTCCCAGGATAGTAGGCCGGACCAGTTCAAAGGACTTCATCAGAGCCCCGATCGTCGGTTTGCGCCCCAGAAGATAAAGTTCGGAGCCGCAATAGATGATGGACAGAAAAGCCGAAGTGGAGCCGAAGGCATGGGCCATGGGAAGGATGCTGAGGGTCACCGAATCCTTCGTAATGCATTTCAGCCTGTCCGGACCTTCGAAGATATTGGAAACCAGGTTTTTCTGAGTGAGCATAACCCCTTTGCTGTGGCCCGTTGTGCCGGAAGTGAAGAGAATTTCAGCCAGATCATCCTCGCTGACTTCTTCACGGGAAGCCGGTTTATCCTCCCGGCTGTGGAGGATCTCATAATCATCCATGCGGATAAGGGCTTTAAAAGGGGTAAAATCGTATTCTCCGAATTTGGAGATTATCTGGCCGGAGAGGACAAGAGCATCGGATTCGGCGAAGTCGATAAGATATTTGATATCATCAACAGGGAAATCCTCCATGACGGGGACTGCTGTGGCTCCAATGGACATAACGGCGAGATAGGCCATAGCCCATTCGGGAGTGGAAACACCGACAATGGCGACGCGGTCCCCCCGCCCTATTCCAAGAGACAACAGCCTGTTTTCAAATGAAGTGACTCTCTGTCCGAATTCCCGGTATGTTATGGCTTTCGTCTCAACAGTTCCGATGGACAGTTCATCGGCATACAATTCAACAACTCTCTTAAAAAAACTATCTATGGTATATTTACTTAAACCGAATTTCATCTGATCAGTATAACTTGTAAAGAACAGATTGAGAAGTTACAATGGTTTTGTATGAACCGTTTAGCACCCCTTGTTCTGCTGATTTTCATCCTTCCTCTCCCCGCTCTGGAAATACGTCTCAACGACAATTTTTTTGACAATTACAGCGACGAAAGCCTCCGGGAATTATCCTACAGGCTGCCCTACGGAGAGGAAAAGGGAGTGTTTCTCCACGAGCTGCTCCCCCTGATGGAGGACCTGCGTGGTTTCCGTTTCTATTCGGGTGAATACAGACTGGAAACCGAGTTGACAGAAGATCTGCGCGTTGTGACCAATGAAGATCAGATCTACCTGAGAGGAGAGGGAATCGGAAGTCTTTTTCTGCCGGACAGCATAGAACTGGAGGGTAAAGAGAGAGAGCCGGATCCTCTGCTTATCTGGTTCGACAGCAGGGATGCCCATATGGAGAGAGAGTTATCTCTCTTCGCCGCTCTTCACCATAGAGACATTGAATTCCGCGTCGATCCCGGTATTGTCTCCCTGCTGGAGTACAATATTTTCAACGATAGAACGGTTCCCGACCTTATCGTATTCAGCGGAGAAAAGCAGAATGCTCTCAGCCCCCTTCTCAATGAGGAGAGGCAGAAAGAGCCGGTCCCCTACAAATTCAGCAGAACAGTCTATCTGAGTGGTTCAACATATGGGGAAAATCAGATTATCGCCGCCGACTTCAGCGATCTCAATATGCTTTATCCTCTAGCCCTTCATTACGGTCTGAAAGAACCTTTTTCCGTCGATGATCCGGCACTTTTTGAAACCTTGACATATCTTCGCAATCTCTACAGGGCCGGAGCCTACAGGATTTCCTCTGATTACCCGGAGGATTTCATTTCCGGTAGAGCCGACCGGTATTTCGGCATGTCCACTGTTTTTAAGGAACTGCCCGGCAATCCCATCTCCCTTGAAGAGAGATTTCCTCTTCTGCCCGGAGAGACTCCCCCCCCCCTGAAAGTGTCCATTCTGCTGGGAATTCCCCGGGGAAGCGGATCGAAAGAGACAGCGGAAGATCTTATAGCCTATCTGACGGGATACGGTGTTCAGCAGAGGATCGATCCGGAAACAGGGTATCTCCCGGCCGATAAAAGCGTCTATTCTCTCCTGGAAAACAATCGGTCGAAGGATATCCTCCTCTATGAGCTGGATAAGGCTGTCGAGCTCAATTCCGGAGATATGATAGAGAAGTTACGCTTTGTTCTGAAAAAGATAATCAGGCTGGTCATTAATGGCCGGATCACCATTGAGCAGGGGATCGGGGAGATCGGCAATTATCTCGATCAATAGTCAAAGATAACTCCGGCTTTTAAATGTTCAGGCGGTTTAAAAGCGCAAAATAACGATCGGGAATATGGAGAATATTCCATGAAACGACAACGCCCGACAGTTTGTCCAAACCTTTGAAAAAAGGAACCTCCGCCATCCTATCCGGTGTTACGGCGAAACTGTTCATATCGGCCAGCACCGGATGCCAGAGCCAGGCTTCAATGGAGCGGGAATGGCAGAAGCTTATGATCTCTTCAGTCAGATTACCAGGATGAGTATCCCAGATGAGAAGTCTCTTGAGGTTGAGCGATTCGGCAGTAGATTCGATTTTTCTGATGATCTGATCTTGCGGGAAATTCTGTTTCTCTTCCGGACCGAGATACAGTTGGGCATTATAAGTTACATTCATATTAAAAAAGAATATCAATGAAAATTCACGATGTCCAGTTTTTTATTTTCACGTTAAAACCCAATCTGTCCGGAAAGGGAGATGGTCAACACCGGACATCCTTTTCACAGGATACAAGCTTCCGGTTCGCCTCTGCTTCCTGCAGAGAAGGGGTCGGGGGATGATGGCATTCGAAGTCCATTTCGAACTGTTGCCACCCCCCCCTTCAAAATTTTATTTCACGAGAATCAGGGCCGGTGTCAACGCGGACAGCTCGACACGGCTTCCCGAAACAGAAACTCCGGAAGGAGATGCGATTCCGCTATTTGAAGCTGTCGTTCCATCAGCCAGAACAACAGCACCGGTCACATCCTTCTTCAGTTCGAAGGTTCTGGCTTCAGTCGAAGTATTGGCGAGGACATAGTAGTCGGCCGCCTCTCCTTCCAGCCTGTAAGCCAGCATAAAGTCACCGCTCTGGGGAAGATACTCTATTTTCTGCTCCACGAGAGCCATATCTCCCAGGCGGAAAATATCATGCATTTTCCTGATCTCTATCATGCCTTTCGTAAAATCATGAATGGCCTGATACTCGCCGGGAATGTTCCAGACGAACTGGTTGATATCATCGGCCGAGTCATAGCTGTTGCTGACGAAGCGGCCGATTGATTCGCTGGAATCATTCATGACATTCGGCTTGGACCGGCCTCTCTCCTGTCCCCCGTGAAGGAAGGAGATTCCCTGCCCCGTGAGAATCAGGAAGTTCCCGAGCTTGACCCGCTGAGCGATTTCCATACGGTCCCTGCTGTCGGAGGGATCGAGCCTGAGGTTATAGGCGATGTTATCGGCCAGAGCCAGGTTATCATGGGCGGCGATATAAAGCATGCTGTCGCCGGGAGAATCTGCGCGGTAATTGTTCTGGGGTCTTCCGGTCAGATTCATGAATATGGCCTCGGCATCATGGCTTCCGTCAGTGAGGAAAGCCTTCATCTTGTCATTGAAACCGCCGCCTTTCATCATGTTCCGTATCTCGTCATTGAAAACCGTGATGTTATCCGTTGATGTCATATAGCTCTGCTCTGTCCCTTTCGTGCCGGAAGGACCGTTATACATGGACCACCCTTCCCCTTCGAAGAGAACATCGGGACGGATCGCCGAAGCGGCGGCATAACCGGCTTCCACGGTCTCTGTATCGAGCAGCCCCATCAGGTCGAAGCGGAAACCGTCCACTTTATATTCCTCCACCCAGTAGGCGAGACTGTCGACAATCAGTTTTCGCGACATCTTTCTGGTTGTAGCCACATCGTTTCCGCACCCGGAATTGGACGTGAACGCCCCGCTCCGCGTTTTGCGGAAATAATAGCCGGGAACGACATCTTCCAGGAAGTTGGTCGTGCCCATATGGTTGTAGACGACATCGAGGAGAACTCTCATACCCTGCTCATGGGCCGCTTTGACAAGATCTTTCAGTTCCACCATCCGCGCATAGGGATCGGAAGCGTCGCTGGCATACCATCCCTCGGGCGTGAAGTAGTTATGGGGATCGTATCCCCAGTTGTAGTTATTATTGGTCGTTCCGCCTTTGGCTACATAGGCCTTATCGGTTTCATCGGTGTAGTAGAAATTCAGTACGGGCATCAGCTGGATGTGTGTCACCCCCAGATCCGCCAGATAGGGGAGCTTTTCAATAAAAGCTGAATAGGTACCAGGCTCGCCCTTTACGCCCGAATCGGGAGAGATGGTAAAATCCCGGACCGAGACTTCGTATATAACGGCGTCTTCCCTCTTCTGATAATACCCCTTATCCTGAGCCGTTTCAAAACCTTCCCAGCCACCTTCGGGAAGAGCCTTATTCAGATTGACAATAGCGGCCCGGCCTGAACCGCCCTGGTTCATATAGGCATCCATACTTCTGGCGTAGGGATCCAGTGCCGTTTTAACCATGCCGTCATTCTGAGTCACTTTGTACTCATAGAAATATCCATCCAGATCTGTATCCCCATAGATGGCGCTCCAGACACCGGTGGTCTCATCAAAATCCAGATCGATTTCAACCACAGGCTTTTCAGAAGTGGTAACTGCAATGCTTTTTGAGTAAATGAGAGCTTTGACAGATGCCGCGAAGGGAGACCACAGGCGGAACTCGACAGAAGAATCGTCGGGATTATACAATGCCCCGAGAGTGTACCCGGCTTCGGGTGTCATCTTGTCAATCGCCAGAAGCGCCAGAGCAGATGTATCGACGTTGGCCGGAGCCAGATATTTCGGGTGGGAAATCCTATAGCTCCCCATGGGATCGAGATCGGCCCCGAGTTTGATATAGATATTGCTGGTAAAATTCTTCGATCTGTTATTAATGGCTCTCATATTCACCATATCGCTGATGGGAACGATATTGCCATTTCCGTCAGTAATGGTAAAACCATTGGCAGAGGGCTCGGCTGCAAGAGCATGCCTTCCCGAAAGAGACATTTTAATCATATTGGCCGAATCGGCGACAACCGCCTTGAATGAAGGTTTGTATCCACCCAGCGCCGCCGGCTCAAGGGTGTCTTCGAAGAGAACAACTTCGTTGCCTTTTGCAGCGGTGTCCCAGACCAGATCGGGCGTCTGATTGTCCCAGCCCTTATCGGATCTTCTGATAAATCCTATCTCTCCGGCGGGATTGACAGCGCTCTGTCCCAGGTCGCTGCCGTCTTTTTTGAACCTCAGGTATCCCACTCCGTCGAGAACCTTGATATTTTTTGAAATATCCCAGTTCACGCTGCCGTCGCCCGATCCGGGAGCCCATAGCCAGAATCCCCAGGGATCATAGTTCTCATCATTTCTGTAGTAGTACAGAACGATTTCATCATCGGCGATATTCAGTTTTCCGGAAACGGCCGCCACTTTATCCATCATGGGATGTCCCTTTGTTTCGATTGTTCCCGGAACTTCTTCAAGTGCGCCGCCGGACTTCCCGGTCGCACAGGACGCAATTATAAACAGCGTTATGAGAAATCCCGTTGCATATTTGATTATCCGCATAGTATCTCCGTAATTTTATTTTGACTCAGCCACAGGGTAGCTGATCTGAATGGTGTTGTTTCTCTCATTGTAAAATCGGCTTGTAGTTCCCACCCGAACGGCGGGGTCACTGCTGATATCCGTAAAAGGATCGGCTTTGGCCCACTCCTTTTTCAGGATAAAGGCCATATCGCTTTCAAAAGTCGCTATATTACGGGCTTCATCCTCGCTGTCTTCGAAAGCGAATTTCATGACGCCGGGTTTATAGCTCTCCATGTTTTCAGGGGTGAAGACAACTTCGGAAATCCAGAGTCCCGTTTCAGGCTGGTTCCACATAAGCCGTCTCGATCCGCCGTCCCAGCTGCCGCTCTTATTTCCGAATCCGTCGCCGGACTTGACCCACTCTCCCTTAATGTGAAGAGGGAATTTCCACATGGGGGCAAAATCCAGTTTATACTTATCAAAGGTTGCATCGGCAACAGCCTGAAGGGCATCGGCATCGACAACCCAGCGAACCGTGATGCTTCCCTCGGGCGCCCTGTAGAGTAAATCCTCCGCAACGGACATACCCGCCTGCACTTCCATTTCAGAACTTTCCGTTTCGGGAACCTTGACCCATATGGTGTTGTTATCCCATCCGTAGAATTCATCGATGCCGATGCCGTCAATGTAAATGATACCGGCGGTATCTCCGAAACCGTCTCCGCTGATGGAAACCAGAGTCCCCGGCAGAACATTCAGGGGATACATACTGTAGATTTCAGCAGCCGACATATCCGTATCCGCCGAACCTTTGACCGGCGCTTTCATCCTGCTGAAATCATCTTTCGCACCTGAGGCGAATACCATAGAACCTATGAGCAGGATCAATCCCGTAAAAAAAGAGACTTTCCTTGTTTTTTTCATTTCTTACTCCTTTTAAATCCCCGAAGGGCAAAAATAAACATTAATTATGAGGAACAATACGGAAGACATAGGTAGAATAAGCCTCCAGATTGTCCAATGGCTGATAGCGGGAAAATCCTCCCTCTCCATCGGGATTCTCCAGATCCGCCGCTTCTGCCGAACCGAACACCGGTACCAGAGAGAAACCCTGCGGCCAGGGAGTTTTTTCCGCATAGAATCCCGGGCCTTCCATTTCCCGGCCGAGATTCAGAATGACCAGGTAAGCCTCCTCCTCATCGTATCGGACAAAGGAATAGACTTTCCGGCTGTCTGTGTTGATATGGAAGGTTCCGCCCTTACGGAGCGCCGGGATTTCGTTTCTGAGAGAGATCAAAGATCTATAATGTTCGTAGAGAGAGTCCTCAACCCCCCTCTGGGACTGGAGATTATTTTCCTCTTTACCGGGACCGTAGTCTTCCCAGGGCTTCCCGGATGTGAAACCGCCCGTCCCGGTCCAGGGATAGGGACGGCGGATATTCTCATCGGGTTTTCCCCCTTCCATTCCGATCTCCTCACCGTAATAGATAAAGGGGACGCCGGGCCCTGTCAGAAGCAGAGATGCGGCCATTTTCAGTTTGTCCCGGCTGCCGTTGAGGACCGTTGCGATCCTGTCCTGATCATGATTGGTGAGGAAGCGGCCGTACTGACTTTCGGGATAGTTTTCCAGAACGTTTTCCTGCTGGGCGTAGATGGCGGAATTCCGGCTCTGCTGAACCGATCCGACCATGGAGGACGCCAGATCGAACTCGAAAACCGTATCAACTTTATCTCCCACATACTCCACGGAGTTTTCCGTTGTCGACCAGACTTCTCCGATCGTGAAGGCATCGGGATTCACCGCTTTGTAATGACTGTGAAAATTCTCAAACCATTTCAGAGTCGAAAAGGTATTCATCAGCTCATTGCCTTCTTCGATGAGATACATAATGGCGTCCAGTCTGAATCCGTCGACACCGATATCGGAAAGCCAGAAATCGATGATATCATAGACTTCTTCCGTCACCTTTTCATTGTTGTAGTTCAGATCGGGCATACCGGACCAGAACAAACCATAGTAGCTTCTGTTTCCGCCCGCGCCGTGCCACACATCCTGCCCCCAGGGCCCTTTCAGATCGGGTCTTCCATCGGCCCATCTGTAATAATTGATGTAATCGGGATCGCCGCTCCGGCTCTTCTGAAACCATGGGTGCTCCGTACTTGTGTGATTCAGAACAAGGTCCATGATAACGATGATCCCCCGTTTATGCGCTTCAGAAAGAAGCTCTCTGAAATCATCCATTGTCCCGTAGTCGGAATTGATGGAAAAGTAATCGGTTACATCGTAGCCGTGGTAACTGGGCGAGGAATTGACGGGCATGAGCCAGATACCTGTTATGCCCAGGTCATCGCCGGTTGAAGGATCGCCGTCATTGAGATAGTCGAGGCTGTCGATAATCCCTCTCAGATCGCCAATGCCGTCTCCGTCGGAGTCCTTGAAACTCCTTACGAAAATCTCATAAAAGACCCTGTCGTTCCAGTGGTTCTGCCTGAGATCACTGAAGGTTCCTCTGTAGGGGGAAATATCGGCCACCGGTTCGCTAGAACGGGGCGCCGGCGGCGGAGGCAGCTCCGTTTGACTGGCACAGCCGGTAAAAAAGATTGCAGCGGCGGAGAGAAAAGCCGCTCCAATCCCTATCTTATTCCATTTCATTAAAATCTCCTCATTTTATAGATTAACCGGCCCGGCATATATGAGTGCTCCATCGGCCGGAACCGTTATTTCAGAATTTCCGGAAGCGACTTCCAGAGCCGGTCCGGTACCTGTTTCGAGAACCTTCGGCTGCGACGAATCGAGAACGGGAGTCCAGCTTCCGTCCTCCGGAAAAAAAGCATTGAAAGTTCGGGAACTGTTTCCGTAATTTATGAAGATTGCAAAAGGCCTGTCGCCCTGTTCTCCGAGCACGTAACCCAGAAAGCCCGATTCCCAGTCGGTATTCCATTCGAATCCGTCGGAAAAACTCCCCGGATGCGAATCGGGCGATGAGAGGCCCCGTCTCAGAGAGGGATGATTTCTTCTGAGAGCCAGAAGGTCCCGGACGAACTGCAATTCATCTTCATTTGAGTTCATTAACGATACCCAGTCCATCTGATTATTCAGTTCATCGACACCGCTGCCGGAAACCGGATTATTCCCCCGGTGGTCCCGCATGATTTCGTCTCCCATCCAGATCATGGGCAGGCCGAGAGAAGTCAGTTCATGGGTCAGAGCTGTCAAGGTCAATCGGCTCTTTAGACCGGAATGATAAAAGAGAGTTCCCTCATCGTGGGAACTGCCGTAAGTAATAGCGGAATCGCTGAATGTAAAACCGTATGAATTGGAATGGTAGGTGATATCGCCGAGAGAACCATAATAGCTGTCATTCAGGGCGCTGAAGAGTCCCTCTTTGAAACCGGTCCCCCAGCTGGAAATTCGGGCGTAACCGTAAAGGCTGTTGTAGCTCTGAATCGCAGCGTTGTGGACTCCGTTGAATTCTTCAAAAATGTAATAATGACTGTCATACCCGCTGTCGCTGAGTTCCGTGACAAGATCTCTTAAAGCCTCTCCATCGATATTTTCAGTGGAATCGAAGCGGAATCCGTCGACATGATACTCATCCATAAAATGAATCAGACTTTCCCGGACATGATTGAAAACATAATCATCCGTCAGGTCCAGCTTCGGCCCCCAGGGCGTATCTCCATCGAAGAACTGATCTTTATTGATTTTATAAAGAGGCGAATCCCCGGTCGTATGGTTGTAGACCACATCGAGTATAACGGCGATTCCCTTCTGATGAAGCGTATCCACCATTTCTTTAAATTCTTTTATAACGGAGCTGCCGTCCCCTGTCCCCAGGCTGCTCTCGAGAGCCAGAAAGAGATAGGGATTATATCCCCAGCTGTAGGAACCGCCGGGCCACTCCTGCACGGGCATCAGTTCCACGGCGTTGATGCCGAGGTCCGCCAGATAATCAGACCGGTCGGCCACACCGGCAAAAGTGCCCTGATGCCCCGGTTCCACACCGGGAGCCGGACCGGACCGGTTGTTCCAGGTGAAATCGATGACATGCATTTCATAAATAACAAGCTCATCGCGGTCCGGGCGGGACCACGATCCATCGGACCAGTTGTGCGCGGCGTTCAATCCCGCAGGATCGACGATGATAGAGTTCCCGTAGGAATCATTCGTGATGAAAAGGCTGCAGGGATCGGCGATCCACTCCCCTTCAAAAGAGAGGGAACGGTATTTGTAGGGATCGCCTGGCCCTGCCCCTTCGATTTCGATCCAGAAATTATCGCCGCTTCGTTCCATTTCCGTTGCACCCCAATCGTTAAACGATCCGGAAAGTGAGACGGAGTCGGCTCCGGGAGCGTAAAGAACAAATCTGGTGAAGCCTTCCGTTTTTAAATAAGTTGAACCGTATGCCCAGCCTGCGGGCATGGTATGAGTTCCGGGGATAATAGAGCAGGAGGCGGATGCACTGATCAGAATAATGAGAAATAGAAAATATAAATATCTGCTGATAAAGCGAATCACCCTACCTCCCGGAAATGAGCTAAACTGCTGTTCAGACCGGAAGATTCCGGAACAGAGACAGCAGTCAGCTCTATTCAACTTATTTGAAAAAAACCATTTTTTCTGTTTTTAGTTTGACGCAACATCAACTTCAGGCAGACCGGTAGCAGTATAAGTGCCTGAGAAATCTACCGTCAGGGTGTACTCAGTTCCGGAAGTAACCGGAAATGTGATATTCCCACCTACATCTGAAACAGCGATTGTCGATGCGGATCCGTCAATGCCGGAATAACCGACGAGATTGTTCCATCCGGATTCAGCCGCTACAGCGTATTTGAATTCCGCAGTGCCATCGGCAGTTGCCGTCCAGGTATAAGTGGCTACATCATCTGTGAGCGTCAGCTGGACACGTCCTGCATCAGTTTCATCCCAACCGTCGAGGACAGTATCCTTGATGTCTCCGACAAGCCAGAAATCAGAAGGTGCCTCAAATGCCCAAGGAACTGTTCCAAGTACTGAAAGAACAATTTCCATGCTGTATTTATCCGCAACGGTTGCTCCGTCGGGATCGATCGTGACGATAATGTCAAATTCCGAATCGGAATTAGGAATATTTTCGATAGTACAGTTGCTGCCGTCAGTTGCGAGAGCAAGAGCTCCTGAACTGTCGCCAACTGTTGTATATGTTGATGTATCGGCTGCATTTTTCAGGAATCCGTCAAGAGAATTAAAACCGAAACTTCCTGTTTTACTTCCAGCAACAACATGGAAAGTAACAGTGTTCGTTGCATCGTCGGCATCACCGGCTGTATCAGTCCAACCGATAGAAAAAAGATCTCCTTTGATCTTGAGATTGTCAGCAAGCGTGGCAAAATCAGGAGCTGCAGCTGTCGTATCTCCGGGGATAAGCTTCATGACAGGAGCATCTGTATCAGTTATATCTATCTGAACTGTGTAGGAAGAGTAAGCCGCATCAAAGTAGAAATTGTTACCCGAATCAACGGCATAGGTAATTGTCTCTGCATCACCATCCCCGTTAAGGGTTATGGCGCCATCACTTTTCAGTTCATTACCGGCGGGGTTTACCAGAACGAATTCGTAACCGAGTGCAAAGAGATCTGTAATTTCAAAAGAAAGGATATTGTTATCCAGCTCATCCATTGTGAAAAAATGTTGAGGATCATCCGTCCAGTTATCAAAACTTCCCTTGATCCACCATTCCGAAGTCAGACCGTCAGTTGTTGTATCATCGGTGCCGTCGGAACCGGCCGGATTTGAACAGGCGACAAAAGAGAGGGTTGTTATTAGAGCCAAGAGCCATAATACCACTTTTTTCATTTAAAACTCCTTATCGGCTGCGGAATTTCCGCAGTCTTTTTTATGCCGGTTCCCGGGAAACTCCCGGGAAGTCTCCGGTCATAATTTCAGAACTCAGTAGGACCACTGAACGCCCAGTCTCAGAGCGCTGTTGCCATCGGATTTGGCAGAGCCTTCATCGAGGAGGCCGTCGCCGTCGTACTTGTAAGCCGTACGGTTATCCGCGTCATAGGGGTCCATATTGAAGGTGAAATTGATGTAGAGCTCAGGAGAAAACACCTGCTCCTCATCAATTTTCCAGGCCGCTCCGGCGAAAATACCGAAGGGATTATCAACAGCATCTCCTGTCCGGAGACCGGCTCCCAGCTGGGCTTTCAGACCATAGGGAAAGTCCGCTTCGGCCAGAAGGGTGTTGAACAGGTCATCTGTCGTGCTGTTATCGAGGCTGTAATGGATATTCAATCCTTCCAGTACTCCGGGGATAAGCATACCGGTACTGAAATCGGCCACGATATCGGCCAGATAAAAAGAACTGTCTCCCGCAGCGGGCTGCGTATCGATACCCATTGTCACCGAGGCGTCGAGACTCATGGTTGCTTCGCCGAAGGGCATTTCGATTCCGACACCGGGAGTGAAGGAGATGGCTACGTTCCCTCCGGCTTGCGATCCGTTGGGAATGACCGCTTCCCCATTCAGGCGCGGAACGATTTTATTACCGAACTGCATCCAGCCGCCGGCGCTGAAAGTCATGGTTTCTGATTCACCGAGAACCGAGTCATTGTCGGCAAAAAGCATCTGCGCGGCAAAACCTCTGTATTTAAATCCCAACTCGGCTCCGAAAAGATCTTCTTTTTCAAACCCGAGCAGTCCTTCCAGGGCCATTTTATCGGCAAAGGGTCTTGCGTTTACCGTACCGCCCTGGAGATAGATGGAATAGAGGAACTGGGTTTCCACAGAAAGGGGACCGACATAGACACCGGCTCCGGCGATGATGTCCTGCCGCGCTGGATCCTGAAAGAGCTCTTTGGGATCATCTGTTGTCGATGTCCTCAGATTATACTGAAAATCAAGAACAGCCGGTCCATACTCCCCTGAAACGTATGCTGTCAATCCGTAATAATCATTCAGACTCTTATGGGGCATGACCGCGAGATCCAGTGAAAAATCACCGATTTCCCTCAGATCCTCTCCCAATCTGAAAAGACTGTACCCATCGCCGGCATCGGTTCCATCTTCCTCGATCGTATCCCAGATAATAGATGTCCTGGCAGGAACGGCTGCACTGCCGTAACCCGTTTCATAACTGATCCAGGGTGTATCGAAGCCGAAACTGATCTGATCGAGGACCGGGCGATTGTTACCGCCCAGATAATAAGCCGGCACGAAAATCAGACCGGCACCGAGTTTTTCGAGCCCGTCGACGAGTTCCACGCCATCAACCGTATCGTCAGCCGGAGCGGGATCCTTCTCCCAGACCGGAACCGACCCCTCAAAAAAGAGAACTTCCAGGTGCACCGGCATCCTTTTGACGGCATCGCCTTTCAAGGTCCAAACCGATTTTGAATTCAGCAGAGAATCGGTTCCCTCGAAATCTCCTTGATCGGAATTGAAATTTGTTTCGCTTTCGATATAGGTAACTGTACCGAATGCCAGTTTTTCTCTTTTGACGGGAACATCGGTCGCAACGGCTTCACCGCTTTCCGCCGCTTCGGCTACAACCGGTTCTGCATTGAGAAGATCTTCCACGACGACCAGTCCGTTGAATCCTCCGAATCCGTCATCGACTTCATCCGGAGCATTGACATCACTGATATATGCACCGTCGCAGAAAAACTTGTATTTGATTTCATCGAGAGAATCCGCTTCCAGGGAAATCTCCCAGATATTGTCCGCACCGAGAACCATCGCATCGCCGGGCTCAACCCAGCTGTTGAAGGAACCGATCAGATAGAGATCCCCGTATCCGTCATCGGGGGTGGTGAAAAGAATATCCACTGTCCCGTCGCCGCGGTCCGTCACTTTAACATCGGAAAACAAGCTCATACCTAAACAGAGCAGTGCTGCAAAGGCCGCTATTAGTCTTTTATTCATTACCTACTCCTATTCCTGGTATTCCCATTCCACATCGTCTCCATCGACTGTTCCGACAATGGTTTCCGGCGAAGCCAGCCCGCCCCAGCTGTTTTCCAGTTCGATATCCCCTCCGCTGAGACCGCTGTGTTTTTTATCGATCTTCAGGGAAGCCCAAGTAAGGTCGGGGTCTATGAGCAGAAATGTGAGAGTGGCTGTTGTTATTTCCAGAGGGGGCGCAAAGGTGAATGTCAGAGAACCGTCGGCCGTGACATCAGCCTGATAAACGGGATTATCCAGATCATCTGTGTCGTGAATCCATTCGTTTCCTTTGTTATAGGAAAAGACCATTGTCTGCCCTTCCCCGTAGGGATTGGCCGGTAGTCCGGTGATTGTCACTTCCTCAAGAGCCATGACTGTTCCGTTGTGAAGAACAGAACCGCATCCGCTGAGAAAAAGGACAGCTGTCAGTGTAACAAAAAGAAGTTGTATTATATTTTTCATTTTCTTTTTCTCCATTTTAGAAGTCCCATTTCATCATCAGCCTGAACTGAGCTGAACCATCGGATTTATCGGATCCGCCATCTGTCGTGTAATCTTCCATTTTGAGATTGTTCGTTCCGTCGTCGTAGGGATCCATATTGAAGACAAAGGCTCCGTAAAGAACGGGGGACTTGATTTTCGGCGCCGGTATCTGCCAGGAACCGCCGATGGAGAAACCGAAATAGTTTGTTGAATCTTTTTCTGTCTGAGACAGTACGGATCTGGGAGTCCTGAGCCCCAGTCCCAGCTCGGCATTGAAATTATTAGACATCCGGAAGCTTGAGATCAGAGTGTTGAAGACATGTTCTTCATCGCGGTTATTCAGCCCGTAGTAGATATCCATCCCATCAATTCCCTCAGCCGGTTTATCCATAAAGAATTTCATACCGAAGTACCGGAAAAGGTATTTGGAAAGACTGGCGTCATAGACATAATCTTTCTTCAGCAGATATTTCATGTCGGCATAGGCATTGAACCATGTCGTATGTCCGAAGAGAGAAGTCAATTCAAGATCGGAGTAGATTTTCCCGTAAAGCTCAACATCATTGTTATCCAGGTTGTCTGTCACAAGAGTCGCGCTCGTATTGAATCCCAGCTTAAGCATATCTACGGGTTTCCCGTAAAGAGAGGCGTAGATCACCTGGGTCCCCTTGTCGCCGAGATCATCATTATTTCCAAAGAGGAATTCCGATCCGGAGCCCACATAGCGGTATCCCGCGCTGGCGCCCAGACTTCGCTTCTCATTTTCCATTTCGACAAAAAGCTCTCCGGAAAAATTGTCCCCGAAGGCAAAATCGGTCTCACTGTAGAGGTTGACCATGGACTGAGCGGAGATTTCAATGAAAGAGAGATCGAGATTCAGTCCGAGGATCAGATCCTGGTGATACAATTTCTCGAAGAGGTTCTCAAGAGAATCGGTGGCCACCGATTTCGCATCGTATTGAAAATCGAATTTAAACTTGCCGAAGTCCGCGCCGATCCAGGAAAAGAGACCAAGATTTCCCGACATTTTGTTGGGAGCGAAGGTGGCTTCGATATCGACATCACCGATTTTTGAGATTTCCGATCCCAGATCAAAGCGGACATAGCCGTCGTTGGCATCTCTTTCGTTCAGCGTTTCCCAGAGAACCGATGAACGGGTTCTCGGTTTTGCGTATCCGTACCCGGAATCGATTTCAATCCAGGGGGTTTCAATTCCCGCCTTGATTGAATTCAGAGCGGGATCACCGCCTTCGATAAAATGAACGGGATTTACAAACAATCCGGTGAACAGTCCGCTCAATCCCGTATCAGTAGCGGTCGTTACGGTACCCGTAGCGTCCTGCTCCCAAACCGGCTGATAACCATCAAGAACCATTAATTCAAACCAGATGTTGGAACGGGGCGTAATATCGCCGCCGATTTTCCAGTATGATTTTCCCGAGATTCCCGTACTGTCCGTTTCAAGGCCTTTTATTGTCTTGTCAGCTACAGCCTGGGTTGAAAATGTGGTCCTGGATCCGAGAATGGTATACATTCCGAAGTTCAACTTGCTTTTAAAAGCCGGAACGACGGTCTCTTCGGCATCAGAACCATCCGTGCCGGCTGCGGCGACCTCGCTCATACCCAGCAAATCGGCGACAATGATCAGGCCGTTCGCCCCTCCGAAACCGTCATCTTTTTCCGCCGGTGCCATGGGATCGGTGATCCAGTTACCGTCGTCATAGAATTTGTACTGAATCTCATCGTCGACTGTCGCTGTCAGACGATATTCCCAGAGTCCCTGCCCGTTTTTCTCCATAGGGTCCCCGGGGACGATCCATCCGTCAAAAGAGCCGATAACATTCATCGCCGCGGCAGAATCGTCTTCATAGGTGAAGATGATCTCCACACTATCACCTTCCAGCTGAACAACCTGAATATCCGCATAAACGGATAACGAAAATGTTAACAGCAGAAAAGCAGCAAAAAGCTTTTTATACACCTATTCCTCCTTTGTATTTCCTGGTATTTTCTCCGCCGTAAGCGGAAAATCCAAATTGTGAGATATTCCTTTTTTGATCTTTTTATTCCTTAATCCTGAAAAGAAGGATTAAGGGTAATGAACAAAGAGCTGAAACGACTCTTTCTTCAGGGAGACTGGAAAAACAGTACTTTTAAGCAGACACAAGAATGAACCTCACTTTTAACGCCCGCAATGCAACCGCTTGCATTGCGGGATAAAAAATAAAAGACTTTTACAGATATCTTTTTCTCCACAAAATGCAAGCGCTTGCATATGCAATCGCTTGCATTTTGCAATTATCAATCTGATTTTTAGTGCCGTCAAGAAAAAAAAACATATTCTTTTCTGTTTTCAGGTACAATAAAATTACTTTATATTTAAATCAAAAAACAAATAGAACAGCCGGCTTTAAAATTAAGCCGGCTTGCAGGAAACGAGAAATGTCTATTTATATATTTATTTACAATACAATTATTTATAGACTCTTCCAGTCAATTCTCCACTCGTGATCGACAAGATCGGAAGCTTCGAAATCAACCCCCATCTGTCCTCCGGGATTCATGATATTATTGGGATCAAAATGACGTTTCAAAGCCTTCAGAACATCAAGTTGAACTTTACCCAGATGCTCCTCCATCCAGGGAGAAATCATCCGGCCTACACCATGATGATGTGATAATGATCCTCCATTGGAGACAATAGTCTCAAAGATTCCCTTCTGAAAAATTCTGTATTCCTCGAGCCGGTCCATATGGGTGAAGAATATAATGTAGAGATTCGTCCCTTCGGAATAAAAGTGGGAGGCATGGGACATGGCCATGGTATGAGGGCGCTGCTTGATGTACTCTCTCAACTTCTGATGGAGATTGTGGAGATTGCTCCAGCTGACCGATGTCTCGAATGTGTCGATGATCAGACCGTAATCCCCCAGGTCCTCTCTCAGATAGGGGTCGCGGTACCGCCCGTGCTCCCATTTTTTGATGGGATAGCCTGTCAGGTACATGGCCCCGTGTTTCCGGCAGATCCTGCGGATATTTTTCGCCACGTTGCGGGCGAATCCCCTTTCCCCTTCGGCCTGCATGAGAAAGAGGCTTCTCTCTCCCGACTTGTAACCGAACAGGTCGATAGCCGTCCCCATCCAGGTCCCTTCGATTCCGTAGAGTTTCAACCCCATGGAGGTCTCTTCGCCGTCGGAAATCCGCATGACTCCGGGAAAGCCGAATTCGCCCTGGGAAATTTCTCTGGCCGCGGCGATCCCCTCTTCAAAGGTTTTGAACATGAATCCCATGGGAACGTAGTTTTCCGGCTGATGGTAGAAGATTTTGCAGGTAACCTCCACGCAGATTCCGTAAGTCCCCTCCGAGCCTTTGAGGATATCGTTTACTTTGGGCCCGGTCGCCGTCGCCCTGAAATTATGGGTTCTGATATCTCCGACCGGTGTGACGAACTCCATTCCCAGGACGATATCGTAGGCATCGCCGTAATAGGATGACTGCTGCCCCGCCCCGAGCGTGACGATCCAGCCGCCCACTGTGGAATATTCGAAGGACTGGGGGTAATGGCCGCAGCAGTAGTTCCGCTTCGTTCCGAAGAGCTCTTTCGCGTTGTTCAAGGCCGTTTCATAAGCCGGCCCCATCATGCCCGCCTGAACGGTACAGGTTTTGTCCGTCTCGTTCAGCTCAACGACTTTATTCATGTGGGTGCACATGACCAGGGTGATCCCCCCCTTCGTCGGGCGGAGGCCGAAGTTGACCGACGATCCGCCGCCGAAGACATAGACGGGAATTCCATGTTCATTACAATATCGGACGACAGCCCTGACATCATCGCTATGGCGGGGATGGACAACCAGGTCGGAGATCTCGTGAACTTCGCCGCGGCGCATCTCCATTATCTCCTCCATGGCGTACCCCGAGGAGTAGTTGAGGCGGTCGTAATCGGATAGGGAGATATTTTCCTCTCCGACGATATCCCCTATAGCTTCGACATGCTTTCTGTCGAGAAGCGACGGATGATCGGGGAGCTCAACCTTTTCAAATCCCTCATTCTCCGTTTTTTCAAAATGGCTGTCGGGAAGATCGAATTCCGAACGGATCAGATCGAAAAGCTGCTCGCTCGGATGTTTGAATTCATCGGGATCCCCCCATTTGAAGATAGACCGGTATGTTCCCGGTTCCGGTGCCTGATGATTCCAGGCCGGCATTGTGAGTTTTTTCTTAGCCATTGCACGTCTCCTATTTTTTCTGATTAAAGGCTGAGTTTTTCAGGATAGCCCGTGGCGGCCTGAATCTCGTCGAATATGTTTTCCAGCAGGGGATTGATTTTGAGGAAGATAGGATAGAGCTTCTCGTAAAGAGCGTTGTTCTCTTTATCGGGATGGAATTCCTTCTCCTCGTAATGAACCATATGCTCCACAGCTTCCTCATAGGAATTATAGAGGCCGATCCCCATGGCTGTATTGATAGCCGCTCCCAGAGCCGATGTTTCGTACGTCCTGCCCCGGACCATGGTCCGTCCGAAAATATCCGCCGAGAGCTGGCAGATCCGGTCGCTCTGGCTGGCGCCTCCCGAAACCATGATCTTTTCCGCATGCTTTCCGCTTTTCTTCTCGATTTTCTCCAACCCTTCCCTGAGGGCATATCCCAGACCTTCCAGGATGGCGCGGTACATGTGGGATTTCTTGTGAGCACCGCCGAAACCGATCATAGAGCCCTTTTCAAAGGGTTTCTTAAGGCTCGGCCCCCAGAATGGGTGAACCAGCAGACCCAGCGAACCGGCGGGAACTTCATCGAGCAGGGCGTTGAGATACTCTTCGGGAATCCGGCCCGTCTTCTCGGCTTTTTTCAGCTCTTCATAGCCGAACTCATCGCGGAACCAGCGGATCATCCAGAACCCCCGGTAGATCATCAGCTCGGGGTTGAATTTCCGTGGAACCGACGCGGGATAAGCCGGCATGAAACGGACCGGTTCGTAGTAGCGGTGCGACGTGGTCTGCACTGTGGCGGTTGTTCCGAAACTGAGAGAGGCTTTCGTCTCGTCCAGCACCCCCATCCCCAGGGTTTCGCATCCCTTGTCGCTGCCGCAGCCCACAACAGGCGTTCCGGCAGGCAATCCCGTCGCATCGGCGGCCTTTTCATGAAGATATCCGACAACGGTTCCCGGTTCGACGATTTCCCAGAGCTTGTCCTTCTCCACGGGAAAGAGATTGCTGTTCTGCCCTCCCGCTTTCTCCCAGCGGAGTTTTTTGTAATTGACCGGGTAGTGGCCGATCGTCGAGGCAATGGAGTCCCGGAACTCCCCGGTAAGCCGGTAGTTGAGGAAGGCGGAAATACCGAGATATTTCCAGGTTTTCTCCCAGATTTCCGGCTCGTGTTCCCGGATCCAGTTGGATTTTCCCTCGCACTGAACCTTGGCAATCGTTTCGGTCATGCCGATGACGCCGTATATGATCTTCCAGAGCAGATTGGGAATCCACTGCCGGGAGGCTTTCCTGTTATCGAGCCAGGAGATGACGGGGCGTAGAGGTTTGCCGTCGCGGCCCAGATTGACACAGGTGTCCCTTTGAGCCGTTATACCCACAGCGGCTATCGCGGCAAAGGCGTCAGGGTTCATTTCCTTCAGCCGGCGGCACCCTTCGACAAGAGAATTCCAGAACAGCTCGCCGTCCTGCTCCGCCCAGCCGGGACGGGAGCTGAAATAGGGCTCATATTCCATCTTCGCCTTTTCGATGATGTTTCCTCTCCTGTCGAAAATAATGGTTCTCAGGCTCTGGGTTCCGCAGTCCACGGAAAGGAGCAGTTTATCCATCAGTACAACCTCTCAGTCAGAATCAGGTCCACATCGCTGCCGCAGAGTCCCCGGGCCAGGACGGAACCGCATTCCTTTTTTTCTTCCAGAATAACGCCTTTGATGGCATCCATATAGGAAAAGATCTCCCCGAGGGGAACTTCCTTCGACGTCCTCACAGCCGCTCTTCTGCAGCCGGGAATCGCTGTTCTGATTGTCGTCTGAAGAGTCCGCCGCGGATCGGTCATCTCCTGAAGGGCATATCGCTCTCCCCGGGGGCACAGAGCGCCGCGGACCTCAAATCCGCTTTCCTTTTCTTCGATCTGAAGAGAACAACCTTTGGGACAGACAATACAGGTCATGTTTTTCATATAGCGGCCTCCCTCGCGAACTCCGACGCGGCGGATCCGGCGATTTCCCCGCTCTCTGAAACATAATCGACAAGATCATAGACATGGTGGGCATTGCCGCAGGAGAAGAGTCCCGGAACCTGCGGACTCTCCATCCGGTCATCCGTCACGATGCCGCCGGTCTTTCCGTCCTTAACCACAGGCAGATCTTTCAGAATATCGATCTCCGGAATCAGACCGACGGAGAGGATGAGACAGTCGCAGGGAACAATGGCTTCCGTTCCCTTTACGGGATTCATCCGCTCATCGACAGAAACCACTTCCACCGCTTCGATGCGCCCTTTCCCGATGACCCGGGATACAGTCCGGCCGAGATGAAGGGGTATGGAGAAATCGTTGAGACACTGGCTGATATTCCTCTGAAGACCCGATGGCCGGGATTGAATCTCATAGACACCCTCCACTTCCGCCCCCTCGAGAGTCAGGCGCCTGGCCATTATCAACCCGATGTCGCCGCTTCCCAGAATAACGGCCCGCCTGCCCGGCATATACCCCATGCGGTTGATAAAAGCCTGGGCCTGCCCCGCTGTAAAGATACCCGCCGGACGGTCTCCGTGAATAAAGATCTGGCGGTCCGAACGCTCCCGGCACCCCGTGCTGACAACAACGGCTTTCCCCCGGAGGGAAAAAACGCCTTTTTCGGCGCTGACCAGTTTCATCCGGAACTCATCCTCATCCTTTATAAGTTCCAGCAGGAAAGTGCTGGTCAGAATCTCAATCCCGGCCTCGTCAATCCATCGGACATAGCGGTCGGCATATTCGGGACCGGTCAGTTTCTCATTGAATTTGACCAGCCCGAACCCGTCGTGTATGCATTGGTTGAGTATGCCCCCGGGACGGTCCTCCCGCTCTATAATCAAGACTGATGAACCCTTTTCACGGGCTGTCAGTGCTGAAGCCATGCCGGCGGGACCGGCCCCGATGACAATAACATCGTAGACATTCTTCATTTTGCCTCTCCCGACAGAACCGGCGAACTGTCTCCTTTCCGGGTGATTTCAACCATGGGAATCCCCAGCTCGTCGGATATGATCTCCATGATTTTCGGCGTGCAGAACCCGCCGTGGCAGCGTCCCGCACCGGCCCGGATCCGCCTCTTGACCCCATCGAGGGAATTAACCGGTATGGGTCCCCGCAGAACATCGCGGATCTCCTGCTCTGAAATGGTCTCGCACCGGCAGATGATATTGCCGTACAGTGGATTTTTCCCGACCATTTCCCGGCGCTCTTCAACGGTTTCAATCTGATGGTAGGAAACGGTTCGCCTGGGGTTGAAGCCGGTTTTTTCTTCGACAGTTTTATCTTTGGATAGAATATCAACAGTCATCTTTGCCAGGTCGACAGCTATAGCCGGAGCGGAGGCCACTCCGGGGGATTGTATCGCCGCGCCATGGACCAGATTCGCCACCCGCTCCGAAGGCTCGATAATAAAATCCTCCTCCCAGGAGGCGGGACGGATCCCCGAGAAATAAGTGATGACCGAAGAGCCGCTCAGTTTTGTATTGAGGTCCAGTTTCTGCAGCAATTCCTGAAAATGGCCTCTGTCTGTGGAAAAGTCCTCTCTCCAGGGCTGCTCCTCCGCCGTGGGGCCGAGCAGTATATTGCCCTCGATACAGGGAACGACGCCCCCGCCCTTGGTTTTTGATTTTCTCTGGATGAGTCGGGGCATGGAGAGAATGCTGTGCTGAGTCAGCCCCGTATTGCGGTCGAGGATGCATTCCGTCCCCTTACGCCCGTGGAGACTGAAAAAACGGTCATCCGCAAGCTCGGCGATGATATCGGCGAAATTTCCCGCGCAGTTGATCACCGCGCCGCACTTCACGGTTCCCCTGCCGATCCTGACAGAGGCAATTCTCCCGCCGTCCATCTCAAAGGACTCGACAAAGCAGTTGAGAAAGACATCCGCCCCGTTCTGAAGGGCATTCTCCGCCATGGCTATCGTCGCTTTATAGGGAGAGATGATGCCCGCCGAAGGAAGAAAGAACGCCCCCTGCTGATCTTCCGTGACATTGGGTTCCATTTCGAAAACCTTCTTCCGGGATATGTACCGGTAATGGCCGTCGACTCCGTTTTTCCGGGCTCTCATCTTCATAAGGGGAACCAGGTACTTTTCCAGTCTAGAGGGAAAGAGGACCAGAGAACCGGGCCGTTTCAGTTCAAAACCCAGCTCTTCGGCCCACTTTGTGTACATTCTGTTTCCCAGGATGTTGTAATGGGCTTTTTTCGATCCCGGATGGGCGGCGAATCCCGGATGGATCATACCGTCGTTCCGGCTGGAGGTCTGCATGGCCAGATCCTCTTCCTTCTCCAGAATGGCAATGGAAATGTCATACCGGGCCAGTTCCCGGGCCGTCGCGCAGCCTATGATACCGCCTCCGATGATGAGGACATCGAAATAACGCCCTTCCAGATCCCGGTCTCCCGGATCATAGCGGTAAATCTTCTCCTCACCGACACCCTCGACAGTGATATCGTTGAGGACCCCTTTGTATCCCCTGTTTGCCGCGGCGAATCCCGCCGCGACTTTCTCATCCCAGGAACCGACATGACCGGTCAGACGGACCGACTTGCGGAATTCGGAGGCCTGAACGTCTCCTCCGAGACCGAGCTTTGCCAGCTCCTTTGTCACCTTCTTTAATTTATTCATAGAGCTCCTCACTCCAGCGTATACGAACTGAGTTCTTTCATGATATTTCCCGATTTGGCTCCGTTGCCTTCCCGGAGACTGTCCAGCAGCTCTCTCTGCCGTTTCCGGATTTCAGGACTGTCGCCTTTTTTTCCGTAGAAGTTCTTCAGGTATTCGAGATAAACCGGCTTGAGAGAGTTGATCAGCAGCGGATAAACGATATTGCCGCTTATAAGGGCAATCTGCTGATGTATCGCGAAGTCCCGGAGCGCCAGCTCCCGGGGATCGGAAAGAGCCGATTCGAAACTCATGAGATTTTCCAGCTGATCCCAGTCTTCCGGTGTTCCCCGATCACAGGCCAGAAGGGCCGCATCGCTTTCCATCAGGGCCCTGACCCGGTAAAGACTGGCCAGAACATGAGCATTCAGATTCTCCTCTTCCGTATGGAGGAGCAATGTCGTCAGCAGATCGACTGTTCCCATCTGCCGGAAATCATTGACGACCACGCCGTGGCGTGGCCGCATTGTAACGAGTCCCCGTCCCTCCAGGATAAGGAGGGCTTCGTGAACGACCGGCCTCGATACGGCGAATTCCTCAGCCAGCTCCCTCTCCGCGGGAAGCCTTTCGCCGGGGTTGTATTTTTCTGAAAGAATCCGGAACTCAAGTTCCTCGACTATCTCTTCTTTTAACCGCTTCATAAAACCTCTGGTGGTATTACCACCAAATCTATCTTATGTCGGTATTTTTCAGCCGTCAACAGAAAACTTTTCAAGAGAGGGATGTTCTTACCATCGGGGCAAATTGCGGGAACACCGGCAGAATAATTCAATCTCGACACAGGAGGGCCCGGAGCCGGTCATAAGCAAATGAGAATTCCGGTTTTTAAAAGAGGCGATTCAATTGAATACAGGCTGCATAAAGAGATTCTGCATAATAAACAGCAGAACGAATGCCAGGATTCCCGCTGCCAGAGGTGTGGCGACCCACCCGAGACCGATTCTACCGATTACGGCGAAATGGATATTCCTTCCCGATTTGGCCAGTCCGATCCCCAGAACGGCACCGACCACAGCCTGCGAGCTGGAAACAGGAACCAGGGGGAACGAGGGGAGCCCTCTGGATTCCAGCCAGAATTTCAACCCCTGCGAGGCGAAAAGGAATAGAACGAGAGAACTGGAGAGAACGACAATAAATGCCGTAACGGGAGAAAGCTTGAATATGCTGTTTCCCACAGTCATCATAACCTTTTTCGAATAGGTGATGATTCCCAGAGCAATAGCCGCTCCCCCTGTGAGAAAAAGAATCTGAACGCCGTTCAGCTGCCACTGTCCGAAAACAGAAACATCCCTGAAGGGCGAAACGGGAATAAAAACGCCCATGACGTTGGCAATGTTGTTCGCCCCGAGACTGTAGGCACCGAAAGCCCCGGCTCCGACCAAAGCCATGCGGGTCAGAAAATCGAGCCTCAGAATATGGATTTTAGCATGCCTGAGCACAAAGCGGACCAGGAAATATATCGCCATGGAGAATGAAGCGGACAGAACCGGACAGATAACCCATGTCGAGACGATCTTTGTCAGCGCCGAGAGGTCCGTTTCATTCCCGGAGAAGAAGTTCCAGCCGATGATGGCCCCGACTATGGCCTGAGAGGTGGAGACCGGAAGCTTGAGCCTGGTCATCCAGAAGACGGTAAAGCCGGCGGAAAAAGCCACTGTAAAAGATCCGGGCAGAGCATTGACCGCACCGAGCTTCCCCAGGGTATGAGACGCCCCGGCGCCGCTGATGACAGCTCCGAGGATGACGAAGCAACTGGCAATGATTGCCGCCGTACGGAAACGGATCATTTTCGTCCCCACAGCTGTTCCGAAGACATTGGCCGCATCGTTTGCGCCGAGAGACCAACCGAGAAAAAGACCGCTCGAAAGAAAGATTAACAGGGTAACCATTTAAGTTACCTAGATGGACCGCTTGATGGCCGCAACGGAAAGGCGCTCGCAGACAGCTTCCGCCTCATCGGAAATCCCGGCGATATGGACAGCGAAGTCGCGGATATGCATTTTTCGGGCCAGATCGCCGTAATCATCAGAAGAGAATACTTTTCTTTTGATGGAGGACTCACAGATGTCGGCTTCGTGTTCATAGAAATAGGTTTTATTGACATAATCGTTGATGAGGTGGATTTCTTTGAAAAAAGACCGGGCCGCCTTGACCGTATAGCTGACGGCCTGATTGGACGCTTCGGACAGATCGAGAAAATCGCCGTGTAGGGCTTCGGGAATAAGGGGCTTTTCTATATCGAACTGGATCAGAACGTCTTTTATGGCATCCACCACATTATCGATGTTTTCCAGGATGCTGAGAACATCCCCTCTGGATTCGGGTATGAGCATCTGGGAATAGAGTTTATAACGGATTTCCCGCCTCTTGTCGTCGACATCATTCTCAAGGCGCATAATCGTGCCGAGCCGGCTCATGAACTTCTCCGTGTCGCCTTTCAGATAATCTTTGACGGTTGCGACAAAGAGCATTCCCGCCTGGGAAATCTCATCGAGAAGGGCTTCTATTTCCCCTTCCATAATTGATACTTTGCTGACAAACAGGCTCATAGATACTCTCCCCTCTCTATAATTATCGAGGGGAGAATGATCTTATTTCCAGTACTTTTCCATTCTGCGGTTCAATTCGCTGCGGTAGTGTTCCCAATCGGAGATCGGCTTCTTCGCGACGCCTTCTTCGCAGGCGGCTCTGGCCACGGCGATTGACTCCCACTCAATGACTCTGTGATCGAAGGGCGTGGGAACCAGGTACTCCCTTCCGAAAACCAGATCCTTTCCTTTATAGGCGTCCTTAACCGACTGGGGAACCGGCTCCTTCGCCAGATTTGCCAGGGCGATAGCCGCCGCCATTTTCATTCCTTCGGTAATCTTTCTGGCCCGGACATCGAGAGCTCCCCGGAATATAAAGGGAAAACCGAGAACGTTATTGATCTGGTTGGGATAATCGCTTCTGCCGGTAGCCATGATGACATCGTCTCTGGTGGCATGGGCCAGTTCGGGACTGATTTCCGGATTGGGATTGGACATGGCGAAAACGATGGGGTCGCGATTCATGGAGAGCAGCATTTCGGCTGTCAGGCAGTCGGGAACGGAGAGACCTATAAACGCGTCGGCCCCTTTTACGGCATCCGCCAGAGTGCGGGCTTCCGTTTCCCTGGCAAAATTGGCTTTCAATCCGGTCATCCGCTCGGTTCTGCCCTTGTAGATGACGCCGATGGAGTCGCACATAAGCACATTTTCGCTTTTGACACCGGCCGCTATGAACATTTCGGTGCAGCGGATTCCCGCCGCGCCGGCTCCGTTGACGACGATTTTCAACTCCTCCATTTTCTTTCCGGCAATTTCGGCTGCATTCATCAGTCCGGCCGTAGAGATAATAGCCGTTCCGTGCTGGTCGTCATGGAAAACGGGAATACCGCAGAGCTCGACGAGAGCGTCTTCTATTTCAAAACATTCCGGGGCTTTTATATCTTCGAGATTTATGCCGCCGAAAGTGGGCTCCATCATCTTGACGACTTCGATTATTTTAGCCGGGTCTTTCGTATCGAGCTCGATATCGAAGACATCGACATCGGCGAATCTTTTAAAGAGCACGCCTTTCCCTTCCATGACCGGTTTGCTGGCCAGCGCACCTCTGTCTCCGAGTCCGAGAATTGCCGTTCCGTTTGAAACGACAGCTACCAGATTCCCCTTGCTCGTATACAGGTAGGCATCTTCTTCGCGTTCCGCGATTTCCAGAACCGGCTTGGCCACTCCGGGGGTATAGGCCAGAGACAGCTCGTCTGCGGTCATGCAGGGCTTTGTGGAAACCACTTCGATTTTACCCGGTTTATTATCAAGGCTGTGGTATTTCAGCGCTTTCTCTTTCAATTCATCCATTTCTGTTCGTTTTCCACCTTCTTGTGATCGTTTTAGAATTATTTTATAGCATTTGTGAATTGTTTAAAAGAGGAACAGAATAATATCCTGTTTGCTCCTGCGTTTTCCTGTTGTATTATACTCATTATGATGACCGTAAAAGAACTGCATATCAAGCCCGTAAAGAAGGGCGGATCAAAGTCTGTGGAAAAGTTGAACCTGATAAGGGACTTCGGTCCGGAAGGAGACGCCTACGGCGGCCCGGGAGAGAGGCAGATTACGCTTCTGGGCGAAGAGGATCTGAAAGGATTGGAACAGGACCGGGAAAGGGGACTCTGCATAAAAAGGTATACCGCCAATATCATACTTGACGGCAGTACCGCTGAACTGAAAGAAGGAGAAACCTATAAGCTGGGCGATACTGCGATACGGATTACCGCAGAAAGGAAAAGGTGTTATCCCGAATGCCTGATCGTATCGGATGACAGGCGGATCTGCCTTCTCCCCGGAGCCGCCCGTTTCGCTGCCATAGAGAAGAGCGGCCAGGTGAAAACAGGCGATACCCTGACCTCTTGATTACTATCAATCGGTAAACAGATCGAAAATATTGCCGAGCATACTGGAATCGGTCTTATAGAGTTCCGTATAACGGCACTGTGTGCAGCTGACCGTGGTAAAGCGCTTGCTCTGGACATCCAGGATCTTGGTAAGCATTCCTCCTGTAGCGCGGAACTCATCGGTTTCATAACGGGTATTCCCGCATTTGGGACATCTGTAATTATAATTATCCATATCATTTCCTTCGTTTATTAAAAGTATTTATTTGAATATAACTCTTTATGCTCCTTCCAAATCTTAAATTCCCTTTATATTCATGAATTTTTCCGTAAGTCTGGACAAAAAAAAACAGTTCTGCTATATTCTTCAACGCACAGGGCGCCGTACCCAAGCGGCTAAGGGAGTGGATTGCAAATCCATCATTCAGCGGTTCGAGTCCGCTCGGCGCCTTTAAAATTCCTAAAGACCAGCTTCGGCTGGTCTTTTGTTTTTTATAAATCCCGAGCGGACTCGCCCGTCCCGTCGAAACCGACGATCTGGTCGACCCGATTTCCCCTCTAAACATGAATTGTCATAGAATCAGGTCGTGGCACAACTTTTGCAGTATATTGCTATAAATAAAGTACCGGAGTGTCTATGAAAGCAGTCCATATCAATCCCTTTCTCAATGCCACTTTGAATCTGATGGAAAATATGACCGGAAGAATACCCATACCCGGTCAGAAAAGCCTTCTTCAGCATTTTCACAGTCACCGCTGGGATGTCTCTGGAGTCATAGGCGTTACGGGAAACGCAGAAGGGATTATCGCCATACGCATGACGAGAAATATGGTCGAAAGGCTTCTCGATGCATCAAACATCTTTTACGATGATATGGAAGAGTTTAATGACCTGACCAACTCTCTGATCGGTGAGATTGCCAATGTCATCGCCGGAAATGCCCTGAGTGAAATCAGCCAATACAACCTTAACATTACTGTTCCGATCGTTATACAGGGAAAAGACCACACCATAGCGTGGCCCCGGAACAATCCGATTATCGTCATCCCCTTCTCCAGCGCTTACGGTCCATTTGAAGTCTGTGTCAGTCTGAAGGAAAGTCTGCTCAGATCCTTTATGTAAAGAATTTTCCCCTCCGATGTTGGCCATGGGGCGGCTCTATCAAAAATTAATATTTTAATATTTACTTTTATTATCAACTATCCAATAATGTACTTCATGAAAAAAATTAATATTAAAATCACATCTCTGCTGCTGATTGCAGCGGTACCTTTTCTTTCCTTTGCTTCCGGTCGGGCCGATGAAATCGAAGTTCAGAACTACAATACCGTCCGCATTGCCGGCAATACAACAGAAAGCAATAATATCGACCCGGAGGAGAACAAAAGGATACTTCCCTACATCCTGAAAGAAGATCTTCTGGATCTCCTCGCCGGAGGCATTGTCGTCACTCTTCCCGATGAAAATAACGAATCATCGGAGGTGCTGAGTAATCTCAGATCCAGAGATTTCAATCCCACGGTTTATGTTTATTATTCCAACGACACGAAACAGGCTGATACGGAATGCTATTATCAGGGAGAGGAACTCATCTATTACAGCCGCTCCGCCTATTCCGCAAGCCCTTTCCAGAAAATCGGAATGACCGCGGAAGAAAAAACAATCACGACGGAGTACAGCCAGGAGGATATTGCCATTCACTTCTCGGTATACCCCCTGAAAGAAATTAACCGGGATACCGCGGAATACGGAGCCTTCTGCTCTTTTTTCCACCTGGACGATGACAGCATGAGCGACCTGTTTAATGATGCAAAAGTAACACTGAACGGGATGTCTCTGAAAAACAGAGAACATGGCTTCTTCCGGCTGAATGGCAGTAATCCCGTTTTTAAAACTGGTGAGATTATTTCGATTGAAATCGAGCACGAATTATTCGGTGAAATCAGGAAAGAGATGTCTGTGCCCGCCCCTATGGATTCCTTTTCCGTTGAACCGGAACTCAAGGGAGGCATTCCGAATCAAACAGACAATTACCGCCTCAACTGGGAACAGCAGGACTGCACAGCCTATGACCTGATTGTCTACAGAGCCGATGAGAAGGGAGATCTGGACAGTTATGGAAAGACGGTTGAGGATCTTCAATATCAGTGGGACCCCTGGGAGCTGAATGAAAAGGGAAAACCAGTCCCCTACCTCAGGTTCGCAGTCAATCCGAGCAACATGTTCAAGCCCGAGGGTTTCAGCGAATGGTCGGAAATATCAGTGCTCTCCCCTTCCCCATCGTATTATGGGAATTTTTTACAGTAGTGAAAATCAGGATCTCAACAGATCCCTGCCGGAAAAGCTGTAAACCGTCAGCTGACTGTAGAATTCCATTACTTCGGGAATCAGCCTGACAAGAGAAAAGTCCGGATCGGAGACGCCATGGCTGTAATATTTCAGCCAGTCATCGCTCCAGACTCTTTCTTTCATATCCCTATCATCGAGGAACTCGGCTTTTCCGATCAGAAGAACGCCTTCCCAGGTATCCAGATCGGTCAGATAGGCGGAAATCCCCGGATTATTCTCCATCTGATGGACTTTTCTCGATGAGGCGTTTGTGCCGAAATACATAACGAACCGGTTCTCGTGATCGAAGAGGATCCGGTCGACATGGGGGTAGTGCGCGGCGCTTCTCAGATTGAAGACAAGTCGGCTGTAGGGAAAGCCTTCGGGACCTATTGTCGATAGATTGACGAACTGCTGCTGCCCCGCAATTTCCTCAGCTCTGTTTAAGGATTCCTTTCTGGTCATGAGCGCCACCCTCCTATAGACACTATAAAAGCTCAGCTGAAAAATGGCAAAAAACATCTTCTTTAATCTTTCACAAAAGGAACCGCTTTCATTTACATTTGCTTCACATCTCTCCTTTACCTTTTGGAACATAAAGAAACAGAAGAGGTTCATAAAGGAACTTCCATAGGAGAGAAAAATGAAAAAAGAATTATTGGTTTTAACAGTGGCTATCGGAATGGCAGCGGCTCTTTCGGCAAATGGACAGCAGGATGAGAACAGCGAGTTCTTCGGCAGAGGAAACGGAATGGGAAGAGGTTACAATTACGATGCCGATGCGGTCCAGCAGTTTCAGGATGAGAGACAGGCTGACAGACAGGCGGAAATCGATGCCTGGATCGAGGATCAGGAACTGGTGACTGTCAAAGGGACTCTGCACCTGGTTAACGGCGAATTGCCCTATATAGAAGAGAACGGCGAGAAGTATGTCATTTCCGCTCCCCTGGCGGATCTGGAGAATATCGACCTGACTGACGGCATGACGGTTACCGTAGAAGGTTATGAAGCTCCCGGCCCCGGTCTGAGATGGGATGATTCGGAAACAGTTCTGATGCTCACCAAAGCTGTTGTCAATGGTGAGGAAATTGTAATCGACCATGTTGCCGACGGTTCGGGATACCGCGGCGGCGTGGAAATGGCCTACGGCATGCAGGGCGGCCGGGGCATGGGTCAGGGCGGACCTTCAAGAGGAAAAGGCGGACCCGCCGCAGGCGGAATGATGGGTCGCCCGTTCTAAGGCCTTGATTCTTCACAAAGACTGCTCCGGAGCGTTTCGCTTCTGGAGCGGTCTTTTTTTTCGTCTCGACATGACACATTTATGATTTCATAATACAAAATATGAAGATTTACACACTGAATGCTTTCGCCTCGACACCGGAAGGGGGCAATCCCGCAGGGATCTGTTTAGATACAGAGAACCTGACCGAAAAGGAGATGCAGGACATCGCCGCCGAAGTGGGCTTTTCGGAAACAGCCTTTGTCTTACCTTCGGAGAAAGTTGACTTCAAAGTCCGTTTTTTTACGCCGGTCAGCGAAGTGGATCTCTGCGGGCACGCCACCATCGCCACATTTTCGCTGATGCACAAAATAGGAAAGATCGGAACGGGTTCCTATCGGCAGGAGACGGCTGCGGGAATTCTCGGCATAGAAATCGATGATGAGGGGACTGTCATGATGGAACAGCCCCTGCCCCTCTTCGGAGATTTTGCCGATAAGGATTTAATTGCCCGGTCTCTGGGCATCAGCAGCGATTCCCTGGCTGAGAGTCTTCCGATCCAGGCTGTATCGACCGGACTTTTCGATCTTATCGTTCCGATCGGGAATCTTAAAACAATGGAAACCCTGAATCCCGATTTCGATCTGATAAGGGAAATCAGCAGGAAGCACAATGTATCGGGTTATCACCTGTTCACAACGGAGACGCTTTACGGTTCAACCGCTCATTGCCGGAACTTCGCTCCCCTCTACGATATCTACGAGGAAGCGGCAACGGGAACGGCGACGGGAGCAACGGTCTCGTATATGCACAGGCACGGACTTCTCGAAAATTCAGATTTGGCGAACCTGAAATTTGAACAGGGATTCGAGATGAAACGCCCTTCGGAGATCAGAGCCGTCCTGACAGCAAATGGAAAGGATATTACGGGTATCAAAGTCGGGGGAACAGCCCGGGGCCTTGGAGAGCTGGACTTATAAAAAAAGAAACCCCGCTACAATGACTCGGGGCAATTGAAATCAGCCAGCATTTCCAGCCGTATCGGCTTTTCTCAGTGACTGTATACTTTATATATCGGAATATAAGCCCCTGATGTTAGAAAAAGGTAAAGCCGGTATTAAAGTTTGGTAAATCGGAGAAATAAATCTATATTCAAGATATGGAACAGGATTTTGTACTGATAGTGGAAGACGACAGAGAGATTGCGAAAATCCTCTCCGTCAATATTGAAGATCTGGGTTTGAAAACAAGAATATCCGATAATGGGCAGGAGGGACTGGAGCTGGCACGGTCCGGTCAGTTCGCTCTGATCATTCTGGATATCATGCTCCCCCGGCTCGACGGTGTCTCTCTCCTGAGGGAACTGCGGAGAACCGATGCCCGCACGCCGGTGCTCATGGTAACGGCCAGAGACAGTGAACTGGACCGGGTTCTGGGGCTGGAACTGGGTGCCGATGATTACATGTCCAAACCCTTCAGCGTCCGGGAAATGACCGCCCGGGTCAAAGCGCTTCTCCGCCGGTCCCGTTTGACTGATGCTGATGCCGATGACGGGTCCGGTGAAAGTCCAGTTTCAATCGGAAAACTGACACTTGATCCTGTGAAAAGAAAAGCCTATCTGGAAAAGAAGGAAATAGAACTGACCGTCAAGGAGTTCGACCTTCTCTCGCTTTTCATAAGAAATCCCGGAAGGGCCTACAGCCGCAGCGACCTTCTCAGTCTTATTTGGGGTTATCAGTTCGAAGGCTACGAGCACACGGTCAACACCCACATCAACAGGCTCAGGGCCAAAATCGAAAGCGACCCCGGGAAACCGGAATACCTGAAAACGGTATGGGGCGTGGGATACCGCTTTGCCGAAGAGAACGAGATAAGCCATGTTTAAGCCATTCCGTTCCTTCTACAGCCGCCTTTCCCTGCTTTTTCTTCTCCTGGTCATACTTCTGGCGGCATCGACTCTATTCATTGCCTTTCAGGCGGCGGGACACCTCTTCGATGAAGTGGAGCAGGAGCTGAACCGAAAATACGCTTCGAGCCTGGCCGTCGAACTCCAGCCTTTCGTTACGGAAGAAATAAAAACAGACATGATAATGGAGAGAATCCAGTACATGATGGTCCTCAACCCCATGGTGGAGATTTATCTCATCAGCGGAAACGGCGAAGTTCTGGCCTATTTCACAGGACCGGGAGATATGGTAAAGAGGCATCAGATCGATATGGTGCCGGTGAAGGCCTTCGTATTCGGTCAGAACAGCGAACTGATCCGGGGTGATGATCCGAGAACAACCGATCAGGTCAAACCTTTTTCGGCCGCCCCTTTGAAAATCGCGGGGAAACAGGGTTTTGTCTACGTTATACTTCGGGGAAGAAACTTCGACCGGTCGCTGGGGATGATAAGAAGCAGCTATTACATCCGCTCGGGGCTCATATCCTTTCTGCTGGCGCTTGCCGTAACGCTTATTGCCGGATTTTCCCTTTTCTCCCTGCTCACCTCCCGGCTCCGCAAACTGGGAAAGAGCGTGAAGGGCTTCGAGGAAGGCGATTACGGAAACCGTGTAGACGTGAAAGGAGCGGACGAGATCGCTTCTCTCGGAAGGGCCTTCAACGATATGGCACAGTCTGTCGAACAGAATATACGTCAGCGGAATGATCTGATCACCAATATTTCCCACGACCTGAGAAGTCCGCTCACATCCATAAGAGGCAATATCGAAACTGTCCTGCTTAAAGGCGATGTGACAGCTGACGATCAGAAAGTCTACCTGGAATCGGCCCTGAAAAGCGTTTCGGCTTTCCAGAAACTGGTCGAGCAGCTTTTTGAACTGAGCAAGCTTGAAAGCCGCGAGATAAAAATAAACAGCGAAGCCTTTATTCCAGCCGAACTGGCCCAGGATATCATACTCAAGTTCAAGACCCGGGCGGAGAGCAGGGGAATCGACCTGACCCTGAACCACGGAGGGAGAAACAGTCCTTTCAGCGGAGATATCGCTCTGCTGGAAAGAGCTCTTTCCAATCTGCTGGAAAATGCCATTATCTATACCGGGGAAGGCGGCAAGGTAATCCTGAACTTCGAGGAACGAGAGGAGATGCTTTTTATTTCCGTCAGCGATACGGGACAGGGCATACCTCCCGAAGAAGCGGAAAGGGTTTTCGAACGGTTCTACCGGGGAGATAAAAGCCGGGACCGCCGGATTTCAGGAACGGGGCTGGGGCTTTCCATTACAAAGGAAATCATCGAACTCCACGGAGGAACCATAAGACTCGAATCATCGGGAAAAAGCGGCACGACCTTCATAATTGAGCTCCCCTTTAAAGTTTACTGATTTAATGAACTTTTGTGATACTTTTGTTATATTTTAATAGTACCTTCCAATCAGGAGGGAGGTCCTATGTTACTATTGACGATTGTTGCCTTTATATCGGGAATCATAACCATTCTCTCGCCGTGCATTCTGCCGGTGCTTCCCATCGTTCTCTCCGGCTCTGTGGGAGGGAAGAAAAAACCACTGGGAATAATCAGCGGCTTTGTGGTGAGCTTCACCTTTTTCACCTTGTTTCTCACCGCTCTGGTAAAGAGATTCGGCTTTTCCGCCGACTCGCTCCGGGTTGCGGCAGTTGTGCTGATTCTCCTCTTCGGAGCCATTCTGCTTTTTCCACGGCTGAATCAATTCTATGAAAAAGCGATCTCTTTGCTTCAGCGGAGAACGGGACAGAATAAAAACAGACAGGGCTTTTCCGGCGGACTTCTCACGGGCTTCAGCCTCGGCTTGATATGGACGCCCTGCGCCGGCCCTATAATGGCATCGGTCATAAGCCTGTCCATAACGCAGAGCGTCACAGCCCATTCCGTACTTATTACACTGGCCTACACCGTCGGGACGGCGCTGCCCATGCTGGCTATTATGTTCGGCGGCCGTAAACTGATCAACAGAGTCCCGTCACTCTTAAAGAACACCGGCCGGATTCAGCGGTTTTTCGGCGCGGTACTCCTATTCACCGGCCTTTCCATTGCCATGGGCTGGGACAGGGATTTCCAGCAGGCCGTTCTGGACATATTCCCCTCTTACGGTGACGGTCTGACTTTTCTCGAACAGCTCGATCCCGTGCGGGAAGCCCTCGATGACAATCTGAATAATCAGAGCGGACCGCTGATGGACGATACGATTGCCATTCCGGCTCCCCCGATTGTCACAGAGGGTCAGTGGTTCAACAGCGCACCTCTTTCGATGGAAGAGCTGAAAGGTAAAGTCGTCATTATCGACTTCTGGACCTACAGCTGCATCAACTGCGTCAGAACCATTCCCTATCTGCAGTCCTGGTACAGAACATACCGGGAGGATGGTCTTGAAATCATCGGCGTCCACTCCCCGGAGTTCGCCTTTGAAAGAGAGCCTGAGAACCTCGAAAAAGCGATAGCGGACCTTGGAGTTCTCTGGCCGGTTGTACAGGATAACCGGTTTCTTCAGTGGCGGGCCTATAACAACAGGTTCTGGCCGGCCAAATACATAATCGATAAAGAGGGAAATATCCGCTACAGCCACTTCGGCGAAGGAGGATACGAAGAGACCGAAGCGGTTATAAGGGAACTGCTGGGGGAAACCGGTAAAAATCCGCAGCGGAAAGCGGACATCCCCACTCCCGTTGAAAACCTCGCCGGAACACCGGAAACCTATCTCGGTTACGGACGAAGCACAGGCTTCATCGAACCGGAAGGGGATTACCGCAATATGTACAGAGACTTCCGGGCCACAGCGGTAAGGGAAAACGGCCGGTGGGCTCTTGAAGGGAATTGGGCTGTAACCGAACAGTACATTACCAATGAAGGCCCGGGAGCCCTGGAACTCCTGTACGACGCAAAAGATGTTTTCCTGGTTATCGAGCCGGTCGATGAAAATGTGATTCTGACTGTAACTGTCGACGGAGAGATTTCCACCGACACAGTGGACCTGATCGAGGGAAAAATTACAGTTTCCGACAGCCGGCATTATCACCTTGTCCGTATGGACAGAGAAACAAAACATATTTTAAGAATCGAGATAGACGGCAAAGCCCGCCTATTCGCCTTCACATTCGGATAAAGAGAGGTAATTTATGAAAAAACGTATACTGATTATTTCCATGGCCCTGCTTGCCGGCGCCGGACTGATATCTCTGGCGGCGATGGGTCGCAGCGATGAGACGGGGCAAAATACAGGAACAGGCGAAGCGCCTAAAATGGAAGGCTCCATGCAGATGATGATGGATGCCCACCCCGCCGTTCCCCCTCCCGGCTACGAAGGGAAAACCTATATGAAGCCCCCGGAGGATGAACTTCAGAAAAAACTGACGGACCTGCAGTACCGGGTCACCCAGTTCGATGATACGGAAAGGGCTTTCGACAACGAATACTGGGATAACCACGAAAAGGGGATATACGTTGATATAGTGTCGGGCGAACCCCTGTTCAGTTCCGCGGACAAATACGAATCGGGAACGGGATGGCCCAGTTTCACGAAACCCCTTGAAGAGGGGAATATCATTTCCCTGACCGACGACAGCTACGGGATGATCCGGGTCGAAGTGAGAAGCCTCTTCGCCGATTCCCATCTCGGTCATGTCTTCAACGACGGCCCCCGCCCTACGGGACTGCGCTACTGCATCAATTCGGCGTCGCTGAGATTCGTACCGGTCGAGCGGATGGAAGAAGAGGGGTATGGACAGTACCTCCCCTTATTCGAAGGAGAATAATATGCGGAAGAAAATATTCATACTGATTTTATCAGCTTCGTCCCTTTTCCCTCTGGCGGCCTTCGGCCAGTCCGGCTCGGAAAAGGACATGAAAGAAACCATGCCCTATTCAGCTGAAGGAGAGAAAGATACAGCTGTCTTCGCCGGCGGTTGTTTCTGGGGCGTGGAAGCGGTCTTCGAAAGCCTCAAGGGGGTGACCGATGTTCAGTCCGGATATTCCGGCGGCCCGGCCCGGCTGGCCAGTTACAGGATGGTGGGAACGGGAACGACCGGCCATGCCGAATCGGTCATCGTCGAGTACGATCCGTCGGTCATCTCCTATGAGAAGCTCCTGGAAGTTTTTTTTCTGGTAGCCCATGATCCCACGCAGTTCAACTACCAGGGACCGGATATCGGGCCCCAGTACCGCTCGGCCATTTTCTACAACAGCGAAATGCAGAAGGAAACGGCGGAATCCTATATCGGCAAGCTGGAGAAGGAGAAACTGTACGGCCAGCCCATCGTGACGGAAGTGACAGAACTCGATGCTTTCTATCCCGCGGAAGATTATCATCAGGATTTTATGGCGCTGAATCCCGATCACCCCTATATCGTCTATTGGGATGCTCCCAAACTCCGCCACCTGGAGGAAATGTTTCCGGCTCTGCTGAAAGAGTGAGGGCTTTTCTTTTGATATAATCGAAATTGGCTATTAGAATTGAGGAAAGGACTGATAATTGAAAAACCTGTTTATCATTAGTTTACTCTTCCTTTCCTCACTTCTTTCCGGCCAGGTCGCTCTTCAGGTTGTTACGGAGGAATGGGAACCTTATAATTTCACGGAGAACGGTGAATTGACCGGCATATCCACTGAAATTGTAAAAACGACCATCGAAAGAGCAGGCCTGACTCCGATTTTCAACGTTTACCCCTGGAGCCGGGCCTATTACAAAGCAATAAACACTCCCGATACACTGATCTATACTATCTACCGAAATGAAGAGAGGGAAAATAAATTCTTCTGGATCGGCCCCATCAATTCGGCTCCCCGCCATTTTCTTTACAAACTGAAATCAAGGGATGATATAAATCTGAGTACGGTTCAAGATGCCAGAAACTATACGATCGGCCTTCTTGCCAACAACTACGCCCATCAGAAGCTCTTAGAAGAAGGTTTTCACGAAACGAATCTCGTCATAAACAGATCTGCCGATCTCAGCATCCAGATGCTCCTGGCCGGAAGAATCGACCTTTTCCCCGGAGATCAGATAGCGACGTCCCTTGAACTGAAAAAGCTCAATATTCCGGAGGGAACCATTGTCCCGGAACTGCAGATATTCGAGACGGAAGCTATGGCCTATATGGCATTAAACCGCCAATCATCCCCGGTTCTGATAGAAAGAATCACAAGAGCCTTTGAAGAAGTGAGAGCCGAAGGTTTAATAGAAGAAATTACTGCACAATATAATTCCTCCCCCTGAGGTTTGCGGCAATGGAAACAGCCCCGCCTAACTGTTATACTGCCCCTGTATGAATATAGATATTATCGATACTCTTATGAATATGACGGCTTTTATCCTGGCAGGATCCCTTCACGAATGGGCTCACGCTTTTTCCGCCTTAATCATGGGAGACAGAACAGCTTATGACAGCGGCCGGATGACCATGAACCCCGCGGCCCACGTGGATATACTGGGAACGGTTCTCTTTCCCCTTTTCCGGGCTGTCTCCGGCATACCGGTCATAGGCTGGATGAAACCGGTCCCTGTCAATCCGGGGAATTTCTCTCATCAATCGAAAGGATTGGCACTTTCCGCCGCAGCGGGACCTCTCAGCAATCTCTTACAGGCTTCCATGGCCATAATTCTGATAAGACTGCTCTACAGGGGAGCGAGACTCACCGGTTCGGCTTTACCGGGTTCGCTCTATGAATTCTCTACGCTCTATTACATCATCAACATATCGCTGGTTTTATTTAACCTGCTGCCCATTCCGCCGCTCGACGGATCGAAAATTCTCCGGCACGGGCTATCGGCCGACAATCAGATACGCTTCGATAAAATATCCCGATACGGGGGAATTTTACTCTACATACTTCTCTATGCGGGATTTTTCCGATTAATTCTAAGCCCCTTGATCGGGAAAGCTTATTTTCTGATTTTTCTGTTCCTGTCATTGAAGATATATTTCGCCTTTATACCCTTTCTGCTCCTGCTCTTTATCTCAGCGCTGATCTATCTGCCTTATCTGAAAAACGCTGTCACCTATGTGCGATATCGAAGCAGATTCGGTACGGTTGAGCAGACAGGGGAGATCTTCGAAGCTCAGGTAAGCCGGACGAGAAGCCGGAACGAATCTCTCAGAAAAACGGCTGTCATGCTTTTAAAAAAGAAAAACTCCGGAGATCTCAATACCGTTATTGATGAAAAGCTGGTTCAGCGGATCGAAAAGGGTGCGACGGGCTTTTCCCGATTATGCCCGGGCAGATCGATAAATCCCGAAGAGGACAGGTGCCTGGACTGCACCTATTACGCAAACTGTCTTATGAGAGAGCTGGAGCTTTCTCCTGTCAGCGAAAAGGAATAATAATGATATATGTAAAATCAGATGACGAAATAAAAATAATGCGCGAATGCGGAACGCTTCTCGCGGAGATGTATGAATATCTGGAACCCTATGTAAAGCCGGGCATAACCGGGCTGGAACTGGATAAACTGGCTGAGGACTTCATCATTAGAAACAAGGCCGTTCCTGAACAGAAAGGCTACCACGGATATCCGGCTACACTCTGTATTTCCACCAACGAACAGGTGATTCACGGCATCCCTTCCAGGAAAAAACTGGAAGAGGGAGATATCGTCGGTCTGGACTGCACGATCAGCATCAAAGGGCTGATGACCGATTCAGCCCGGACTTTTGCGGTCGGGACGATCGATAAGAAGAAACAGAAGCTGATGGAGAGAACGGAGAAATCCCTCTATATCGGCATCGATGCCGTAAAAGCGGGCGGTCGGGTAAACGATATCGGCCGGGCTGTCGAAGACTACATAAACCAGTTCGGATACGGTATCGTCCGGGATTTCTGCGGACACGGCGTGGGATACGAAATCCATGAGGAACCGACCGTTCTCAATTACTATTCCACCCGTTACAGAAACCGGCTGAAAGAAAATATGGTGATCACCGTTGAACCGATGATCAATATGGGAACTTACGAAGTCAATGTGCTCGGCGATGGCTGGACTGTGGAAACCGCAGACAAAAAGCCTTCGTGCCATTTCGAACACACGGTTGTCGTCACTTCCGAAGGCTGTGAGATACTCACCGTGAAGTAAGAGATTCGGCCATGGCGTCAAGTGTTCTCACAGTAATTCTCCACTGATCATCATCTATGACGGAACGGAGCTGCGAGACCCATTTCTCTGCTGATTCCAGTACTATTTCCCGGACGGCGATCCCCTTTTCCGTAAGGGTAATATTCCAGGCTCTTCTGTCGGATTCAGAAAGCTTTTTCTCCAGATACCCCGATGCAGCCAGAGCTTTAACCGCTCTGGTGACATTGGCGTTGTCCACGGCCATACGTCCCGCCAGTTCATCTAGAATGAGTGTTTCTCCGGGCCGGATGGAGAGTAAATAAGCCTGCTGGCCCGGTCCGATTCCATAGGGTTTCAATTCCCTCTGGAAATAGGTTGCCGCTGCACGGTTGATTATGGAAAGAGAGCGCCCGAAGCTATCATCGGCCCGGTTCATGGCTCCTCCCGGGAAAGGAGAGATTTGTGTCGTTCTATAAAATCATCAAGCTCTTTCGGAGCCCGTCCCAGGAGCTGCCGGGAATCTTCAGTCGTAATATCGCCTTTTCCGGTCTTTACAACTGTGTATAAGGCGAGCATGACCAGGGCCATCGCCAACGATCTTCCCTTCTTCAGATGATGAATGATAAACCGGACCGGACCGGGACTTATAAAGCGGATCTCCCGGCCCAGCCCCCTGGACAAATGTTCAGCGATCTCCCTGTGGCTGTAGCTCCGGCTCCCCGTTACCGTATAAGCTGCGGGAGTTAAATTATTTCCGGTAAGCAGGGCAGCAGCCATCTGACCAATATCCTCTGTATCGATAAAATTCGTCTTCCCCTCTCCTGAGGGGACGAAAACCATATTATCATCGCGAATCTCTTCCAGATGCGTTGTCGTCAGATTCTGCATAAAAAAAGAAGGACGCAGAAAGATACAGGGAAGGTCCAGTAGACGGCAGCATTTTTCGATTTTATTATGGGGAATCAATTTATTGTTTTCCGCCCCCTGGACCGATAGAAAGACAATCTTCTCGATCTTCCTTTCCTTCAGATAGGCGAGAAAGGGGAGCATATCCTTTTTAATATTTGAAATATGAGGGGGCCGCATAAGGAACACACGGGACACACCGTCAAGAGTCCCCTCCCAGGTCGCGCTGTCGGTGAAACTGAATTCCGCTCTCCCTTTCGGCGCAACGATCTGACAGTTCCTTTTTTCAAGATATTTGACAACATAGGATCCGACATTTCCGCCGGCTCCCGTTACCAGTATTTTCATGACTTTTCTCTCCATATATTTGCGTACGCAAATATATGGCAGATCTGAACTCTTTATTCAAGAGCCTGCTGTCCATTTACATTTCCACCGGGGACCCGGCTGAAACAAATAAGCCCTAATGGAACCTTTTATAAAAATCCCTTAAATACAAACTGCAGGAGAAAACTCAAGATCCACAACCCGGATGCAGTCATAAACACTTTAATGGAATTGGCAAAGGTCACCCTCTTGTCCTGGTTTCCGGCAAACTCCCGGACCAGTTTGATATTGGGAATGAGCGAGAACAGCACCAGTAAAGAGAATAAGGGAAGAACCTTTATAACTACAGCCGCTGCAATGACAAGATAGGCAAGACAATAGAGAATAATCCAGAGAGACACACTGGCTTTCCTCCCCAGATACTGGGGGAGCGTATAGCGCCCGTTCTTAATATCACTCTCTACATCGCAGATATTATTAGCCAGCATGATATTGGCTATCATAAAAACCAGAGGAAGTGAGACAAGGACCACCGGAAGGATTTCCCGTAAATTGACATGGGCTGCCAAAATGCCGCCTTTGAATGAGAAGGCGATAAATCCCGCATCGAAGACCTGTATATACGAAGCGATAAAAAATATGACAAACCCCATCAGTCCGCCCGAAGCCAGCTCACCGAAAGGCGTGCCGGAAATCGGGACGGGTCCGAAAGAGTAAAGGACAGCTATGCCCATACTTATGACTCCGATAGTCAGTATCAGATAATCGGTCCTGTAAACAAGCAGCAGTCCTGCGGCGATAGAAACAGCCAGAAGAAGCGCGATGACGCTGATGGCCGTACCTCTCGGAATATCTCTGTCTTCGACGGGATTGTAATCCTCCCCTTTCTTGAAGCCCTCGTAATGATTTATGGCTGTAGTGGCCATATCCAGCGTAATAAGGCTGATAAAGAAAACGAGGGTGTTCTCCCATTTGAACTCATTATATCTGTAGTAGGTGAAAAGCAGCCCCAACACGAAGGGTATGACACTGGCGACTTTTGTCCTTATCTCGACAAAATCGAGAAATGATCTGAGATTCATGGGTGATTCTCCTTAATGTATCCGGCCGAAAAAGCGCGGTAGAAATTCAAGCAGCAAAGACCGGGCGGGCGATTCAGGCAGATCCTGTATCATCGATTCCGTTTTGGCTCTGTAACGGGTAACCAGATCCTTGGTAAAGTCGATGGATCCCCCATCTCGGATAAGATGTATGATTTCATCGAGATCGTCCTCAGTCAAACCATCGGTCAGCAGGGAACGGATTCTCGCGCCGCTGTTCCCCTTCAGGGCATGAATGACCGGCAATCCGTAGTATCCTCTGAGCAGGTCGACTTTCAGTTCCTTCCCGACAACGGCGTCATCCCCCGTATAATCGAGCAGGTCATCCTGAAGCTGAAATGCCAGTCCGAGTCTGTATCCTATATGGCTGAGTTTTTTTACGACATCCTCGCCGGCATCGCACATAAAGGCCCCGGCGCTCAGCCCCATGGAAAAAAGAGCGGCGGTCTTACCCGATACGATCTTCAGATATTCCATGGGAGTGATATCGGGATTGAACCTGTTGGAGTACTGGCGCATCTCCCCGGTACAGATGCGGGAAACGGCTTTTGCCATGGTCACGCCCAGTTCCCGGGGAATATCGAGCTCGGCGAGGATCAGAAAAGACCGGCTGAGAAGGAAATCCCCCATATAAACAGCGTAATCCTTGGAGTATTTCGACTGAATCGACGGGATTCCCCGGCGCATTTCCGATTCGTCGATAATATCATCGTGAATCAGAGTCGCCACATGGAGCGTCTCGATCGCCGCAGCCAGATTTATTATTTCGCGTCTGTCCTTCCGGTGACCGGCCTCGCTGCCGATTACCAGCAGCAGAGGCCTCAGCATCTTTCCTGTGGAGCTGAACAGATACTCGACGGAACTTTTTATATAATCATTCCCCTCTTTCAGGTTGTCGACTATCCTGGCTTCAACTTCAGAAAGAAGATTCCGAATGTAAGGACTGTCCAAATGCACCATTAATCCCTTCTTCTTATGTATAAAGATACCATTTTTTTACGAAGGGAATCTTTTTCCACTGCCTTTTAAGCCAGGGCAGAACATAATAGTCCATTCCGAATGTGGATCCGCTTCCTCCGATCATGGCGATGCCTCCGAAAATATACCAGAGCATCTCGAAAGGAGCCATACCCGACGACCAGATCATAAGGCCCATGGCGATTGACAGGAGCGAGGCCAGCAATGTGAACAATCCGCCGAGGAGACACAGCCCCACTACGATTTCGGCAATGACCATTCCCGTCTGGAAAACGACAGCCATATAGGTAAATTCGCCGGAAGGGAAATAAAACATAAGGTTCATAAACCAGTCGACGATAGATGTGATGAATTCGGGAACGGGCAGGGCTTCACCCCAGGATGCGGCTTCCTCTGCAACTGAAGCGCTGGATGTCGCGACCTTAGAGGCGATAAGGAAAATATCATAGGGATTTTCCAACACACGGAGCAGCTTCTCCCAACCTTCGTAAACCCACATACCGCCGAGAAACATCCTGAGAGGAACCAGGAAAAAGTTGGGAGACCTCTTTGCAAAGTACCCACCGACGAAGCTTCTTCTCTCTTCCACATGGAAAAACTCGTGCTGCATGTAGTTCCACAGCTTGTTGAATCCCGCGACCTGCACGAAGTAGATAAAATTTATAAAGTGCTTGATAAACATGGCGAGAAAGCCGGAGAAGACCATATTGGTTTTACCCATATTGATCTGGGCGACTCCGTAACGTCCGCCGATGGAAACCATCGCTCCGTGGAATTTCGGCTTGTATTCCGATTTTTTCTTATTGTGAAGATCGGCATAGATGTTTCTGGCGACCGTATCGGCGGAATGCTCGGCGTTCTCCACCATCTGGGGAACCGGCTTGTCATGGCCTTCGGGAATGTAGAAAATGTTATCGCCGACGACATAGACATTTTCCATATCTTTGGCGTGGAGATATTTGTCGGTCTCTATCTGATGGCGTTTAGTCTGGGCCACATTTTCACCGAGATTCTCGACGATTTCCGAACCTTCTACACCGGCTGTCCAGATGACTGTATCGCAATCGATCTTTCCCGCTCCGGTAATATCGATATGGTGCTCGCCCACATTGTCGATACCGGACTTTAGCATGATTTCGACATTCATTTTCTGAAGTCTTTTGACTGTTTTCTTCTTCAGCTTGTCGTCGAAAGCGGGAAGAACTTCGGGGAGAAGGTCGGCAATAATAATCCGCACTTCCTGTTCCTTTATGGAGAACTCACGGCAAAGCTCCGCACGCCACTCGGCCAGCTCACCGGCCATTTCGATTCCCGTGAAACCGCATCCGATAACCACGAAAGTGAGAAGCCTTTTTCTCTTGAAGGGATCGGTTTCCACGCTGGCTTTACCGAATACTTCCAGCATATGATGCCTGATTCTCAGGGCATCCTCATAAGACCAGAGATTGAAGGCGTTGTCCTTCGCTCCCTGGCAGCAGTAGAAAGCCGGCTTCGATCCGGTACCCATAACCAGATAATCATAAGTCGTGCAGGTATTGTTCCCGTAAACAACTTTCTTGTCGAAATCGATATTATGAACCGTGTCGAGTACGACATCGATATTTCTGCGGGAGAAAATCGTTTCGAAATCGATCCGGATACCGTCTTCGGGGATACGCCCCGCCGCCACTTCGTGAAGCTCGGTCAGCATGGTGTGATAGGGCTTCTTGTCAATCAGAGTGATTTTGACATTTTTATCTTTCTTTGTTTTGTTGATCAGTTTTTTGGCCGTGAGAACACCGCCGTAACCGCCTCCAAGAACAACAATGTGTTTTTTCCTTTCCATCTTCGCACCTCTTATGCATAGTCCATTCATGATAGTTCACAATTCTTCTATACAGGCAGTATAATCTATATATTTTTATTCATCTAGTATTAACATCTATTTAGTGAACATTATTATTAATAGAAAATTATTATTTTTTTGAGGAAATATTAAAGAGCGTAAACTAGAATTCAAAATCCGAGGTGATACATGAGTACGATAGTTTTTAAAAAAGTGCAGAATTCTGAAGATATTGAAAGCAGCATGGACGAGCTGAACGGAATAATCAGCAGCTACGGATCTTTCATAACCGAAAAGAGCAAACTGGAAGCTATCAGAAAAATACGCCGCCTCCGCGCCGCCATCTCTATGGAGCTTAAATAGGGCTCAGCCTTTAATGAAATCCGGTAAAAATGTTAAGATAAGCAGATATGTTTTTACCGGAGGAGCCTTGTGAAATTCGCCGTACTGCTGGAAAACAGCATTGATGAACTGTCATCATACAAAAACAACCTGATATGCGACCACGGATTATCTCTCTACATTGAATGGAAAGACAAAAAGATCCTGTTCGATACGGGACCCGATGCCTCCTTTGCCCGGAATGCCGAAGCGATGGGCATTGATCTCAGCCTGGTGGATATGGTTTTTCTCTCCCACGGGCACAGCGATCACAGCGGCGGCCTGGAAGAGTTTTTCAAGTGCAACTCAAAAGCGAAGCTCTATCTGCACAAAGAAGCTCTGCTCCCCCGCTTCTCCCGGAAATCTGACGGCAGAATTGTCCCTATAGGTGTCGATCCGGCTATTCCGGATAAATACGGAGATCGTCTGAATTTCATAGATTCCACTCAAGAGATTCTCCCCGGACTGGACGTGTTTGAAAATATTCCCGAAACCTTCCCCCGCCCCGCGACGAACAGCAATCTCTATATGAAAAGAGAAGGAGACATGATTCCCGATGATTTCCGTCACGAGATCGTTCTGTCTCTCGAAGAGGAAACCGGCATTTTCATCATAACGGGATGCTCCCATTCGGGGATTCTGAATATGGTGAATCTGGTCAGAGATAAAAAAACGGAAAAACCGTTACGGGCTGTTCTGGGGGGATTTCACATATACAGCCGCGGAGGAAAAGCCGCAGTCCCCGATGATTATCTCAACGCCCTCACAGCAGGTTTGAGGGACATGGATACGGACTTTTATACAGGTCACTGCACAGGTGAGGAGAATTTCAGGAAAATGAGGAAAAGCATCCCCGGGAAAATCCACGGAATGAATACGGGATTGGTTCAGGCCTTATAAATATGGAAGACCGCCTTCCGGCGGTCTTCGCTAATCAGCTCGTAGCTTCTTTTTTCGCTTTTTTTAGTTTGCGTTTCTCCTTGAGTGTATGCTGAGCTTCTTTTCTTGACTCATGGCTGCTTTTGTCTTTTTTTCCTTTATCGCCCATACAGATTTCCTCCTGCATATTCTGGTTTTTTCCGGAAAAGATTTATAGATAATATAGTAATACAATTTTACACTTTCAACTAATGAATAATCAATTCTTATTGAATTTTCTCTCAATTCGGATAAAGTGGAAAAATGAAAATGAAAACCGTCCGGTTTCTGGAAAAAGAAGTTCCCCATCTTATCTTCGGTTCGCTGACCATGGCACCGCTTCAGAGAAATATGTCCCCCGATGAAGGAGGGGATATTATTGCCTACGCCCTTGAGAAAGGTATCCGCTGGATCGATACGGCTCAGATGTACGGATCCTATCCCCATGTTCTCAAAGGTATATCACTGTCGGGACTGGATCGCGACGAACTGGTTATCTCGACCAAATCCGCCGTAAAAAGCTATGAAGATATGAACAGGGCAATCGACGAAGCCATGGAAGAGATGAATCTCGATTATATCGATCTGTTTCTGCTGCACGCGGTCCGCTCCATGGAGGACTTCCGGGAGAGAGAAGGCGCTCTCTCGGCCCTGATTGAGGCAAAGAGTCGGGGGCGGATCGGCGCTGTCGGCCTGTCCACCCATTCAACCCGAAGCGCACTGCTTCTGGCAGAGGACAACCGGATCGACTGGTATCATCTCATGTTCAATATCCGGGGAACCGGTTTGACCGACGGAACACTGGAAGAGCAGATTCTGGCAATCGAGAAAATAAAGGCCAGGGGAGCCGGATTTTACGTCATGAAGCCCCTCGGCGGCGGATACCTGAAATCCATGGCCGAAGAAGCCCTGAAATGGGTGAAAGACCACAGGCTGGTCGACGCGGTGGCACTGGGAATGATGTCCCGGGAAGAAGTCGATATGAATATCGATGTTTTTTCAAATCGCCCTGTTTCCGATGAAATAAAAGACAGACTGGGTACCGTCGACAAAAAGCTCTTTGTGTTCAACGCGCTGTGCATCGGCTGCGGGAAATGCGAAGAAACCTGTGAGCAATCGGCTATTGCCGTGAACATTGATAAAATAGCCGTCGTTATCCCGGAGAAATGTATTCTCTGCGGCTACTGCGTGCCTGTCTGCCCGAAATTCGCTCTACGGATTATCTAATCGGTTTTCCTCCTTTATTCTGAGGCAACGGGGTTGATATGAATACCACTATTTTTACTGGGGTTG
>JAFGXR010000097.1 GCA_016936555.1 Spirochaetales bacterium | reverse complement strand
CTTTTCTACGGCGGACTTTCAGCCATACGCCATCGCTTACCGGAAAACCGTCCAGCCCGTCAGCGCAATTTGACGACCTGAACTTTCAGCTATTTATCTTTATTATTTTTTCTCCAATACCGAAGGCTTTTAAAGCATTCTTTAAAGATCTTTCAGGTTTCAATCAATAATTTTACTGATAAAAATTACTGATTGAGCATATTGAAAACTTTATGACTGATCTCGGAAAGTCCAAATGGCTTTTTTATATATATGAAAAACCCAATTTCTTTTAATCGATTCATTTTATCAGATTCCGCATGGCCGGTTGTAACAATGGCTTTCAGATCCGGTTTCCTGGTTCTCATTAATTTCAGAGCTTCGATTCCATCCATCTCCGGCATGGACACATCCATTAGAACAAGATCTATACGATCAGACATCTCTTTAAAAACATTAATTGAAACCGCACCATTTTCTGCCAGGATAACTGTGTAGCCAAGAGATTCCAGTATATCCTTTCCGGTAATCCGGTTTATGAACTCATCATCAACGAGAAGGATCGTTCCCTCTCCGGATTTTACCGTATGATGACTCTGTTCCGGCTTTTCTGAAGAATCCGAAAGTGGCAGAAGGATTTCAAATTCAGAGCCTGCCCCTTTCTCGCTGTGAACCATTATAGCGCCATGGTGAGCTTTTATAATGCCAAAAACTGCCGCCAATCCCAAACCGGTTCCTTTCCCGGGCTCTTTGGTTGTAAAAAAAGGTTCAAATATCTTTGTAAGGTTTTCAGCAGCTATTCCTTCCCCTTCATCAGTAATTTTAAGCTGTATATAGTTACCTGGTATCAGTTCGAAAGAGCTTGTCCTGCAATATAAATCATCAACAAAATAATAAGCGGTAGATATTTCAATCCGTCCTCCGTCAGGCATGGCGTGACTGGCATTAATACAAAGGTTCATAATCATATTTTCCAAAGATACATTGTTACCTTTGATCCATGTTTTTTTATCCGTTAAGTTCGTTGCCAAGGTGATTTTTTTATCAATCGATTTTTCCAAGATCTCCAATGTTTCATTGATCAGGGAATTGAAATCCATGATTTTTGTAACTTCCTCTTCCTTTCTGGAAAACGACATCATTTTGTTTATTAATTTGGCCGCATTGTCAGAAGCATGCAATATGAGATCAACATATGATTTGCATTTGTCATCAAAATCGTTTCCTTTTATTTTTAACAAATTGGCCGCACTCATGATTCCTGTCAGGATATTATTAAAATCATGAGCTATCCCACTGGAAATCTGGCCTAATGCATCCATTTTGCTCGCATGGTGAACTTGTGCTGTCAATCGTTCATTTTCTTCCTGGGTTTTTTTCTTCTCGGTAATATCCTGTATAGTTCCCCGGCATCCGATCGTTTTTCCATTCTCGATTATCGGTCGTCCGATTGTCTCGACCCAGCGTTCATTTCCCCGAGCAGTAATCATCCTTAAATCGAGATTGAATGGCATATTTTCGCTAATAGCCTGCTCTACCGCATACTGAAAATCTTGTCTGTAATCGGGATGATATGTATTTAACGTCATCTCGAAACTAATATTACAATCCCGATCAAATTCCTTTATTCTGTAGACTTCATCTGTCCAGTAAAATTTGTTTTCCCCCGGATAATACTCCCAACCTCCTATTTTTGCGATTCTGGCGGTCTCTTCCAGTAGCGATCGATTTTTAGAAAGCTCTTTTTCCGACTCCTTTAATAACGTCAAATCCTGATGAGCCCCCAGCATTCTAAGAGGTTTTCCATTGTCATCCCTAATAGCCATACCTCGGCATCTGATCCACACTGTCGAGCCATCTCTGTGCGTGTATCGGACTATCTGATCGTATGGATGATTCGGATCAGCTAAATGTTTCTCAAAATTGGATAGGGCTATAGATAAATCATCCCGGTTGATTATATTCTGCCACTCTATGGGGTCGTGAGCCTTCGTATCCGGATCGTACCCGAGAACAGTCCAGAATCGGGGACTCATCCATTCCTGATCGGGATTCTCCAGGTCCCAATACCAGATTCCATCAAGACTTCCTTCCTGAATAAACTCGAAGATTAAAGGATCTCCGGCAATCAGGTTATATAGTTCTTCTTTAAGATAGTGTTCTGCTTTCACGTTTAGTTAACTCCACTTTACTCAATATTGGACAGCAGATAAATCGGCAAAGAGAATCTCAGGTTACAGCTGCCCCGGTATCTGCTAGTGAGTCACTATAATTATGGAATTTATACGATCCGGTTTCAAATAAGATCCCGATTTCATTATCTGTATTTTCAACATTCCGTAAAATCGGAATCATTTCTCACAGCTTTAAGCTTTCATACCCTATCTTCGTACCTCTGCAGCAAAATCCAGAGCCCGGGTTTCCTTTTCAGACAAGATACTGCCGAGATCAATGATAATGATCATTCTGTTCCCGATCCTGCCGATTTTTTCGATAAACTGCGTATCAACTTCTGTTGAAAACTGAGGCGTATCGCTGAGATCTGCGGGGTTAATGCTCAGTACATCGGAAACTGTATCAACGATAAAGCCCACTGTTCTTTTACTGTCCTCATCAATTTGTGCAATAATAACAATGGTGCTGCTGTCGATTCCCCGATCCTCCAGATCGAATTTTTTTCTCAATTCATAGAGGGGTATGATATTCCCTCTCAGGTTTATAATCCCGGGTATAAAATCCGGAACTCCGGGAATACGTGTCATCTGAGGCATCGATGTTATTTCCTGTACAGACAGAATGGGTATGCCGTACTCTTCCTCGCCTACAGAAAACACGACGAATTGATTGGTAATATCCACATTGAGCTGGGATACAAGCAAATCCTCTTCTTCATTTTCAAATGCATAATCTATTTCTTCTTTCACATCACTCATATTCAACCCTCTTTCTTAAAACTCGGCAAAATCGGATTCATCAGATAAAGATGTGAAAGCCTCATAGGTTTCATTCGTACCGGAAAGAACCTTCTTCTGGGGAACAACCGTAACTCCCGTCGATCCGGTATGAACCCGCGGAGCCGCTTTGTGTTCAAGCTGCCTGACAGATTTCTGAGACCCTTTGCGGATTTTGAAGAAATTCATGTTCGTGTTCAGCTCTTCTGCCTGAGATGAAAGTTCTTCCGTCGAAGATGCGGCTTCTTCGACCAGCGCGGCATTCTTCTGAGTATTTTCATCCAATGAGGACAGGGTCTTGTCTATCTGATCAACACTGGACATCTGCTCCTGCGATGCCGCGGAGATTTCTCCTACCAGAGCCGTCACTTTTTTAACGGATTCATTAATCTCCTTTAACATTTCTCCAGCCTGATTTGCGATTTCCACTCCATCGGTCACTTTTTTATTGCTGGTTTTTATAATACCGGCAATTTCCGATGCCGCTTTGTCCGACCTCTTGGCCAGTTTACGGACTTCGACAGCGACGACAGCGAATCCCTTCCCCTGCTCTCCAGCCCGGGCGGCTTCGATAGAGGCGTTGAGCGCCAGAAGATTTGTCTGGAATGCTATATTATTGATGACCTCGATAATATCTGCGATCTTGTTGCTGAAAACATTGATTTCATCCATCGATGTGATCATCGTGTTAACGGCTTTTGCTCCCTGCTCTGTTTTGCTCAGGGCTTCCCGCGCCAGCTGATCAGCTGTTTTTGTATTATCGCCGTTGGAACGAATGGATGAATTCATTTCTTCTATGGCCGATGACGTCTCTTCCAGAGCTGTCGCCTGCTGCTCGGTTCTGCTTGATAAATCCTGGTTTCCCTCTGCGAGCTGAACGCTTGCCGCGGCAATCTGCTCCGATCCGGCCAGAACCACACCGACGATCTCCGCAATCCTGTCCCGCATGTCACGAAGGGCTTCCGCCAGGATGCCCAGTTCATCTTTCTGATGGACATCGAGGTCCGAGGTGAGGTCTCCCCGGGACAGTTCTTTTGCGAAATTGACGCCGAGCAGGAGGGCCGAAGTAATCATCCTGGTCAGGAAAAGGGCGACAAGAAGTGCGATTATCAGGGAGATGATCAGGCCGCTGACTATAACAAGGACCGATGACCGGATCTTCTGAACGGCTTCATCGGCGATATCCTGGGTAGTCATTATTCCTGTCCGGGCTGTTTCCTGCGCAGCCGCCAGAACTTCTGACGCGGCGGATTCTCTTTCCCTGGACAAATCAGACAGATTCTTATAGCTCTGTATAATCGATGTCATGGCTTCTCCATAATTTCCGGCGGATTTTTCAATTTGATCGAGCTGCCGGATATTGGCTTCCTGTATCGTATCCTTCCGGATTTCGGCGACAAACCCATAGGCGCTGTTAAAATTCTCCATGGCCTTTTCCATTATGGAGGAATTGTTGAGCAGCTGTCCCTGGAAATTGGCAATGCGGAGGGCATTCCCCAAATCTATGATGTTGTTGATCAGGGTAATTTTATTCAGCCTGCCCAGAAGTTCTTCCGCCCTGTCGCCGCTCCGGATCTGACTCTCAATTTTGTTGTTCTGGCTGAGGAGATAGGCATTGCAGTTTTCCATAAATATTCCGGCGGCGCTATCGGAAGCCTCTCTGAATTTCCTTATGTCATTTATTTCGTTTTCTGTCTCAACGGAAAGATTTTTATAATTCTCAACGGCTGCAGCGGCTTCATCGACACCGGATATCAATTTTACAAGCCCGGGATAGGTATCTCCATGGTTCCTCGCTGTTTGCAGATTTTCATTGACTTCTGAAAGCTGCTGTTGCGCATCCTCAAGGTATTGCTCATCAAAATTAAGGGAATACCCCCTCATGGCATACATGGTCAGAAGAGATGATCTTTCCAGATCATTGGCCATACCGACTTCCGGAACATACTCATCCTTCAACCTGGTTGACTCTACCTGGATAGTAATCATATTGAAAATGGCGAGGCCCCCTACGACTCCGACCAGCAGGATGATAATCCCGAATCCCAACCCCATTTTGAGTCCCAGTTTCATATCTTTAAACATTATTAACTCCTCGTTTTTAAACCACTCTTGCAATTGCTTTTAATTAAATTATGGGATTTGGCATAAAGCTGTTCAATGATATATAATATGGTTAATATGTATATATTATATGTATTAAACACACATACTGGAGAAAGACATGAAAGTCAGCGAGCAATTACAGGAACGACAAAAAGAATTGAATTGTCTTTACCAATTTGCCGTATTGGTGGAAGAAAACGGATCGGATCTTGAAAAAATTCTCCAGGGCTTGACGGAAATACTGAAAAGTGCGCTTCACTATCCTTCCCGTTCATCTGTATTAATCACTTTTTATGACAAATCATTCTATTCGGATAATTTTCAAAAGACGGAAAATTTCTATAGAAAAAAAATATGTATCGACGAGAACGAGATAGGGGCGATTCTTGTTTTTATGGATTCCGGAAAACCTCTGACTGTATTTCTACAGGAAGAATACTATCTTATTGATTACCTGGCCGAGAGAACGGGGCGTGTTATCCAGCGCCTGGAAAATTACAAAGAACTTCTTTCTGTCAAAAAGGAGCTGGAAATCAAAAATGAAGTACTGGAGAAGAAAAATCAGACCCTTTCCGAAGTTCTGGAAAACATAGATGAAAAAAGGCAGGAAAGAGATGAAAATATCAAAAGCAATCTGGATATGGTTATTATGCCTCTTCTGGAAAAACTGAATATCCTGCACCCCGATATTCCCTTTATCCCCTTAATCAAAAAATCCATTGATGATATTTTCTCTTCTTTCGGCATATCCCTTAAAAAAAACCGTCAGACTCTTTCAACAAGAGAGACTGAAATCTGCAATTACATTAAAAACGGCTTGAATACAGATGAAATTGCCGACATATTATCCATTTCGGAAAAAACCGTAAAAAAGCACAGGTTTCATATCCGGTATAAGCTCGGTTTGATCGGAGAAAAAATCAATCTGGCAGCCTATCTGCAGAGTTTATAACAAGAACTCAGGGACGGCCTCACAGTTATCAGAGATATAAACACCCCTTCTCCCGAAGGAGAAGGGGAGATCCTGTAAAAACGGGTTTCCTTAAAGATTTTTGGAACAGCCCCTTTCAATATATCTGAATGAATCTAAACAGCCATCATATCAGCGATATCATCGGCCACGGAGCCTACGGCTTTGATACCGAAATTCTCGACCAGCACTTTTGCCACAGCAGGAGAAAGGAAGGCGGGGAGCGTCGGTCCGAGTCTGATCCCCTTCACACCGAGGTGAAGCAGTGCCAGAAGAACCGTAACCGCCTTCTGTTCGTACCAGCCGATATCGAAGGCGATGGGGAGCTCGTTGATATCCTCTAGCCCGAAAACTTCCTTAAGCTTGAGGGCAATTACGGCCAGAGAGTAGGAATCGTTGCACTGACCCGCATCGAGGACCCTCGGAATTCCGCCGATATCACCCAGATTCAGCTTGTTATACCTGTATTTGGCACATCCCGCCGTCAGAATCACCGTATCCTCCGGCAATTCCTGCGCCACATCGGTAAAATAGCTTCTGGAATTCTGTCT
>JAFGXR010000096.1 GCA_016936555.1 Spirochaetales bacterium | reverse complement strand
GCTCCCTTCTGGGGGCAGTCTTAAAATAATTTGTGATTTAGAATAATCTGGAAAAAAGGGTCAGGATAGCGTGTTAGTCAACACCAGCCCAGTCCCGCAGTGGAGAGATGGCTCATCAGCGATGCCGTAAGGATAATTCTTCCCGATTTTCTGGCCCGCATATGGGGCAGCACCGCTTGTATCAGTCTTGCCTGGCCGAAAAGATTGACATCGTATTGATATTTAAGGTCATCGAGAGATATGTTTTCTATATTGCCGTATATACCGTAACCGGCATTTCCGTAGACGATATCAATCTGTCCTTTCTCGCTTATTATCCTGTCGACGGCGTTCTTTACATCTTCATCGCTGGTGACATCAACTTTTATAAGCGTGGCACCCATCTTTTCCAGGTCAGCCATAGGCTCCAATCGTCGGGCTGTTGCATAAACATCATAACCCTTTTTTAATAATTCTCTTGCTGTATCATGTCCGAATCCGGCGGAAGCGCCGGTGATAAGTACTACGTCTTTGTTTTTCATGTTACTAAAGTAAGAAGGGATTATAGGACCGTCAAGAAATAATCAGGTTTTCCTAATAGCTGAAATCCATTAAAGTAATACCATGCAGGTAATATCAAGACCGGCCGGAGATGAATTAAGCCCGATTGTTCAGGAGATCCTGTATCCGAGAATGATTTAAGGGTATGGCTTTATTTTCTTCTGACCCCCATCATTTGGAAAATATTGTTGAGGGCCCTCTCCCTTAAAGGAGAACCGTCGATCCCAATCTCTGAATATGGTCATTCTTTACTGTAAATAAGTATTTGTCAAAAAAACGTTCAAAATAAAACATGAAGGATCATGAGAAGGGGAGCCCTTTGAATCGTCAATTTTGGATTGACAGTTTAAATTTTCACCACAATAATTAGTTACATTGTGTAAGTAAATGCGGGAGAAAAATGGAAAGAAAATTGATTATCAATGCCGATGATTACGGCTGGAGCCGGGAACTGGCGGCCCGGCAGAAATTGCCTCCTTTTATCATCCGACTGGCGGGGCATAGACTCCTGAAGACGGCGGACCGGTTCGGTATAAGTCATCCTGATTACTTTATTCCGGAGTTTTCAAACGGCGATAATCAGGCCCGTGTCAGTGACAAGGAGATTCTTCTTCAAAGGATTTTTGATAATCTCCAGCCGGGTATTTCAGAATTGCTGACTCATCCGAGCCTGGCGGACGATCCATGGCGGCAGATAGAGCATGAAGCCTGGATCCGTTTCGGAGAAACCCTGAAGCCGTTTTCGGATTGCATTGAATTCTGTGATTACAGAGCTCTTTCCCCTATAAGGACGGTTTGATATGAAAGAAGATAAAGTCCCTCTGAAAAAGAAGCTCAGCTACGGATGCGGCGATTTGTTCGCCGGAGGATCTTTTTTACTTATCGCTCTCATGTTTCTCTATTTTCTGACTGATGTCGTCGGTCTCGAGCCGGCTCTGGCCGGCCTTATCGTACTGGCCGGAAAAATATGGGACGGGATTACCGATCCTCTCATGGGGACAATCAGCGACAGGACAAGAAGCCGGTTCGGCAGAAGGAGAATTTATTTCCTGACGGGAATCATACCGGTATTCATCAGCTTTTCCGCTTTGTGGTTTTCTCCCCGTGTAGATAGTCAGACTTTTCTTTTTATTTATTATCTGTTTGCCTATATTCTGTTCTCCACAGTTTTTACTCTGGTGCAGGTCCCCTATGTGGCGCTGATGCCCGAGTTGACTGATTCCTATTCGGAGAGGGCTTCGGTCGCCGGCATAAGGCTGATGTTTTCTGCTGTATCGGCGATTATTGCCGGTGTCGTCCCCATGATCATTATTAAAATGTTCTCCACAGTAAAAACAGGGTATATGTTTATGGGGGGGGCTTTCGGTCTTTTTTATGCTATTCCCTGGATTATTGTATTTCTGGGTACCGAGGAGAGACCCCGTGACGATTCTTACATAAGACAGGGAAACCATTTCAGTGATTTACTCTCCATTTTCAAAAACAGAGCTTTCAGAAACCATGCCGGGCTTTTTATATTCAGCCAGACAGCCGTGGATCTGCTCAGCGCTTTAATGCTCTATTACATCACATCTGTTCTGGGGAAACAGGAGTACTATTCGGCAATTATGGCATCGCTGCTTATCGTTCCGGTTATAACCATGCCTCTCTATGTGAAGATCGCCAGGAGATTCAGAAAAACAACTCCTATGCATATCGGTCTGGTTATATGGGCTCTGGCGATGGTCTGTACGGTTTTTCTGACCGAAGCGAACTGGTTTTTCATTTTTCCGATCGCTGCTCTGGCGGGAGTGGGAACCTCCTCGTCTGTCTTCGTCCCCTGGACCATTCTTCCCGAAGTTACCGACGTCGATGAGCTGATTTCCGGCCGCCGCAGAGAGGGGATATACGGAGGCATGGCGACTTTTCTCCGTAAACTGTCCGGCGGTATTGCCATTGCTCTTCTCGGTTTTCTTCTGACGCTGATCGGATATATACCGGCAGAACAGTTGGCCCGGGCGGGACTGACAATGCAGCGCCCCGATACGATTCTGTGGCTGCGGATCCTGGTCGCCGTCATTCCGGCCATATTTATATTAGCCGCTCTGTTTTTTTCCATTCGCTATAATGTCGATGAAGAAAAGTACATAATCATGAAAGAGGAGATCGCCCGACGGAAGGGAGGAGGTGATCCGGCGAAGGCCGACGGCGCGGTGCAGAAGGTTTGTGAAGAGTTGACCGGCCTGACCTACGGCGATTCGATCAGAGGGCTCCCATCTCTGTAGCCTGAGAGACCCCCATGATTTCAGAGCCCTGTTTTCATAGGTCGGACAGAACCAGAATTCCTCTGCTCCTCAATTTTTCAAGCGGCTCGGGGGAATTCAGGGGATTGCCGATCATATTGAGATATTTCAGTTCCTCGAGCCGGAATAATGGCGAAATGTCTTCGATTTCGTTGAAGGAGAGGTCCAGAATCCGGAGAGAGCTGAGGGCCGCCAGTTCATCGATATAGGAAATCTGGTTCCATGAAAGATCGAGAGACTGCAGTTGGGACAGCCCGGAAAGGTCGGAGAGATGGGAGACCCGGTTCCGGCTGAGAATCAGTTCCGTTATATTGATGCAGTATTCGATTCCCGACAAATCTCTGATCCCCTCTTCGCTTAAATCCAGTTCTCCGTCCAGATGATAGAGGTCCTTCGGAAGGAATCCACCGGAAAGATTGCCGTACATCATGGCTCTGACCGCTTCGATGAACTCAAAGAAGTTATCTTCTTCAACTCGCGTCCTGTCTTCGCGAGTATAGAGAAAATCATCGCTTTCGAAATCATCATTAAAGGGGTTGGTCCAGTACTCTTCCCGGAAAGTGACGTCCCCGGAGTCTTTCCAGCCTGAAGCTTTTTTCTTTTTTGATTCCGGATGCGGGGAGAAATCTTTTATGACCGATTCTTCCATTTTTTTCAACAGATCCCTTTGACCCGCTGAAGAGAGCTCTCTTATTTTTCTATGGATGACAGCCCGTCTGTCGGGATGATAGAAGAGCATCATCTTCCGGAAGGTTCCGGCCGGTTTCGCTTCAAATTCCCCCGCTTTGATATCCAGAGCTGAGGCGTACCGCTTGAGCACAGAATAATCGCTTTTTCTGTAGGCTTCGATTATCACCGACGATATTTTCTTCAGCTTTTCTTCATTAAAGAGCCCGATAAGCCTGTCGGCATCAATTTGAAATTCGGTCAATCAGATCTCCTCTTGACAAATAAACCGGCTTGCATTATTATTTATGTATAAGCATTTAAATTGTTGCAGGGCAACGGTTTATTTGCTTTTTTTTGTTGGTTTTTTAATTCCAAGAATAGACTTGATTCACAATTTTGACAAGTTGTTTCTGTTGCTGTTTTATTCAGAAAAATTGAATGAACCGGTTGGGGGAACGGGATTAACTACAGGTCAGGCGTAGATACAGCAGCCTGACCGAATTTCAAGAATCAGCCTCCCAGGACGGGGACCAGCGCCAGCAGCACGCCCGCCGCTACGGCGGACCCCACGACGCCCGCCACGTTGGGACCCATGGCATGCATGAGCAGAAAGTTCCCCGGGTTCTCTTCAAGCCCCACTTTATTGACCACCCGGGCCGCCATGGGCACGGCAGACACTCCCGCGGCTCCTATGAGGGGATTGATAGGTCTTTTGCTGAATCTGTTCATCAGTTTCGCAAGAAGAACGCCGGAAGCTGTTCCGATGGCAAAAGCCGTCAGGCCGAGAAGCAGGATTCCCAGAGTGGTGGCGTTCAGAAAGACCGCAGCCTGCATTTTGGAACCGACCGAAAGGCCGAGCATTATGGTCACGGTATTCATAAGCGCGTTCTGAGCCGTTTCGGACAGCCTGTCGGTCACAAGGCTCTCTTTCAATAAATTGCCGAACATAAGCATGCCGACCAGCGGGGTGGCGCTGGGCAGTAGAAGGATGCAGAGCGATAACACGATCAGAGGAAAAACGATTTTCTCCCTTTTGCTCACATCTCTGAGCTGTTCCATTTTTATCCGTCGTTCTTCAGGAGTTGTGAGCGCTTTCATGATGGGCGGCTGGATGATAGGCACCAATGCCATATAGCTGTAAGCGGCCACCGCTATGGGGCCGAGATAAGCAGGCGCCAACCTGGATGCTGTGAAAATGGCTGTAGGGCCGTCGGCCCCTCCGATGATTCCGATCGAACCGGCCACATGGAGGATGGACCGGGCCAGGGTGTCTCCTTCAGCGGAAGAGACGAAACTGAAACCGGGAATCAGCTCCAGGGCAACCGTTCCCAGTAGAGCTATGAAAATTCCGAACTGGGCGGCCGCTCCGAGAAGAAGGGTCCTCGGGTTGGCCAGAAGGGGGCCGAAATCGGTCATGGCTCCCACTCCCATAAAGATCAACAGGGGAAAAAGCCCGCTCGCCACGCCTATGTTGTAAAACTGCCCGATGAAGCCTCCGAAGGATTCGATAATGCTGTGGGCTTCTTTGTTGTATATGACTTCACCGCCATCGCTGAGAAAATAGGTCGCCTGACCGGCGATTTCCGCGAAGGGGATGTTGGAGAGGATGGCGCCGAAGCCGATGGGAATGAGAAGCAGCGGTTCAAAACCTTTCCTGACGGCCAGGTAGAGGAGGAGGATTCCCACGGCGATCATAATGAGATTGCCCGAACCGCCTTCCTGCAGAAAGCCGTATAGGCCTGTGGAGAACCAGAGTTCCTTTATGGATTGGATCAGATCTTCTCTCATCGGATTCTGCCGTCCTTTTTAGCCCTGGCGGCCGCAATCGCCACGGCTAGAGCAATGTCCGGTTTGGCTCTTCGTTCCGGAACGGGGACAGGCGCTGTTTCCGGAAAAAAGCGCATTATGATTCTGGAACTCAGAGTCATAACGACCACTAAGAGGATCAGAAAGCTAAAGACAAAGGCCATGCCGGCCAAGGTCAGGGTCAGTCCCTGGTTTAACATTGAATTCTCCTGCTGAATACTCTATTTATTTGTATTTTTCAGCAGTATGATCCCGCTTGAAGATGTTGTAAGTAGGACTGGTTTTTAAAGATCTGTAGGACAATTCCTACACAAGCCGGTTAAAGGCTGATATAACCGCGACATAATCAGCCGTAGATATTGCCGCCTTCCGAATCTATGGCCACGACAACGGGAAAGTCTTCCACTTCCAGCCTGTAGATCGCTTCGGGTCCCAGATCGCCGAAAGCCGCCAGTTCATTGGCTTTGATTTTTTCGGCATAGAGAGCGCCGCATCCGCCGTAGGCGTAGAAATACACCCCTTTGTTGCGGACGACCGAATCGGCCACTTCCTTCGACCGGGGGCCTTTCCCTATCATCCCTTTCAGTCCGTAATCCATCAGGGCCGGGGCGAAAGGATCCATGCGGTACGCTGTAGTGGGGCCGCAGGAACCGATGATCTTTCCGTCGGGAGTGGGGGCGGGACCCATATAAAAGACGGTCTGCCCTTTAAGGTCCACGGGAAAATCCTCCCCCTTTTTCAGCAGTTCAAAGAGCCTTTTGTGGGCCTGGTCACGGGCGCTGAAAATGGTCCCTGTCAGGTAGACTTCGTCTCCCGCTTTCATCTTTGCGATATCAGTATCTGTTAGGGGCAGTGTTACTTTCATTTTACAATCCTTATATCTTCTTCTTTGAAGCATCATCCCATTTTCTTCTGTTATTACACACAGGTCGTGTGTATAATATATGTATATGAAGACGAGGACAAATGTGAGCATTGATAGCGAATTGCTCTCTGAAGCCAGAAATATGAATATTTCGATTTCTGCTGTTGCTGAAGGAGCCTTGAGAGTCAGACTGGCTGAGGAAAAAGAAAAAGCCTGGGAAAAAGAGAATAAAGAGGCCATTGATAAATACAATCAGCAAATTGATAAGACAGGTGTCTTCAGTGAAGATATGAGAACTTTTTAATGCAGTTTCACCTCTACACAAACAAAGGAACATCATCAGGGGAAACACCTCTCCTTCTCGATTTACAGGATTTTAATCTTACTTTCCTTTTAACTCCACAATCGTTTTCCTGTCAGCCCAGCAGTTCACCGTTACCGCCACGGGGAGTCCGGCGATATGGGTCGGGAATTTTTCAACCTTTACGGCCAGGGTGGTTATATCGCCGCCCAGTCCGCCGCCGCCGATTCCCAGCTCGTTGACTCTTTTCAGAATATCATCTTCCAGCTGCGCATACCAGGGATCGGGATGGCTGTCGTCCAGTTCCCGGATCAATGCTTTTTTGGAGAGCTTCGCCGCGTAGTCCATGGTTCCGCCGATACCGATCCCCAGTATGGTGGGCGGGCAGGGGGAGCCCCCCGCTTCCACGACAATTTTGGCGATGGATTCGATAACCTCTTCACGGCCCGCCGTAGGCTTCAGCATGGCCAGTCGGGAGCAGTTTTCGCTTCCGAACCCTTTGAGCATAAGGCTGATTTTGAGATCGGAACCTTTTTTCAGTTCATGATGTATGACTGCCGGGAGATTGTTTCCCGTGTTTTTCCGCCCGTTGAGAGGGTCTTCCACTACGGATTTGCGGAAAAAACCCTCCTCATAGGCATCGGCTATGGCATCGTGGATGATATCGTCGATAAAAGCGTCTTTGATCTCAACCTTATCGCCCATCTCCACGAAGGCGACGACCATTCCCGTATCCTGGCACATGGGCATATTTTCCCGTTCAGCCGATTCGAGATTCTCCGCGATGAAGCGGAGAACTTTTCCCGCCGGTCCCGTCTCTTTTTCAATGGCCTGATGCAGGGCCCTTTTGACATCGCCGGGGAGGACGACGCCCGTCTCTTTGATGCCCGCTTTCAGGGCATGGTAGATTTGCGCTCTTTCGATGATATGTTTCATAATTCCGTCTCCGGTTCCATCAGGATGTTTTCGAATCCCGCCGCTTCCTCTTTCGAGCCCACTCTTCCCACCAGGAGGTATTCCTTTGTATAGGGATCATAGGTGAACTCTTTTCTCAATTTGAAATCCTGTATCTGACCGGATGATTTGACATGGGTCCGCACGCCGGTGCAGAACATTTCGTGATCGCCGATCTTGATATGCTGCTCCCGGGAGTTTTTGATTTTGATATCCTTCCTGATGATATCCAGAACCTTGGCTTCCAGTTCCCGGATATCGATATCCGGTTTCTCATCGAAACTGATGACAAAGCCGTGTTTCACGTCGGAATGGAGAATGGGATTTTTATAGTTATAATCATGTTCCAGAACCATACTGGTAATATCTTCCGCTGAATGGGCCATCAGTCTGTACTTGATGGTTTTATGGGAGACCTCTTTGATCGCCAGAGGCGAGGGGCCGAAAACGTTGGGACGGGCGACGATCACTTCCTCGCCGATGCCGAAGAGGATCTGGGCGTTGTAGCCCAGGGCTTCATAGATGAGATCGAAATGCTCGATGACGACGCGGCGCCCGCTGTTGATGGCTTTGTTGACAGCTTCGACGATTTCGAACTGCTGGTGAAAAGCCGATTCGTAGCGGTAGTCAATGTGGAACGTATGGCCGGAGAAGAAGTCGTCCTCCCGGAATCCGTAGAGAGGTGTCGGCCGGACATTGACCCCGTCGTCGTCATTGGTCAGTTCCAGACCGGGAAAAAGCGCTTTGATCAGCGTGGATTTTCCCGCGCCCTCCGAGCCTATGACGCCGATGAGCTGGTCATGGGAGGAAATATACCTCTGGGAAAGGAGCTTTCCCAGAGCGTAGAGACGGTTGCGTCCCCGGGGGGCGTAATAGGTGGAGAAAATGAGGTTCTCCCTGAGCATCCGCGTCGAATAGTTTTCCACTAGATATCGAACTCCAGTTTGAGCAGAGGCGCGTGCTGCTGCGCCCCGTAAATGTCGCTGTCGCCGAAAGCGCCCGAGGGAATTTCCCGTTTCATGGTTACTTTGACGGCATGGGAGGGGTCGAAATAGATCACTCCCTTAATCATCTCTTTCTCTATTTTATAGATTTCCGCGATCTTTTCAGCATTAATCAGCTGTTTTTTCTTGATCGCTTCGTAAATTTCACTGGTTTTAAAGATCATATCGAGGGTCAGCTCGTAGGGACCGGCGTTTTTCGACCGTATGACCCGGGCCAGATCGGTTATGGGTTGTTTCATATGTCCCGTACCTCCACTTTAAAAAGGTCCTGATTGTCTATTTCCATAATGTGATAGAGGCTGAAGTTGTACACTTCGCCCGCCTTGATATCGGAAGGGGAGAAGGGGAAGGCCAGATTGCCCGCCGTGGAAATTCTCCCGTCGTAACCGTAGTGGAGCAGGGTGGACCGGGTGATGCTGCAGATCGTGTCGGCCATGGTCTGAACCGGAGCCACCACGTCGATGACGATGCAGATTTCGTGGCTGGTCTTCTCTTCGGGCTCCAGCGATCCCATAACGCCGTTCTTTCCGTAAACGTGGAAATGGACCTTGCCTTCCATGCTCTCCTTTTTCAGAAGATCGCTGACCCGGGCTTTGACTTTATCCAGAACCGAATCGATCTGACCGATCAGGATGGAGTCCCTGGTGCCGGCGATGCTGATGGTGCGGTAGCCGATTCTCCGGGCCGCTTCCAGTTTGACTGTATATTTTTCTGATTTTTCAAAAACGCTTCCCTTAACGGTGACGCCTTTTTCGGGGTGTTCGATAAACTGGCATTTCTCCAGGTTCAGAGATCCGCCGGGGCCGACCAGGTGATAGGGGTCAGATTTTTCATAGAGCGTATGGGCTGCCGTCGACTCCTTGGTAAATCTTCTCTCGTCGCTGAGCGTTTCCAGGCGGAAGTAGTTTTCGCCGAGAAAACCGAGAACGCAGTCCGATCCGGAACCGGGCGTCGAGGCGATGGCCGCGCATTCGAGGATTTTTCCCATATGGGTGGCCAGGCCTTCATCGTATCCCTCTTTGATGGGAAGGGCGGCGAAACAGGCCGGGTCGTAGGCTCTTCCCGCCAGTATGACCTGACAGCCTTTTTCCAGAGCCTCGATCATCGGCTCCACGCCGATCTGGGCGACGATGTTCTCTGATTCCTCGATGGTCTGTTCATCCAGTTCCGGGACATAGTCCAGGGCCTGGATCTTTCCCGCTTTCCATGCCTCTTTGACAACGGCTTTATCAATATCCGAGTAGATCAGTCCCATTTTGAAATGGAGATTGTTCTCACTCGCAATCTCTTCGACAATCTCTTTTGTCCACTCCAGGTGGGGGCGGGCGCCGGAGCCGCCGGAGGTACCCACGACAACGGGAATGCCCCGTTTCACCCCTTCGGTGATCATATAGCGGAGGTCTCTTTTAACCCCTATCCGGTCGGTGAAGGATTTGCCCGAACCGAGGTAATGGGGGCCGGGGTCGGTCGAACCGCCGTCAACGGCGATCAAGTCGGGGTTTTTCTCCAGCCCTCTGTAGAAGGATTCCTCGGGGAATCCGTATCCCAGAATGGCCGTGGGGGAGAGTACGACAAACTCTTTCATCATTTCGCCTCCTTGTATTTCAGGACGGCCAATGTCCGTTCCATTTCGTTTTTCACGATGGTAAGCCCTTCGTCAAATCCCATGCCCGGTTTGACCAGCATTCTCTCGGCGCGGGCCGCCAGTCCGACGTGGACGCAGGTCCGGGCGGAGATATTGGTTTCGTTGCAGGTCCCGCCCTGATAGGCTTCCATGCCGTGCTCCTTGCAGTAAAGGATGCTCTTCACGATATTGTGGATGCTTCCCAGGTCGGGGGTTTTGATCTGCACCATATCGCAGCATTTCGCGTCGGTGAAGTCTCTGATGTCCTCCCAGGTGTTGCACCACTCGTCGGCGACGGTTTTGACTTTGCACCCTTTTTCATGGAGCTTGTCCTGAAGCTCTTTCATCGCTTCGATCTGTTTTGCTTTTTCACCCATATCCATAGGGCCTTCGATATAGAGCTGCAGGTCTCCCGCGGCTTTTTCCAGTTCCAGAAAGTAGTCGGCCATGCGTTCCGCATCGTAGTCGAAGATGATGCCGATGGTTCCGTAGACATCGATATGGAGATCCGGTTTGTAATCCCTGTTTTCGCGGAGCTGTTCCACACGGTTTCTCAGCCAGCCGACGTATTCGAGGAGAAGCTCTCCCTTCCGTCCCAGTTTCGTATCGATATTGTTGATAAGGGCGTGGGGCAGAACATCGACCTGCTTGATAATCATTTTGTCGACAGCGGTGTACCGGTCGTCTCCCGACTGGGCGAAGAGCGGCACCGGCTCGGCCACCACCGGAAGATCGTAATCGCGGCAGACCACTTCCTGTTTCAAAAGTCCCGCCGATATAGCCGCGGCATCGAGAAGCGCCTGGGAGACGCCGTAGCGGATAGCCGTATGGAGCCTTTCCCCGTCGACCTTCAGAACATCGAACTCTTCGGCGGCCTCTTTAAAGGACTGAATGTCCCGTCCCTCCAGCCAGGGGCGGATATGCTCTTCTATAAAGGGGATATAGGTTTCCGCCAGGAAGAGCGGGTCGCGGCCGCCGGCGCCGGAGTACTGGACGGCGGCGCAGTCGCCCACGGCGATCTGACCGTTTTCCATGATCAGCTGAACGGAAATGGACTGCCCGGTCATCCGGATCGTCGTGAATCCCTCTGTCATCGGTTCCCCGCGGTAGATAAAACCGTCATGCTCCGCTCCCGCCTTGATGGCTTTCTGGTCGTCGAAAAAGAAGCCCGTCACACCGGGCGAGAATATCGCTTTAACAATTTTCATTATCTGGGTCTCCCTACAAGCCGCCCTTTGCTGATGGCGTAAATGTCGTCTATAACCATCTGGAAGCAGGGGTCCCGTTCCTCGACGGCGGCTCTTTCTCTTATTTTTTCCTTGTGATAATTCAGAACATCGGAGGGCAGCGGCGTATTGCCGGTCTCGAAGACGCGGACCGCTCCCGTATTGTCTCTGACAGGCAGCATCTTTCCGTAGTTGCAGGCGGCCGGTGCGAAGGGGACATCGATGATCCCCGCTTCGAAAGCCTTGACGGCGCCCACGGCGATATCACCTTTTCCGGCTTCGAAAACGGCAGCCATGATAGCGTCCACTTCCCGGTGGATCATCTCTTTTTCCAAAGCCAGTTCGGCGATGTTGAAGTAACACTGGTCGTGGGTCATCTGGATCATCTGCCGCGTCGCTTTCAGGCCCTGGAGGTTGGCTTCCTTCGTGGGGATGCCCGACGCTTCATGAGGCGTTTTCACGATAACTTTGGTGGCTCCGGCAAAATTGGCCACGACGCTTCCCCAGGCGATAACCGAGAAGGCCCTGGCTTCGTCTTCGGGGAAACCGCCCATCCACTGGTGGAGAACCGTGGAGAGCTCGTAGTCTTTGAATCCCGCCTCACCGAAATACTTATGGGCCAGTTCTGTCAGGGACTGCATGGCCGCGATATCCTGGATCATGTTACCGGCCTGGCCGTAACCGAGGGTGATCGATTTGACGCCCTGCTCCAGAGCGAGAAGACCTTCGATTATGGCGATGGAGTGGGAAACGAAAGGAGGAACCAGAGTTCCCGACAGGGGGCCGAAAGGCTCTCTGTTGATGGTGATTCCCTCTTCCTGATAAATACCGGTCAGACGGTCGATAAACTGCCAGTCGCGGATCGATTTTTCCAGGGGAACGTTCTTGGCGTAAGGGATGTTGTAGGAAATTCCGCCCCCTTCGAAGGAGTTGAATCCCGCGGCGTAGGAAATCTCCGCCAGAAGCCTGGCGTCGGGAGTCCCGTGGCGGATTTCCACCGGTTTGCTGATGGACTCAATGATTCTCCGGCACGATTCGATACCGTGGTTGACCGCCGGAAAGCCGTTCAGGAGGGAATGGCCGGCTGCCCGCGATTTGTCGATACCCTTCTGGGCCTCGTCGTAACGGTTCAGCCTGGTGTAGGCATCGATCGTCGTGGGAAGGAGGTCCGACTCCTCTTCCAGAAATTTCAGAAGCTCTATATGTTCATCCACCAGGGCGACACCGGCCCTGGGCTGGATCAGCACTCTTTTTTCTTTGACCGCCTGATTCAGAACCGAAGCGAATCTCTTCGACTCCGGGAGGCTTTCCTGAAATTTTACCCCCTCTTCGATGGAGACACCCTGACCGGTCGGCCAGGCTGCGAGAATCTCTTCCCGCCCATTCAGGTAATCCTGTTTGTCGATTTTCTTGTTTTGAATTTCCACCATTTAATCCTTTATTTCCGTTAAATTCGGTTTCAATGAAGCCGCCGCCTCTTTAGGGTAGAGCCGGGCCGCATTGGCCAGGAGGGGAATCAGATAGCGGTGGTCCCGGAAATAACGGTATTCCGCCGGACTGAGAATCTCCTCTCCCTCTATGGTTACAGCCGGTACGGGGTAGTGCCGGAAGGGGTCGTCATCGAGCGCCGCCAGATACCCTCCCGTACCGATAATGGTTTTGATATTTTTCAGGTTTCTTCCCGTTTCGACAAAAGCCGAACCGGAAGTTGTATAGATTTCCCTGCGCGTTCCTCCGTGACGTGTCGTCGCATTGGCTGTGCAGAATCCGGCGAGCAGAGCGTCAAACCGTTTCTCTTCCGCATCGACGGGAATGTACTCTGTCATAGTGCTGACTTTTTTCAGATAATCCAGGAAATCATCCAGATTGAGTCCCCTGGATTCCGCTTCGGCTTCCAATGTCATGCGGTCCGATTCCATAGCGGAGAGGGCGCTGACCCTCATTCCCAGGTCACCCTCGACGGAGCGCTTGATCCTCGGTTCCTTTATTCCCTTGCGGATAACTTTATCGGTCGAAACAGGTGAAACGGCCGAGTAGTAATCGGTTGTGGCTCCGCCCATATCGATAAAAGAGAAATCTCCTTCGAAGGTCTTTTCCCTGTCGAGATGAGTCACATAGTCGAAAACCGCCGCCGGTGTGGGGACGGGAGCCGAACCGGTCAGCTCGACGATCGACTGAAGCCCCTTTCCCTGGATGATGGTGGACATAAACGTTTCCCGGATGACATCCCGGGCCTCTTGTGGTGAGGGATTGTTCAGATCGGGCAATACGTTTGCAGCTATAAGCAGCTTTTTCCGGATGAGGATATTTCTGACATCATCCTGAAGGTCGCGGTTTCCCCCATAGAGAATCGTGCAGTCCAGATTCGATTTCGACAGCAGTTCGGCATTGTGGAGTATATAGCTTCTGTTGCCGCCGTCCGTTCCTCCCGTGAGAAGAACGATATCGGGCTGAGAGGCTTCGATCTCCCTGATGTCGGTACTGTTGAGCCGGTAGGAATAGGCTTTGGTCAGTTTTCCGCCGGCCGATAGAGCCGCCAGCCGTGCCGATTCCAGAGTCAGGTCGGGAACGATTCCGATGGCGGTTATCTTCAACCCGCCGTGGGCTGAAGAGGAACAGAGGACCGGAGTCTCACCGTAGGCTGTCAGTCTGAGCCGTCCTAGAATTTCCCTGAATCCGATAGACAGGTCATCGGTGGTCGTTGCCGTGGTTTCTCTGTTTTCCACCACAAGTTTTCCTTCCCGGACTGTGAAAAGAGCCCCTTTCGTCCAGGTCGAACCGATATCGATGGAAATCAGCATTTCAGATCGGCTCTCAATTCTTCCAGGCAGATCTGCAGATCCACATCGGGTGTGTAGACTCTGTCGTAACCCATCTCTTTGAATTTTTCGACGATCCGGGCCTTGTCCATTTTCCCCACGACAAGGTTTCCGCCTACATGGAGAACAATATCCTCCAGGCCTCTTTCGGTGCATCGCTCCCGGAAGCCCATACAGTCTATCTCTCCGTGCCCGTAAAGAGAGGATACGAGAATCGCCTCGGCTCCGGTCTCAATGGCCGAATCGATAAACTCATCCTGGGATACCATGACGCCCAGATTGATGACATTGAAACCGGCATCGGAATAGAACTTGTCGAGAATCTTGTTCCCTACGGCGTGACAGTCCGAGCCGATAACGCCCAGAACAATTGTTTTTTTACACATTCCTTTTTACATACTCCTTAATAAAAACCGGGTTTGTGAAGATTCGGTCCGGATTCAGGTCGCAAGCCGGAGCAAAGATCACAGGTTCTCCATGCGACGGGATATCTGTTCCTCAATATAAATGAGAGACCCCCGGTCTATCTGATAATCAAAAATAATAACTCTGCCGCCGCGGGCTGTGAATTTATCCAACGCGTCGGTCAGATCCCAGTTATCGCTGATCGACATTTGGGAAGGAAGGATGACAACATCCTTGTTCTCCAGATAGTTGTGAAAATCGCTTCCCCGGCAGTTGCAGAGATAGGAGACATCGCCGGTCGCCAGGCCGAAAAGGGTCATTCTCTCTTTGACGATATTGTGAAAACGCTCGGTGATGCAGATTATGCCGATCCGGCTTTCCGGTTTGATTGAAGCCAGTTCGATTATGGTTTCCTGTCCCAGTGTCAGGGCGGCCTGGAGAATCCTCTCCTTCAAAGAGGGGCAGAGTGCAGATAGTTCGCCGTAGTGAGTCGATGTCGTCAGAATGACATCAAAGCCGGACAGGAGTCTTTCGGGATCGCTGTTCGCCACGACATCGTCCAGGAGGTATTTGCTGATTCTCGTCCCGGAGATGTATTGAAGCTGTTTTTCGAAAACCGTCAGAGCTTCGCTGTTGCAGTCGACTGCGGCTATGTGGAAGCTGTTGATTTTTTCTTCCCGGTTCATAAGCATCAGCTGGAAAAAAGTCGTGATTTCCCTGTGGGAGAAATTGAGGGCTTCGAGTTCGGTAATCGTATTGTCGATCAGGCGGACGGCGCGGTCTTTCCGGCTTTGAATCAGAATATCCTGATTCCGGGAGATAAAGGACCCCCGGCCCTGGATAACTTCCAGGACATTGTTGGTCTCCAGCTCTCCGTAGGCTTTCTTTACCGTTCCTCTGGAGAGGTCCAGCGCGGCGGCCAGTTCCCGTTCGGGAACCACTTTATCGCCGGGCTTCAGCTTCCCCTGTTTCACCATAAGGGTTATGTTCTGGGTTATCTGCCTGTAGACAGGAACTGTAGATTCTCTGTCTATAACCATATCCACCAACTGTACCACTCCTGAAATTGGTATATACCAATTGTTCCGATAATGTAAACCTGTTATAGGGACTTGTCAACTGCTAAAATCCGTAATTATTGCATCTCTTTTTAACCGAAAACGAAAACTTGACAGATCACCAATAGGGCGTTATCCTAGTGCAAGCGTTTGCATTGTTATCAGTCTTCACAAATGAAAAACTATAAACAGGAAAATAAATGAAAATACAGAGTAAACTGTCACTGTTTGTCTTTGCAGTGATTCTCATGTTATCGGTTAACTCTTTTATTCTTTTTTACAATAACTACACGACGGTTAAACTCGATCACTATATGAGCCGGTCCTACAGGCTCCTCAATCAGTTTCAGAGTATACAGAATCAATCCAATGCCATACTCATTAATGAAACGGGATTCAACAAGGTCGCGGAAAACTGGCTGCAGGCGGTCCGCGATTTCGAATATCAGATGGCGGAATATGAGGAAGTATCGGGCAGCTCTTTTGTCCCGGAGGAAATCAGGGAAAAATCTGCGAAGGTAAGCGGTCTCTGGACCCATCTCCAGAAAGATATCGGCCAGGCTAACGATGCCATCGTTGCCATCAGAACGTCGGAACTGATAAAAAAACTGTCCAATAACAGTTTTATCCGGGTCAGGTACAGCACGGACTGGTCCCGGGAGGAAAGCGATCTCTATAAGGATGTCATGCTTCTGGAAGACCGGATGAACAAACTGGACCGCTCTTCGGAGTTCGTCGCTTTCGGCATCGATGACACCGTCGACAGCCTTATCCGCATGATCGATGAGCGAAATGCGCGATGGATGCTGATTTCCTCGGCCGTTTTTGTCCTGATCCTTCTTCTCTCATCGGTTTTCGTCATACTGTTCAGCCGAAACCTGGCGGGAAGAATTGTGGTTATCGAAGGGTTGATGAACCGAGTGGCGGAACGGGATCTGACAGTCAGATACGCAATTAAGTCGACTGATGAAATAGGTCATCTGGGCGGGCATTTAAACTCCGTTCTCGATTCTCTGAGAGATTTTTTTAACAGTGTCAACGGGACCATTCACCGCGCCGACGAATTAAAGGAGATCCTCTCATCGGGTATGACCGAATCGGCATCGGCCATGGAAGAGATATTCAGAAATATCGAATCTTTTGAAGGGCAGTTCGAAAAGCTCGATGCGGAACTCATTCAGTCCCGGAAGGAAATAGCCCAGCTCGACGGGGATGTGCAGCTCTACTCCGCCAAGGTCGCCAATCAGGCGGAAAAAGCCCGGGACTCCGGAGATATGATGAAAACCATCGTCGATGAAATCGGGAAAGTGGGCAGCATTTCCTCGGAACAGAACGCCCGTGCCAGAGATCTTCTCCTACTCGTCGAGGAAAACAGGGATTCCCTTGAGAAATCCATAGAAGCGGTGGAGTCTGTTGCTGAGGGAATGCAGGGAATTCACGATATCGTGGCCATTATCAAAAGCATTGCCGATCAGACCAATATTCTCGCCATGAACGCCGCCATTGAAGCGGCGCATGCCGGCGATGCGGGGAAAGGGTTCTCCGTCGTGGCTGAAGAGATCAGAAAGCTGGCCGAGTCCTCGGCTGAAAATGTCTCGCGCATCGATAAATTCCTCTCTTCCATTTCGAAGGATGCGGATATCACTCTCGAGAGAAGCCGGGAAAACAATGAGACTTTCGAAAAAATCGGAGAGGAAGTGCTCCGCTATTCCCAGGTTATGGATGAAGTCCACAGGTATCTGGACACACTGGTCTCCCGGGGGAATGAAGTTCAGAAAACTTCCCGCGAGTCCGGGGAGGTGAGCCATGATCTGAGCCAGGGAATCGGCACCATCACCGATCGTTCCAAAGCGCTCGACCGCTCCATGGAAATTATCGGTGAGCATTCCACATCGACCTTCAACGGCATACGGGAAATCACCCTGGGGACGAAAGAGATTCTCAGTTCCTTCGATCTCATCCGCAAGTCCAATGAGGAAAACGTCGAGACAGTCAACAGCCTCAGAGAGGAGATGAAGACCTACCGGGTTACAGAGATTGAATAAAAGAAAGCGGATTTGATATTTTTACACCCTTCGGACCCGGGTATGTTTCATCAACAGGGGCAAGAATCCATGTTTCTGTCGGTTTTACAAAATCCAGTGAATTCCAGAATCCTTTCTCCGGTTTGGGCGTTCCCGATGACTTTATCTCAATTGCGATTCTCCTGTTACCCTTTTCCATAATAAGATCAATCTCATTCCCGGTTGAATCTCTGTAAAAGGAGTATTGCCAGTGCGGATATAGTGATCGAATGTTTTCAATAACATAAGATTCATAGGAGTTGCCGCATACAGGGTGTCCCAGTAGATCATTCATTTCTTCAATACCTAATAATGTGTGCAGTATGCCTGTATCTCTAATATACAGTTTGGGGGTTTTTATCAACCTTTTTCCCAGATTCGAATAAAATGGGGATAGTGATCTGACTACAAATGTCTGCTCTAGTATATCAATATAGGATTTGACCGTGTGGTGAGAAACTCCGAGGGATTTGCCCAGATTGCTGAAGTTTATCAGTTGACCATGATTATGAGCCAGCATCGTCCATAATCGTTCCATATTTTTTGAAGGAATGGAGAAGCCTAATTGAGGAATATCCCGTTCCAGAAAAGTCCTGATGTAATCCCGTCGCCAGTCCATGGATTCTTCCGGATCCTTTTGTAAAATAGATCTGGGATAGCCTCCTTTCAGCCATAAATCATATTCGGAAAATCTACCGTTGATTTCCGGGATGAGGAAAGGAGATATTTCCATATAGGCGATACGCCCCGCCAGACTTTCACTGCTCTGTCTGATCAGATCTCTCGATGCAGACCCCAGAATCAATAGTTGGCCACTCCGGTCGTTTTCATCGATAAAACTTCTCAAGGTTGAGAATATCTCCGGTAAACGCTGAACTTCGTCGAGACAAATCAGTTTATCTCTATTCATTTTAAGAAAGATCTCAGGGTCCGATTCTATTTTCATTCGATCAGAAGATTTCTCCAGATCGAGAAAAAGAGCATCTGATCTTTCTTTGAGAATTTCCCTGGCGAGAGTCGATTTTCCTACCTGCCTTGCCCCAAGTAGTGCAACGGCCGGGTTATTCCCGAGACGTCTTTTAATTTCATCGGTAATATGTCTACTAATGATTTCGTTTTGCATATTGGAAGTATAACTTCCAATATGCAAAAAACCAAATTTTAATCATGAATATGGTATTCTTTCTTCATAAACAATACAACGGGAATGGCCAGAGCCGAGAGGAGCACAGTCGCTCCGTAGGTTCTGTCCATGCCGTAGCGGTCTGCCAGAAATCCCACCAATACAGTCATGACCGAAGCGCATAAGAAGTTCACCGTCATATACACGCCGTTGATAAAGGCGCCCTGTTCCGATTTGACATCGTGAACCGTTGCCAGAATGACCGGCCCTGTCATAAAGAGAAAAAAGCCCGAAAGGATCAGCACCGGGATAACCAGAACTCCCGATATATTCACAAAGAGAAGCATCAGAAGGGGATTGATAACCGCGGCGATCAGCAGAACCTTTTTCCTTCCGATCCGGTCGGAAAGAGGGCCGGCGGCAAAAGTTCCTGCCGCGCCGGAAAACTGTAAGACCGAAAGCGAAATTCCCGCCATCCAGATCGACTGGTCCCTGCCTGTAAGATAGGTAGGGAGATAGATGGTCAGAGCTGCTTTCATGGCTCCCCGGAAGAAGATGATTGCGCCTATAGTAAGGAAAAGTGGCAGCAGGTTGATAAATGTCTTGCCGTAACCTTTGGCTTCCTCCCGTCTCTGAGGCTTATGAACCCGGACTTTACGGAACTGGAAAAAGAGAACCAGAGATGCTGCAATCCCCAGCGGAGCGAGGCGCCAGGTGCCCTGGAGTCCCCAGAGGCTCACTCCCGAAAGAATGAGAAGAGGTCCCACCGTTCGGGCCAGCTCTCCGCCGAGCATGTAGAAACTCATCCCCTGACCGATTTTATCTCCCGAGAAGTGCTTGATCAGGACCGGAGTGGGAACGTGGAAGAACGCCGCGCTGATGCCCGAAACGAAAACGAGAGTTGTCAGCACAATGACGTTGGGGGAAAGCCCCAGGAAGCTCATGGAGAGCGTGGTGACCAGCGGCGCGGCTATGAGAAATACGCTGATCCTGATTCTGTCGGCGATCATGCCCAGCAGAGGATTGAGAAGCTGGGGGACGCGGCGGACCACATCGAGCATTCCCGCCATAAACAGGGTTATGCCCAGCTGATCGATCAGAATGGGAAGGATGGGGGCCAGAAAAGCCGAATAGGTGTCATGGGTCAAATGGGCCAGCGATATTATGATGACGTTTTTGGCATCGAATTTTCCATTATCTTTTTTCATGAAACATAGTGTATAGCATATATTCAGTTTCCAGAAGTCCATTTGAGAGAACAATTGTTTGCTACGGCTGGGTTTCTCTTTTAATATTGAAGAATAAGCGAGGTGTTTATGACTCAGGAAGAATACAGCGTTACAATGGCGAAAGTTTACCGGGATCTGGATACCCTGCCCGAACACAGTCATCAGGCCATCAGAATAGCCGCCGAACAGCTCTCGGGCATGACCGCCGATCTCGGTCTCGGCCGCCTGGAAATCGATGCTTCCTCCCTTACCAAAAGCGAAGTGAAGAAAATGCTCCGGGAAATGGAGACCCTGGATTTCGAAGATCTGGAAAAAACAGTCAATATCGAGAAGCCCTTTGACGGATCGATGAAACAGGATGCCTGGAGCCGTTACGCCATAGCAAACAGAGCGGAACTGCTTTTAAAGCAGTTTACGCTGCTCAGCCGGCTCCGGAGCGATGATCCTCTGGCCTGGGATGAGATGAACGAATTGTTTTACGATGACTGAACGGGTTTTTTCTCTGCCAGTGACAGCAGTCCCATATACCTGTCGTAGCACTCGACGGAAACCATTTTTACCAGGCTGTTAATCTTTACTATAATCTGATTGCCCCCCGCGGCTTCGGCAATGTCGGTGAAATCTTTGAAAAGTCCGGTCATCTTTCTATCCAGCTCATTATCCGTGAGCGTTTTTCTGGTCATATTGCCCGACATTTCCTCTTCCCTGATGACAGAGTCAACAGCCAGGGAATGATCGAAATCGCCTTCAATTATGATTTCCTGCCGCTGTTCCTCGCGGATATCGAAAATAAGCTGGGTGTAATCCACAACCAGATGGAGCATCACCTCCCTGTCGTCGGGGATGGAAAATTTTCCTGTCAGTCTGTTGGTCAGGAGGTCTCCGATGGAGAGAATGAGATCCAGGTGATCGAAGAGAGTCGGTACAGTAGTCTCGTCATTACCCAATCCGTAGAGATAAGAGAAAGAGTTGTAGGTGTCCTTGATCAGAACATCCTGTTCCACGTAATCAGTTCCTAACAGGGAAATATCCAGGATCGGCGGAAGTTTAAGCACTTCCAGAATTTTTTTCTTTTCTTCGGCGAACTCATTTCTGAGAGTATTGAAGGAAACCAGGCGTTCCTGCTTTTCTCTGATCCCGTCGGAAATATCGTAGGGACAGGGTAGCCCATAAGTTCCGGGAGGAGGCTGCCGTTGAGGGTGAATCCCTGTAGGACCACCATGCCGGGGCGGAGATTTCTCCAGGCCGTTTGCCGGATGTTGTGAAGGCCCAAGAGGTCGAATGGGTTGTCGCTGTTGATCGGTGCGTTATTCATAAGTCTTTAAGGGAATAATTAGTGGTTGATTTGAAGCTAAATCGCAATCCTTCATGTAATTTCAATGAAGATAAAAACAAGGAGATTTAGCATATTGATAATAAATATTGAATAAATGATATCAATATGCTAAAATAGTATATGCAAGTGCTTAATAAGAGACTTCTTGATCAGGCTAAACGAAAATACTCTGATGCAAGAAAAGCCATTGATTGCTGGGTTTTTCTGATGGAAACGATTCAGCCTGTCAGCTTTTTTGAGCTGAAGCAGGTATTTCCTGCAGTTGATCTTGTGGGTGAGAATGAAGTTCTCGTCTGTTTTGACATCAAAGGCAATCATTATCGCCTTGTTGCAAAGATGAATTATCCAGTTTCCACTCTTGTTAAAGATTTTGATAAACATTCGGAATATGAGAGGAAATACAAATTCAAAAGGAGAAAAAGATGAGTTCTGCTGCTGATATTTTTTCAGATAATGAATCGATAATCGAGATGTGGTCTGATTTTCTCCATATCCGGTCTGAAGAGGAACTGAATATCGCTCTTGAATTATACGAATCTCTTCTGGATCGGAAAAACGCGGGAGAAGACCATCTCATTTCTGTATTGGAAATCCTTGGTGATTCCATTGAGAAATTCGAAAGAAAATATTCTATCGAAAAGCCTGCACCGGTGGAAATGCTGAAATTTTTAATGGTACAACACAATCACAACCAATCGGATCTTGCTGATATTGCTCCCGGTTCTGTCATCAGTAATATTCTTCACGGAAAAAGAGAATTGAATATCAATCATGTCAGAAAACTCTGCCGGAAATACAAAGTCAGTGCAGACTTATTTCTTTGAAGTGATATTATCTTAAATATTCAAATTAATTCCCTGTGAGGCTGAGATGAAATCCCTTTTGATACTGAGCATTCTCTAGTATTCTCTATTTGGAGGAGTTTTCTTCCGATACCGGGCCGGGAAGATTGTTCCAGAAATTTTACCTATGCAATTAACCTGTATAGAACCTTTCTACGTTTTTCATAGTAAAGATAAGACAGGAATTCTGCTCCTCAACGAAGAGTTCCTCTTTCCCGACATCGGATCATTCAAATATCAGGCTTTTTCTAAGCAGAATTATCTCCACGATCCTGTAGGTCTTAATGTTTTCACCGTAAGAGAAATCCTGACCGGTTCAGCAAAAGCCAATATGAAAGAACTGATCATTTCATCGGGGGGTATCTCCATTGAGAACCCCGGAGATTATTACAGGTATGCCCGTCCCCGAAAAATCAGAATCACCAATCATACGACTTCGGAAGTCGTTGAAAAGGAACTTCTCGACACGGCTCATCCTCAGATTGTCGATATGGGAGCAGAAGGTGAGTACGAAGTCTTTTTGGAAATCCTGTCCATTTTTCCCGGTACTGAATCGGACGATCCCCGCATTAACTTCATAAAAGCAAAACCATGGTAACGGGTATAAACTGGACATTTCCCGCTCAATCCATAAGATTTAGTAATAAGTCTGATTGTTTGGGAGGGATCCATGAAATATAAATTTGTTCTGTTGATATTTACGTTTGCGTTGTCCGGCCTCTTCGCCGACACAGTCAACTGGCTCAGCGAATACGATAAGGCTCTGGCCGCTGCACAGGAGGAGGATAAAAACATCTTCGTTCTCATCACCGCGCCGAGCTGGTGCGTCTGGTGCCAGCGGCTGGAAGAGAATGTTCTCTCCAAGCCGGAGTTCCAATCCTACCTGACTGAAAACTACATTCCCCTGAAACTGCTCGATAAAGTCGACGGAGTCCGAAATCCCGAACTGGCCGGTTTCGATTTTTCCGGCTATCCCTCGGTCTTCCTCTATGATAAAAAGGGACAGTTCATCGAAAATATCTACACTCAGGATCCTGTTGCCATGGTTAACAGTATGCGGCGCTATAAAAGTTCCCAGGGGGTGTTCAAACCCCTTCTCAAGGATCTTAAGCTTCCTGAGAAATATACATTCTCTGCGGACGGCGGCGGGGAATACATCAACAGAAACGACGGGACATGGTATCTGAAAACCGGTTCGGAAACGATAGAATACAAACAGATGAAGTACGATTACGAATATCTCTATCTGGAACATGCCCGGCAGGAACATGTTATAGCGCTACCCATGAAGGGGACGGACAGGCATATGGCCACCCTTCAGGAGGGGAACTGGGTCTGGAGCGATCTGTCCGATGTCATCCGCATCGGAGGCGACCCGTATTTTGATTGAAATTAACATGACGCTCTACTAGTCTTTTATAAGAATCGTGAAGAGGGGGATATATGTCCGAGTTTCTCAAAGTCGTTCTGATCATCTGTGGAATCGTCATGTTGACGAATATCACGTTCTTTCTCAAATACCGCTTTACTATCATTTTTAAAATATCCCTGACTTTCGGGCTGACCGTCGGCCTGATCGCCATCATGGCCTTTTATATGGGGATGAAGGGATTGAGCCTCCAGACATTTCTGGTGATCGTCCTTCCCGGTTCTTCCGCAACGATTGTCGCCGTTGTGGGATTGGCGACCTTTATTATCAAACCTCTGGGCAAACTGACCGCCCATGCCGAACAGATCGCCAGAGGAATCGTCGATCTCGAAGACCTTTCCATAAAACAGAGAGACGAGATCGGAGACCTATCCCGTTCTTTTGCCAGAATGACTGCCGCTCTGCGTGAGAAATCCCGTATCCTCCAGCAGGTCGCCGAAGGGGATTTTTCCGTGGACGTCACGCTTCTGTCGGACAGCGATGCCCTGGGTCAGTCCATCAGCGAAATGACTGAATCTCTGGGGGGGATGGTTCAGCAGATTACCGATGCCATCTATCAGGTCCGGTCCGGGGCCGATCAGATCGCCATCGGCAGTCAGAACCTCTCCGAAGGGGCATCGGAGCAGGCCGGCACTCTGGAAGAGATTACCTCTTCGGTGGAGCAGATGAACAATCAGTCCCACGAGAACTCATCGCTTGTCAAAGAGGCGAGCCGTCTTGCCGGTGAAGCCCGCAGGGAAGCGGAGAACGGTTCCGACGAAATGATCAGAATGAAAGAGGCCATGGAGGGAATCAACAGCAGTTCCGATGAAATACGGAATATCGTAAAAGTGATCGACGATATCGCCTTTCAGATCAATCTTCTGGCCCTTAACGCCAATGTGGAAGCGGCTCGGGCGGGAAAATACGGAAAGGGATTTGCCGTTGTGGCTGATGAAGTTCGGAACCTCGCGGTAAAAAGCGCCGAAGCCGTGAAGGAAACGACAGATAAGGTGGACATATCAGTTCTCAGAATCGAAGATGGGAACAAGGCTGTCATCAGAACCCTCCAGCAGCTGGAAGCCATAGTCAACGCCAGCTCCAGAGTTGCCGATCTCCTCCATAACATAGCGGATGCGACGGACAGGCAAACCCGGGCTCTCGACGGGATGACAGCCGGTCTGGAACAGGTGAGCCGGGTCACCCAGAGCAATTCCGCCAGCGCCGAGGAAAGCGCTTCCGCCTCGGAGGAACTGGCGGGACAGGCCCTTCAGCTCGAATCGCTGATGGACCGGTTCACAATCGGGGAGAAGTATCTCGAACCCTCTTACTGAAGCCGCTGTCAAAGGCGGCTTTTCAGGTCTTTTATTTCCTCCAGGAGCAGAAGAGTCCGGACTGTGGCTTTCAGTCTGGCCATAAACACATTGGAGTCGAAGGGCTTGATGATGTAATCATCGGCTCCGATCAGCAGAATGTTGGATATGGTTTTGTAGTTCTTCACACTTGAAATGGAGATGATGACATTATCGTTCGATCTCTCCCGGACTTTCATGATGACCTCATCGCCGGAAACCTCGGGCAGAATCAGATCGAGGATGTAAATCGCGTAGTTTTTGTTCGAGGCCAGAAGTTCTTTCGGGTCTTTGAAATAGTCGACATTCTGAATCCTGTTGAGTGTGAAGATATTGCGTATGACATTCAGGCTGACCTGGCTGTCGTCCAGAACGGCGATCTCAATTTCCCTCAGTTTGGTTATGAGTCTGTCCTCTTTGACGATCGATTGCACGTAACGGTTGAAACGGTCGTAGGAGATGTCCTTTTTATGGATAAAGTCCACCACGCCCAGCTTGAACATTTTCTCGTAGTCTTCCAGGGAGTCGCTTGAAGAGATGACCATGACGGGAATCTCATTGAACTGGGTGCGCCTTAGTTTCTCGACGAATTCCTCGCCCGAAACATCGGCCAGTTCCAGACCGGTAATTATAAGGTCGACAGATTCCTCTTTGAGAACGTCCAGAGCCGCTTCGGCGCTTTCCGCTTCAAAATGTATGAGCCCCGACTGGGCGGCTATGTCTTTAATGACCTTCCTGAAGAAGGATCCACGTTCCACGTGTAATATGTTTATCATGCTTTCAATTGTAGCCAAAACCTTAAAGCCGTCAAGAAATTTGATAGTTCTTAATCTGAGCTGATCACTTGATCCCCTCTTTGATGATACGGTTCTTTTCGTCCAGCAGAGCCACCATCGGCTTGTGATCTTTCGCTTCCTCCGAGTCCAGGGCGCAGTAGGAACAGATAATCACTTTATCTCCTCTCTGGACCAGTCTGGCGGCGGCTCCGTTGAGGCAGACCTCTCCCTCTTTGCCATTGATGATATAGGTGGTCAGGCGGGCGCCGTTGTTGATGTTCAGGATATCGACTTTTTCGAATTCCATCATTCCGACCGCCTTGTAAAGGGCGGGATCGATCGATACGGAACCTTCGTAGTTCAGGTCCGCATCGGTTACCGTAGCTCTATGTAATTTTGCTTTGAGCATTTCTATTGTCATTTGTTCAACTCCTGTGCTTTGTAGATGCCGTCGAGGACCAGGTCGGGAATGATTTCGTCAAAGACTCCCGAATCGCGGAAGAGCCCCGAGAATCCCCCGGTGCCGATAATCATCGGCTTTTCCCCGTTGAAACTCTCTCTGGTAATCATACTGGTTATCTCCTTTATGATACCGAGATTTCCGAAATAGAGACCAGACTGGATGCTTTCGATGGTAGAGCGCCCGCAGGCTTTCGTCGGTTTGACGATTTCCACTTTCGGCAGCTTGGCCGTTCTCTCCTCCAGGGCCTGCATGGCTATTTTCATCCCCGGGACGATAGCCCCTCCCAGGTACTCTCTGTCTTTTGTCAGAACTTCGATGGTCGTCGCCGTACCGAAGTCGACTATGATGATATCTTTTCCGGGGAAGAGCGTGTAGGCGCCGATGGCGTCGGCGATTCTGTCGGCTCCCACTTCCCCGGGATTGGTGTATTTAATCTTCAGGCCTGTCTTCACGCCCGGTTTCAGCGAAAAGGGCTCCAGGCTGAAGTAGTGGCGGCAGCTGTTCTCCAGGGAGTGGTTCAGGTCGGGGACGACGCTGCAGTAGGCTATGCGGCTGACTTCGGAAGGGTCCAGACCGTTCTCCCTGATGACGGAACGGAGAAAAATGCCGATCTCATCGGAAGAGATCCCCTTGTTCATGACCTTTCTGAAGCGGAAGATGACTTTATCCTCCTTGAACAGACCGCCGTATAACTGGGTGTTACCCACATCGAGACATAGTATCATTTCAGTATCCTTTTTCTTTCATCAGCTGGAAGAGCTTCTCGGCAAGCTCCTCTTTCGTTTCGGTCCTGTAAAGCAGGCTGCCGTTGGAAACGTATATCCTCGCCGGGTGTTTTGCCGCGGTGATATCTCTCAGATTATTGTGCACCACCAGATCCACATGCCCCTCTTCGAGCTGTTTTTTTACGGCGCTTTCCATTTCCTCGACCGAGTCCGTATCGGTCAGTTTAAAACCGACTACAAGCAAATCCTTTTTTGCGCCATTGTAATCCTTCAGCTTCTGCAGGATTTTATAGTTCCGTTTCAGATGCAGGTTCAGACTTTTGCCGTCGGAGCTTATTTTTCCCCGGGCATCGGGAACGATTCTTTTCCCCTCTTCAGTCTCTATGAAATCGACGGAAAAATCGCTGACCGCCGCCAGATGGATTACCGCGTCGAAGTCTTCCGCCGACAGCAGCGCCTGAAGTCTTTCATCGAGGCTTCTGAAGTCAGTGAAACTGTGTTTCTTCAGGGGGTTCTCCGGCAGAAAGGCTCTTTTCCCGTGCAGGAGGGTCACTTCCGCTCCCAGTTCGGTCAGCCTGTCGGCTATTGCGGCGCCGGTTTTCCCCGTGGAGAAATTGGTTATGTAACGGACGCCGTCGATCGGCTCCTCGGTTCCGCCCGAAGTAATCAGTACTTTCATAGGGATTCCTCTATCAGTCCGGCCAGCCTGACCGGATCGGGAGCTCTTCCCTTTCCGACGGTTCCGCAGGCCAGAACGCCTTCATCGGGATCGATGATCCGGGCGCCCCATGTCTCCAGAACCTTCAGGTTTTCCTGAACCGCCGGATGCTCGAGCATATTGATGTTCATGGCCGGGCAGATCCAGTAGGGCTTCCGGAAATTGTTGGAGAGGAATACCGCCGAGAGCAGGTCCTCCGCCAGTCCCGTCCTCAGCCTCGCCAGAGTCGTCGCCGAAGCGGGGTAGAGGACGATCATATCGGCCCATTCCGGAAGATTGATATGGGGAATCTCGTATCCGGGATGAAACATATCGGTGAGAACCGGCTGCCCTGTTATGCCTTCCAGGGCGGCGGGTCCGATGAATTTCAGGGCGCTTTCCGTAGCAACGGTTTTGACTTCATGGCCTTTTTTCTTCAAAGCCGAAGCGAGAGACGCCGCTTTGTAGGCGGAAATGGATCCGCTGATGCACAGAAGTATTTTTTTAGAGGGGGACATTGTCTATCAACCTCGCTTTTCCCAGAAAGACGGCTCCGAAGATCCGTCCTTCCTTTTCTTTCAGGTAATCCACTTTCATCCCCAGGGATTCCAGCTCCTCTCTCATCTCTCCGAGGCTCCTGCCCGAAGTGATGATCCTGTTGAAGTTCGGGGCGATCTCCAGCTCTTCGGGAGTGAGCATTTTGTTCCGGGAACTCATGGCCAGCCCGCTCTCCTCCCGGACGATGGGGCAGGGGATGATTTCCGTATCGAGGAAGAAAGCTTCGGCCATCCCGGCGATCAGCCGGTACTGCTGCCAGTCTTTCTCTCCGAAATAGGCCCGTGTCGCCTTGGTTATGTTGATCAGCTTCATGACAACGGTGAGTACCCCGTCGAAATGTCCCGGCCGGGCGGTCCCGCAGAGATCCTGCGAATAATCGGTTTCGATCAATTTGTATTTATATCCGTCGCGGTACATATCCTCATAGGAGGGAAAGAGAAGATAATCGACGCCCGCTTCCTCCAGCCTGGCCACATCTTCGTTCCAGGTGAGGGGATAGTTGGCCAGATCGTCGGGATTGTTGAACTGGGTCGGATTGACGAAAATGGAAACAGCCGTCAGGTCGTTTTCCTCCTTCGATGTCCTGACCAGGCTTATATGGGCGTCGTGAAGCGCTCCCATGGTGGGAACAAGTCCGACGGACCGCCGCTCTCTTTTATAATACCTGAATTCCTCTCTCCACTCTTCTATGGATCTGATGATTCTCATTAACTGTAACTCTCCTCTTCTGCGGGGAAGGAGCGGTCCTTGACCGTCCTGTCGTATTCGTTGAGGGCCGTTTTTATGGTATCGAAGCCCTTCATAAAAGTTCTGACGAATTTCGGCTGAAATTTATTGTTGAGACCCAGCATGTCCTGAAGGACGAGTACCTGTCCGTCGCAGCCCTTTCCGGCGCCTATGCCAATGGTCGGGATAGTCAGCTTCCGGGAAATGGCCTGCCCGATGGGAGCGGGAACGCATTCGAGAACAACGGCGAAACAGCCCGCTTCTTCAAGGGCTGAAGCCTCCTCCATCAGCTCCCGGGCTTTTTCATCGCTTTTTCCCTGGACCCTGTAGCCGCCGAGCTGGTGAACCGACTGGGGCGTCAGCCCGATATGGCCCATAACGGGAACACCCGAATCGACTATGTGACTGATGATCTCTCCGTGCCCCCCGTAGCCTTCCAGCTTGACCGCGTTGGCGCCGGCTCTCATGATTTTCTCAACTGTCTCCATGGCGGGAACCAGTCCTTTGCGGAAACTGAGGAAAGGCATATCGCCGACGATAAAGGCGTTGGGAGCCCCTCTTCGGACAGCGGCGGTATGCAGAGCCATCAGATCCGTGTCGGCGGGCAATGTGCTGTCGTAACCGTGCATGGTCATGGCCAGGCTGTCTCCCACCAGTATGCAGTCTATATCCGATTCCTCTATGATCGCCGCACTCCAGCTGTCGTAGCAGGTGATCATGGAAATGGGTTTATTCTCATTTTTGTATTTTCTGAAATCGAGCGTCGTCATAGGTTCCCTCCTGTAAAAACCGTCGAGGCAAAAGAGCGGTAGACGTTCTGATAAAGATCGCCTTCCAGAGCCTGGAGATTTCTCTCCACTGTCGCCTTATCCTTTCGCGCCAGAGGTCCGGTCAGAGCTTCTGACCAGTTGCTTTTCAGATTCTCGAAGGTCTGTTCCATGTAGGGGATCAGCAGCCTGTCGTCGAGTTCAAGCTTTTCGTCGAAGTCGCTGAAGGCTTTCTGCCAGAGCATGGTCGTGAAGTTTCCGCTGAGAACGCAGAGGCTGTGATAGAGCGATTTCATCCGGAAATCCATGGCCTGAACGGGGTTCGGCAGTTCGGGCAGAACGTCGCGGAGCGAGATCTTTCCCTTTTCATGGATGAAGGGGATGCTTCTGTATTTCTCCAGGCTGTAGAGCTCTTTTGAAAATGTCATCAGGGGATGGATCGAGGGAATGCCTTCGAGATAGAGGCTGCCGGAGAAATGGATGAGCGTCATCTCTTTCAGCTCGGGGTTCTCTTCCACAAAGGAGGCGATGGCATCGTCCCGGATCAGGAGAAATACGGCTCTTGTCTCTTTGAAAAAAACGGAAGGGTCTTCCGTGCTTGTTTTGCGGGCCCACTGTTTACAGGGGATGCCGCTCAGTTCGAGGTAGCGCGCAAAGTGCGTGGCCATGCGGCCGTCTCCCACTATGGCGCAGGGGAGTGTTTTGTTCATGGTACCTGTCCTTTTATAGATCAAGTCCTGTGAGATGCTCGATCAACTCATCTTTGCCTCAGGCTCCGCGTCTGCCGGTGCTCATTTACTGAAGTAAACTCCGCGCCATCTTCCTTGATCCTGTGACAAATCTTTCGCTGATAAAGCATCTCAAGCGTTATTGAAAAAACCGGATTTTTCTGAGATAGCCTGCCGACGGCTCGGCTTCTCTTCCGGGATTTCCTACCACATATATACTAGCGGTTCGGTAAAATGTCAAGGAAAGAGAAGCCTGCGGGAGTGTTTAGGGTCATACTTTTTCTGACAGATAATTCACAGGGGCATGATGTCCGGGGGATTTTCTTTTTAAATGTTCAAAATTGAAGAAAGCTGTGTTACGATGGATAGTTGAAATTACCATTACAGGAGTTATGAATCGATGAAAGTTCAAATGTCTCAATTCCTGAAACAGAACAAAGATAATATGAAAGATCTTGTGAATCGCTTATCGGCGGATTTCGCTTATGTTTCGATTCTGGGATCGGATACGCGGGGGACCACCTACCGGATCAAGAAAAACAGCACGTCCGTTGAGGATTCATTCTGGAACGAGAGGGGGTTCGTCGCGCGGGTTTACAACGGAACCGGTTTTTCCGAGTACTCTTTTAATCAGATCGGTGACCTTGATGCGCTTGAAAGGGCTATCCGGGAAATTGTGACCGATGATGTCGGTCTGTTGGAAAGTGATGAAATCAGTTTTCTGGAGTATCCGGTGATTGAGGAGGATCCCATTAAAGATTCTTTTTTCGGCGAAATTGAAATCCATCCCGATGAAAGGTCGCCTGAAGAGATTATCAGTACCCTGTCATCCATCTATGAGAGGGGTATGGGATTGTCCGGGAACCTCATAAATTTCAACACCGTTTATGATTATGCCCAGGTCTCTAAAATCTTTATTTCCGGGAAAAAGGATCTGGAGCAGTCCTATTTCTGGTCTACGGGAACAGTGGTTCCCATAGGTAAAAATGAAAAAGGTGTGAAATACGCTTTCAAATCCTATTCGGGACTCAAGGGCCTTGAACTTCTCGATGAGATGAAAGAGGGTGTCGAAAATGCCGTAGCTGAACTGGAAATGCTGTTAACGGCAGATCCTGTCGTTCCGGGAGAATACGATATTATCTGCGATCCCGAAATGGCGGGGCTGATTGCCCACGAAGCATTCGGACACGGCGTCGAAATGGATATGTTCGTCAAAAAGAGGGCCAAGGCCGAGGAGTATATGAATGAAAGAGTCGCTTCTCCGGTTGTTCAGATGTACGACGGGGCCAGATCGGCCGTGGAAGTCTCCTCCTATCTTTTCGACGATGAAGGGACTTTGGGAACAGACACTCAGATTCTCGAAAACGGGATTTTGAAAGCCGGTCTATCCGATCTGCTGTCGGCCATGAAGCTGGGAACCGTTCCCACCGGTAACGGGAAAAGGGAATCTTTTGAGAGAAAAGCCTATGCGAGAATGACCAATACATTCTTCGGACCGGGCTCCGATTCCGTCGATGATATGATAAGTTCCATCAAGAAGGGGTATCTTCTCGAGAGCTATTCCAGCGGGATGGAGGATCCGAAAAACTGGGGAATCCAGTGCGTCGCCTCGCGGGGGAAAGAGATCATAGATGGAAAACTGACGGGGAAGGTCGTTTCTCCGGTTTATCTGACCGGCTATGTGCCCGATCTGCTCCAGAACATCTCCATGGTTTCCGGCGATATCGAATTGAAGGGCGGCGGAGCCTGCGGGAAAGGACATAAGGAAATGGTAAAGACCTCCATCGGAGGACCCTATCTCAAAACCAGAGGGAGACTGGCCTGATGATTGAATTGATTAAGAAAGCCCTGAACAGCGTTGAAGCGGATAACTGGAAAATTCTGGAGAAAGAGGTCCTGTCGAAGGAATTGTTCTTTATCCGGAAAGAACTGGATATGAACAGAGGGAAAAAAGTCAGGAAATACACAGTGACTCTCTATAAAAACTTCGAGGAAGAGGGTGTGAAATATACGGGCTCGGCTACATTCGAGCTCTCCCCTGAAATGACAGAACAGGAACTGGTCTCCAGATTTGAGACCGGTCTTCTGGCGGCGTCATTTGTAAAAAATCCCTATTATCCCCTGGTGGAGCCGACAGACAGGATCCAGCCCGGTTTAAAAAGCGACTTCGCCAGTAAAGACTTTATGGAAATGATGAGCGGATTTCAGAAAGCCGTTTTCAAGTATGACAATTTAAATCTTGGCGGTGTCAACTCAGCCGAGTTTTTCATCAATAAATCGGATGTGAGATTTGTAAACTCCCGGGGCGTCGATGTCAGCTATAAAAAGTACAACGGGGAAATCGAACTGATTACCGACTGGAATGAAAACAATGAATCGGTAGAGCTGTTTCAGATCATCGGCTTTTCCGACTACTGTCCCGAACTGATTGAAGAGGAAGCTAAAGCCCAGATTGAAAACAGCCGTGACAGAGCCCTGGCGGCCCCCTCAAAAGAGCTGAAAAATATCAATGTAATACTCAATACGGAAGCCCTAAAGGAGATCATGGGCTGTTATGTCAACCAGACTAATGCCCAGGCCGTTTACGATCAGTATTCCCGGGCCGAGATCGGTAAGGTTTTTCAGGGAGAGACCGTAACGGGTGATTTGCTGAATATCAGATTGAATCCTTTTATGGCCAATTCTCCCAAGTCAGCCCCTTATGATAATGACGGCTTCCCTCTATCGGAACAGCTTATATATAAGGATGGTGTGGTCAGGAAATTCCACGGTTCCCTTCAGTACACATCCTATCTCGGTCTGGAGCCGACAGGAACCATTCGGAATATGGAAGTCGAAGGCGGTTCCCGGACGATGGAAGAGCTGAGGAGCGAACCCTACTTCGAAGTCGTGAGTTTTTCCGATTTCCTGATGAATCCTCTTACCGGAGATTTCGGGGGGGAAATCCGGCTCGGGCGGTATTTCGACGGAGAGAAAATCGTTCCTGTTACGGGCGCATCCATTTCGGAGAATCTCTTTAAAATCCACCACGAAATCTATCTGTCAAAAGAGACAACTCAGAAGGAAAACTATATGGGACCGAAAATCCTGATGTATCCGAAGGGGCATGTGACAGGAGTCTGATTTCCGGTATAATGGCGCAATGAAACATTCCATTAAATCCAAACAGAACAATTCCAGAATGTGTCTGGTTTGCGGCATCGATAATGACCTGAGTCTGAAAACCAGGTTTTACGAAACGGAAAATGATGAGGTCGTAGCGCTGTTTACCCCACGGGACCAGCATCAGAGCTATCCCGACCGGCTCCACGGCGGCATGGCATCGGCTGTTCTCGACGAGGTGATCGGCCGGGCCATCATGTCCCGTTATGAAGATACGGTGTGGGGCGTCACGGCGGAGCTGACTCTCCGTTATAAAAAGCCCGTTCCCCTTAATCAGGAGCTGAAGGTCGTCGGACGGATCACCTCGGAAAGGGGCGCCATATTCGAGGGGTCCGGAGAGATCATTCTCCCCGACGGCCAGGTGGCGGTTACGGCGACGGGCAAGTATCTGAAGATGCCGATCGATAAGATCTCATCGAAGGAGTTCGCCGATAACGAGTGGTTTCTCGTCGATGATGAGACACCTGTCGATGAGGTGGAGATTTGATTTAGGCAGGATGTCCTGTCCTGCCGGTTTCAGGAAGTCTTCTTTTGCTGAGTTGACAATTATAACTTCACAGGTTAAAATTGTTAATTATGTATTATGAAAGGAAATATTCTGATAAAATACACAATTTAGTTCGGTTTTTTCCTGTTGTTACCATATGCGGCGCCCGGCAGACAGGGAAAACCACACTAATTAAGAAAACTTTTCCCGGCTATAACTATGTGTCTCTTGATCTGCCAAGTACCGCCGCCATGGCGGAAAACAATCCCGATGAGTTTTTCAGATCCTATCGAACTCCGCTAATAATTGACGAAGTTCAATATGCCCCTGCACTGTTCCGCCATTTGAAAAGAAAAGTCGATGATAACAGACATAATATGGGACGGTATATCCTGACAGGAAGCCAGAAATTCAATCTGATGAAAGAGGTTTCCGACAGTTTGGCCGGACGTTCTGTTATTCTTGATCTGGAAAATTTGAGCTGGCAGGAGATCAGGAAAAAGAACGATAGTATCTTATCGGGAGAATCACTCATAAAGCTCATCACCCGGGGACAGTTCCCCGAGCTCTGGCGCGTTCCCGATTTGCCGGCTGCCTCCTTTTACAGTTCTTACCTGGCTACTTATCTGGAGCGCGATGTCAGGCAGATCCTTAATGTCGTCAGTCTAAGGGATTTTGAGCGTTTTATCCGGGCGCTCGCCCCCCGGAGCGGTCAGATTCTCAATAAAAGTGATCTGGCCCGGGATGTCGGGGTCTCCGTGAAGGCCATAAATGACTGGATCAGTGTTCTCCAGGCTTCCAATCAGATCGTCCTGCTTGAGCCATGGTACAGCAATATTTCAAAAAGGATGGCCAAATCACCGAAAATCTATTTCTGCGACAGTGGTCTTCTCTGCTATTTGTTAGGAGTAAACGCCGAAAACTACACTGTTTCACCGTTTAAAGGGCAGATCTGGGAAACTCTGGTTTATGCCGAATTGAGGAAAATAAACCAGACGGCTGATAATCCCGTTACGTTCTGGTTTTACAGGGACCAGGCTGCCAGAGAAATTGATTTTATCCTTGAAAAAGGAGGATTCCTGAATTTCGCCGAGTGTAAATGGACGGAAAATCCCGATAAAAGTGACATAAAGACAATGACTGTTATCGCGGGAGAGCTGGCTGCAAAGGGGACAGCTCACAAACCGGGAAAACACAGTCTTATATGCAATACGGGACAGCCTTTTTCTATTTCAGATTCCATGATGGCCGTTAATATAAGTCATCTGGAACAACTGGTCCTATAACCTAAAACAGCCTTTTGGCCCATTTTCTGAAAATGCTGTCCAGATAGCCGGAACGGCCTGCATGATGATGAGGCTGACGGCCGGAACCGCTGATCGGGCAAGCAGGAAAAAAGAATAATCCTTTTCCTGACTGATTGTTTTTTGACGGATTTCTTTTAATATGAAAGCTATGGCACAGGCATTGGAACTTTTTCATCCGCTCATTCAGGATTGGTTTTACCGGAAATATCAGGCTCCCACCGATATTCAGGCAAAAGGCTGGAGGGAAATCGCTTCCCGGTCCCATGTCCTGATGACGGCGCCGACGGGGAGCGGCAAGACGCTGGCCTCCTTTCTCTGGTCCATCAATCAGCTGGTGACGGGGCAGTGGCCCGGCGGAACAGTCCGTATCCTTTACATATCGCCGCTCAAGGCGCTAAATAATGATGTGCGCCGCAACCTTACGGAGCCCTTGAAGGAACTGAAGGCCTTTTTCGAAGAGAGGGGGGAGACCTTTCCGGAAATCCGGGTGCAGACCAGAAGCGGAGACACTTCCGGTTCGGAGCGGCAGCGGATGATGCGGAGGCCGCCGGAAATCCTGATCACCACTCCCGAAAGCCTCAATATCATGCTCACATCCGGCGCGGCGCAGAGCCTGCTTTCGGGATTGGCAGTGCTTATCCTCGATGAAATCCATGCTGTGGCGGCTGACAAGAGAGGCGTTCATCTTTTTTCCGCAGTGGAGCGGCTGACCCTGATAAACGGCGAGTTTCAGAGAATCGGTCTTTCCGCTACGGTTCAGCCCATGAATCTCGTCGCGTCTCTGCTCGGGGGCTTTTTAAAACGGAATCACATTGAGGAAGCGGCGAGACCGCGTCCTGTAAAGATCCTCCGCTCCCAAATCCGCAAAGAGTACGAACTCTCCGTTTCTTTTCCCGACACTCCCGAAGAGGAGGGATCCCAATGGCCTGCGACCATCGCCTCTTTCGCCGAAAGGATCCGGGCCAACCGTTCAACTCTCATTTTCAGCAACAGCCGCCGCCAGACAGAAAAAGTGACCCGGATGATCAATGAATACATGGGGGAGACCGTCGCTTTCGCCCATCACGGTTCCCTCTCCCGGGAGATCCGCCATTTTGTGGAGCAGAAGATGAAAGCCGGCGAGCTTAAAGCCATCGTCGCCACCAGCTCCCTCGAAATGGGAATCGATATAGGCTCCATCGATGAAGTCCTGCTCATAGAGGCTCCCTTTTCCCTGTCTTCAGCTATTCAGCGCATAGGGCGGGGCGGCCACAATGTCGGCGATGTGAGCCGGGCGACCATCTTTCCCATGTTCGGTCTCGATCTGGTGGGCTGCGCTGTGACGGCCGAAGCGGTTCTGGAGGGAGAGATCGAAGAGCTTAAAGTGCCGGACAATCCCCTCGATGTCCTGGCTCAGGTCCTCCTGTCCATGTGCTGTACCGAGGAGTGGCATATCGATGAGCTCTATCTGTTCATTACAACGGTCTATCACTGGAGAAACCTGCCGCGCCGCCATTTCGACCTGGTTCTGGATATGCTGAACGGCCGCTACAGCGACACACGCATCGGCGAATTGAAAGCCCGGCTCAATGTGGACCGTTCCGCGGGAACGGCCCGGGCCCGTGACGGAGCGGAACGGGTCATCTATATGTCGGGAGGAACCATTCCCGACAGGGGATACTATGAGCTGAGGCTGCAGGGAGAGGGTTCCAAAATCGGAGAGCTCGATGAAGAGTTCGTCTGGGAGAGAAACCCCGGCGACTTTTTTACGCTGGGGACCCAGACCTGGCGGATCGACAGGATCGGCGACCGCGCCGTCGAAGTCAGTCCCGGCGATTCGAACGGCGCCATGAGCCCCTTCTGGAATGCCGATCCCAATGGCAGGGATTTTTTCTATTCGCAGAAAATCCTCGATCTGCTGGATCATGTGGAGAGAAACTGGAATAATCCGGAACTGGGCATGGCCCTGAGCCGCCGTTTCCATATGAGTCCTGAAGCCGCCCAGTCGATGCTTTGCTTCCTGGAAAGGCAGAGAGATGTCACCGGGACGGCTCTGCCCGGCAGAAATCATCTGGTCATCGAGCACTTCAACGATCCCCTGAACAGAACGGACTGCCATCAGGTCATCCTCCACACTCTCTGGGGCGGAACGCTCAATTATCCCTATAGCGAAGCGCTGTCCCGGGCCTGGGAGGACAAGCAGGGTTATCCCCTTCAGGTTTTCTGCGATGACGACGCGATCATTCTCGATCTGCCCCATGAGTTTTCCGCCGATGACGTGCTTTCGCTTGTCCATGCCGACAATCTGGAAACTCTTCTGCGGAGGAGGCTCGAATCCACCATGTTTTTCGGGGGGCGCTTCCGCCACAACTCTTCCCGGGCCCTGCTTCTGCCCCGCAAATCCTTTAAGCAGAGGACGCCGCTGTGGCTGACCAGGCTCCGGTCCAAGAAACTTCTGCAGGCTGTCAGCCGCTACGAGGATTTTCCCATCCTGACGGAAACCTGGCGGTCCTGTCTCCGCGACGATTTCGATCTGGCCTCTCTGGCTCTGCTCCTCGATGAAATCCGGGAGGGCAAAATCCGCGTGAGCGAAGCGGTGACCCGAACCCCTTCGCCTTTTGCCGCCGGCATTATTTACGACCATACGAACCAGAGGATGTATGAAGACGATACGCCGCTGGGAGGGCAGTCCAGTCTCAATGAGGATCTGATTAAGGGAATCGTCTACGAATCGGGTCTCCGGCCCATGCTGCCTCCTGAGCTTGTCAAAGAATTCCAGGCCAAGCTGACCCGGACCTATTCCGATTACTGCCCCGGCAGCTCCGATGATTTGTATGACTGGATAGAAGAGCGGATTTTCCTTCCCATGAGTGAGTGGGAAGAATTGTGCGGGGCGATAAAGCGGGACAGGGAAAATGGCGCTGATATCCTGGAGGAGATACAGAACCGCATCATCTTCCGGGATAGCCCCGATAGTGCGGAACGCCTGGTTTTTTCAGTCATTTATGACAAAAAGTTCCCCCCTGAAACTCTTGTCGAACAGATTGATGAAATCCTGCCCCAGTGGCTTTCATTCTTCGGTCCCGTTCCCCTGAGCCGCCTGGCCGGACTCTATCCCGCGCCGTTTCAGGTCGTTATGGATTCTCTGGAGGATCTGCGGCAGTCGGGGCAGCTGATTATTGACCGGCTGACTGAAGGCTCGGAAGAGGATGAGATCTGCACCGCCGAGAATCTTGAAATCCTCTTCAGGCTGAAGCGGCGTAAAGGCCGGAAAGAGTTCCAGGCTCTGCCGGTGGCATCGCTCCAGCTCTTTCTGGCGCAGAACCAGCTGCTGACGGGACCGGGCCGGGATCGCGATGACCTGCGGGGCGTTCTGGAAAAGCTTATTGCCTTCGGAGCCAAAGCGCCCCTCTGGGAAAAGGAGATTTTTCCGGCCAGACTCAATCCCTATTACAAAGCGTGGCTCGATACGCTCTTTCAGGAAAGCCCCCTCATGTGGTATGGCTGCGGAAAAGAAACTATAGCGTTCTGTTTCTATGAAGAGCAGAGCCTTTTCATCGCTCCCCGCAGGGGAAAGAAAACAGCCGGTGAACTACTTCCCGATACCCGCGGCGGGTTCACTTTCTGGGATATAAAGGAGCACAGCGGAAAAAACAGCACGGAAGTGGTTCAATCGCTCTGGAAACTCTGCTGGAAAGGGGCCATCTCCAATGATCATTTCTCAACTGTCCGAAGCGGTATTCTCAACAAATTCAGCGCCGACAGTTTTGCAGATATGGAGAAGGAGAGGGGAGGCCGGAAAATCAGCCGGGGCGGTTACAGCCGCTGGGTCGGTTCGCGCCCTGTCGAAGGGCGCTGGTTCATTCCCGAAACGATCCGGGCTGATAAAGATCTGATCTCCCGGGATGAAAGACTCCGGGAGGTTATCCGCCAGCTCTTCCTCAGGTACGGTGTTCTTTTCCGCCAGCTGCTGGAGCGGGAAACGGAAGAGCTGAACTGGAACCGGGTCTTTCCGACGCTCCGTCTGATGGAGCTGTCGGGGGAATGCGTGGCGGGATATTTTTTCGAAGGGATCAGAGGGCTGCAGTTCGCCAGCTGGGAAGCTCTGAGGAAGTTGAAGGACCCGCTGGATAAGGATTCTTTGTACTGGATGAACTGCGCCGATCCCGCATCGCTGGCGGGAATACGGCTCGATGACCTGAAAGGGCGGTATCCCAAACGGCTGCCCTCGAACCATATGGTTTTCCGGGGGGAGAATCCCCTTCTCTACTCGCTGAAAAACGGAAGGGAACTGCAATTCTTTACAGAGCCGGAGCATCCTGATTCTTTGGAGGCTCTGGGCTTTTTCCGCACGCTCCTGAGTCGGGAATTCGAGCCGCTTAAATCCGTAAAGGTTGAAAAAGTGAACGGTCTGGATGTATCGGAGAGCCCATTCCGGGACGTTCTGAAAAATGCGGGGTTCCGGGACAATTTCAATTGCTTTGTCTTGAGCGGAATCAGATTATGAATCCGTACAGTATGGAACAGAGAGCCCTGTTTCAGATAAAATCATTGATATGAACAAAACAGTCTGCCTCACCAATGCCGACATATTTACGGGAATCACAAGGATCCCCGGAGGATCGATTCTCATCAGGGACGGAAGGATCGAAGATGTCGTCGGGCCTGACCGGTTCAGGAAAATGCCATTGCCGGAAGAAAGGGAAATTATCGATATGGAAGGGGGAATCCTCTGTTCCGGATTTATCGATACGCATATTCACGGTTTCGGTGGTTACGAAACTTCCGACGGGGAAGAGGATTCTTTTTATCGAATGTCCGAAAAACTTCCCGCCTTCGGCGTAACGACTTTCTGCCCCACCATTTATACTCAGGAAGAGTCGCGGTTTTTCCGGGCCATCAGAGCGGGAGTCTCTGCCATGGGACAGGAAAGGGGCGCCCGTATCGCCGGATTGAATCTGGAAGGACCTTTTATCTCCCGCCTTCAGATTGGAGCCCAGGAGGAATCGGCTTTGAAGGAAGTCGACATGACGCTTATGAAGCGCCTGGCCGAGGCGGGGGAAGGGAAGATATCACTGATGACGGTGGCTCCGGAACTGAAAAATATGAGGGAGCTGGTTCTTTACTGCCTGAAAAAAGGGATTACGCTCACTGCGGGACACACCAATGCCACTTATGAGAACATGCTGGAAGGGATGCAGGCCGGAATTCTCCATTCCACTCATTTTTTCAATGCCATGAGAAAACTCCATCACCGCGATCCAGGCTGTGTCGGAGCCATATTGATTCATCCTGAAATATCCTGCGAGATCATAGCTGACGGGCATCATGTCCATCCCGCCCTTATCAATCTCCTCTACCGCGATAAACCGGTCGATAAAATCGTTCTGGTCACCGATGCTCTGGGGCCGACCATGCAGAAAGCGGGGGAGTTGAGAGCCAACAGGGAAAAAGTCTATCTCAAAGATGATGTCTTCCATAAAGAATCGGATGATGTGATAGCGGGATCATCTCTGACAATGATGAAGGGAATTGAAAATCTTGTTTCCTGGGGTATTCCTCTCCATGACGCTCTTCTTATGGCCACTGCCAATCCGGCGAGAGTTCTGGGAATGGATCGCGAAAGGGGATTGCTCATACCGGGATTCCGTGCTGATATAACCTCTTTTAACAGCTCTTTCGAAACAACATTGACCATGGTGAACGGGCGGATCCTCTACAGGAAAACAAGCTGATGCTTTCCTCTTTTTTCTCCAGAAGATTTCAAGTCCATATATTTCTCTCCCTGCTGATTACGGGACTTATTCAGGTTCTTCTTCTGGGAATTTTCACAGTCCTTTTCTCTTCCCGGCTCATCGATGATACATACAGTTCTCAATCGGAAGGGCGGATGGAGCTTCTGGTTGATGAAATGAACAGGATCATCTCCTCGAACAGGGAAGCGGTTCTCCGCCTGTCCAGGAACGATAAAATTCTCTCCGCTCTTTTCGACCGCGATTATCCCGATGAAGAGGAACTCTCCCTTCTCTATCAGGGGCTTTACAGAAACCTTTCCGGAAAAATAGACGATGTCTCCATCCATTTTCTAACCTCTGACGGCGGCAGGATCTTTTCTACACATGTCCTGCCTTCCCGATATAATCCCCGGGAGATCGAACAATCGCTGACAACCTACTTAAAGCTCAAGGGTGACAGGGATAACTTTCCCGTCGTCGACAGCTTTATCAATCCGAAAGGAGACAGGGTCGGGCTCTCACTGTTCCGGGTCATGGATGATGAATCCGGTCAATCGGGATTCCTTATTGCCGATTTGAATCTGGTTCCCCTGATCGAAGCCCTGGAAGATATCAACGCCGGGTTTTTCAATAATATCTATCTGATAGATAATGAAGATTACAAATTCGTCAGCCTCTACAGGGAAGGGGAATTCGGCAATTTCGCCCGTTTGGGGTGGAACAGCGTTCCCGGAGAAAGAGGAATAATAAAAAAGGATAATCAACTGATAGCCTATGCGCCCCTCTATCCGGAAGAGCTGACTCTGGCGGCGACGCTGACTATGGGGACTGTCGCTGCCAATCTTTCCCTGCTGACCAGAATGATCTTTGTTATTTCATTCATCGGTCTGCTTCTCTCCTCCTTTATGGCCTATGCCCTGGCCCGGAATATCACTCACCCTGTGACGGTGCTGGTCGGAGCTATGAAAGAGATGGAGTCGGGGAATTTCGCCGTTCAGATCGGAGAGTTCCGGGAAGATGAATTCGAGATTCTCTTTCACGGTTTCAACAGCATGAGCGCCCAGATCGGATCGCTTCTCGAGTCCCGGGTCGCACGGGAGAAGGAGCTGAGAACGGCGGAGAGAAAAGCCCTTCAGTCGCAGATCAATCCCCATTTTCTCTACAACACGCTCAATACGGTCAAAGCCATTTCGAAACTGAAAGGGATCGAAGAGATCACCACCATCGTGACCCAGCTGGGAAAACTCCTGAGGGATTCCATCGATTCGGAAGAGGAGTTTACGACTGTAGGAGAGAGCCTCAAGCTGGTGGAAGCTTACCTCTCCATTCAGAAAATACGGTACGGAGAGTCATTCAACTGGGAGTTCCTTGTAAAGGATTCATTCAGGTCTCTCTGCCTTCCCCGGCTGATCATTCAGCCCATAGTGGAAAATTCTGTCGTTCACGGCCTCGAGACCCTGACCGGAGAAAAGAAAATCCTTATTGATGCCTTTGATGAACCGCTCCGTATTACCGTCAGCGACAACGGAGGAAAATTAACCGAAGAGCTCTGGAATAAAGCCCTCGGGGGGAACGGGGGAGTCGGGCTCAAAAATATCAGAAACCGGTTGAAACTCTATTACGGCGAAAAGGGCGGGCTTTCGTTTAAAAGGGAAGGTGATTTTTCCGTGGTAACCATTTATTTCGATTCAGACCCGGGAGGTGATTTATGAAACTGAAAGTTCTGGTCGTGGAGGATGAAAAGCTTATCCGCGATGAAATCTGCCTGACCACCCCCTGGGACCGGTTTTCCTGTGAGGTCGTGGGAGCGGCTTCCAACGGCCTGGAGGGAGAGGATCTGTTTCACCGGCTGCAGCCCGACATAGTCGTTACGGATATACGGATGCCCGGTCTGAGCGGGATTGAAATGCTGAAAAATATCAATCCGCCCGCGGCCCTGATTCTGACCGGACACAGCGATTTCGAATACGCCAGGAGCGCCATAAAGCTGGGAGTGAAGGATTACATACTCAAACCTGTCGATGATAAGGAGTTCTATGACGCCCTGGGCCGTATCTCGGAAAAACTGATCACCAGCCGCCGGGATATCCAGTCGTTCCGCGAGTATATCGGCCAGCCGGAAGGGGATAAGCAGGATTATTATACCAGGCAGGCTGTGGAATTTATCGAAGCAAATTATCCCCGTCAGATTTCCCTCGTCGATGCGGCGGACTATTGCGGCATATCAGAGAGTTATCTCTCCCGTCTTTTCAAAGAGAGAACAGGTTCCTCCTTCCAGGTGTACCTGAGACATTACCGGTTGAAAAAAGCGCTGGAATTGATGCAGGACAGAAACCGGAGAATTAACGAAATCGCCCGGGAAACGGGATTCCGCGATATGAGCTATTTCGGCAGCGAGTTCAGGAAATATGCCGGCATGTCTCCCAGCGAGTACCAGAAGGGGTACAGGCCGGAAGAGCCGTGAAAGGGATCAACCCTTCCGGGAAGAATAGACCGCCGATCCTCCGATGAAATATTCCGACAGGGCGAAGAAGAGGATGAACATGGGAATGCTGGCCAGCAGCGCCACAGCCATCATGGCTCCTTCGTCGCTGTGTTTCTCCGTGGTGAATTTCACGATATAGAGGGGAATCGTCTTCATTTTCTCCGACTGGACCACTAGCAGGGGCCAGAGCAGATTGTCCCACTGGGCCCGGAAAGCCAGAATGGAAAGCGTGGCTATGGTCGGTCCGCTGTTGGGGAAGATAATGGACCAGAAAATCCGCATTTCCCCCATCCCGTCGATCCGCGCCGCTTCGATAAACTCGTCGGGGAAGGTAATCAGGTACTGGCGCATCATAAACACGCCGAAGGCGTTGACCATAAAGGGGATGATCAAACCTCCGTAGCTGTTCTGCAGCCCCATTTTCGTGGTTACGAGGTAGAGGGGGATCATGATGGCCTCGAAGGGAATCATCATGGTCGCCATGATCATCATGAATATGACGGTTCTGCCCCTGAAGCGGAATTTAGCCAGGCCGTAACCGGTCATGCAGGCCAGGAGAACCGTGGTCACGGTCACAGTACCCGCTACGATAAGGGAATTGAGTATGTTCCGGGGAAAGCTGTAGCGGCCGTCGTTCCCGGCTATGGCCTTGAAAAAATTGGGCCAGTGCAGGGTTTCGGGAATCCATTTGTAGGGCATTTTTACGATTTCCCTGGAAGGCATGAAAGAGGCTGTGGCCATGAAAAGCAGCGGCGCAATGGTGAATATTACAAAAAGCAGCAGTATGGCGTATATCAGAATTGTGCCTGTTTTTTCGCGGATGCTTGTCTGATAATTCATAAAGGGAATCTCCTTAATACGTTACGTCATCGGAACGGGATGTCCTGAATTGCAGCCAGGTGAAGAACAGCATTATGGCGAAGAGGATAATGCTCATGGCGCTGGCCCGGCCGATCCGGAAATCGCGGATTCCCGTATTGTAGATGTTCAGGGTTATGACGTTGATCGGTGCCTGGGGCGCTCCGGACTGGGTAAAAAGATACTGGGTAGAGAAGGTCTTGAGGCACTGGAGCATGCTCATAATGGAAACCAGAACGACAGTCGGCCTGAGCAGAGGAAACGTAATTCTCCAGAAAGCTTTCCAGCCTGTGGCGCCGTCGATTTCCGCCGCTTCATAGAGCGACGGAGGAATATTGGCCAGACCGGAAATGAAAATGATTACGAAATAGCCTATGTACTTCCAGAAATAGACCATCATGGTGGAAACCCTGACCATGACGCTGTCCGCCAGCCACCGGTGATCGATGCCCGGCGTGTTCATGATCATGTTGACCCATTGGTTCCCCAGGCCCCGGGGATCGAAAATCAGCAGCCATATGGCAGCCGAAACGACTGAAGATATAACGGCGGGCGTATAATATGCCATTTGAAAAAAGCGTCGCGCTTTTGGAATATTCATAATAAAGGCAGCCAGCATAAGGCTGAGGATCAGCAGAGGGAGAAAGGTTCCCAGTGCGAAAATGAATGTGGCTTCGACGGAATTCCAGAAATCCGACGAGGCGAACAGGTATTTGTAGTTGGCCAGACCGACGAAGTCGGGTTTTTTCAAGGAGAGCAGATTCTTTTTAAAGAGGCTCGTGTAGAAGGCCATGGAAATGGGATAAAAGCTGAAAAGTGAAAAGAAAGCGATAGAGGGTGCCACGAAAATCAGTCCCCATCGGGCCAGTTTCCGGTCTATAATTCCTTTATGGATGGTTTTTGCCATAAAAATATCTCCTGCGGTAGAAGGGGCTGCAGCAGCTGCAGCCCCTTTCTGATTACATTTCGTTGAGCAGTTCCTGGGCTTTGGCCTTCAGTGTGGCATGAGCCTGAACAGGAGAGATCCCTGAAAGCATGACCGATTCAACAGCTTCTTTTACAAGCTCTTCCATCTTGGCTCCGTTTTCCGCCGTGTAAACCACATTGGCGCGGGCCAGATCGTTTACGAACACATCGGAATAGGGCATGTTTTTGAATGTCTCCGATTCCATGAGCTTTTTGGTGGGAGGTGTTATGTTGACCTCTTTAAGGTACTCTTCATCATGGTCCATCATGTATTTTGTAAACTTCCAGGCCATATCGATTTCCCGGTCGCTGTTCTGGGCGTTGACCATGTAGTACTGGCCGTAATAGGCGTTGGATACATCGTTGACAGCATTTTCGAAGGTGGGGAAAGGTATGACCATCCAGTCGCCGCTGTCATAGAATTCCTGATTGTCGCTTCTGATCCTGGCTTCCTGATAGAGGCCCGAGAGGCACATGGCCATATCGTTATTGTCCATATCGAAGAGTTTTCTGGCATTGGGGTAGGTGGGGAACCGAGGTTGCGCCCGTTGGGACCCCATTCCTGCATGAACGTGAGGAATTCTATCCAGGCCTTATCATTGATAATGGCGGTTTTGCCGTCATCGCTCACCAGTTTTCCTCCCAGCTGCTCAACCATGGGAACCATGGAAATCAGATAGTAGGGATACCGGAAATCGAATCCGCGGCGGGTGATAATCTGTCCGTCCCTGAGAACCAGTTTTTCCGAAATATCGGCCATCTGCTCCCAGGTCCTGGGGTAATCTTTTTCCGCATCGAGACCCGCATCGGCGAAGACTCTCTTGTTGATGTAGACGGCCCAGTTGTTCAGTTCCAGCGGAATCCCGTAAACCTCTCCGTCGTAAACGACCGAGTCCATGGATCCGTCGATGTACTGGTCCAGCATTTCCTGAGCTCCGCTGTAGCCTATGGCTTTGTAATTGACCGGAGCCACACGCTCATTGATGATATAGGAATAGGCCTGCTCGATCTGCATGTTGAAAATATCGGGACCGGCATTGGCCGCGAAAGCGGTGAGAACCAGTTCGAATATTTTCTTTGACGAATGGGTGACCCTGTTGATGGTTACGCCCGGATTGGCCGCCATGAATTCTTCGACATACCGGTTCTCAATGGCATCCCTGTTCGGGTCCTCATGAGTCCAGAATTCCAGAGTGATGGGGCTGTCATCATCAGCCGCTTCCTGTTGTCCCGTCGCGAACACAAGACTCTGGAATGCCAGCAGAACAGCCAGAAACAGAACAATTGACTTCTTCATTAGATTCCTCCATTTTGTTTATAATTCATTTAAACAGGGTTTCAGATTTCCCGAAATATGAGAATCATTTAAAAACTATGGTGATTTTGATATAAAAAAGCTCCCGGCACAGGGGAGCTTTTTTATTTAAAGGGAGTAGGGGAAATATGAACCTCAGCTCCAGAGCGTATCGTAGGAACAGCCCGTAACCAGCTCGCAGGCCCTTACAACCTCGGCATCACCGGAGCAGTCTTCACCTTTCTCCCGGGATTCGATCTCTTTGAGCATCAGCCTGTGATTCTCCGGATCGATGCGGAAACTGCGCGAGAGAATAAACCCGGTCAGCATAAGGGCGAGGGGAAGGACAGTGAACATGAACCGGATGCCGCTCACCGTCGAGGCGCTCTGTTCCGCCGCCCCCCGGGCGAACCCCGCCAGAGACAGCCCGATCCCGACGATCTGAAGCGCCAGAGCCTGTGCTATTTTCCGGATAAATGTTGTCATGCCCGAATAGATGCCCTCCCGGCGTCTCCCGTTGATTATGGTGTCCGCATCGATGACAAAGGCCAGGTTGTTGTAGGGGACGAAAACGCCCCCGGCCATACCAAGGGCAAAAACGGCGCCCGCCGCCAGGATCGCCCAGAACGGGACGCCTTCGGGAAGCAGGGAGAGAAGGACCAGGCCGCTCATGCAGATGGCTATATGACGCCTGTAAACCGGGGCGTTTCCCTTCTTTATGCAGGAGCGGGAAACGATTATGACACCGATTATCTGCACGATTAAAACGGTACCCAGAACGAGAGATTCGCTCCCGCTGTACTTCAGGTGGAAGAGCAGATAGTACATGAGAAGAGCCATGAATATGTCCATGGAGGCATAGGCCGAGAGGTACATGGCGATATGGCTCCGGAAGGATTTGTTGCGGAAGGTGGAAAAGAATTCGCGAAAGACATCTCCCAGATTCTTTGCCTGACGGCTTCTCTCCTCTTCGGTCACTTCACGCTCCCAAGTGCCGAAGTAGGTGAACAGCCAGGGGGTGGCGTAAAAGACTCCGATTATCAGGGCGAAGTAGAAATACCCCAGATCATTCCGTCCCGTAAAGGAAAAAATGATACCCGGCACAACGGCGCTGACCAGAGTTCCTCCCTGAGAAAAGAGCATCCTGATCCCCATCATTTTAGACCGCGATCTGTAATCGCTGACCATTTCGGCGGGCAGGGCGTTATAGGGAACCATCACCATGGTGAAAACCGTATTGAAGAACATGTAGGCCAGCAGGTAGTAGAGAAACCGTCCCGATTCGCCGGAGATCTGAGGATTGAGCCAGAGGAGGATGAAGGACAGCGTTATGGGAACAATACCCAGAAGGAAATAGACTCTCCGCCGTCCGAAGCGGCTTCTTGTTTTGTCCGACAGGATTCCCATCATGGGATCGGTAACGGCATCCCAGATCTTTCCCAGGGAGACGATCAGGCCGGCCATGGCGGGATTGATACCCACATTGGTTGTCAGAAACAGCATGAAGTAGGTTCCGATGATGATAAATGCCCCGCCTCCGTAGATATCTCCGGCACCGTAGGCTATCATATTTCTCAGCCTGATTTCTCTTTTACTCATTTTTTACTGTCCTTGATTTGTTAAATTACTTACGGTAAGTAATAATAAATCTGTTTACCTGAGCCGTCAAACTGTAAATGAATGGAATCAGAAACGATAGCCTTTCAGGGCTTTTTCCATTTCCGGATCGGAACTGGAGAGGTCCCGCTTCTCCGCCCCCTTTTCGACCAGGCCGGATGCTATCTGATAATAATCCTCCAGGGGTTCTTTCATTCCCTGAACGCAGTAAGCCAGAGCGGTTCTGTCGTTGCCGTCGGAAAGATTCAGGTCCGATCCTTTGTCTATGATCCTTCTGACGGCATAGTAATCTCCCAGATAGGAAGCGTACATGAGGAGGCTCCGGTTTGAATCATCAAAAACATCCGCTGTTTCCGATAATGCCAGCAGAGTGGAGAAATGCTCCTTTTTCCCTTCGAAAAGAGCATAGAATAGAGCATGGGGGTCTATGGCCCCGCTGTTCTCCAGCAGTTCCTTCACGACCAGATATCCCGGCGTCAGCATGGCGTAGGAAAGAGCTTCCAATCCGTCCTGATCCTGTATGTGCCGGTCAGCTCCGTTTTTCAGAAGCAGTCTCGTCGTGTAGATATCTCCCAGTCCGGCGGACATCATCAAGGCGGTCAGTCCCGTTTCGTTCTGCTCGTTGACATCGGCTCCATCGTAGATAAGAAGCTCCGCCTTTCTGAAATCCCCTGCAAAAACCGCTTCCATCAATTCCGTTCTGTTGAGAAAATCGAGACCGTACAGTTTGTTTCTTATGGAGACCCGGCTCTTCAGATAATCTTCCATAACCGGCGCTATCAGGGGAATGAAATCGAGTTCCCCGCCGTTTCTGATCAGCAACTCCGTCATCTGTATATCGTTGTTTTTCAGGGCGAGATAGACAGGCGTTTCTTCCTGGTTGTTTATGGAGTTGGTTTCCGCTCCCTTGAGAATCAGAATTTCCGCAATATTGTACTGACCTGTTTCCACGGCATAGTGCAGTGCCGTATAACCTCTGTCATCGATGGAATTGATATTGGAGCCGTACTGAATGAGGAGCCGGACCATGTCGACATTTCCGCTTATCACCATCAGCGTAAGAGGGGAGCGGCCCGCATCATCTTTTTTCTCCAGATCGGCTCCCTGATCGAGCAGGGAGCGTATACGCAGGTACATCTTCTTATTCAATGCATCGACGAGATCCTCACGCATATTGGCGGAAAGGTTGAAAGAGACGATGAGGAGAAGGCTGATCGTTACAAAGCGGCGCATACGTCTATAATCGGCCCGGAGAGCCATAGAATTGAATCAATGTCTCTACTGTTCGACGATTATTCTCAGCATTCTGCGCAGAGGTTCCGCGGCTCCCCAGAGGAGCTGATCGCCCACGGTAAATGCCGAGAGATATTCACCGCCCATGCGCATTTTCCGCACCCTGCCAACCGGCACCCGGAGCGTTCCGGAAACAGCGGCGGGGGAGAGATATTCCAGGGTATCCTCTTTGTTGTTGTTGATCAGGTCGGACCATTCGGTGCCGTTCTGGATCATATCCTCAATATCGCCGAGGGGGATATCTTTTTTGAGTTTTATCGTAAGGGCCTGGCTGTGGCAGCGCATGGCGCCTACGCGGACGCATATTCCGTCCACATCTATGGGAGTTTCTGTTCTCAGTATCTTATTGGTTTCGGCATAACCCTTCCACTCCTCCTTCGTCTGGCCGTCTTCCACGGCCTTATCTATCCAGGGAATGAGGCTTCCCGCCAGAGGAGCCCCGAAGTTCTCGATGGGGAAATCCCCGTCGTTCAGCCTGGCGGTGATTCTTCTGTCTATATCGAGGATCGCCGATGCGGGATTGTCGAGATCGGCACCCGCCGCGGCGCTCAGCTCTCTCATCTGGATAAGGAGTTCCCGCATATTTCTGGCGCCGGCGCCCGATGCGGACTGATAGGTCATGGAGGTGAGCCATTCCACCGCATCGTTTTGAAAGAGGCCGCCGAGGCCCATGAGCATGAGGCTGACCGTGCAGTTCCCTCCGGCGTAGGTTTTCACACCCTTGGCCAGAGCGTCTTCGAGGACCGCGAGATTGACCGGATCTAGAATGATTTCGCTGTCCGAAGCCATTCTGAGCGTGGACGCCGCATCGATCCAATAGCCCTTCCATCCCGCCCTGCGCAGTTCCGGGTAGACCTTTTCCGTGTAGGCGCCGCCCTGGCAGGAGATAACGGCATCCATATTTTTAAGTGAATCCAGATCATAAGCGTCGGCCAGAACAGGTACATCATAACCCACATCAGGGGATGCCTGCCCTGCCTGGGATGTGGAGAAGAACAGGGGGTCGATCAGATCGAAATCCCTTTCCTCTTTCATCCGGTCCATCAGTACGGAACCGACCATTCCTCTCCAGCCTATCAATCCTGTCTTCATCTTCATATCAAAACCTCGCCTTCGATCCCTGTTCGCTTTGCAATAGATTAGCGAATTCTTATCTATAAGAACGGATTGATCAATATAGCGGGGACAAAAAGTCGCAATAATTTATGGACAGAGGCAAAAATGTTGGCAAAAATAATCATTATGAAGATTATCCGCAGAAAGACTCTGATTCTTGCCGCATCAGCCCTGCTCTTTTTATGGCTGTTCATCCCCCGTTATTCATCGAAATGGAATATCGCCGTCGATGAAGAGATGCTGGAAGGGAAGAGGGAATATCTGAAAAACAGCGTTGCGGCGCCAGGGCGTCCCTCTCCGAATATACTGATTATTCTGGCCGATGATCTGAGCCGGAACGACCTGACCATATATGATAAAGTCAACGGAATCGATACGCCCCATATCGCTGCACTGGCTGAAGACGGCGTGGTCTTCGGTCAGGCTCTGGCCAGCTCTCCCATCTGCGCGCCTTCCCGGGCCGGCATGCTGACGGGACGGGTACAGAACCGCAGCGGATTCGACAGCCAGCCCATGCAGATCTATCCCCTCTTCCCCGCATATTATTACGCAGCGGAAATTTTCCTCGATACCGATGAGATGAGCCAGACTTCCTTCGGGACCTATCCCTTTCCCGGGGAGATGAAAAAGCAGGGTGTTCCCCATTCGGAAGTCCTCCTGCCGGAAATACTCGGCGAGGCGGGTTACGGGACGGCGCTTATAGGGAAGTGGCACCTCGGGTACGGGGCGGAGCAGTACCCCACGATGAGGGGATTCGATCATTTCTTCGGTTTTCTCGAAGCCTTTTCCTATCCCGATGATCCCGGGAAGGAGGATGTCGTTTCCTATCGGCACGATCTTTTCTGGGAGAAGCATATCTGGAGCAGGAAGAGAAAGGGTCCGAGCGCTATAGAATGTAACGGCACGGTTATTCAGGAGGACCGGCATCTGACAGACGCCTTTACGGAGGAATCCATAGATTTCATCGATCGGCATCTGGCATCGGACCCCGGGTCTCCCTTTTTCCTCTATGCCTCCTACAATGCGCCGCACACACCTTTTATCGAGCTGAGACGGTATTACGACAGGTTTCCGGATATCATAGATGATAACCGGCGGATTTACTCAGCCATGATATCCCATCTCGATGAGGGAATAGGCCGGTTGATAGAGGACCTGAAAGACAAAGGCATCTACGATGAGACGCTGATCGTTTTTTCCAGTGATAACGGGGGCGCGAGCTATACGGAAGCCACGGAAAACGGCGGGCTGGCCGGAGGAAAGATGTCCCAGTTTGAGGGAGGCCTGGAAATCCCTCTGATCATCAAATGGCCGGCTGTCATGGAACAGACCGGGACCTATGAGCCCGTGGTCTCTCTAATGGATGTCTACCCGACGGTTCTGGGCGCCCTTGGTATTCCTACTCCGCAAGACCGGATCCTCGATAGCGTGGACCTGCTGCCTTATGTGGGGGGAGAAAAGGACGGCGAGCCCCACGGGTCCCTCTTCTGGAAAAGCGATTACAATCTGACGCTTCGCAAAGGTCCCTGGAAACTGATGGTGAATACCGATAGGGGGTCGGCCCGGCTCTATAACCTGGACAGGGACCGCGGCGAATATCATGATCTGTCCGCTGAGGAACCGGAGCTGATGGGGACGATGATGGAAGAGCTGAATGCGAAAGCCGGTGAATGCCTTCCGCCCCTGTGGCCCAGGGTTATGGACTTCGAGATTGAAGTGCACGGGAAGAAATATAAATTCGCGACCTAGAATTTACAGCCGGCGCCATTGCAGTCGGCATGGAAAACTGTAAAGGTCTCGGACAGACCCTTCAGGTTGTGCCGGCTTCGTTTCAGTTTGGATACATAACGCGAAAGCAACTGCCTGTTCCTGTCGAATATCTCCTCGGTGAAAACTACCTCATTGGGGCGCGACAGCCCCTGGATTCTCGCAGCTCTGTTGACTGTGCTGCCGAAATAGTCGAGCACGTCGTTCAGAGTCACGACTATGGCCGGACCGGAATGGAGTCCGATTTTCACTTCGATTTTCTCATCCTGTTCTTCATAAAATAATCTGAGAGCTTTCTGGATTTCAAAAGAAGCATTAAGCGCGTCCACCTCTGAATGGAACACACCCATGACGGCGTCTCCAATCGTCTTTATGGGAATCCCCCTGAACTCCCTGATCTTTGAAAAGAGAATATCAAAGTGATCCCTGACCAGTTTGAATGCCTTTGCGTCACCCAGTCGTTCGTACATGGCCGTCGATCCTTTTATATCCGTAAAGAGGATCGTGGAAAAGCGGATGGCCAGGCTGTGGTCGGCCGGGAGAGTTTCATCTCCGAAAATCTCTCTGAAAACAGGGCTTCCCAGGCAGTCCATGCCGGTGACGGTCCGGTCCGATTTCCATTGAAAGGAATTCTCATGGGCAATGGAATGCTTAACCTGTTCCATGTACGCATCTTTAATCTCATGGGGAACAGCCATGACGCTTTCGCTGATATTAAAAAAGACTTCGATATTGTCATCGAGCGTGTTGCGGAAATTCACATCGCAGACAGGGCAGTAATCCTCGCTCTGCGTCTGGTTCAGTTTCAGGCTTTCCCGTGCCACACCCCCGCATGTCGGGCAGTGAAATTCCCATTGAAGATCGCAGATTCCGATTCTGACAGACTGAAAGAAGACTTCCAGAATGGCCTGACGGCTGACTTCCCATTGTTCCGCCAGACTGTAGATATCTATGTGGAACAGTTCTTCCGCCTGGGCTTCAATAAGAAAAGACTGTACTTTTTCCAGAAGCGGTGTTTGTTTGAATTGTCCGAATTTAGCTCTGATTATTTCTTCCATGTTTTAAAAGATATTTTTTAGAGGAAAAAAAATCCAGAGCTGTTGACAAAAAATTATCCTGTCTGTATTATCCTCATTGTTCACGACATGCGGCGATGGTGAAATTGGTAGACACGCTAGCTTGAGGGGCTAGTGGCCGTTAGGCCGTGGAGGTTCAAGTCCTCTTCGCCGCACTACCATAAAACCCTTACGGGGTAAGAAATTAAAACACTTTCAATGGAAAGTGTTTAATTTTTTTATAACCATCGTTTTGGGCATTGACGCCAGTATTGACCTCTTTTTATTTATAATTGCCTAAAAAAGAATGTAATTATAATTCGTCCAATATAATTAATGTTAGTTTTTTTGATAGGAATTCTCGTAAGCGCTAATTTCACTGCATCTTTCAGATTCTACCAATGAAGCATATCTTTTCCCGTAGTGGTAATAAATTACTGCCAAACTGAATTTTGTTTGAAAATGAATCATTATATTGATATTTCAAAAGCATCAGAATCGTAGTATATTTAACTATGCCAAAAGTTTTTGAGATCAATGGGTATAAGTTCTTCTTCTATTCAAATGAGGGCAATCCAAGGGAACGATGTCATATTCATGTTCGGAAGGCTGGAAATGAAGCGAAGCTTTGGTTATCGCCATATGTCTCCCTTTCCGATTCCTGGGATTTTCCGGGAACGAATTGAATGAAATCGAGAAAATCGTAATAGAAAAGAAAGAACTTATCGAGGAGAAATGGAATGAGTACTTTAATTAAACCAGTTTCAGCTCAAAAAATCTGGCTTGATGATGATTATCTCTGGGTTTCACTTTCTGATGGACGTCAGCTCGCAACACCTTTATCCTATTTCCCTCGATTGCTTAATGCTACAAAAGAACAAAGAAATGAGTTTGAAGTGAGCGGAGGTGGTAAAGGTATCCATTGGGATGAACTGGATGAAGATATCAGTGTTGAAGGTCTTCTATTAGGAGTTGGAGATCAGACAAAACACCACAAATCAAAGGCTTCCTGAAGTGACACCGTTATTGACTCCTTTATTCGATTAGCTGTAATCATCGCAGATGATGGAGGCTGTGTTTAAAAAAGCGGCTTTACCGCAATCCTTGACGAACATAGAGCTTTAGCTCTCTATTATATAAACCCGGAAGACATATAAGATGAAGGCACTACATAAGCCCTGAGATACAGCTCCATATGGCTGTATCTGGACGACATAAGACACCCGTAGTGACAATTTAATATGCGAAAATGAGTATTGAGCATAAATGCTCGCTATTTAGATTTACTGATTTCAGAAATCTCTGAAAATTTATCCAGAAGTAAAGGGATAGTCTGCGAAAGAGTGTTCCAGACAATTTCGTTATCAACAACATCATATCCATGGATAAGTCTGTCCCGCATACCTGCCATGGCTTTCCACGGAATATCAGGATATTTATTCCGGAAACTATCAGGAAGCCTTTTAACAGCTTCACCAATAACTTCAATGCATCAAATAACTGCATAGAGTGTTTTCTCATCAGATTGAAAGTCATTAAAAGACATACCTTGTGTAAATTCCTGAGTGAGCCTCATTGATCGGTATATATCATTTATAGAATCAGTGAAGTCGTATTTCACAAATATTCAACCTCGGCTAAAACTGACTGACTTATATTGGGTTTTAAGGATGTCTTTATTACAAGATCAACAGGAACTCCCAACTCCTCTTTCAGTTCATCCTCAATGGTAATCAATTGAAGTAAATCGAGTTTTGAAGGTCTGACAAGATCAATCAGAATATCAACATCGCTATTTTCGTTTTGCTCACCTCTGATGTAAGAACCGAAAATTCCTATCTCGGATATTCCAGATGCAAGCAGCTCCGGTTTTTTTTGAGTTAAGATTTTTTTTATCTGATTCAGTGTCATACAGTAAATATATCGTATAAGAACGGGAAATGGTACAATAAAAAAGTGACACCGATATTGACGCCTTTATTCGATTAGCTGCAATCATCGTAGATGATGGAAGCTGTGTTTAATGCGGTTTTGCCGCTATCCTTGACGAACATAGAGCTTTAGCTCTCTATTATATAAACCCAGAAGACATATATGATAAAGGCACTACATAAGCCCTGAAATACAGCTCTATATAGCTGGAAATGGTAAGCAGATTTCCCCCATTTATGGAAATTAAAAGATTCGGAAACGAATCTTTTTCTGTTTATAAGCCTTTGAGAGGACTTGAATCCAAAGGAACGCCGATCGAGGTCGGATGGAATTAAGCAACACCACGGTTTCTGGAATCGATTTCAGATTATTTCTTCCCAGTCTCTCCTACTGTAAAGGACACGGATAATCGACACTTTTTCTTTATTATCATCGACTATGTAAAAGGCCAGGTAATTATCGATTACCATTTTTCTGATACCACTTCTGGATAACATCTCATCTTTTACAAGATTAAATCTTTTCGGCATCTTCTCCAGACTTAAAATACTATCTCTGAATTTTACTGCCAATTTTTTTGCCGACAAGGGATTCTTTAGTTCCAGATTGATATAGGATACAATTCCCTTAATATCGGATTGAGCGGTATCGGAAACTTCAACAGAATACTTTTGCATTAAATTGAATTTTCCAAATCATCAAAAAAATCAGCTGCCCCTTTGACTCTGTTGCTTTTTATATCCTCGAGTCCTTTATCCAGCATTTTGTATAACTCGAATTTTCCTGCCAGGATTTCAAAAGTCTCTATACTCATTACAGCAAGATCTCCTTTGCCGTTTTTCGTAATATAGACAGGTTCATTATTTTCATGACAGAATTCAGAGATTTCATTGTATTTGTTTCTTAAATCGGAGCTGGGTCTGATGCTTGGCATAATATACCTCCTTCATTATATACATATTATATCGATATTCTGATATGATGTCGATTCTTTCCAGGTGTAATATTTAAACTCAATGTATAAGAAGGGGCATTCCATAAAACGACACTGAAATACGGTAAATGTTCAGGAAATCCGTTGTAAAGCCATAGCACGGGGCGTAGTGACAATAAAATAGCCCCAAAATTGATTTGTGCTGAAAAACGGCAATAATGATCTGTTGTAGAAGCGCCAAGTCTCGTGGTGTCTTTTTTTGTTCCAGACATCTTTAACTAAGCTTTTGGTACAGCTTTATTTGACTTTCAGATGTCGGATTAGATCCAGAGCGTTATGGTACACTCCGAGAATATCAATTTGAGTATCAGATTTTATTAAATAGACAATACGGTAATGTCCATAAAGAATCATTTTGATTTCATGATCTGGCCATTGGAGAAGCCTTTGTCCGATGGATGGAAAATCTCTTAATGACTCATCGGTCCAGAATATTTCTACCAATTTTGTATTTCTTTTTTCAGCTGTGATGTTGATGTTACTTTTCCGTCTAGAGAATTTTTCAACCCTTATTGATCATGGCAGAGATACTCAACTCCTGTAATATTTCAATAAAGCTGGAATCTTCAGGTTGTTCTGTAATAATTTTTATCATTTGCTCTTTAACGGCACTCATATTTTTCCTTTTCTAATTAAGAGTATATCCCTATACGGAAAATGTTAATTATTCAGATGTAACGAGATGTATATTTTCTAAATGGAGGAGCCGCACTGACAAAATAATTAGAACCGGCTTTTCCCTTGAGGAAATGGAAATTATGGAAAAACATTAAGACTGGGCGATATGGAAGTAATATAAATGAAAAAAGGAGCTGTCTTCTAACTACTTATTAAGGAGTT
>JAFGXR010000095.1 GCA_016936555.1 Spirochaetales bacterium | reverse complement strand
TTCCCGGGAATCCTCATCAAGGGACGTCTGTTAAAGCCAGAGCTGTTCTCAAGGGGATGGAGACGGTCGATATTTCTCAGTATGGATTTTACAAAGGGGCTTCCTTTGCTGTGACTCTTTCCCGGGACATAGGAAAAGTCGAGGCCAGTCAGGTAAAGCTGTTCACTGAAAATCGTCATTGCTGCGTAGACCGCGGCAACTCCAACAGAACCGAGAGGAGGAAGGTGAATCAGAGATAACCCGGATTCTTTCAATCGCCTGAGCAGTATGGTTTCAGCAAAATCTGTTTGCGTGAAAAAAACAGGACCCTTGTTCGTTCGACAGATATGCGGGTACGATGTTATATCGGCGAGAAGTGAAAAAACATGATTTCCCGTATTGTGAAAATCTCCGAGATTATAGAATTGGGACTCAAGAGCATAGACCAGATCCGGTATGATTTGTCTGTCGAGCAGCGTGGAAAGCGCTGTATCCACCGCAAGAATGTAGATCTTGTCACGATACCCCTTTAAAAGATCGATGACGCCTTCCAGTGAAGGACCGGCACCACAGATGATAACCGGTTTCCCTTTATTATCGGGAGTGGCTGAGTTCTCAACTGAAAGGTTTTGAAATAAGTTTTTGATCCAGAGGGACCCCAGCTTATTAAGCGTCAGCCGGTTCTTCCAGAACGTATTGAGGTGATGGACCGCATAATCAATAAGATAATCGTAAATCTCGTTATTTATATTATAGCCTTTATTCAGAAAAATTGCTTTGCAACGTCTGAAACGCCAGACTCCGAGGTTGTCAAACATCTGCTTTAGCTGTTCCCGCGTATCCAGTCTCACCAGTTCAAATTGTTTATGTTCCAATACGCCACTGTTGTTCAGAGAAAGCTTCATTAACTTCTGATCACATTCTATCCCCAGAAGAAAGGATGATTCCGGTAATCGTGACAGAAGAATCCCGACACCGTAAAAAAGAAGGGGTGAGGGCAGGATATAGAGAGTTTCCTCTTCAAGTTTTTCAGTTAGAGCAATGCGCTCCGGAGTCTTTGAGGGATTATAGAGGGAATAAAGGCTTTGGCCTCTGTAATTAATTGAAAAACCCCTGCCCGTATCAACAGTCAGGGGTAATTCGTAATCCACTGATATCTACCTTCAGTTTGCGTAGAAAATCCTGGCATAAGTTGTCAGGAAATTGTTCTCAAGCTTATCGGAAGCGAGAACGACATTCTGAAGATCAGACTGCATGTAACCTGTTATTTCAGATTCGATCTGATATTTGTAATAGGCCATGCTCTCTTCCGGGATAGCTGTCGATTCCTGAGTTCCCGCAAGCTGCGCCACGATAATATTATTACCGAGAACCAGGGGATCGGAAACTTCTCCTTCAGATGATAGAGAGAAGAGTCTTTCAAGAAACAGTTCGTCGTAGGCCGCACTGGCAAAAGCAGGATCCTGGTTCGTCGCATTTGTTATACTGCTTGGAATCATTCTGTTGTTTCCATAATTTACAGCAAAAAAGCCGGAAGTCCCATTTTCGATATTCATTGAGATTGCTGTTGAGAGGAAATCTCTGTTATTTTCAAGTTTTTGAGAAAACTCGTTCCCTTTGGCTACGAGACTGTCTTCAATCAGTCCTTTTTCATTGCGGGACATATAAACTTTGACATCGTCAATTAACTCGGCTGATTCGAGGTCCGGCATGAAGGGTGTGCTTATCATCTGATAGAGAACCCAGCCGTATGTCGTTTTTATGACAGGACTGACTTCTCTATCCTCGAGTGCGAAAACCGAATTGACGGATTCTTCTGATTCTACATCATTTAAAACTTCATAGAAATAGAGCTCGCCGGCATTACCGCCCTCTGAAGCAAAACTATCCTGGGATTCAGCAATAGCTGCGTCTCTGAACGAAATTTCCTCATTCCTGATTCTTTGAAGAAGATTGTCAGCGGCTTCCTGGGATGTGTAGATTGTAATTTTATTCAGAGAAGCCTTTGCAAATTTACTCAGATTGGCAGATGCGTAGGATTTGAAAAAATCAGGATCAAGACTATCTATATTGAATACGGCGTAATTGAATTTTTTTTCATCCGATCCCATCTTTGCAATAAAATCGAGCATATTGTCGTTTCTGAAAGCTCCGTACATGACATCAGTAAGATACTGCTCCCGGAGAAGCTCTTCTTTCAGCTGATTTTTCAGATCGAATTTGACCTGAGTGCTGGCATTTCTATAAGAGTCCTCATCAAATACACCATCGACTTTAAAAGGTCCTCTCTCAACAACAGCCCTGTCAATCTGTTTGTCCGATATCGTCAGGCCGCTGGAGTGGAGGTTGTCTTCGATAGCTTTCTGAATGACTGTCTGATTAAAAGCTGTCTGCCAAACCAATTGTCTTTTATATTCCACATTATCTGAAAAACTATCGGAATCCCTGTAAATATTGTTTATATATTCGATCTGTCTCGCAAAATAGTTTCCGGGAACATAATCTATTTTTGTTTTTCCGTAACGGCCGAAGACCAGTTCATTGGCGGATGAGCCGGACTGGGACAAGGCCGGAACAAGAATGAAGGCAACGATAGTTATCACAAGTATTGTACTTGTGCCGATCAGAACTCCAATATTTCTATGGTGTTTTACACCTTTTTTCTGAAACGCATTTGACTTAGTGTCTTTTGACATGATTTATCCTTATAACAGTGAAGTAAAACTTAGAAAAAAATATCATGAAGATGATTAAACTGTCAACGACAAGAAGGGCCGGGAATTGTCTCTAAAAAAAAAGCTTCGGAAAGAGTTCTTTAGTATATTGACAAACCGCCACGATGTGTTTAATCTCACAACGTTATGGAGGCGTAGCGAAGTTGGTTATCGCGCCGGCCTGTCAAGCCGGAGATCGCGGGTTCGAGGCCCGTCGCTTCCGTACAAGTGGAACATCGAAAGATGTTCCTTTTTTTTTCTCCAGGGCCTCGAAACTGAATGAGCACCGGGCAAATGCGAGGTATAACCGGCATTGACGCCGGTGTCAGCAAATGAATACGGCCTGAAAAGAGTAAACAGGACGTTTATGACTGGGAGGGAATTCTGTCGTAAACGCATATGTGTAAAATCGATATTCCTTTTCGGGGGTGTTACGCTACAGGTACTGTTTAACAAGATTTAAATACGGTTTTTACAGGGAACACATATTTTTCTTTTAATGTTTGGTCATGGAAAGTCGTAATTATAAAGGAAATGATAAACAGACATACTCTTTCCAAAGTTATATTTGCCGCTTTTCTTGTTATTTCCCTGAGCGGACAGACTATAGATCATACAGTTCAGAAAGGTGATACATTATACAGTCTGTCCCGAAAATATGGAGTTTCCATAGATTTGATTATGGAGCAGAATGGTCTTGCTTCTCCCGATGATCTAAAAATGGGAATTATTTTACAAATTCCTCAGAATCATTTGGATTATAATGAAAACAACTGGTATATTGAAAATTCAGAATACTTTGTGGAAAGGGGGGATACTCTATACAGCATTTCCCGCAGAAATGGGATATCTGTTGATGAACTCAGATCTCTAAACAGTTTATCGGAAAATCATGTACTGCATATCGGCGACAGGTTGCTGGTTAAAGGCGGTTCCGGAGGTCGTAATGGGGGGCAACAGCCATTACCGGGATCCGAAAAACCTGACAACGGAGACTCCGGTCTTCTATGGCCTGTACCAGGTACGCGTTACAGGATGGACGGTAAACTCGAAGGTGTGAGGATTGACGGAGAGGCGTATTCCTACGTCAGGTCCATCGCTGCTGGAAAAGTCGTTTTAGCTGAACCGTACCGTGGGTTCGGCAATGTCATTTTGATAGATGTAAATGGTTACATTTATCTATATGGTGGCAACGAGGACATCTTTGTGAATGTCGGAGAAGAAGTAACGGCTGGAACACGAATAGGACGACTGGGAGTATCTGAAGACGGAAAACAGGATATGTTTTTCTCCGTTTTTAAAGATGGTAAACCGGTAGACACTTATACAGCGCCGCGAGGCTGATCCGATTATTACCAAGTCATTTGTTCTCAACCACTGCAACAGGGGCAAACATTGAAACAAATGATCGAAAGTGAGGCGGTTTCAAAAGCACAGACTCTTCCATTGAACTCCGATGATGGGCAGGGTTACATCAATGAAACAGATCCTCTCGCACTTTACTTGAAACAAATCTCCCGATATCCGCTTCTCAATGTCGATGAAGAACAGGAAATCGGTGCAGGAATCAAAGCTATTAAGGATGAAATTGAAGATCTCGAAACCAACCTGGCCGATGGTCAGTGTCTGCAGGCTGATTTTGAAATTCAGAATAAAGTCGGGGAAGAACGACTCTTAGCTTTGAAAAACCGGATGATCAATGCCAATCTCAGACTGGTCGTCTCTATCGCCAAAAAATATCAGCATAGAGGGCTTTCATTGCTCGATCTTATTGATGAGGGCAATATCGGCCTTATCGAGGCAGTAGACCGGTTCGATTACACAAAAGGATGCCGGTTTTCCACTTACGGAACCTGGTGGATCCGGCAGGCTATCATTAAATCTCTCGCAGATAAGGGCCGGGTTATACGAATTCCCATCCATATGCTCAATACCATTAAGAAATGCTATTTCGTGGCAAAATATCTCACCCAGGAATACGGACGGGATCCAACGGCTGAAGAGCTGGCCGATTATATGAATCTTCCCACATCAAAAGTAAAGGAGATCATGAAGCTCTCCCAGGAGACGGCTTCGCTTGATATTACTGTTGATGATGATAATGTAACCAGGCTTTCCGACCTGATTAAAGACGATAACTCACAGGAACCCTTTGAAAGTGTATTTAATATGGCTTTGCAGGATACTCTCGATGAAGTTCTCAAGCAATTGAGTGAACGGGAGATGAAAATCATCCAATACCGTTACGGTTTAGCCGGAGAAGGACCTTTCACTCTGGAGGAAACGGGAAAAATGCTGGGCATTACCCGTGAGAGAGTCAGGCAGATTCAGGAAAAAGCCATTTGCAAACTCAGAAAATTCAAGACAATCAGGGACCTTCAGGAATATATCTGAGCGAATAGTCTTAATTTATGAAATCCCGTCATTACGGGATTTTTTTTTCTTCCAGATAGGTATCATAGCTCTCTATCAGCTCTTTCCAGTCGAAACGTCTGTTTGCTTCTATCAGTTTTTCGAGTATAACAGGGTTGAAATCCTTAACCAGTTTTTTTATTTTTTTGATTAAATCGTTTATGTTCCTGTATATGCAGTATTTATGAAATTCTTCAGGAATGATTTCCCGGTAGGATAATCGATCGGGAAGAAGAGGGAAGTTCCCGCAGCTGACAGCTTCGACTACCGATATTCCGAAATTCTCCTGAACAGCCGTACTGATGACGATATGTCCGGAGCTGAGGATTTTTCTGTACTCGGCAGCGCTTTCCATATATCCGAAGTGGATGATTTGATTTTTCAGTCTGGATTCGGCGATGGAAAATATCTCAGGTGACCGGGAAAACCGCTCTCCAAGAATAGCCAGTCTGAAGGGAAACCCCTCATCATCCAGCTTGAAAAGAGCTTCAAAAAACTCTTCGGGATTCTTATCATGCTCCCATCGGTGGTTCCATATGATCACAGGGGCATCGGGAAAGCGGACCGGTATTATCGGCTTTGATTCCAGGTAGCATCCCGGTGGAAGCACCGTACATTTCGACCGGATGAATTCCGTCGAATCTTCCGGTTTGAAATCGGGTAAACGCGACAGAAAAGCCGGAATCCCTCCGAGGAAAGCCTCCATGTGATAACGGGAATTAAAAATGATTCGATCGGCGCATAAAGCGGATGTAAAATCAGTAAAGCCGTAGTGGAGATCTTCTTTCTCTCCCTCTGCCAGAGGGTAGAGGATCTGATTTTCGTGAAAATAAAGTATGACAGGCGGTAATGCCGATCCGGCCAATGCCTTCAGATCGCTGATCGATAGCATATTGGAAGCAATCACGGCATCATAGGAGGATAGATTTTTTATGCGCTGAACAGCATAGACAGCAGCACCCCTCATTCTCCATTTCCAGAAGCGCCCCGGCAATGTAAAAAGATCAATTTCATGACGGCTCTCTTTGGAAAGCCCATCGGCAAAGTATTTGTGAGACCCGCCGTAAAAAGGTTCGATAAATAGAATCCTGCTCATTTTTTTACTATATAATTTAAAAGAGATGTTTTCATCATCGCTACTTTAATAAGAGGTCATAATCCGCTAATATTTTAAAACAGGATAAAATGTAAATGGAGAGACATATGGATAAAGTTGAAATCCTGAAAAAGGCAGACTCATATATAAGAGAAGAACAGAATGCTTTTTTCAGAAATCAAGTTCAGGAATTAATAGATAAAAACGATCTGGAAGAATTGAGTGAGCGTTTTTATAAGGAACTCGATTTCGGAACCGGTGGTCTCCGCGGTGAAATCGGCGGGGGATATAACCGCATGAATTCCTTCACCGTTTCCAAAGCGACCCAGGGACTGGCTGCTTATATGGTAAAAAACGTAAAGGAAGAAGAACGGATTGCTGTTATCTCCTATGACAGTCGGAATTTTTCCGATACATTCTCGGAAGAGGCCGCTCTCGTTCTGGCCGGGAATGGTATCAAAACGTATCTTTTTACCGGATTGAGACCGACTCCTGTTCTTTCTTTTGCTGTAAGAGAGCTTGGGGCTACGGCCGGAATTATGGTCACAGCCAGTCATAACCCCGCAAAATACAACGGATATAAAGTCTTCTGGAGCGACGGCGCTCAGGTTACACCTCCCCACGATTCAGGGATTATCAAAGAAGTTCGAGCCGTTGGCGATGGTATCAAAAAGATTTCCCGTGAAGAGGCTGTCAGGAAAGGACTTCTCATCATGATCGACAGTGAAGTCGATGTTCCATACGAAAAGATGGTCGTTTCTCAGACCCTTCGCCCTGAACTGGTCAAAGAGCGGGGAAAAGATCTTAAAATAGTTTATACACCCCTTCACGGGGCGGGAAACATTCCTGTAAACAATGCTCTGAAAAAAATGGGAATTTCCGTTTTTACCGTCCCGGAACAGGCTGAGCCGGACGGTGACTTCCCCACGGTGGCATTTCCCAATCCTGAGATAAGCGAAGCCATGGCACTGGCTCTCAAATACGGGAAAGAGGAGCATGCCGACCTGATTATGGGAACAGACCCCGATTCTGACAGGCTCGGTATTGCCGTTCCCGATAAGGGTGATTTCCGGCTTGTAACGGGAAATCAGCTGGGTGCGCTTCTGGCCGATTATATTTTCCGGACCAGAAAAGAACTGGGAACTCTTCCATCAAACGGAGCTTTTATCAATACGATCGTCACATCTGATCTTCAGATCAAAATCGCCGAGGCTTACGGTCTGAAAACATTTAAAGTTCTGACGGGGTTTAAATATATCGGACTTAAAATCAGAGAATTCGAAGAGAAGGATAACTATGAATACATCTTTGGCGGGGAAGAGAGTTACGGTTTTCTCGTAGGTACGGCTGCCAGAGATAAAGATGCCGTTTCAGCTGCCACGATGACGGCGGAAATGGCTCTGTGGAATGTGACACAGGGCAGGTCTGTTCTGGATCATCTGAACGAAATCTATAGCAAATACGGTTATTACGAAGAAGCACTGATCTCCAATTATTTTGAAGGCCAGCAGGGAGCTGCCATTATGGATGGTCTTATGGCTCAGTTGAGATCCGATTCACCGGAATCTTTCGGTGGGCTTAAAGTAAGAGAAATCATCGATTATAAAGACGGCTCGACAAAATATACTGAAGAGGGCAGAAAGGAACAGAATATCGATCTTCCCTCTTCCAATGTCCTGCAGTTTATTCTGGAAGACGGAAGTCTGATAACTGTAAGACCTTCGGGAACCGAACCGAAAATCAAATTCTACGCTTCCTGCTGCGAAAAACCGGGAATGGAGCTCGATAAGGCGAAAGCGGGAACGGCAGCCAAGATCAAAGCCATTGAAGTTCAAGTGAACGAGATGGTCCGTAAAGCGGCCGAATAATAATAGGGGGAGCGATCCCCCTATTATTAATGTTTACGCTTGATCGAAGCCAGTTCGGCTTCCTTGAAAAAATCCCTGATATCTGATTCATCCGTTATATTCCGGTCCATCTGTTCCTGGAGGTTCTCGAGATATTTCTCTTCCATATTGTAAAGATTGTTTTCCAGTTCTCCGGACCATATATAACGAATCAGATCTATCCTGTCCTGAGGAAAAGAAAGCAGTCTTTCCGCTTCCAAGATAGAGAGAAACCAGCGGATATCGTCGATTTCAATATTGTATTCTTTCATGAGTTCTTTTACTGTCATAGAGCTGATATTAACAGCAAAAAGACATTTCAGGAAGATTGCTTGATTTAATATTTAAGTCACGGTAAAGTTTCACAATATGAAAATGATCTATAAACTGGATTTCCTGAAAAGCGAAAATCCCGATTTTACAGTTTTTGATCTGGAGACGACCGGATTAAGCAATAGAAAAGACCGGATCGTCGAAATCGGCGCAGTTCGATATTCAGGAGGTGCCGTGACGGGTTCAATGAATGAACTTCTTGATCCGGGAATACCGATACCTTCTGCTGCCAGTTCAATTCACGGCATCTATGATGGAGATGTAGCGGGAAAGCCGTCTATTGAAGACGTCATTCCCCGTTTTCTGGCATTGATCGAAGGTTCGATCCTTGTCGCGCATAATGCGTCTTTTGATGTGGGGTTTATGCGCAAAGCTCTCGGACGGATGGAGTGGCCCGTGCCTGAGATTCCGGTACTCGATACTATTGCTCTGGCCAAGGCAGCCTGGCCGGGGAGGAAAAGCTATTCTCTTCAGAATCTGGCCGCTTTCCTGGGAATCGATGTCAAAAAAGCCCACAGCGCTGAAGATGACAGCAGAGTCTGTCTTGAAGTCCTGATAAAAGGTCTCGAAGTTTTTCGCAAAGGAAGTATCAATGAATAAAATAACTGTTTATACCGACGGGGGGTGTACCGGGAATCCCGGTCCCGGAGGCTGGGCTGCGGTTCTTCTCTTTGACGGAAAAGAAATCCGTCTTTCCGGAGGCGATGAATCGACGACAAATAATAAGATGGAATTGACTGCTGTAATAAAAGCGCTGTCCCATATTAATGAACACAGCGAATTGAGAACCCGGCCCGTCGAGATTTTTACGGATTCCCAGTATGTCAAAAACGGACTGACCCAATGGATTTTCAACTGGATACGAAACGGTTGGAAAACAGCGGCGAAACAACCGGTAAAAAATAAGGAATACTGGCTGGCTCTCAAAGAAGAAGCTGATAAACTCGAATTGAAGTGGAACTGGGTTAAAGGGCATTCCGGTAACGAATACAATGAGCTATGCGACTCACTGGTTGAGGACGAACGGTTAAAATTCAGCTGATCATAAAGATTGAATCTGAAAATCGGGCGCTTTGCAGAACCGGAATGTATCGCGCCCTCCTTCTTTTGCCTTGTATAAAGCTTCATCGGCTTTATTCAAAAGGAATCTTCCATCATTGGTTCTCTGGAAGGCAATCCCGAAGCTTGCTGTTATGTCCCTTCCCGGGAGTATCTCATGCCAGTTATAATCATGGATTTTCTTTTGAATCCTCCGGACAAGTTGAACTGCACTATCGAGCTCTTCATTCTCAATAATGATGCAGAACTCCTCTCCTCCGAAGCGGGCTGTAAATTCTCTGTTCCTCCGGCAATTGCTCTTCAGAATTTCACCCAGCTTCACAAGTATTTCATCCCCCTTGGAATGACCGAATTTATCATTTACAGATTTAAAGTGATCAATATCCAGCATGATCACGGCAATTTTCCCGGAGGGATTGAGAGCTAATTCATTGAGCTTTTCTTCGAGTGCGTGCCTGTTAAAGATATTCGTCAGAGGATCGGAATAGCTCTTATGCTCGAGCGTTTCTATAAGGGTTCTGCTCTCCTGCAGATTCTCATTTATTTGAGCATTGATTATCTGCAGTCGCGCTTCCGATACTTTCTTCAATGCCTTCTTAATGGATTTATTGATTTTTTTTGTCGTAGAGGAGGGAACATTCAATAAAAGGGCTTCAGTATGTCCGTTCGCTTTTTTCAAGTATTCTAAAGCCCTGGAATATTCATTCTTCGATTCAAAAAATGCGGAAGCCAGCAGATAGATCTCTTCCTGGTATTTGTCGGAACCTGTCAGTTCGGCTGCTTCCATCGCTTTTTCAATAGCTGTTTCTGCTTCTTCTGCGTCGCTTCTTCTGGAGCAGAGTGTATGTAGATTTTTGTAAATGGGAACCAATAGCCACCAGTAATTGAGTTTTTCCGCAAGCATTCTTGCGACTTCGAGATTTTCTTCGGCTTGACTCAGATTTCCGTCTTGGAGATAACATTCACTGGTATACAGATAATATTCTGCTATCCAGTATTTATTTTTCTGGTGTAAAATCACCTCGCTATGTTCATTCAGTAATGCCAGGCATCTCTCCGCTTCCCCCGTAGCGATCAAATCAACAGAGAGGCAGAGCTCGGCGTATGTTATGAGAGCCGGCTGTGGGTACAGAAGCGCAAACTGAACAGCTTGCTGATGAAATGTTCCGGCTTGTGCATAATCAGAGTCGCTCCAGAATGCAATTGCCATTTTAAAAAATGATATTCCATGAGCAGATTGTAATAGCGTGATTTAATCCCGTGATTGAGTATTTTGTTTTCACGCATTCTGGATAATTCCAGAATTTTTCTCTCTCTGTATTCTTTCTGGTAAATCAGAGATTTCTCGTAGTTTTCAATGCGCTCCCACAACTGACTGGCCAAGAGAAAGGCTTTCGACGGGATATTCATCATGCCTCTATTCATGTCGTCTATAGATCGGCAAAGCGATTCAACCGCTTTTCGGGGTTGATCGTCTGCTATGAGTATTTCAGTGTTCAGTTCGGAGGATTTCCAGAGACTCCACATATAGCTATACTCACGGGACTGTCTGATAAGTTGAAATGACATTTCAAGAGCATCGCCCAGGGGGCCTTCTGCAAATAGGACCTGATTTTTATAAGTCAGATAATCGATCTTCCAGGCCTGATCGATTGACTCGTCAGTCATATGAGGTTCCATTGCGTCAAGCTGATGGGATAGAGCATCAACCTCTCCTTTCTGGGAATAAATCGATGAAAGGTAAAATCCGCATTTTACTATCAGTTGAATATCGCCGATCTGTTGAGAATACTCCCAGGCATATTGAAAACACTGGCTTGCTTGAACCAGGATCTCTGAAATATGATACAACTGTCCTATCCCCAGAAATGATGGGAGAATATAGCTTTCCCTATTATCCAGATCCGGTGCCAATTCCAGCAATTTATACCACAGGACCAGGGATTTTCTATAATTGTTTCTGTATCCCTGAATTAATGCCTCTATTTCAAATTTGTTGGCGAGCAGGAATTTGTAATCTTCATGATATTTCAGATTTTTCAGCTGCTTTTGGGATCTTTCGAGATATTCATTTCCTTTGTCCAGATGATTTTGAGCCCATTCCGTTCTGGCAAGAAGCAGAATGCCGTAGATCTCTCCAGATAGGTGATCCTGCTCGGTGACTTTTTCCAGGACTCTCTTTATTTCCTTTTGCGCTTCGGGAAAATCCAGT
>JAFGXR010000094.1 GCA_016936555.1 Spirochaetales bacterium | reverse complement strand
CCGGCGAGCACTCATCCATGAGGACCGTTCGAGTCCGTCCGAACTGATTATAAAAAAGAAAAGGTTCAACCGTAAAAGCTGAACCTTTTTAAGCTCCCCCGGACGGACTCGAACCGCCGACCTAGTGATTAACAGTCACCCGCTCTACCAACTGAGCTACAGGGGAATGATTGCTGACAAAAAGGATATTACCTTATAGGAATATTTTGGTCAATAAACTTTTAACAAAAAATTAACTAACGCAGAGAGGAATTAATTCCCGCATCCCTTGCAATGGAAAGAAGCTCCTCCATATAAAAAGACGAAGGCGATTTCTTCCCGGCATATGACGGATCGAGAGTCTCTCCCGGCTTGAAGGGGGTCAAAAACCACTGTTCCGCATCTTTCAGAAGAACAGTCATTTTTTTCATATCCTCTATAGATACTATTTCTTCTGCGACTGTGGTTCGAAACTCATAGGGAATACCGGAACCGATTATATATTCAATGGATTCCTTCAGTCTGTTCTTATTTCCCTGAAGACCCAGTCTGTAGTAATGTTCAGGACTTGTTTTCAGATCCATGGCAATATAATCCGCGTTTATCTCCTTCAGTCTTTCGGGGTAAAGTCCGTTCGTATCCACTTTCACCTTCAGATCAAGGGAATGTATGAAGTCTATAAGAGTCTGCAGATCTTCATGGATAAGAGGTTCTCCTCCGGTGATTACCACTCCGCCTATGAGAGAAGCCCTTTTTCTGAGAAAAGACCGGATTTCTTCTATGGGAAAAAGATCGGCGGGAAAGTTCTGAGGATCGACCAGTCCGGGATTGTGGCAGTAGGGGCATCTGAGGTTACAGCCCGGAGTAAAAACGACTGAAGCGACCTCCCCGGGATAGTCGAGGAGAGTCGTCTTCAGCAGGCCCGCTTCAGTCAGTGCCATCAGGCGGATTGGACTTTGAGAAAGCTCTTCAGTTTATCGGCATTGCCTGTTCTGTAAATTTCCGAACCTTCGGCGTTATAGAGAATAACGGTGGGTGCGCTGTAAACCGATGAGTTCATGGCTTCGGTCAGACCGTTGGAGCTGTCCACATTGATTTTTGTTCCTTCAAGTTCGACCGAATCAATAACCGCTTTGACTGGCGGGCAATTGGGGCAGGTATCTTTAAAAAAGAAGGAGTAGGTCGCCACATCACCGTTTTCCATGGCCATCTTTTTCTCTTCGAAATTAATCTCGATAGCCTCTGTTTCCTCATCAATGACTATAGGCTCGGGAGTGAAGGGCTTTTCAATAGTTGTTCCGGTTTTAGTCTCCTGGCGATCCAGTTCCGAGAAATTAACCCGCTCTCCGTACTCTTCACTTTTCCCCAGATTCCAGTTGGCAACCGATCTGTAATAGCCGACGATTCTGGCGTACACTTCAGACTTTCCGCCCTTAACATTTTCAAGCTGTTTTTTCAGTTCATCGATCCTGTTGTCTATTTCTGCGACTGTCGTCATTACACATTCTCCTTGATCAGTTCGGCTTTTTCTTTTTCCAGTTTCTTTATTTCTTTCTGAATGGCTTCCCGTTCCTCTTCCGCGCATTTCGGGCAGTTGAAGTGCTCTCCCTCCAGGTATCCGTGAACGGGACAGATAGAGAAAACAGGCGAAATTGTGAAGTAGGGGATTCTGTAGTTGTTCGCAATGGCCTCAACCAGTTTCCGGCAGGATTTCCAGTCTTTTATCGCCTCGCCCAGCATACCGTGGAAGACGGTCCCTCCCGTATATCTGGTCTGCAGCCTTTCCTGAAGATCAAGGGCATCGAAGATATCAGGAGTGAAGTCAACGGGCAGCTGAGTCGAGTTGGTGTAATAGGGCTCATTGGTTCCCGCTGTTATAATGTCGGGGAAATGTTTCTTGTCGTGACGGGCAAGCCGATAGCTCGTACTTTCCGCCGGCGTCGCCTCGAGGTTGAACAGATCTCCGGTTGTCTCCTGATAGTCAGCCAGCCTGTCTCTCATATGAACCAGGATTCTGTCGGCGAACTCCTGTCCCCGTTCCGTTGTCAGGTCGGTACCCATGAAATTTTTCAGGGTTTCATTCATTCCCACCAGGCCGATCGTCGAAAAGTGGTTGTTCAGGTGTTTCAGATAACGCCTTGTATAGGGGAACAGCCCGCTGTCCAGTAGTTTGGTAATAACTTTTCTTTTAACGATGAGTGAGTCTTTAGCCAGATCCATCAGTTTGTCCAGACGGCTGAAAAATTCCTCTTCCGAATTGGACAGATAGCCGATCCGCGGCAGGTTGACGGTCACGACTCCGACCGAACCGGTAAACTCGTCGGCACCGAAGAGTCCGCCCCCCTTTTTGCGCAGTTCCCGTTTATCCAGCTGGAGCCGGCAGCACATGGAGCGAACATCTTCGGGATTCAGATCGGAATTGATGAAATTCTGGAAGTAGGGCGTTCCGTACTTGGCTGTCATCTCGAAGAGAAGGCGGGCGTTTTCAGAATCCCAGTCAAAATCTTCTGTGATGTTGTACGTGGGAATGGGGTAGGCGAAACCTCTTCCGTTGGCATCCCCCTCTATCATCAGCTCTATAAAGGCTTTGTTTATGAGAGCCATTTCCTCCGGGCAGTCTCCGTAGGTGAAATCCTGTTCCACTCCGCCGACTATGGCTTTTCTCTCCGCCAGATCTCTCGGGCAGACCCAGTCCAGGGTGATGTTGGTGAATGGTGCCTGAGATCCCCATCTGGATGGTGTGTTGACGCCGAAGATAAAACTCTGAATCGCCTGCTTCACCTCAGTGTAGGACAGTTTGTCCATTTTTACAAAGGGGGCCAGATAGGTATCGAAACTCGAAAGAGCCTGAGCTCCCGCCCACTCATTCTGCATGATTCCCAGAAAATTCACTATCTGGAAGACCAGAGTGGAAAGATGGGACGCCGGTTTCGATGTAATCTTGTCGGGAACACCGCCGAGTCCCTCTTCAATGAGCTGTCGGATCGACCATCCCGCGCAGTATCCGCTGAACATCGATAGATCGTGGATATGCATGGCACCGCTTCTGTGGGCTTCGGCAATCCCTTCACTGTAGATATTTTTGAGCCAGTAGTTGGCCGTCACCGTTCCGGAATTATGAAGAATGAGTCCTCCCAGTGAGAAATTGACATTCGCATTCTCATTCACTCTCCAATCGGACTGTGACAGGTATCCCTCCATCGTCTCATCAATATCGAGCATCAGTTTCTGAGCGTCTCTGATCGCTTCGTGCCGGGCCCTGTAGAGAATGTAGTTCTTAGCCAGTTCCGGATGGTCCGAAGCAATCAGAACATTCTCCACGATATCCTGAATCTCCTCTACGGCAGGTGCCGAATTGGGATGTCTTTTCGACATGATGTTTTCCAGTTTGATTTCGACTATCCCGGTCTGTTTCTGGACAAAGATTTCCGCGTCTTGGATTCCCGTTGCCAGGGCCGATTTGCGTATGGCATTGGCTATGATGTTTCTGTCATAGGGAACCACCTGGCCGTTCCGTTTCACGACCTGCCGGATAATTCCCTTTTCGACATTTTCACCAACGGTCAGACCGAGAAATTCCTTCCAGGCTCTACTGTCTTTCTTTTCCACAAAATCCTCTTACTTCTTGAAATTACGACTGATATTTTCTATTTCTTTTATAAATTCATTTACATCTTCAAATTTTCTGTATACCGATGCGAAACGGATGTAACCCACATGATCTATGGTATAGAGCTTCTCCAGAATGAGAGCTCCGATTTCAGAGGATTTTATCTCATTGTTGCTCTTGCCTCTGAGGTGGACTTCATCTTCCAGTTCGTGCAGGATATTCTCCACATCCACCTGAGTTACAGGACGCTTTTCCAGTGAACGCCAAAGGCCGTTTTCGATCTTTTTCAAGTCGAAATCCTGACGGTGTCCGTCTCTTTTTATGACTTTCAGGGGGACTTCTTCGATTCTTTCATATGAGGTGAAGCGATAACCGCAGGAGAGGCATTCCCGCCTCCGTCTGATTGTGGAACCGCTGTTATTCTGGCGGGACTCGATGACTTTATCGTCGAGACTGCCGCAAAAGGGACATTTCATCTACACCTCAGGATACACCATATGTGGAGTTTATCGCATTAAAAATCACTATAAAGCACCATCATTCCAAAATCAAGCGGAATTCGGAATAAATAATAAAATCATTATTTATCTATTAAAAATAAACAGAATGTGCTCTTTTGTCCGTGCGAAAAGGGCTTATTCTGCGGTTTCAGATGAAGCTGATTTTGTAAAGAAATAAGTGATTTTCCCGCTGGAAAAATGTCACATATTGTGCTGCATCATGTAGAAACGGGAAAGGCTGTTTTAAAGAGAGTTCCGGCGCCGGGAGTCGCTCCGCAACTGATGTATTTCATGAAAGCCTGAGGCTGATGTCCGTTCTCTTTTTTTCAAAAATCACCCTTTATATAAAATTAAGGGATAGAGGAGGGCAAAAAAAACCGCCCCGGAGAGGGACGGCTTTCGAAGAGAGTTTTCTGTCTACAGAGTAAACAGGAGATCCTCATAGGAAGGATAGGGCCACATGGCTTTATCGGTGATTTTCTCCAGAGCATCTCCGTAGGTTCTGAGTTCGGCCATGGCGGGAATGACTTTCTCTCTGTAGGCTTTCGCCTGGGCGAGAAGGTCGTGTTCCATTTCAAGTGCTTCGTTCATTTCTTTCGTGACCACAGCTGATGCTTTGAGAAGTCCGCCCAGGTTATCACCCAGCTTCGCCATAAGCTCTTCCTGCGCAGAAGTCGAAACCGATGGCGCGGCAGCTTTGATGGCCGCTATGGATTTTCCGACTTTTGATGCGTAATTGCTTGCTGCGGGGAAAATCAGTCTTTCGGCCATTTCAACCATGACGCCGGCTTCGATGTTGATCTGCTTGCTGTATGTTTCCAGATTGATTTCATACCGGGCTTCCAGTTCGGCTTTAGAAAAGACCTTATGGTCTTCAAAAAGTTTGATGGCGTTTTCAGATACAAGCTCGGGCATACAGGATACTGTTGATTTCAGGTTGGGAAGGCCTCTCTTCTCAGCTTCCACAACCCATTCGTCGGAATATCCGTTTCCGTTGAAAACAATTCTTTTGTGTTTTTTGTATGTTTCAGCAACAATCTGTTCAACTGTTTTATTCACATCGGAGGCTTTTTCAAGTTTGTCGGCAAACTCTTTCAGAACTTCGGCTATAACAGTATTGAGGACAACATTGGGACCGGATACGGACTGAGTCGAACCTACCATTCTGAACTCGAATTTATTACCTGTGAAGGCGAAGGGCGATGTTCTGTTCCTGTCAGTCGAATCGAGGGGAAGTTCGGGCAGAATGGTCTGGCCGATTTTCATGATGCCGCCTTCTCTCGAGAGGATTTCCTCTCCGGCTTCGAGTTTCTGGAGAATCTCTTCAAGTTCCGATCCCAGGAAGATGGAGATAATCGCGGGAGGCGCTTCGTTGGCTCCCAGTCTGTGATCATTTCCGGCATTGGCTGCGGAGAGTCTCAGAAGCGGGGCGTAGGTATCCACGGCTTTGATGATCGCAGCCAGGAAGATGAGGAACCGGGCATTTGTATGGGGATTGTCGCCGGGATCGAGCATGTTCAGTCCGTCATCCGTCCCGAGTGACCAGTTGTTGTGTTTTCCCGAGCCGTTTACACCGGCAAAGGGTTTTTCGTGGAGAAGACAGACCATTCCGTGTCTCTCCGCTACCTTTTTGAGAATCTCCATAACAAGCTGATTGTTATCAGTTGCCACATTGGTCGTTGTATAGATAGTTGCCAGCTCAAACTGGTTGGGGGCAACTTCGTTGTGCTGAGTTTTGGCGCTGACTCCGAGTTTCCAGAGTTCGCAGTTTACCTCTCTCATGTAACCGGCTACTTTCTCCTTGATGGCTCCGAAGTAGTGGTCGTCCATTTCCTGGCCTTTGGCGGACATGGTTCCGAAAACAGTCCGTCCCGTCAGTCTGAGGTCCGGTCTTTTGTCATAAAGTTTTTTATCTACGAGGAAGTATTCCTGTTCCGGTCCGGTCTGCGCGTAGATTTTAGTGGACGTTGTGTTCCCCAGAGCTCTGAGAACCCTTAAGGCGGGACCGTTTACAGCTTCCATGGAGCGGAGCAGGGGAACTTTCTTGTCCAGTGCTTCTCCTGTGTAGGAAATAAAGGCTGTGGGGATGGTCAGAGTCAGGCCGTTGCTGTCTGTTTTCAGAAAAGCGGGAGATGTCGTATCCCAGGCCGTGTACCCTCTGGCTTCGAATGTCGCTCTGAGACCGCCGTTGGGAAAAGAAGAGGCATCCGGTTCGCCCTGGATCAGTTCCTTACCGGAAAACTCCATGAGGACAGTTCCGTCTCCGGCAGGGGATATGAAGGAGTCGTGTTTCTCCGCTGTCAGCCCAGTCAGAGGCTGGAACCAGTGGGTAAAGTGTGTGGCTCCCTTGGAAATCGCCCAGTCTTTCATGGCTGAAGCCACCACTTCGGCGACTTCTTTAGAGAGCTTCTGTTCACCTTTCTGAACTTTGATAAGTTCTTTAAAGATACTTTTGGGAAGTCTCTGTTTCATCAGAGATGTACTGAAGCAGTTATCTCCGTAAATATCCTCAACAGATGAGGAGCAAGTGATAGTTTCATTGTCCATTTTAAATTCTCCATTCAATTATTGTCTATAAACATTTATGCATTTAACATGCCAACTATTCAAGAGATGCGATGTTAGGTGTATAAATACTTATTCTGTAGATAAATACAAAAATAATAAAATATATAACAAATACTTAAGGTTCTGCAGTATATGTAAATAGATACATTACGGTATGAATATTTACTGCTATTTACAAAAATGTATGAAATCCTCTTTGTCTCCTCACCCCTCTCATCCCAAAGGGAATCAAGGGGTTTTCTGAAGGGGAAATCATACATTTATGTATTTATTGTCACCCTATGGCTTCTTCTCCCGTTTCACCGCTTCTGATCCGGATTGTCTCTTCGATGGGAAGTACAAATATCTTTCCGTCTCCGATTTCACCGGTTCTGGCGCCTTTGATAATGGCGGCTGTTGTTCTTCCTACGAAGTCATCATTGACCGCAATTTCAATTCTCACTTTGTCCAGTAGGTTCACCTCGACGTCTACTCCTCTGTAGGATTCGACATAACCTTTCTGCTGACCGCATCCCTTGGAATTGGTAATCGATATTTTGTGGATCTCGTCTTTGAACAGTTCCTGTTTTACGGCATTCAGTTTATGGGGCTGAATATAAGCTATAATCAATTTCATGGTTCAGTACTCCTTTTTTTATACGTTTGCAAAGATCTGGAATCCCGCATAGGATTCGGAACCGTGTTCATGTTTATCGAGTCCGGCCAGTTCGACATCTTCGGAAACTCTCAGCCCGACAGTGTATTTGATCGCCAGGAACAGGATGCCCGAGGAAATGACAACCCAGAAGAAAGCCGTCAGAACACCGAGAGCCTGAACTCCCAGAAGTTTAGCACCTCCGCCGTAGAAAAGACCGACAAGATCGTCATCGGGTCTGTTGGCGAACAGTCCCACTGCTATGGTTCCGAAGGCCCCGCATACCCCGTGTACCGATATGGCTCCGACAGGATCATCGATGTGTAGCACCTTGTCGATAAACTCGACGGAGAAGACGACCAGGATTCCGGCAATGGCACCGATGATAATGGAAGCCGCGGGCGTTACGGCCCATGTTCCGGCTGTTATCCCGACCAGGCCGGCCAGTGCTCCGTTCAGGGACATGGATACGTCTGGTTTCTTCATGGTTATCCAGGTCGTCATCATGGCGAATACAGCTCCTGCAGAAGCGGCAAGGGTTGTTGTTACCGCTACGTGAGCGATGGACAGGTCAGTTCCCGAAAGAGTGGAACCGGCATTGAAACCGAACCAGCCGAACCACAGAATGAAAACACCGAGTGATGCGAGGGGCAGGTTGTGTCCCTGAATAGCTTTGACCGTGACGGTTTTGCCGTTTTTAATGTACTTTCCGATACGGGGCCCGAGAATGATGGCACCCATCATGGCGGACCATCCACCGACGGAGTGAACGATTGTTGAACCGGCAAAGTCGTGGAATCCCCTTTCCGCCAGGAATCCGCCTCCCCAGGTAAAGCTGCCGAATACAGGGTAGATAACTCCGGAAATGACAACGGAATAGATCAGGTAGGAACTGAACTTTGTTCTCTCCGCCATGGATCCGGACACGATTGTCGCTGCTGTCGCCGCGAAAACGACCTGGAAAATCCAGTCTCTCATAACCGATGAATCGGAAACTTTAAGCATCACGTTGTTGCCGAATCCGCCGTATGCGGAGCCGTACATGATGGCCCATCCGACCAGCCAGAATATGATTGAACCGACTGAGAAATCCATAAGGTTCTTCATGATGATGTTACCGGCATTCTTGGCGCGGGTCAGTCCGAGCTCAACCATGGCGAAACCGGCCTGCATGAAAAATACCAGGGCGGCGGCCAGTGTCAGCCAGATCATATCCATAGCCATGGAGAGCTCTTCGACAGAGGCGTCTCCTGCGAAAACCGATGTGCTGACAGCCAGCAGTAAAAACAGTGGTAAAATGACTTTTTTCATAAAATCCTCCATGCCACTCTAAATTGCAGAGTTCGTGCCAAAAATCAGATCCAACCAGGTGCTTTTTTTGAATCCAGGGGGGAGGATGCTGTCTAAATTATTATCATAGAAGTAAATAAAAATATTGATTTTTTTTCTGACGGTTGCGAAAGGGATGATACGCAGATGTATGCCATTGCATTAAAAAATACAAATATGTAGTTGGAATTGTAATAAGATACGAAAATGTATGAAGATGTTGTCGATGCGAAAATCGTACCGATCCTGAAAAAAAGGACTATTCCATAAAAAACCCGGCTGTACCGGGTTTGAATCTATCTGTTTTTATATTTATTGCAGTCGATTCCGTATCTGTCGACTCTCAGCCCCATAATCCTCTCGGAGATTCCCAGAGCTCTCGCTGCCGAGGCCCTGTTGCCTCTGGCTGTTTTCAGAGCGTCCTTGATCAGCTCTCTCTCCAGAGAATCGACAGCTTCCTGAAGCGTCGAATGGAGGGATGTGTCGGAGCTTTCCGCCGATTGAAGTGATGGCGGCAGGTGGTAGGCGTGGATCACTTCGTCGGTGCTGAGCAGAGCGGCTCTCTCGATGACATTCTCCAGTTCCCTGACATTGCCGGGCCAGTGATAGCTCTGAAAGAGGTCGATGGATGTGCTGGTTATCCGCTTGATGATCTTTCCGTTCTTTTTTCCGTATTTCTCGGCAAAATAATCGGCGAGGAGCATAATGTCGGTCTTTCTCTGGCGGAGCGGTGGAATGTGGATGGGAAAGACATTGAGCCTGTAGTAGAGATCCTCCCTGAAGCTCCCCTTTTTTATTTCCTCTTCCAGGTTTCTGTTCGTCGCCGTAATAACCCGGACATTGATTTTTATGGTGTTCATGGAGCCGACCCGCTCGATCTCCCGCTCCTGAAGTACCCTGAGGAGCTTCACCTGGGTCATATGGGACAGTTCGCCGATTTCGTCGAGAAAGATCGTTCCCCCATCGGCCATCTCGAAACGGCCCTTTCTGGTGGCGACGGCCCCGGTGAAGGAGCCCTTTTCATGACCGAACAGTTCGCTTTCGATAACGCTCTCGGGAAGGGCCGCGCAGTTGACCCGTACAAAGGGTTTATCGGCTCTCAGACTGTTGTAATGGATGGCGCTGGCCACCAGCTCCTTACCGGTACCGCTTTCCCCGCGGATCAGAACCGTGGCGTCGCTTTTCGAGACCTGATTGATCAGAGAATAGACTTCCTGCATGTTCTGGGAATTCCCGATCATATTGTCGGGGCGGTATTTCTCTTTCAGTTCCCGGTGAAGGCGGTTGTTTTCCTGGGTGAGCCGTCTCTTTTCCTCACTGGCTTTTTTCCGGAGTTCGGCGGCTCTGGCAATAAGAGAGGCCAGAATGGTCAGAATCCTCAGGTCCTCATCGAGCTCCGCCTTGCTGGTGAAGAGACGGCTGGCTCCCAGAGCGCCCAGGATTTTTGATCCCTGTTTTATGGGAACACAGATAAATGACCTGTCTTCTGTCTTGCCTCCCCGTTGATCCAGCTTGTCGAGGTAATCATTTTCCTCATTGATATGGGGTATGACCATGGCTTCGCCGGACTGGACAACTTTACCGGTAATACCCTCTCCGAGCCTGTAGACGACATCCCTGGTGGCATCTTCCGATAACCCCAGAGAAGATTCAATGGAAATCTCTCCTGTGTTTTCGTCGATCAGGGTCAGAACGATGGTCTTGTAGCTGGTACTGTCGGAAATGGTCTGGAGAACGGGGGTTATCACCTCTGAGAGATCCATACTCTTGTCCAGAAGCTGACTGACCTCAAAGAGGAGAGTCATATTCTGGATCTGCTTGCGGTAATGTATTGAGTCCTGTGTCATAGTCATGGAGCTATCTTACATTAATGTAGGAACTGTGGCGAGTGTGAAAAAGCCTTTTTTTATCTATTTCCACTCAACAAGGCAGCTGAAAATCTCTTTTGCGTCACTCTCTCTTTCTGCTTTGACGATATCACAGCTGCTGCGGTTTGAAAGGGACGTGCGGCTTATCTTCAATTTATCCATAAAACGGGTTTCCCCTTTATAGGAAATTGTCAGCGCCCTGATATGGCCGTTTTCATGTTCTTCGTAATTATAGCAATCGAGTATGAATTCGATATAGCGCGAATTGTTGACATGCTTGTTTATATCGATATCCGAATAGAGAACGGTCCTTTCATTAATCCGGACTTCCTCTCCGGGAAAGTCGAATTTCCCGGGGAATTCTTCAAGAGCGTGCTCATCGGGGAAGGCGGGCAGTTCAAGTCCCATGCGGTTAAGATCTGTCAGTCTCCCGGTCTCGCTATCGAGGAGGAGCCAGGCGGAGGTTCCTCTTATGATGATTTCGCCGGCGCTGTTCCTCAGGAGGAAGTCCCGCATATAAAAAAGACGGTTTTTTCCTTTTGCCCATGTCTCGATGGTCAGGGAATCCCCGTAAGAGGGGAGAGTCCCTTCGATTTCAACTTTGGCCCAGGAAAGAACCCAGTAGATTTTCTTCTCCTGCAGGACCTGATAGCCGACGCCGAGTTCATCGGCGTGCTTGGCGGCGATGTCCTGCATATAATTGAAAACGGAACTGATTTTCAGTTTGTTGTGAAGGTCCGCATCAAAGGATTCGACCCTTCTCTGTGTCGTAATTTTAAGATTCATTTATCCTCCAGGCTCTCATGGCAGCCCGGACGGACCTGTTCATTTCCTTCATAAAAGAACTCGAATGCTTTCTCAGGTAGAAGTGCTGGCCGATGTTCGAAGCTCCTTCGATGTATGTTTCCGCCGAGAAATATCTTTCCTGAATCGGTATGTACATCTCGTTGAATTCTTCGGGGCTGAGCCTCTTGTATTTGTTTTTATAGTGTACGAATTTTTTCGGAAACCGGGACGCCGGTTTTTTTTCTTCGTAATTATCATTGGGGTAACCGAAGCAGAGAAGCGTAACGGGAAAGGCGAAATCGGGAAGATCGAAGAGCTCTCTGTGGAACTCGTAATTCTCCATAATATCGCCGATATAGCATGAACCGATCCCCATGGATTCGGCAGCTATGACAGCTGTCTGAGCGGCGATCAGTGCGTCATTGCAAGCCAGCATCATGTCGCCTTCTTCGGGATGACGCATTGACTCCCCGCGGCTTTCCATCAGTTCGGGCACTCCTGATAGAACAAAATAATCATCCCATCTCTGGTAATCGGCGACAAAGAGCATAACGAAGGGAGCTTTCGCAATAAAAGGCTGGTTGTCGCAACTGACGGCGAGCTTGTCTTTCATCTTCTGGTCATCCACTTCTATCATGGAATAGAGCATCATGTTTCCCGCCGTGGGAGCTCGCATGGCCGCTTCGATAATTCTGTCTTTGAAATCCCGGGCGATTTCTTTGTCCGAATAGGTGCGGACTGATTTCCGGTTGTCGATTAATTTAAGTGTCCCGTTCATATTCCTATATACGGATGACAGAACCATAAAAAACACTTTTTTTTCTAAAGTATTTTAAAAAGAAGCCGAAGCGTCCCCTTTAATCGAGAGTCTCGGCTCCCAGCGCTTCATCAACCGGTTTGACAGATGTCTCGTGCCTTTTCTCATCTGATGATTCCCATTCTCCGGGAGCCGGGATATTCTCGAAAAGGGGAAGTCGGCTGATTTCTTCCAGAGTCAGCTCCCATTGGGACTTCAGGCTTTTCAGTGTGGAAAGAGTGCTGCCGATCCTGTCTTTCTCTTTGTGTGTTTCTCTTGAGAGGCCGGGCGCCTCCGGGACTTCAAAGTCTCTTAAACAATCGAGAAGCCGCTTAATTTCTCCGAATGAGGCGGTCATCTCCCTGATAGCTCCTCCGATAATGGAAAAGCTCTCCTCTTCCATGCCGTCCCTGTCGCTATATCTCGATTCGTTTATCGAGTCGGTGACCGAATAAAGGGCCTGGTTGATGATCTCCGCGTGCTCGGCTGTCATATCAGCCAGAACACCGACCTCTTCGGCTACAACGGAAAACCCCTTTCCCGCTTCACCGGCATGAGCGCTTTCGATCGCGGCATTGAGAGACAGTATGGACGCTTTTTCTGCTACCTCGTTGATAATCCCGGTAACTTCCTGAATATTCCCGATTCCCTGAATCACTGAGTGAATTTTTTCATCTCTCTCCTCATCCTTTTCGGAAAGAGCATTCAGAATAGATTCAGCTTCCTGCCCTTTTGCTTCCTCTAGGCTGCAGATTTTCCGGGATTTTGAGAAGGAATCCTCTATCGTTCTGTAATGTCTGCTGTATCCGGAATTTGTCTCCAGCAAGGAGTCTATCATGATCCTTTCTCCGGTGCTGGCATCGAGAAGCCTGGAGAAATCGGCAATGACGCTGTTGAGCTCAGCGCTGCTGCTTCTCATCCTGTCCCGGACATCGATGACCTGTCTGTTGAGGCTCTGCTCCATAGCTTTTATCTTCAACAGCAGGGCCGCGTTCTCTCTTTCCAGCTGATCCTTGTCCTGAAGAATCTGTTCTGTCTGTTTGACAGAATCCTCCAGCTGCTCGATCAGGTTGGAAATCTCGTGGTTGATTATGTGCTTATCCCCTTCCCTGAGAGAGGAAAAATCCCTTTCCGTGCTTCTGCCCAGTAGATCGCTGGTCCGGAGAAGAAGCTTTCCTATCCGGCCGGTCTCCACCAGATGGTATATTTGGGCAAGAATCAGAAGCAGGGCAAAGAGGAGCGCAACAAATTCCTTGAAGGGAAAGGATAGAAATAACGAAGCTGTCAGAAGAGTTGTCAGAAGCAAAGAGAGAAAGGCCGATTTTCTTATCCATTCGAATTTGATATTCATAAGTTAAATATTAAATGAAAAAACGCCATTATGGAAGGATATTTCCCGCAGCTCTGTACAATTCGTACCACTGCTGCCTCGTAAGCACTACTGACGATGCGGCTGCTATCTCCTCAACGCGTTCCGGTTTTGTCGTGCCGATTATGGCCTGAATCCCCGCGGGATGACGGAGAATCCAGGCCACGGCTATGGCGGATGGAGTAACGCCGTATTCGCCGGCCAGGCGCTCCAGCACTGCGTTGAGTTCCGGAAACTTTTCATTTCCGACAAAAACACCTTCAAAGAAACCGTACTGGAAAGGAGACCAGGCCTGGATGGTAATGGCATTGAGCCGGCAATAATCGAGTATGGATCCGTCGTGATCTACCGACGCCGGCACTTTCATGTTCACATTCAGTCCTCCGTCGATCATGCCTGAGCGCATAAGACTCAGCTGAAGCTGATTGAAAATCAGCGGCTGGCGGACATAGCGGTTCAGGAGTTCCAGCTGCATGGGATTCTGGTTGCTGACTCCGAAATGCCGCACTTTCCCGCTTTTGTGAAGAAGGTCAAAGGCCTCGGCTACCTCTTCCGGCTCTACCAGTGTGTCCGGTCTGTGAAGGAGAAGAATATCGAGGAAATCCGTATCGAGCCTTTTGAGGATACCCTCAACGGAATTCAGTATATGATCTCTGGAAAAATCGAAAAAGCCCTCTCGAATGCCGCATTTTGACTGAAGTATCATTTCGTCGCGGCGTATCTTCTGTTCTCTGACAGCCCCGGCAAAAACTTCCTCGGATTTCCCACCGCCGTAGATATCGGCATGATCGAAGAAATTGATTCCCTGTTCGAGAGATGTTCTGAGAAGATCTCCTACGGCTTTAACCGGCATCTCCGAGATCCTCATGCAGCCCAGGGCTATTTCCGGTATGTGAAGTTCGCTTTCCGCAACTGATAATTTTTTCATCTGTCCTTCCTTTTCAGTCTGTTCTGTCCCGCTCTATCTCAAGTCAAACAGAACCGGAAATTTTATGTAAGCTCCGGTTCTGTGTTTCTTATCGTATTTTTACAGATCCCGGGGCGCAGGGCCGTTACTTGTGGCATATGAATATGCCCGACCTGGTACTGACTTCGTAAAAAAGCCCGGACTGTATCTTCCAGTTTAATTCCTTCAAAATTTCATCGGCCTTCTCTTCTAGGAGCCTGTCTATGCTGCCGTTTCCGAAGGAGCTGTAGTACTCCAGTATCGACCGGGCTTCGGTTATGTGCAGTTTTGCGTGGTAATCATATCTGTTAACCGAGGAGAAATGTTCGCTGAGTATTCTCTCTCCGTTTTCCATCCCGAATTTTTCCGTGAGATCTCCGTTGGGCCAGAGGTCTTTTATACCTCTGTCCAGGAGGATTTTCTTCAGCTCCATCAGATGCCTCGGGCTGTTGGTGGAGCAGAGAAATGTCCCGTCAGGTGTCAAGACCCTCTTGATTTCTCCGAGTACTGTGTCCAGGTTTTCGGCATGATATAGATTGTGGTTGGCGATGATGAGATCGAAGCTTCCATCGTCATAGGGTATGCTGTTGAAATCGATTTTTCTGAATTGGAGCTTCATTCCCTTAAGATTGGCCCGGGCTTCTTCGAGCATATTTTCAGAATTGTCGGATAGTACGATAGCACTATCGGGAAAGTTCCCGTGAAGTGTTTTCCAGAGTTCTCCGGTCCCGCAGCCGAGTTCCAGAATACTGATGGACATCTGCCGGGGCAGAACGGCGGCGATCCACTGCTGAAATGTCTGGGGAGACGTTGAATATCTGTAAAGACCGATCCGGTTTTTCAGATTTTCCGGCTTCCCATACTGTTCTTTGATGTTCAATAATCTACTCCCGGTTTTTTTTCATGAAGTATAGCATGGCTGTTTTCAGCAATCCATCATAATAATGTACTGTATTCTTTTTTGAGAAACATCATTTCCCGCCTGGTAAAACCATACTTTTCATAGAGGCCGTGCGCATCTTTTGTTGCCAGTATCGTCATGCGAACCTGTGTCGATTCATGTTCGGAAACGGCATTCATCAGTAATTTGCCGAGACCGGGTCCTCTGTGCTCCGGAGAAACAAAGACATCGCAGAGCCAGGCGAAACAGGAAAAGTCGCTGACGATCCGGGCAAAGCCTACCTGCTGCTTATTCCGGAAAAGGGACAGGACGACGGAATTCTCAAAGGATTTCCTTATAAGCTCTTCGGGTCTGTCCTCCGCCCAGTACGTGCTATGAAGGGACTTCGTGATGAAGTCCCAGTCAATATTGTCTTTTGAATCGGTCAGAATGTAATTGTCTCTGGATTGAATCATGTGGCCAGTTTAGCCTTGATTGTTAAAAAATGAAACAATTTTTCAGTTTAATCCCGAAGAACTCTCATGGAATTAAGTACGGCCAGCAAGGCCACTCCCACATCGGCGAAAACCGCTTCATACATAGTCGCCATCCCGAGGGTTCCAAGAGCCAGGAAGAATATTTTCACTCCCAGAGCGAAAATAATATTCTCCAGAACGATTTTTCTGGTTTTCCGGGCTGTTTGTATCGCCTCGAGGAGTTTTGACGGTTCATCGGTCATGAGGACAATATCCGCTGCTTCTATGGCCGCATCGGATCCCAGTCCGCCCATGGCCACTCCGATATGGGCTCCGGCGAGAACCGGTGCATCGTTGATCCCGTCTCCGGCGAAAAGGACTTTCCTTCCCTCTTGTATCTGAGTCTCCACGTAGGAGAGCTTCTCTTCGGGAAGCAGTTCCGACCGGAACTCATCGATTTCCAGTTCAGCGACGACGGCCCGGGCGACCGGCATTCTGTCTCCGGTCAGCATCACGGTCTTTCCGGCTCCCAGTTCCTTCAATTTCCGGCTGAGATTTCTTGAAGAGGGCTTTATCTCATCGCCGATGATGACAGAGCCGGTATAGTCTCCGTCGTAAGCCACATGGACAGCTGTTTTCTCCCCGGATCTTTCCGGTTCGGGGAAATCTATACCGGCTGATCGCAGGAGCTTTTCGTTTCCCGCCAGAAGAACCCTGTTCCTGTAAAGGCCTTTCATACCGTGACCGGCGATCTCCTGAACATCGGACAGGTCCTTCATCCCCGGGTTTCCTCCCCGGGCCTCAACGATAGACCGGGCGATGGGATGGGTTGAATGCTGCTCCAGAAGAGCCGCCAGTTCGAGCGTTTCCCGTGAACTGAAGCTTTCCACGGAAAAATTCCCTTTTGTCAAAGTCCCTGTCTTATCGAAAACAAATGTATCGATATCGTTGAGGGCCTCCAGGTAATTTCCCCCTTTTATAAGTATTCCCTTACGGCTGGCCGTTCCCAGTCCGCCGAAGTATCCGAGGGGGACACTGAGGACAAGGGCGCAGGGGCAGCTGATGACGAGAAAGATCAGCGCTCTGGAGACCCATTCGCTGAGAAGACCTATGGAAAGAAGGGGAGGGATAAATGCCAGAGCCAGAGCGGCTGTAACAACTATGGGCGTGTAGACTTTGGCAAATTTGGTAATGAACTGTTCTGTCCTGGCTTTTTTTCCCGCGGCGTTTTCAACCAGATGGAGAATCCGGGCTACGGCTGAATGGCTGTATTCTCTGCGGACTTCGATGACGACGGGAGTTTCGCTGTTGATGAATCCGCTGAGGACCTCTTCTCCCTCCATAGCGGAACGGGGCCGGCTTTCGCCTGTCAGGGCCGATGTATCAAAGCGGGTTTTCCCTTCATGAATCGTTCCGTCAACCGGTACTCTCTCTCCGTTTTTTACGAGAATGAGATCTCCGGGGGAAAGATCTTCCGGATCGACCTTCAGAATTTCGTCCTTTTCGAGTTTATTGGCGTATTCCGCTTTAATATTGATAAGGGATTCGATGCTCCTCCGGCTTTTATCAACGGCATAGTCCTGAAATCCTTCGCCCACTTTGTAGAACAGCATGACAGCCACGGCCTCGTTCCACTCTCCCAGGGCAAAAGCCCCTACAGTAGCCAGGGTCATAAGGAAGTTTTCATCAAAAAGTTTTCCTTTTAAAAGATTCTTCAGGGCTCTGAGGACAATGTCTCCGCCGATCAGCAGGTAGGACAGGCTGTAGAGGAAAAACGCGACCGGCTGCGGGAAGGAGAAAAGAACCTGAAACAGTAACAGGAAAGCTCCTGCCAGGACGGTTCCATGTTTTTTCAGGAAGGCTTCCGGTGTTATTCCGGATTTCGCAGGAATGCCGCTTTTGCCAAAGGAAACTGTTACGCCGTCCTCTATTTTATCGACCTCTCTCTGTATAAGTTCTTTTAATTCCTCTTTTTCAATTTGACTGCTGAGAGTCAGTTTTTTTGTAGCGAAACTGAAATTCACCTCTTTCAGAAATTCATTCGATTTGAGTGACTCTTCAATTTTAGCCGCGCAGCTGGCACAATTGAGTCCGTCTAATTGCAATTCTGTCATCTATCTATCCCGTTTCCTCTCAGTGTTTTATATGGAGCAGCGCCACATCTATCAGCTCTTCGATATGTTCGTCGTCGAGGGTGTAGTACACCATTTTTCCGTCGCGGCGGGTTCTGACGATACGGCTTTTTTTCAGAAGCCTCAGCTGGTGGGATACTCCGGACATGGAAATTTCCATAAGTGCCGATAAATCCCCTACGCAGAGTTCTCTTATGCGCAGCGCTGCCACAATGCGCATTCTTGTAGGATCGCCGAGCAGTTTGAAAATCTCCGAGATATCGACGATATCATCTTCCGGTATAAGTGCCTGTTCGACGGCATCGACATTTTCGGGGTTTACACAGCATTCGGTCTTCATTTTTATCTCCATTGAACAATTGAACATTTGTTCAAGTGAACAGATAAAAAATACTGTTTAACCTGGATGATGTCAAGGGAATTCTATTTCGTATAGCTGATCATTTCCAGATTTACGACATTATCCGCCCCGGGACCGCGGCTGCCTGTCATTTTCAGCAGATGGTGGGAATCCTCTTTGCTGAACCACATAATGGTCTTGGGAATCATGGAGGAGAAGAGCGCCATGGCTCCGCTCAAATCGGCTTTCATTTCCAGCTTCCAGGCGTCGTACTCCCTGTTGTTCAGGCTGACCGTCTCTTCTCCATTAAAAATGATGCGGAAGGACATGCTGCTCATTTCCTCTCCGCCCTGGCCGAGAAAGAGGAGATTCATATCCCGGGGATTCTCGAAAGGGTAGGCCCTCAGAATATTGGCCAGATCATTCGTATCCAGAACGGCTATCTCATCGGCCGAGAGTCTCGGTTCATTGAGCAGAGCGACCGTCGTCGCAATATCGCTTCTTTCTCCGTAAATCCTTTTGCTCATGGAAACGGGGATGAATGTGTCGGCTGTAATCATTGTCTCCGTGGACTGGGCGGAGGAGCTTGATCTGACAAGATAGAATTCCCTGTTTTCTTCGCTGATCAGGGAAATGGACTGGCTCGAGTATTCGGTTTCTCCATTCCGCTTTCCCACAACGGTTTTATAGCGGATGACTTCTCCGTCGGGGATAGAAGGTATATTCTGAGAGTATAGAAGTGGATGTATAAGTAAAATGAGGAAGCATAAGAGGATCGATTTGTTTTTCATAGGATTTATTATAGCTCATTTCTGCAAAAAAAATTGACCTCCAATCAAGCCGGCCGTAGTATAAAATATCAGTTGAAGAAAAATGTATAAAAACAGATATGAACGGAACGGAAGGACCATAACTCCCGGAGAACAGGTCATACTCAAAGGAAAGAAAGTCCTGGTTGCGGGATGCGGCGGCCTGGGCGGTTATGTGATCGAGCTGCTCGCCCGGGCCGGTGTCGGGACGATCGGAGCGGTGGATCCCGACTGTTTCGAACAGACCAATCTCAACAGGCAGCTCCTGTCGGAGGAATCGCTGCTGGGCACATCCAAAGCGGAGGCCGCAGTAAAGAGATGCGCGGCCATCAACAGCGGAGTCACCACAATATCCCGTCAATTGAAAATCGATGAATCCAATGTCCTGGAAATACTGGCGGGGTATGATCTTGTTGTCGATGCTCTCGATAATATACCCGGGAGATTGGCTCTACAGTACGGTGCGGAAAGACTGGGTCTTCCCCTGGTCCATGGAGCCATCTCCGGCTGGTACGGTCAGGTTTCCCTGATCGCGCCGGGAGACAGGCTTTTCGATATTATCTATCCCGAAGGAGCGGCTACGAAAGTGGACGGAGCTGCGGGGAATCCCTCCTTCTCACCGGCTGTCGTAGCCGGATTCCAGGCGGCTGAAGCTTTGAAAGCTCTGCTGGGAAAAGGCAAAGTCCTCCGGAAAAAGCTGCTTTACCTCGATATGCTGGAAAACCGGTATCAGATATTGGATTTTTAAAGCCTCAATTGTGGATCTGCACGGTCAATGAGAGTAAACTTATATTGTGAAGCTGAGAATCCTTGTCCTGATAGCTTTCCTCATTATGCTGACCGGAGCTCTTTCCGCCGAAGAGACTCTCGATCTGGCCATCGGCAACTGGGAGCCCTTCACTTCGGACCGCTTTGAAAACTCCCGGGTGCTGGAACAGCTCGTCCGGGAAATTTTCGCTTTATCCGGGGTCGGGGTGACATATTCCTATTATCCCTGGATGAGAAGTCACGAGCAGGTGAAATCCGGTCAGAACGACGGGACTTTCCCCTGGATCTGGACGGAAGAGCGATCGAAAGATTTCTATGTTTCAGAAGAACCGATCATGACCGAGGAAACTGTCATCTATTACAGAAGGGATTTCGACTTCGACTGGGAAACCTTTGAAGATCTCAAAGGACTGAGAATCGGAGGTACCATCGGATACGCCACAACGGAAATACTGGAAGATTACGGTCTTCCGATCGAGTTCGTTCAGAATGAGGAGCTCAATTACAGAAAGCTGCTCGCCGGCAGGATCGATATTCTACCGGGATCGAAACTGGTCGGACAGTATATGGTCCGCATGCTCTTCGATCAGAGTCACGCCGCTCTGCTCACCTATCACCCCAGGCCTCTGATCGAGGAAAATTTCTACTTCATGGTTTCAAAACATATTCCCGATGGACAGGAGATTGTCTCTCAATTTGATAAGGGCCTAAAAATTCTGAGAGAGAACGGCCGATATGAAGAAATTATGAGCCGGATCGTATCTCCGGATAAATCCCGCTCAACTTTCGAGGATCAGGACATCCTTTCCGGCCACTGATAAACTGTTTCCGCACCTTTCGCCGGTCAGAGCATTCGTCCAGGTCCCCTCTATATCAATCTTTTTCAGTTCCTCCGAGTGATTCAGAAGAAAGAGAAATCTCCGGCCGTTTTTCTCCCGGACCGTAACTTCCAGATCGTTCAGCGGTTCCACAAATCTTATTATTCCCGCAGCGGCTCCCCAATCGTCGAGAATGTATTTCAGGTATTCCCTGTCGGGCTGGGTTCCCAGATAGAGAACTCTGCCTTTACCGAAACGGTTCTCCGTTACAGCGGGCATCCCGGCGTAATAATCCTCTCCGAAATAAGCCAATGCTTCGGCACCTTCCAGGTGGATGACTTCGCAGATAAGACCGCAGTCATAGTTACCGCTTCCGGTCTCGATCCGGTTTGTCTGGCCCCGGTAGAGCGCGTCGACTTCTTCGACCCAGATCCCCGTGAGTTTTTTCAATGCCCCGGGATAGCCGCCCATATAAACCTGATCGTTTTCATCAACGATGCCGCTGAAAAAGGTTGTCACCAGATAGCCGCCCCGGGAAACATAGTCCTCCAGGTTTTCCTTCTCGCTTTCCCTCACCATATTGAGTAGGGGAGCGACTACCAGTTTATAACCGGAAAGATCATCGCCGGGACGGACGATATCGACGGATATGTTCAAGCTGTTCAGGATGCGGTAGTACTCCTGGAGAATATCGAAGTAATTGATGTCAATGGAAGGTCCGCTCGAGTAGTTGACCGCCCACCAATTGTCCCAGTTCATAAGAAGGGCCGCTTCGGTTTTCACTCCGGCATCGAGAAGGGTGTCACCCAGCTTCTCCAGTTCCCCGCCCAGCTGTTTCAGTTCCCGGCCCATACGCGTGTCCAGGCGGTCGGCATGGGGTATCAGTGCCGCATGATATTTTTCGCAGGCCCCCCGACCCTGCCGGACCTGAAAGAAGAGCAGACCTTCCGATCCGTGTGCTACAGCCTGGTAACTGAGAAGCCGCATTACGCCGGGCCTTTTCTGGGCGTTGAAATCCTGCCAGTTCTGCTGGCTGGGCGTCTGCTCCATAATAATGAAGTTTTCGCCCTTTTTTATGGAACGGACGATATCGTGACGGAAGGAAGAACCGGACCAGTGCTCCGCATTGGAGGGATAGCTGTCCCAGGAGGCCACATCGACAATCTCTCCCTGCTCGAAGAGATCTATCCAGGGTGTAATCCCCCAGATGTTGGTTGTAATGGGGATCTCCGGTGTGATTTTCCTGATGACATCGGCTTCGTTTTTCAGGCAGCCGTTTATGCTGGCCGACATGAAGCGGTGATAATCTATAGTCATGGCCTGAAAGGTCGTGCCGTCGCGGCCGCCGAGCCGTCCCGGAAGGAGTTCCGTTAGAGCGGAGACCGTCTGGATCTCATCCCAGTCGTGATAGGTATGGCCCCAGAAGGCGGTATACCACTTGTCATTGAGGTTTTCCAGAGATTTGTATTTATCTTTGAGCCAGCTGATGAACTCCTGACGGCAGGTTTCGCAGTAGCAGTAGGTTCCGTATTCGTTGTTGATATGCCAGAGGGCGAGGGATTTGCGCGTACCGTAACGCTCAGCCAGTTTTCCCGCTACGGAAGCGGAGAGGCGGCGGTAATCCCGGTTGTTCGGGCAGAACTGGGTCCTGGCTCCGTAGTTCCGGCGGTTCCCGTATTTGTCCAGGGGCTGCATTTCCGGGTAGTACTTGGCCATCCAGGGAGGTTGGGCGGCAGTGGGCGTCGCCAGATTGATGCGCATGCCCTGTTCTTCCGCCAGATCGAAAATCCGGTCCAGTTCGTCGAAGTTCCAGCTATCCTCGGCAGGCTGGATTTTCGACCAGGAAAAGACATTGATGGTCAGGGTATCGGCTTTCAGTTCCCTGAGCATTTCCATATCGCGGGACCAGTATTCTTCGGGCCACTGCTCGGGATTGTAATCTCCTCCGTAGGAAATCCTGCTTTGATTGTTCCACTTCATAACTCGATGCTCCCGAAAACGTTTCTGTCAGTATAGCGCTCATTGAGATTTTCCGGAACAGGGGTTTTTCCTGCCGGATCGCGCGAGTTCTGAAATCATAATGATCATTCAGCGGGAAATAAAAGAGAATAGGCGCTGTTGATCTCCTTGGATTTTTCCAGTCCCCGGGGATTGATGTCGGGGTGATATTTCTTCATCACGTCAATTTGAAAACAATTCCCCGGGCTTCCTGTTGAATTTCAGAAACTGGTGCACCTTCTTCAATTCGTCGGGGATGGCTATGGTCTGCGGACAGTGGGACAGGCACTTTCCGCACTCGATGCAGAGTGACGCGTTGCCGTCCGGCACAGCCTTGTTGACTTTGACTTTGTTTGAAGCCAGCTTTCTGTACTTCCTTTTCGTATTGAACAGCATAATCCTGTCCCAGAGAGTTTCCGGTTTTATATTGGCGGAATTGGCCAGGGCAAAGTTTTCGGGGATATTCACTCCGGCGGGGCAGGGCATGCAGTACTGGCAGGCCGTGCAGGGGACGAGAATCTTCTGTCTGTAAATTGAGATGATGGAGTCGATAGCGGCGTTCTCTTCTGCCGACAGCTTCCCGATCCCGGAGTTCTCCGCGCTTGCGAGGTTCTGCTCCAGCTGTTCCATGGTGCTCATTCCGCTGAGAACAACAGAGACTTCCGGCAGATTCCAGAGATACTGGAGAGCCCAGTCCACTGGCGTTCTTTTCACCTCACCGGCTTCCAGAAGCTTTCTTGCTTCTTTCGGCGGATCGGCCAGCATCCCTCCTTTCAGCGGTTCCATAATTGTAATGGCCATACCCTTTTCAGAGGCATATTTCAACCCTTTTTCTCCGGCCTGGACCGTCGTGTCCAGGTAGTTATACTGAATCTGGGTCAGATCCCAGTCGTAATAATCTATGATGTTCTTAAAAACAGGCAGCGTATCGTGAAAGGAAAATCCGATATTCCGAATTCTTCCCGCTTTCCTTTCCCTCTCCATCTCGTTTATAAGATCGAAGTCTTTCACTTTATTGAAGTTTTTCTCATTCAGGGCATGGAACAGGTAGCAGTCCACATAACCGGTTTGCAGTTTCTCCAGCTGGGCATCAAAATACCGGTTGAAGTCCTCCCGTTTATTGACGAGAAACATGGGCAGCTTGGTTACCAGAAAAACCCGCTCCCTGTATCCGTCCTGAAGGGCTTTTCCCAGAATCTTCTCGCTGGCGCCCAGATGGTAGGGCCATGCCGTATCGATATAGTTGATTCCGCTGTCTATGGCGTGCCGTATCATGCGGATAGCTTCTTTTTCATCGACCCGGGGGTCGAGAGGATTTTTCATGGAGGGTAGCCTCATCGCTCCGAATCCGAGTGCTGAGACTTTGAAACCGGTTTTTCCCAATTGTCTGTACTGCATTAATTTCTCCCTGAAATAAAGCCTGCTCGATTGTGATCCAACTGATGGGGCAGCTTCTGGAAATCTTCAAAGGAGCAGGCTGATTGCAAAATACCCTTACAACTTTAATCTGTCAATTCCTTATGTTTCAAAAGATTAATCCCCATCATATAAGCTCCTTCGTTTTCGGAGATAACGAACATCCCCATTTTTCTGTAAAAAGCGACGGCGCCGGGGTTCTGCTTCGATACACCCAGGTGGACGGCATCGGTGCCTTTTCTGAGACAGCTGCCAAAGAAAAGTTCCATGAGTTTACGGCCCAGGCCTTTGCCCTGCAGTTCCGGGAGCAGATCGATGTGAAGGTGTCCGGGATATTCGCCGAGTGATTTATCAATCGGCGTATCATAGAGAATGCAGTCGTTTATAAATTGCTGAAAAGGTTCCGTCGGCTCCGGGGGAATGCCGTACAGCTCTCTGACTTCAGGAAGCCATTGGCTGTTGAGCCATCTGGTATAGGCGGCTGTATCCGCCGTTCCCACAATGTAGCCGGCAGGCCTTCTGTCCACGGTGGCGACGAAGCAGCACTCTCTGTCAAAATGCACGTATGGCGCGGCGAAATAATGTCCGACTTTGAATTTATCATCTATCAGGCCTTCCACCGAAGCGCCGTTAAGAGCCGTCTTCCAGCATATTTCATAGAGATAGGGGAGATCGCTTATGGCATATGGTCTGATTTCAATCATGTACAGTTCCCTTTATTTTTCTCAGAGGAGCTCCAGGCCGTTTTCTTCGGCTATGAACCGGACGACGCTGTCGCTTCCGTGATGCCCTATTATCTTATCGGCGACAGCTTTCACTTCCGGAAGGGCATTTTCAACGGCGATTCCGCAATCCGCGGCTTTCAGCATTTTCAGATCGTTGGTGTTATCGCCGAAAGCGGTTATCGGGCCATTCGTCAGTCCGGCAGATTCCGCCAGGGCTCTCATGGCCCGGTCTTTCGTCGCTTTTTCAGAGTGGACCGTCAGCCAGTACCAGCCGGGTGTGTACTGGTTTTCCTGGGTGTGAATTTCCACAGATTCTCCGGAATCTTCCAGTATAAGGGCGAGCGGTTCGAGTTCTTCGAGCCGGTTGATCACAGTAAGGCAGACGGCACTTTCATTGAAGTGATCTCTCCTGTCGAGCGTCTCAGACAAACGGTGGTCTCCCGCTCTTCTTCTGTCCTCCACATACCAGCGTTCCCCGTCGTTATCGGTCCGGCTGTAGTATAGCCTGTCCTGCTGCCCGTCAAAGGTTGAGAGGAAGTAGTGGAACCCTTTCGAATCGAACAGATCGGCAGCGGCCGAAAGGGCTGATGGACTCAGCCTGTTTATCACGAGATGACGTCCCGTTTTAAGGTCCGAAATAAAAGAACCGTTGAACTCAATGACCGGAAGTTTCAAATCCAGTTCACCCAGTATCAACTGCTGCGATACGACGGACCGGGCCGAGGCTACAGTGAAGTTGATCCCCTTATCAATCATATTGTTCAGGTTCCGGGTCGCAAAAGAGGAGAGCCTCCCGCCGGGTTGCAGCAGTGTCTGGTCGAGATCGGATATGTATAATGTCTTTTTCATGCTACCTCCGGTCCGGATTTATAAGCGCATTCAAATCTCTGAAAACTCCATCCAGTGCCAGAAACGTTTCCCTGATCCTGTCCTCTTCAAGAGTAACTTTCAAAGCATAAGCCTCTTCAGATGATTTGTGAAATCTGTATGAATCATCGCTTATCTCCAGCGCGCAGTAGTTGCTCAGAGCCAGCGCCGTTCTGCCTGTTTCCTCTACCAGAAGGGGCAAATCCGCGGCTCTATGGTCTTCATTATGATGGGGCGCATGAAGAAGGGGGATGAAACCCAGTCCGTCCACACAACTGTACCGACCTTCCGGGCCGATTTCTCCAAAGTCGGAATCACTCTGGCCGCAATCGAACCAGCAGATCGATCCGGCGCTGAGACCCGCAAGCACGATCCCTTTGCTATAGGCTTCCCTCAGGGCTTTATCCACTCCGTATTTCCGCCATATATCCATCATGAAGCGGGTATTCCCCCCTCCGACATATATGATATCGCT
>JAFGXR010000014.1 GCA_016936555.1 Spirochaetales bacterium | reverse complement strand
CAAAGTTCTGGAGGGGGAAGAATCGATTCAGATTTCCCCGCTGTTGAATCAGATAGAATTAACCGATTCACTCTACATCTACAGAATAGACAGAAACGGAGACAATCTGTTCTCCGCCGATGAAATTACGAAAAGCCCCTATACTTTCTCTGTGGACGATGAAGGCAGCCCGTTTATTTGGACAGCGGGGAATGAATCCGATATTTTTCTGCTGGAGGATAAATACTACGATTTGCTGTTCAGCAGGGTCGATGATTCAGGGAAATCCATTATTCTTTACACGAAAAAAGTGAGGTGAGACTGTGACAAGAGCCAAGATCGTATTCCCCTATATGGCACTGATTCTTTACGCCGCTGTAACGATTTCCTGCAGCAGAATTCCAGAAAAAGCTGATTACCTCGGAAGTTACAGGCTGATAAAAATCCGGGAAAACGGAACGATTCTGAATATCGATACCCTGGCGATGATCGAGTTAACCGATGAGCTCTATACGTCCGCTATCGACAGAAACGAGGATTATGAACTTTCGGAAGAGGAAGTGCTTTCTGTAGCCTATTCCTTTCATATTGATGATGAGGGCGAATCGTATATTGAGGTTAACAATGATCCGGTGCCGGTGTATCTGTATAAAGAGGAGTACTTCGATCTTGTTTTGAAGAAGATCGACGGGCTTGGGAATGAGACGGTTATGTATTTGAAAGATACAGACTAAATAATGGATATGGATGCAAAATTTATCTCAACCTTCTTAATCTTTAGTAACTTCCGGTCAGATCTCATTTTATTTTAATCAGCCCGTAACGGATAAACTCCTGCTCAAGCCGCAGGTTCTGTGCAATACGGTTGAATTTAAAATCCTCAAAGAGTCTGTTTTCCTCCCCGGTCAGATGATTCAAATCCCCGGTAAACTGTTTCGGCTCCTCTCCCCAGGACACTTTATGATTCATCAATGTTTCCCGATCCATCAGCAGGGAGGTTGTATGGGGAAAGAGAGCGCGGAACTGATCCAGGATGGCAAATCCATGTGTATCCAGATCCCCCCAGTAGAATAGCCGAACTTTATCCAGCCAGCGGCAGTTTCTCAAACTTTCGAAGTTATATCCCCTCCCGAAAATAACCATTCCCCGCTCAACAGAGGGAAAAGAAAGAGCGCAGATATCATTTTCCACGACAATAACCGTCCTGAATGAAATTTCCTCATCGGAATAAAGGCGGCAGAACTCATCAGCCGGCAGGGAGATGTCGCTGCAACCCTTCCACTCCTCTGATTTATAAAGTAAGCGGAAACGGATCAGTTCGGGCTTTTTCAGGTAACCGTACCGCTCTTCAAAGCGGCTGACTCCCCGGTATTCCTCAGAGACGGCTTCTTCCGGCAGAGTCAGATCGAGCCACTGAGAGAGGATCTTTTTATGTTTTTCCGTAAACTTGCTGTCGATTCCCTCCAGGTCGATCTGCCTCAGATAGATTCCGGGGCGACGTTGACCGGACATCCATTTCCAGAGAAACAGGAGCCTGTCCAGATCTTCCCCCTCCTTAAGGATTTCCAGAGGATGATCTTCTCCCCACAGTCCCAGCTGCATATCGGCATTGTACAGTTTTTCCAGGGCTCCTTTAAAATCATCCCATTCCTCAAGCTGTCGCCTACCAAGAAACCGGGCCAGCCCCTCCCTTCCGGGAAAGACAAGTCTGACCGGGATTCTGTTTTTTCCGAAAAGCCGGTGATTGATCTCTTCCCACTGCAGATAGGGAGCCATGGGTTCATTCTCCAGAAAGAGATTTATCCAGCTGCGGACATCATCGAATCGCTCCGTCATGGTCCGGGAGTTTATCCGCCCCAGCGGCACAGTGAGAGGGAAATCATTTTCTTTCATGGAGAGATAAATTCCTTTCTCCCACTTGTCTTTCAGTTTTTTCCGGATATCAGATGGTGACGGACCGACCGGTTTCATCCTTTGCGTTTCTCCTTCTCCTCTCTGTACTGCTTGATTGTCAGACAGCGCAGATAGGATTTTTTCCCTTCGGGATTGTGGACGAATCCGACCGATGAGACATAGGGTTCGATAATATGGATTTTCTGCAGCGGCGTTACGATAAGTAGCTGAAGATTCAGCTCGCGGAACAGTTTCAAGCCGAACCGGGCCGATTCATCGGATCCCCGCCCGAAGGCCTCATCGATGACGACAAAGCGGAAACTGCGGGACCGGACCTCTCCCCATTCCAGGCCGAACTGATAAGCCAGACTGGCCGCCAGAACCGTGTAGGCGAGTTTCTCTTTCTGCCCCCCCGACTTGCCGCCCGAATCGGTGTAGTGCTCATATTCGCTGTCATCTTCGATCCATCTCTCCGAAGCGGCAAAAGCGAACCAGTTGCGCACATCCGTCACTTTGCGGGTCCACTTTCTATCGCTGTCGGACCGCCCTTCCCGGCCTTTAAACCGGTCGATCAACGCCTTAACCTGGAGGAATTTCGATTCGGTATACTGGTCAGAACCACGACCGGTTTCCCCTCCCGTAAAAGAGCCTTCGATACAGCTTTTAAGCTCCTGACGGAAAGAGCGCACTTCCACATCGTTAGTGTTCATGACCTCAAGGTAGATATAACGGTCCTTGTTGTACTGGATCACCGACATGGATTTGTTGATTTTCTCCACACGTTCGCGGATTTTCTCGCATTCCCTGTTCAGCTTGGCCTGAAAGGAGGCGATTTCCCGGATAGTGTTTTCGTTGAGCAATTCCTTGAACTTTGATTCGAACTGCGGCAGGTTGTCGCGGATCAGTTTGTCCAGGAGGTTCCGGTATTCCCCCTCCGATTCAATTGAGGCGTCCATATCACGGGTTTCCGAAGGGTAATCGCGGCGGAAGCCCTCCATGGTGCCGACAATATTCTGGATAAGACGTTCCAGCCTTTTTTTAGCCGAGTCGATTTCCCCCTGGAGCTTTTCACGGAACAGATGCTCTGCCGTTCCGCAGGTTTCATAATACAGCTTCTTCCCGTCCAGATAGGAGGAAACCAGCGGATTAAAAAGTTCAGACCAGAATCGGGGAGGATTTTCCGATTCCTGCAGAACGGCCTCTTCCTCTTTCAGGCCGAGTTCCCCATCCTCCAGTTTCTGTTCAATTTTTGAACGCTGATTTTTCAGTTCGTCAAGAGACTGCTCCTCAGCTGAGATTTCTTCATCTGTTCCGCTGAGTTTCTCCTGCAGGGCGGCAAGAACATCGGACCGGTTTTTCAGCTGATGGATTTCATCCTTGAGCTCCTCGATCCTCATGGCAACCGGTTTCCAGTTCAGATCGTCAAAATTGCTGACATTGTTCAATTTCTTCAGCTGATCCAGCCTCTCTTCGAGCTGTCTGATCTCTATCTGAAATCTGGAAATCTCCGCCCCCTGCCCGGCGATTTCCTTTTCCAGAGCCATTTTCCGGCTCTCCATAGCGGCTATTTTGGTTTGATTCTGCCATCCCAGGACATAACGGCTCCTGTCATCTATGGCGAAGCGGTCGTCTTTTTCGTGATGAACGGCACTCCCTTTAACCTGTCCGGCCATGGTCAGAGCCCGGCCGGTTCTTCTTCTGAACTCATCGAGTGTTGTACAGCAGCTGTAGTTGTACCGGCTGCGCAGCTGTTCCTTCAGCCAGTCCCGGAAGGGGCTCCCCTCTTTCAGGGTGATTTTTTCCGTCAGAGAGGAGGAGTCGTCCACAGTAACCTGGGATTTTCGGACCCCTCCCACGCGGTAGTAGACAAGCCGGCCCCGCAGATTGGTTTCATCCACCCATTGGGAAACCTGTTCATAGAGTTTTTCAGGCACAAGAAGAGAGAGGGCGAAATTTCTCAGGACCCGTTCCAGAGCCCCCTCCCAGAGTTTTTCCTCCTCACGAACCATAAGCAGTTCTCCGGCGAAAGGCAGTTCCCTTTCATCAACATCCAGATCGGCACAAAGGCGTTCTCTCAGTTTTATCTGCCGGGAATCGATATTGCTTTTTCTGGCTTTGAGCGAGTTTATTTCCGCAGATAATTCGTCGTGTCCGGCATTTAATTCGCGGAAGGAAAAATTGAGTTCCATCAGATCATTCTGTTTCCGGTCCCTTTCGGAACTTTGCCTTGCGATCTCTTCTCCCGAAGCGTTTCTGCTTTCGGAAAACCTATCGCTGTCGCTGTAAAGGGGATAACCGAGAGCTGCTGCCAGTTCATCGTACTCATCAGCCCGGCGCTGTTTGTTTTCCTTTTCCGCCCCGAACCGCGTCATATCACCCTTCAGCTGCTCCAGGCGGTCTCCTCCATTGGCGGAGATCGCCTGCCGTATCTGGTCACGCTGATTCCGGAGAGCTCCCAGAGCTGTTACAGCCTGGTCAATTTTCAAAGAGATTCTGTTCTTTTTTTCCCGGTCCCCTTCGATCCGATCCCGGAGAAATCCGCTCTTCAATTGGGCAAAATAATATTTAAGTCCATCGCGCAAAAGAGTTTTCTCATCCACTTCCTCTCTGGTTGATTTATGGGAATCGAGATTTTCAACCAGCGGCTTCAGAATCCCGATCTGGTTTCTGGCCCTGAGAATGGCTTCATGGGCTTTGCTGAGATCTTCATAGTGATGGATCAGATTCTCGATAAGGCTTTCCGTATCGAAAGGCTCAAGCATGTGTTCCTGAACGAAGGACGTTAAATTCCCCACGGTTTTCAGCGATACGGTCTGGTGGAAGAGTTCCAGCGCCTGCTCATTCTGAAGTCCGAATAAACGGCGGAAAGCGGCTCCGTAGGGGGGGAAGGAATCGAAGACCTCCGTTTTCTCATCGGATTTCAACCTCTTCTTCAACGGGGAAAGCTCCTTGCCGAAATCGGAAAAATGCTCCTCAATGGACAATTCCCGGTGAGAAACAACAAAAAACCGGTCGGGCTGTCCCGTACTCTCTTTCTGAAGAAAAACCTGGGCGAGAGTTACAGTCTGCCCGTACCCCTCATTGTGAAAAACGCCCAGAATGACCGAATGGCTGGTTCCCTCTTTCCTCAGGGCCACCGGTTTGGCGCTGAATCCGCCGTCGCTCCGCTCCGACTTGTAGTACCCCATAACATAAGACCGGAGAGAACGCTCCTTGAAGTCCGCTCCCGCGGCTTTATTGTAGGAAACGCGGTGAGCCGGAACGAGAAGCGTTGTAACCGCATCGACAATGGTTGACTTTCCCGATCCGATATCGCCTGTCAGAAGGCCGTTCCGCCCTTCGAGTGCATAGCGGACGACTTTGCCGTCAAAAGTTCCCCAGTTGTAGAGTTCCACCTGCTTCAGCCGGAATCCGGCCGTGGTGTCGTCGTCAAAAAACTCGAAAAGACCATCACTCATCGTCCGGCTCCTTACCATATTCAAGGTATTCTTCCAGTCTGGCGTCAAAATCGGAGAGCCACTGGGCATCGATAAAGGCTTTGAGGATTCTGCGCACTTCTATTTTTTCTCTGTTTTTCCCGATAAAACGGATAAAGCCCAGCTCCTGTATACGGGCAAGATGAGTATCGAGCCGCTTAAGAGCTTTCACTTCATTGCTCCCGGAAGGAAAAAACGCGGAAACCATATCCCGAACCTCATCCAGAGAGAGAATCAGCCTGGTCTCACCGGAAAAGGCATCGTGCTCTGTCAGTTTTCTTCTCAGCAGAGCCAGTATCAGGCTCACCGAATAGGTCAGCTGCCGTCTGGCCATAAGCCTCGGCAGTGATGATTCCCCTTCGCCTGTCTCTCTGCTTTTCAGAAAAGCGAAACCGTCGGATTCATAAATCTCCAGGTCCAGTCCGATGACTTTCAGATAATCGCGGACCGCTCCCTCAAGCTTTTCCAGACTCTCCCAGAGATGGGGCTTTTCCTCTTTGTACAATATTCCCCGCATAAGATGAGTTACCACAGGGGACAGTTCATCGTGATCAATCTGCTCCATCAGAGCTCCTTATGCTGTAGATTATCCTGGGAAAACGCGCTTCCCGTACAATATTCTCTCCATCGTTCCAGCGGATGGAATCCTGCTCCCCGGCCTGAACCAGAGCCCGGGAATCCTCTTCGGCCATATGGAGATAGGTAATGAGTTCCGCCAGTCCCTGTTCCAGGGGGTGTTTTTCCAGAATATGAATCAACCGTATCTGGCTTTCGCCCTGGAGGGACGCTTCTATATTGCCTTCAAGTCTTTCACGGTCGATATAAACAAGATTGAAGAGCTTATCCGTATCGATTTCCTCATTATCCGATCTTTCAATAGCTGAAACCAGCTCGATCCCCTGTGCGGGCACAAACAGAGGGTGTTCCATGGGAAGTGAAACTCTGATGCGGTGCTCTTCCGCTTCGGCAAATTCCCCGGCCGGCGGATTGTCCTTCAGCTGAACAGCTTTTTTTTCGATACTGTCGAGGATTTCCGTAATGCGCCTGTTCTCCCAGAACGCCCGGTCGTCGAGATAACGGCGCAACTGTTTCGAGAGGCGGGCAACGGTTCTCTGGGTTTGTTCACCTGCGGCCATCCAGTCGTAGTGAATCCTTTTCAGACGGCGGTCCTCGAGAAGCTCTCCCAGGCTTTCCAGCTCATAAACACGGTCGAGCTGTCTGGTCAGTTCCTCCTGGCTGGAAGGGGACATGATAAAATCCCAGAAGGCTGTGAAACTCTGTCCCTCATCGGAATGGGAAATCCGGTCGTGGGATCCGAAAAACTGTTCCAGAAGTTCCCCCTTCTCCCCTTCCCAGGAAGCGATTTCCAACCGGATATCCCTGTCCAGCTCCCGGAAATTGTGCTCCACAGCCCGGAAATCGCTGAGAAGCTCCCTCGCCGTCCGGCTGAATTGAAGGAAGCGCTCCCGGACCTGCCGTTCATCCATCATGGGAATATGACCGTTTTGAATGTCACGGATTTCCCGGTCTATCAGCCTTTTCCTCTCTTTCAGTTCGGCGATTCTCAATTCGCGGTCTTCCTCCACACCCCGGACAATCTGGCTCAACAGATCGAAGCAGGTATTGAGCCGGCTTTCCGTTCCGATAAATCCCGAACCGACCAGATCATCTACCCACTGGAAAACCCTTTCCGTACCGGGAGTCAGATCGTAATGGGCGGAATCAGAGCCCGGTGGATAGAACTTGCGCAGCCAGTCTTTACCGGGCGCCGTCCAATCCTCCAGATACTCTCCGGCGCTGCGGGGGAAGGGATCGTCGTCCCGTCCGTCCCTTAAATGGAAGAGAAAATCCTCCAGTTTCATCTTGAGTTCATCCTCATCGATCTGCCGGAGATTCTCCATGCGAAACACATGATCGAGAAAACTGATGATGAGCGGTCCGTTATCGGCTGTCATCAGACGCCATGAGGAGTTGTTCTTTTTTTTGTTCATGAGATCGTAATAGTCAAAAGCCATATTTCAAATCAGTTTATTACTCATTGAAGATCGTGTCATTTCATTTTTATCCTTCAATCCTGTAGATTGATGCAGAGTTCAGCTTAAAAAGACAATCGTTCCAACTTCAAAGGGATATTTTTCCGGAATACAAAAGGGGAATCTTCCCCAAAAAAATCGAATTAGCAGACTTTAAATTTATGTATAAATATTGAACACATGAAAACAGACAATTATCAAGGAGATATTTTGAATATTATAAAAAGAAAATCTCTTATGAGATACATAGAACTATTTCCTGATGCCGAAACTTCGCTTCTGAGCTGGTTTACCATCAATAAAGAAACAATATTCAAACATTTTTCCGATTTGAAAAAGGTTTATCCTCATGCGGATTACATAAAGGGAACAGATCTGGTTTGCATCTATATAAAAGGGAACAAATACAGACTGATCGTCCGCTATACCTGGGGGAAAACAGTTTTTATAAAAGATTTTCTGCCCCATGCAGCTAATTCCGAAAAATATTGCTGAGGAGTTTATAATGAGTTTTGCCTTAAAAGATAATGATGTCAGCCGCTTTATGCTGAATCTGCAGATACATAATGAAAAAGATAATGACAGGGAAATAGAACATCTCGAATCTCTGACGGAACGATTTGAAGCAGGAGAGACAGATCTGGAGCCTCTGATAGATTATCTGTCTTCCCTTATCGTTGATCTTGAAGAGAAGACTTATCCCCTGGAAACTGCAGATCCCGTTGGGATTCTCCGACATTTAATGGAGCAGCATGGTCATAGACAGTCTGACTTAAATGATATGGCTTCCCGCACAGTTATCAGTGAAATACTGAACGGGAAACGGCAGCTCAATCTCGGACATATAAGACGCTTGTCGCAAAAGTACGGCGTATCTCCGGAAGTTTTTATTTAGGATTATTCCCCGGCTATTGCAACAGCCGGTCCACCTGCTGGACCAGGTAATGCGGTAATGATAATAGCCGATACTTCACTTCGACAGGGATGATTTTGCCATGTCCGTCTGTAATGAGGTAATCTACCTCGGCTGATGCCCCACGGCTCTCTCTTGTCCAGTAGAACAATTCCGGTTCCCGATAGGAAGGAGACAGATGATAGAGCTCCTGTCCGATAAATTGCTCCGCTAAAGTGCCCCTGTTAACAAAGTTCAGATCCTCGGAATTTCAGTCTCTACAGGATTAAGCCCCAATTGCGTGAGACACAGTCCGATATCCAGATGGAGCGGTTTATAATATCGCTCGTTTTTTTCCGCAGCCAGAGGGATTCCATTGGCAGAGGAGTGAAACACCCGGGTAAGCACTTTTGCCAGGTTCAACTGCTCAATAGCCGAAGAAACCTCATGGGCTCGAACGTTCGGGTTAATATGAGAGTAAATGACTTTTTTTCCCAGTTGAGCCGGAAGCGATTCGAAAACCTTTCTCAGGAGAACCGTATCGGTTTTCCCTTTGTACCTATTGAAATCGAGAATAAATGTCTCGATAATACTTGATTTTATCCGCTCTACATCCCTCAGGCTTCCCGATTCCCTGTAAACAGCTATAGCCTCGGGCATACCGCCGATGATTGTATAAAGGCGGACCAGTTTGTTTAATTGTTCATGAACAACATCAGGCACGATCTCATCGAGCGAATATATGTTCAGAAATAACGAAGCACGCCGAGAAGTTGGGGAACAACCTGAATTTCATCAAAAAAAAGCAGAGGATTTTCCGGAGAAATATCTCTATTGAGTTCAAATTCGATGGCTTCAATCAGTTTTCGTGGGTTATTCGACGCAACCAGAGATGCAAAGGACCAGGCCTTTTCCATATTGAGTTCTATTAATTCCAGGCCGGATTGTTCTGCAAAGATTCTGACAGCTGTTGTTTTTCCGATTTGTCTCGCTCCGCGAATAAGCAGAGGTTTTCTCTTCCACCCTCTTTTAAACCATTCGTCAAAATATTGAAGACACTTTCTATGTAAATGCGTACTCACTGGTTTACCCCATTAAAATCAATATAAATGACATTTTTATAGGCAATTTTATCATATTTTGTGATATTTATAAAGGCATTTTGTTATATATTGACTCAAACCTTCCGTTTCAGGGAAGATGGGGTACGATATTTCCAGGGACCGGAAAACCATCGATTTCAACAATAGAGACGCTGCTGAAACTGCCGAAAGATTCAGTTCAACAGAAAGCCTTCTCCAGTCGCTTATTTCACGGGAATAATTTGACAATGTTTTTCAAGTTTATATAATTAATATTGTTATTTAAAACTAAGAGTGTTGAATTGTGAAAAAAATCGTTTTTTCAGGTTTTATCATTATCTTTTGCACTATTTCCCTGACGGGAGATGGTTTGCTCAGGTTCTCCATTGCAGAAGGAAGCTCCAGCGGAAAGTATATTCCCCTTATTACTGAAATTTACAGGACTATGGGCTATAACATCGAGATTTTACCCCTGCCGGCGGAACGGGGTCTGAAAGAAGCTGATGAAGGCCGTCTCGATGGAGACCTTGCCCGTTCCAGCAACAGTCTGGACGGTTATTCCCATCTTGTTTTCACAAAGGAACCACTTGGTTTCCTGACTCTTCACCCCTGGATTGTCAGAGGTTCGAATATCTCCATTACCTCTCCCGAAGATATGCGCAATTACAGTATCGGCTATGTCAGGGGGCTGAAGATGGCCGAATCGTACTGCTGCGATCATCACTTCACTTGTTTTTGTGCCGACTCCATCAGTACTCTGGCCAATATGGTCCGCATGGGTCGAATCGATATTGCTCTATCGGCCTGTCCATCTATGAATAAAGAACTGAATAACTGGGCCGTAAAGCTTCCTCTTGTATTGGATTCTTTAAAAATTTTTCATGTATTACATTCAGCCCACAGCGACCTGGTGGCTCCTTTTGACCGGATTCTGATCGAAATGAACAGTGCTGAAAATATTAATTCTTCATCGCTTCCCCCTCGGGAGTGATTCTGCCAGATCCCTCAGAATTGAGATAATCGCCCTCGACCCGATGCCCCCCGGCTCTCTCTTGTCCAGTAAAATAATTCCCGTTTTCCTTATCAAGGAGATAGATGAGAGAGCTGCTGTCCCATAAATTGTTCCGCTAAAATTCCCCGCGATCAGAGAGACAAAGGACCGGACCTTTTCCGGGAAGATGGGCTACAATATTCCTATGGACCGGAAAACCATCGCTTACTACAACAGAGAAGCCTCAGAAATCGCCGAAAGGTACAATTCCATAGAGAGTCCTCTCCAAACACTCATTCCCCGGCTTTTTAACAGGGGCGATAAAATCCTGGATATCGGTTGCGGCAGCGGACGCGATACGGCCCTGATGCTCGGACGTGATCTCGATGCCTACGGCGTTGATCCCGGAGACGCCCTGTTGACAGAAGCCGAAAGGAACTACCCCGAACTCACGGGCCGCTTATTCCGGGGGAGCCTGCCGGATCTGCCGTTGACGATCCCCTCGCCTTTTGACCATCTGTACATGTCGGCGGTTATTATGCACATTCCCGATACAGAGCTGCACGCCTGTGCTGACGCCTTGAGAAATCTGCTGAAACCCGGCGGCACACTTGTCCTGTCCCATTGTCCGCAGAGGGAGGGACTCGGCGATGATGGTCGCGATGAGGACGGCCGCTTGTTTATCCTCCGGTCTTCCGGGCAGATAGTTCTTTTATTTGAGGGGCTGGGGTTTCGGAAAAAGCAGCTGTTTAAGAATAGCGATTCTCTGGGGAGAGAGGGGGTCCGGTGGGAGACGCTGGTTCTGGAGTATAGGGGTGAAGGAAAGATATTCTTTTAGCTTTGATCTACCGGGTATGATTGTTCACTCCTGCCTTAATAGAAACAAATCAGCGAAAAACAGAATCTCATTCCTCTTCATTTTTGATAGCTCCAGAGCGAAGTCCGAATCGCCCCGACTTTGAAATGAAGAAGCATTTTCCTGTTCGACAGCCAATCCTGCCCCTTTATGCTCAAGAGTATTTATCCGTGCGCCGATTGAGGCCCTTTCGGATAAAGCGGCTTCCATGATCCTGTCAATCCCGGAAAGATTATAGAAATTGGCTTCATGAAACCTCTTTTCTATCTCCTCATCTTTCAGCCAGTCCCCGAAAATTGAAATGGTGTTGAACTGAGCCCGCGAAAGATCTTTCAGTATTCCCGAATACTGCATGAAGATTTCCGAATCGATAATCTCTCTTTCATCTTCACCGTATAAACTGTTTGATCTCTGAACGATCAGCTGTCGAATCCTCTGCAGAGAATTACCTGTGGATTCCAGAAACCCTTCCCGCGTCCTGTAATAGGAAATCATATCCTGATTATTTCTGATTGATTGGGCTAAGAACCGAATATGAGACTCCAGCTTTTCATATATGGCTCTTGAAGAGGGGCTATCTGTCCATAAAAGAGTCCCTGAGGAAAGACGTTCCATCGATTTACCTGTTTCCGAAATGGTCTGGTTGAGAAATCTAATGCAGCTGTTCTCTGAAAATAGCTGGAAAGTGTTCCCGAGGATATATATGCATATTATTATATATATTTTTTTCATTACGTTATGAAAGATACTAAGGGAATGGTGGAAGTGTCTACCTGGAAGGACTTAATCCGGCTGAGATGGATTATATTGTGAGTCTTCTAGGAGATCCGTTCAAATTTTATCCTGTAGCCGAGACATTTGACCAACGCTTCAACAGTTGAAAGGGTAACATTGGTAGACTTTTCAGAACGGATATTCTGTATTATACTGGTCGATACTCCTGAATCCCGGGAAAGTTTTCTTACAGAAATGTGATTTTCATTCATAGCATCCAATAAAAACTCGGATAAAAGGAATTGGTTGTATTCTTTCTCAAACTGCTCTTTCTGTTTCCGGTCTTCCAGAAACTTATCACAGGTTGTCTTATTCATAATATGAACCATCCTTCACTCTACTTAAGTAATCTTCCTTAAATTCTTATATTTATTCTCTATCCATAATGTATCAATATATCGATACGAATTCAAGAGTATATATCCATATCTGTCCTTTAAATTGATAGTTCATACTTTACAGACAGAGATTATCATTATGTAGCTTCAATAATTTTGAAATAATAATT
>JAFGXR010000093.1 GCA_016936555.1 Spirochaetales bacterium | reverse complement strand
CTTTTTTCAGAAGGGAATTCATGGCATTTTGATCGAAAGTTTCACGGCCCTTTTGTTTGATGTATTTTTCAATTTCGTAGAAAAGTTCGAAGTCTTCATCTCTGTGCTGCATATACTGTCTCCTTCACTCAGTATAGATTATGCACAAACTGTGCCAATAGCAAAAAATGCGAAGAATCATATAGTGAAAAAAGAGAAGAACTGAACAGAATAATTAAATTCCATAGAGCTTCCTAAGTGTATATGAAAGATAGGAGGGCGAAGTCGGAATGTAGCAATTAGTGAATTATATAATTATCCTCCCAAAGCTTATGACCTTCAAAGACAGTCAATATATTAATTGAATCAGATTTGACTTGATATACAATTCTATAATTATTAAAAATAAGCTCCCGGATTGAATTATCTGAAATCTCCGGAACCATGCGGCCTAAAAATGGATTTTCGATGAGTAAAAGGACCCTTTTTCTAATACTCTGAATTATTCTTTTTGCCGCTTCATCATTGTCTCTTTTAATAAAACGGGCTATTTCGAATAGATCATTTTGAGATTTCCGGGTCCAGTATATTTTCATCAGGTATTCAGATTGCCAAATTCTTTTTCCAAAGTTTCCTTGAAATCGGTATCAGAGAGTGTTCTTCCCGATCGGGAATCATCCAGTCCCTGGTTTATCGATTGGAGGAACCGGTCTCTTTCTATCCACCGGTCATAATCTTCCGGGCAGATAAGTACTCCGGCTGCTTCGCCGTTTTTAGTGATAATCACCGATTTGTGGTTGGCTTTTACATCTTCCATTATTGAAGAGGCATGACTTTTAAATTTTGCTATAGGGATAATATCTCTGCTGACTTGAAAATCTTTCATATTTGACTCCATATTCAGTCTAATTTTAGGTCTGAATTTGAAATCTATCAATCTCGTGAATAAGTTATAATGCAAATTTTTCAGGCTCCGTTTCCTTTTTTTACAATGATTTTGCCAATGTTGCTTCAAATTGGCATAACCGGTTAGAAAAAGATTTGGGACCATATTATAGCGACAGCAGGTATTCTCAGACACTGAAAGTAAAATCAGCGATCAAATCTTCATACAGATCTTCCCGGGCTTCCCCGGAATAAGGGGAGCGGGAAAGGTGCTTTTCCCAGTTTATCTGCAGATCCTTATGGAGAACAAACTCTCCGCTCAGATCGGGCGAAGGGCCGGCTGCAGCTCTATCCCACCGCTTCAGATAGGTTGTGCGCTGTTCGTGGTGCGCTCCCAGGTCGGATTTATACTTCATATAGGGCTGTCCCAGATTCCAGAAAGCCAGGCCGCAGCGCTCCAGAATCTTCGCCTGCATAATAAGCTGGAGTTTGCCGTAGCTGCTGTATTGTTTCATGTTCCGGTGGAAAAATCCCGACAGGCTGGTGTAGGTTGTTCCTATGGTATACCCCAGGTCTCCCGCAACGGGAATTCTCCTTTCGCCGGCCAGAAGGGTGATGCCCCAAATGGCAAATCCTTCATCTTTAAGGCGTTCTTCATCGGTTGACAGTTTCTGTATCAGCTCTCTGTATTCCCGGGAGATCCAGGTACGTTTCCAGACCTTCTCCAGGTTTTCCAGGACGACGCGGGGGTCTCTATCGATCCGGAGAATCAGAGGTTCCTCTCTGCGGTTCCTGAGAATCTTTCTCACTTTTTTATCGATGACCAGGTCGTTCCAGTCGAGTACCGAGTAAAACCATTCCAGTTCGGGCATCAGCCATCTGGAAAAAGCGAGACTCTCCGTTGCGGCGATAAATCCCAGCCGGGCCTGTTGCCTGTAGTAATCGGGAGTCCAGTTTTCCGAAAGGAAACAATTGTAATAAGGGTATTTTTCGATTTTATCGCGGAAATTTCTGTTGAGTTGTCTCCGCTTCAGATAGGAGACCGTCTCTTTCAGGTTCAGGGTTTCATGCTCCCATGTATAATTTTTGTAATCCCATTCCTCCGCCAGGTTGTTCAGAAGGGATTCCATCCGGCCAAAGGGAACTTTCCACATCCGCAGCGGATCCCGGCAGATCCCCCGTGCCCCGCTGGTTTCGAATTCGCCGATACAGAATGTCAGATAGCCGTCGACCCTATAGAAAAGTGCGCAATACAATCCTTTATTTATATGGGCGATTTCATAATCTTGCAGAAGAACTCCGAATGAGGTGCGGCAGGCTGTTCTGATATTCCTGAAATAGGGAACCATCTCCGCCGGTAACAGATCTCTACTATTCAAGAGAAGTGATACCTCTCTGTTGCCGTGTCTTATTATATTGATCTCCAGTCCCCGGACCAGCCGGTCACAAAGGACTTCCCTGTTGCGGATGGGCGATTCAATGAGATTCTCTTCATCGAAAAGCCTGTACCTCAGGTAAGTTATTCCGGACTTCTCTGTCAGGGAGTAAAAAACAACCCGCAATTTCTGATCCGCCAGAGCCCGCATCCAGGTATTTATCAGTCTGTCCCGGTGTTGCTGCGGCGCCACTGTTCGCTCATGGCAGCCGCCCAGTTCTCTTATAATCTTCGAATAGAGCTGACCGGGAACCCCGGCATTCCCGTAAGCCCAGAATATTATCCTCTGCTCCCTGTTCACCCCGAGGCGGATGGCTCTACCTCTGGTTTCTGCCAGAAGATCCCTGAAGGCGTGAAGCGCTATAAGAGGCGGCGTCTCCAGCCTGGCGATTGTCCAGGTCTCCGGT
>JAFGXR010000092.1 GCA_016936555.1 Spirochaetales bacterium | reverse complement strand
GATTTCCACAACGCCGCCTCCGGGAACTCTGAGAAATCCCAGTTTTATGGAAGAATTCTCAAGGCCGTACAAGTCTTTAAGCGCCGTAACCTGAGCCGGAGGCAGAGTGTTGTCGTCTATCAGGCGGCAGCCGAATTTATCGTGATACCAGCGGACCGCCGATGCGAAATCCGAGACGGTCAGGCCCACATGACTTAGTGATTTAACTTTCATTTCGCATAATCTCCTACGATAAGCATATAGTCGCCGATACGGGCGCCGTATTCGGGGCTTCCGACCATTTTGATCCTCCCCTTCACCGTCGCTTCGATCATATCGTCAATGGACATAAGGATTCCCAGCGCGCTGTCAAGATTGGCGAAGCGCATGGTAAAGAAGGGTTTGGACCGTTTGTACACACCGCGGCAGGCTTTCGATTTTCCGGCTTTCACTCTCATATAAGCGGAACAGCCGGGATGGGTCTCCACTTCCCAGGCGTAAACCCGATCGGGGCTCATTTTGATCCAAGATGATATTTCAGGGTGTCCCGCTTTATTGAGCTGGCTGATGCCCGCCGAGAGAAGGTAGAAGTACATCTTTACAAGCAGCGCTTGATCATCCTCATCTTCCGGAGGTTCCTCCATTCCCAGAAGAGCCGCCATCTTCAGCAAGGTCCTCATAAACTTCAGAAAGAGGCCGAGCCGGAACCACCCCTTCATCTTCGGCAGCTTTTTGCTCTTGCCCTGAAAGAAGAGATTCAGGGCTCTGACAGAGGGGAACTCCAGTTCGACATGGGGCTTTCCCTCATAAATCCCCCGCTTTACGGTCCATTTTCCCTCCTCTATGAGAAAGTGTGTCCCCACTTTTCCTTCCGGTCCCAGTGCCGAAACCTGGCAGACGGAATTGACACCTTCCCAGAGCCTCCCGAAGACCGGCCTATCCTCCACAATGACTTTTAACAGAGGCAGAACAGAATTGAGAAAAATTCTGTTGGCATAGATTTCATCATTGGTGAGCTCGCTCATAGTTCGTCATCCCAGTCGTCATCTTCTTCGAAATCCATCTTCATCAGTTCACGGACCGCCGCGGCGATACCGTTTACATCGTAACCGTAATGGGCCATCAGATCCTCATGCAAGCCGATAATGGAAAAGGTATCGGGCACGCCCAGCCGTTTAAAAGCGCAGGCTTTGCCGCTTTCGGCCATGACTTCCGCGACAGCGCTTCCCAGACCGCCAATGATATTGTGATCCTCTACGGTAATGATTCTCCGCGTATCGTGAACCGCCTTCAGAATGGCGTCGCGGTCGATCGGCTTAATCGTATGCATATCGAGAACGCGGGCGTGAATGCCCTCGCTGTTCCTCAGGAACGCCGCCGCTTCCCTGGCCCGGTAAACCGCTACGCCGCAGGCGATGATGGTCAGATCGGACCCCTCCGCAAGCTCGATGGATTTTCCGATTTCAAACCGGCATTCCGATGTGTCGTATACGGGCTGATCATACCCTCTGTTAAGGCGGATATAGACGGGGCCCTCCTTGCTGTAGGCGGCCGTGACGGCCTCGGCGGCGGATATCCCGTCGGCGGGAACGACGACGGTCAGATTGGCCATGGTGCGCATGATGCCGATATCCTCGGTGCAGTGGTGGGTCGAGCCGGCCTGGCCGAAACTCAGGCCCCCGTGTGTGGCGATCATTTTCACATTGAGGTTCTGATAGCAGATATCGGTGTGCACCTGATCGAGGGCCCGCATGGATGTGAAGATGGCGAAAGTCGAGACGTAGGGAACCAGCCCCGCCGAAGCCATTCCCGCGGCCACCCCGAAGAGATTCTGCTCGGCGATGCCCATATTGTAGAGACGGTCCGGGTGCTTTTCCGCCAGGACGCCGATTTTCGTGGATTTGGCCAGGTCGGCCGTTAGCCCCACGACGTTGTCGTGGTTATCCGCCAGGTGTTCCAGGGCTTTTCCGTACACTTCGGCGGTTGACATATTGGTTGCATCCAGAATGGTATAGGTTAATCCGGCCATTATTTGTTCTCCTCTCTACGCTTCTGATGATAAGAGCTGATCTCTTCTTTAAAAAGCCTGGTCTTTTCGGGATCGAAGGAGGCGTAGTGATACCTGTAGTCTCCGGAAATGGACTCGACTCCGCATCCCTTGACGGTATGGCAGATGATGACCGTCGGCTTATCTCCTTCCTCCATGGCTGTTTCCATGGCTTCGGCCAGATCCCTCAGGTCGTGTCCGTCCACTTCCAGCACTTTGAATCCGAAGGCCCGCCATTTATCGGCGAAGGGTTCGAGGGCCATGACATCTTCGGTGGATCCGTCCATCATGCAGCGGTTCCGGTCCACCATGGCGATGAGATTGCCCGCTTTGTGATGGGAAGCCGCCATGGCCGCCTCCCAGACCGAGCCCTCATTGCATTCCCCGTCTCCGAGAAGGCACCAGGTCTTATAGCCTTTCCCCCTCTGCCTGGCCGCCAGCGCCATCCCCAGGCTGATGGGCAGACCGTGGCCCAGCGATCCTGTCGAGGCGTCGAGTCCCGGAACTTTATTTTTATCGAGATGCATCCCCAGGGAGGATCCCGTATGGTTATAGGTTTTGAGGAGTTCTCTGTCGATAAATCCCCTGTCCGCCAGAAAGGGCGCCAGGCCGACGCCGATATGGCCCTTGCTCAGGACAAATCTGTCCCTGTCCTCCCAGCCGGGATTGTCGCTGTCGATATTCAGATATTTGTAGTAGAGCAGCGTGAGTATATCGGCTGCGCTGAGCGATCCCCCTACATGAGCCCCCCCGGCCCACTGAACCGTATCGAGGATCAGATGCCTCATCTCTTTCGCTTTTTCATCGAGTTCCAGAAATTCTTTTTCGCTCAAGCTCATAAGTTCCTCCTTAATTGCACTTGTCCGGATTATTTTTCTTCACTATCCGGAAAGCTTCCTCCGCCACTTCCAGAGTTTTCGCTATGTCCTCATCAGAGAGAGAACAGTTGATAAAATGATTGTGATGGGAGACGAAGAAAACGCCCCGTTTGGCGCACTCGGCACAGAATTCCTGATGCATCATCAGCGAATTGTCATTGGCAATGCGCATGTAAAACATGGACGGGACGCCGGAGATGACGAGATCGATCCCGTTGGCTTCAGCCGCTTTTTTCAAACCCTCTGTAAGCTTCTCCCCTTTCTCTATCATCAGACGGGGACCGTCGATCCTCTTCAGCTCATTGATACAGGCTATCCCCGCCGCCATGGGAACGGCGGAAGACCAGTAGCTTCCCGTATAGAAAACCTTGGAAGCCGCGTCGCGGAGCGATTCCTTTCCCACCACCGAGGAAATATTATAGCCGTTGGCAAGAGCCTTGCAGTAACAGGCCAGATCCGGTTCGAAGCCGAAGTATTTCGCCGATCCGCCCATATCGAGACGGAATCCGCATCGGACGTCATCTATTATCAGAACGATTCCGTTGTCCGTGCAGAGCTGACGGATTTTCTGCCAGTACCCCGGTTTGGGAAGAGCGTTATCCGTGAAGATCCTGTGATCGTAGGGAGTGGCAATAAGACCGGCGATCTGTCCGGGAAACTCGCGGATCAGTCTTTCGAAGGCTTCCGCATCGTTCCACTCCATAAAGAGATTATTGGATACATCCTCCTTCACGACCCCCGCATGCCCGTCGACCTGGGTCCAGGGCGCCACGCCGTGATATCCCCCTTTTATGCGGACCAGCTTTTTCCGGCCCGTCGCCGCACGGGCGGCCATAACGGCGAAACTTGTGGCATCTCCCCCGTTCTTCATAAACATGGCCCAGTCGGCCCCGTCGATCGTATCGACAAGCAGCTCTGCGAATTCCACCTGAACCTTGCCGGGAAGGGCCATGCAGTTTCCCTTCTTGAACTGGGCGAAAGCCGCCTCATCCACAACGGGGTTGTTATACCCCAGAACATTGGGACCGTAGGCGCACATGTAATCGATGAATTTGTTACCATCGAGATCCCAGAAATAGGATCCTTCGGCCTTTTCGGCGTAAAAGGGAAAGTCCGAAGTGGGTATGAACTGGGATTGCACCGGCCCCAGATGGCCGGGAATGCCCGTGGGAATAACTTTTACCGCTCTCTGAAAAAGTTCCTGTGACTTTTTATAGGTATTGAGTTTCGTATCTTCTTTTGCTTCAATCATCTTTATCCTTCCTATTGCAGGTATTCCGCTACCTGATCGAGAATGGGGTTCATGTTTTCTATCATGGGGATGAATCCCCGCATGGCCATCCGGCCCGTCGCCAGAGCCGTATAGGTATCGAGCTTTCCATTGAGAACAAGATGGGCAGACTCAAGTGAACTGAAAGAGAGAATGCAGCGGGGCGAATCGGGTTCCCCTTTTACCGTACGGAGGCTCCCCTTCTCCTTGATGACTGTTACGGCCGGACCGTTTACCACTTTTACCAGAATCGTTCCGTCTGGAATGGCATGGCTGCTGTGAAGAGCCTTCTCATCGTGGTTTCCTATTTCCGAAAGAGCGAAAAAAGCCGCATAGGCGGTCATTTCCGTATTGGCCCTGAAATAATCCCGGTCCTTCAGTTTCTCTTCATCGGGCCTCAGGTAATATTCGAGCCTTTCCGCCAGCTTCATGAAAGTACCGGTGAGGAATGAGATTTTCGTCAGCCCCTTATAGGGTACGGGATTAGCTTTGCCGTCCATCATTCTGTTAAAGTGTTCGGGAGAGAAAAAATAGAGCTTGATGTCGGCTTTCCCTCCTCCTCTTGTCAGCATGACTTCTCCGTTGCGGAAGGCCAGCACCGCCTTCGGCCCTTTGTGTACGGTGAACTGAATGGCAATATTTCTGCTTTTGATCAGCTGTTCCGAAACAGAATCGACACGGACGAGTTCCTCCATATTCTTCAATACGGCGAAAACATTGATGTAGGACATAACTGTCTCTCTACTCATGAATATCCTCCTTTCATGAACCAATAAATGAATGAATAATATACAGATATAATTAAGAGCGATTACTCGCTCGATGCAACAGACAGAAGAACAGAAGAAAGACATAAAACACACATCGAAAAATCGAGCGACTGCTCACTCTTTTCTTATTTTTAATCTCCTTCTTCTGTTTGTCAATGAAAAGATGAAAAATCAGCCAAGGGGAAGAATCGTGTTATGAATCAGGAGATTCTCGAACTGCTCGGCCGGGATCGGCCGGGAAAAATAATATCCCTGGATGGCCCGGCAGCCCGCTTCCTTGAGGATGGCCAGCTGCTCCGCCGTCTCGACACCTTCCACAACCGTTTCCTTGCCTCTGTTTTCCGCAAGATAGAGAATGAGTTTCAAATAGGACCGGCTGTCTTCATCATCGACGATTGGATCGACATAGGATTTATCTATTTTCAGAGTCGAGGCGGGAATATCCTTCAGATAAGCCAGGCTGGATTGCCCTGTTCCGAAATCATCGAGGAAAATGGAAAATCCGGCTTCCTTAAGCTTTTTCATACGGGCTATGGTTTGTTTCGGTTTTTCCATTCCCCCCGATTCGGTAATTTCCAGTTTGAGATATTACCGGGGAAGCTCCCCCCCTTTCCCCATAGCATGGACCAGGATATCAAAGAGATCCTCATTCTCAAACTCGCGGACCGATAGATTTATGGAGATGTATATGCCATAAGGTACACTCCATTTGCGGATTTTTTCCACTGTCCGGTAGATAATCCATTTTCCGATGGCTGTAATCAGACCGTTGGCTTCGGCTACGGGTATGAATTGATCGGGGCGAATAAACCCCTTTTCGGGATGATTCCATCGGATCAGAGTCTCGCAGCCCTTTATTCTTCCTTCGGGAGTGGTTATGGGCTGGTAATAGAGTTCGAATTGATTATGCTCGAAGGCGCGGTACAAATCACTTTCCATATGAAGCTTGTCGAGGGCCCGGTTGTGCAGCTCCCCGTCATATATGCAGAAGGGAACTGAGGTGGCGATTGATTCGCCGAGGGCTTTAGCAGCGGACTGAATCAGCTCGTGACCGTCGGCGCTGTCCCGCGGATAGAGGGATATGCCCATATGGCAATGGAGCGTAATATCAAAGCGATCGCTCCGGTAGGGCATGGTTATCTTCTCGAACAGTTTCTGCGCGACTTTGGCCGAATCCGATTCTCCAGCCAGATTGGAAAGGAGAACCACAAGCTCCTGACCGTCATAGCGGAATACATAATCACTCTGTCGCAGAAATTCCTTGATTCTGATGCCGGAATTTTCCAGCAGCATATTCCCCCGGTCATAGCCGTGAGCCAGATTGATCTCCTGGAGATTGGCTATGGAGATGAAAATGACCGCCCTCAGCCGATCCGGTTCCCCGCGGCTCCGCCTCGCTTTTTCGATCTCCATATCGAGGATGATATCGAGGGATTTACGATTGAAGAGGCCTGTAACAGAATCGCGGAACTCGAAATTATGGAGCTGAGACTCCATCTGCCCCATCCTGGAAATATCATGGGAAAAGACAAGCGCATGGGTTATCTCACCTCCTATCCGGTAGGGATAATAGGAGACATGCATATACTTGTGTTCCGGCCCGAAATCGAATTCCTCTATATAATGAATGTCTCTGCCGGAGAAACACTTGTCCAGATGGAGCCTGATTTTATCCTCGAAGCGGGAGTTCCCCCAGATCCGGGCCACATGATGCCCGAGGATCTCCTCCCGCTTTTTTCCCAGCACCCGGCAGTAGGAATCGTTAACGACTTCATATTCGTATTTTTTATTAATGAGTGTTATAAAGTCCGATGAAGTGTTGACTATGTATTCATAGGTCCTGTCCCGGTCGTCCACCCTATAAGTGTAAGGCCGCAGGAACTGAGAAACAAATTTTTTAAACTCCGGCTTGTTGACTTCTTAGTTATTCCTAATTAAATTCTCTTTTGTGTCTAAAAGGCCGTCTCGACAAACCGGAAGAAAAGACCGACAATGACTGAAGATAAAAAAATCGATACATACAGGAAAACGATGCTGAACGTACCACTATTATGCTATGGGAAAAACTGCGACCACCCGCCCAAAGCCGAAAGCGCCGCCCTTGAGGTGAAGGATGTTGGGTTCACCTACGGGGGAACCTCGGAACCTGTTCTGCAGGATATCAATCTCCGTATCAATCCCGGAGAAAAAGTGGCGCTGGTCGGTCCCAACGGGGCCGGCAAGTCGACGCTGATGAAGCTGATCCTCGGTCTGGAGAAAATTCAGAAAGGCCAAATATCCATCTACGGACATCATGCCAATGCCTGCCGCCACAGGGTCGCCATGGTTCCGCAGAAAAGCACAGTGGACTGGTCATTTCCCGTCTCGGTCAGACAGGTTGTCACCATGGGGCGTTATGTCCACCTTGGCTGGTTCAGGAATCCCGGAAAAAAAGACAGGGAAGCTGTGGACCAGGCTATGGAAACCATGGAAATCTCCCATATAGCCGACAAACAGGTCGGAGAGCTGTCAGGAGGCCAGCAGCAGCGTGTCATGCTGGCCAGGACTCTGGCCCACAACGCCGATCTTATGCTACTCGACGAACCTCTCAACCATGTGGATATCGCCACGCAGGAACTGATGTTCCACACCATAGAGAAGGTCTGCAGAATGGGCAAAAGCGTTCTCGTGAGTACCCATGACCTGGGAATCCTGACCGTACACTTCAGCCGGGTCCTTTTTCTGGACAAAACCATTATAGGAGACGGCCCCGTCAAGGACGTGCTGACACCCCAGAATATCGCCAGAGCCTACGGCTTTGAATTTCACAAAGGAATGGAACACGAATCATGGCTCAATGGATAACGGAACCGCTTCAATACGTTTTTTTTCTCAAGGGACTGGGCGCAGGGCTGCTCGTCGCAGCGGCCTGCGGCGTTCTCAGCGGCTTTATCGTCTGGAGAGGTATGGCCTTTATCGGTGACGCACTGGCCCATGCCATACTTCCGGGCATCGTCATTGCCCTGATGCTGGGCATCCATATGCTCATCGGCGCCCTGGCGGCTGCTATCATCTCCGTTCTGGCGATCGGAACCCTCACAAGTCACCGCCGCTTCAAGGAAGACACGTCCATCGGCGTTATTTTCGCCGGTGCTTTTGCTCTGGGAATTCTTCTCATGAACAGAGTCGGGACCTTTCAGGATCTCTCCCATATCCTCTTCGGCAACATACTGGGCGTCTCATCCTTCGATCTCATACTCATTGCCATCGTGGCTTTTCTCGTGATTTTTCTGGTGCTCCTTTTCTTCAAGGAACTGCTGGTGACAAGTTTCGACAGGACCCACGCTCTGGCCATTGGACTCTCTCCGCTGGCCATTCACTACGGATTCCTCATTCTCGTGGCCTCGACTACGGTCATCGCCACGCAGACTGTCGGCGTTGTAATGGTTCTGGCTCTTCTGGTCACCCCTGCCGCGACAGCCTCTCTCCTGACCAAGGAGCTCTGGAAAATTATCATGCTATCAACGTTTTTCGCTCTGGTTTCCATCATAGCCGGTTTTTATACCTCCTACTATTTCGACGCTCCTTCGGGCGCTACCATAGTCCTTGTTCTGACGGCTTTTTTTCTGGCAGCCTTCACCTACTCCAAAGCGAAACTCAGATTTAACGTTTAATCGGAAAGTCGATGGAAGGGACACGGGGTTCATGAGAAAAAAAGAAAAAGCCGCTTTGATTATGGATGTTCTGAACAGGCTCTATCCCGATGTGCCCATTCCCCTGGAACACTCCGATGCCTACACGCTCCTGGTGGCCGTCGTCCTGTCGGCCCAGTGCACCGATGCAAGAGTCAACACAGTGACGCCGGCTCTTTTCGAACTGGCCGGAACACCGGAGGAAATGGCAAAAATTCCCGTCGAGACGATCAGAGAAATCATCAGGCCCTGCGGCCTTTCCAGCAACAAATCCAAAGCCATCAGCAATCTCTCGAAAATACTGGCGGAGAAATACGGCGGAGAAGTTCCTCCGGTCATGGAAGAATTGGAAAAACTGCCAGGCGTGGGGCATAAAACGGCTTCGGTCGTCGTCAGCCAGGCCTTCGGACAGAACGCCTTTCCCATTGACACTCATATTCACAGACTTATGACGCGCTGGGGACTCACCAGCGGAAAAAATGTCGTTCAGACTGAAAAGGATGCGAAGAAAATCTTTCCCGTTGAGAGCTGGAACCGCCTCCATCTTCAGATTATCTATTTCGGCCGGGAGTACTGTCCTGCGCGGGGTCACGATCCCCTCAGCTGTCCAATCTGTTCCCAACTCTGATTATTTGTCCTATAATTTCATTATGGAAATCACAAAAGATCAAAAGTCCAGTTACAGGGGCTTTCTCGTTCACGGCATTTTTCTCGCATTGACTGTGACCTTCACGGAAATCAATTCCGTTCTGCCAGCTCTGGTTCTGCAGGTCGGAGGCTCGGAGATACATATCGGGATCATAACAGCGATCATGGTCGGGCTTCCGCTTGTTTCCCAGCTGCTGTTTGCCCCGTTTATCCAGTCCAGAAGGAAAAAGAAAGCCTATATGATCGGAGCAATCTATGTCCGGATGGCTGCCCTTTTCGGGATAGGAATGCTGCTGCTCGGCGCCGACGGTCTGACCCCGGCCCTGGTTCTGACATCTATCTACAGCGGCCTGATTCTCTTCTCCCTTTCCGGAGCTTTCGCCGGAATCAGTTACGTATCCCTTATCGGTACGACGATTCCCGATGAATTGAGGCACAGATTTTTTCTCCGGAAGCAGGTCTTCTGGAGTATCGGCGTTCTCCTCTCTGGCATTCTGACCAGATACATCATCACGGGGTTCAGCGGTTCGGTCCGCTATGCCTTCCTGTTTTCCCTGGCCTCGCTGATGCTGGCCCTGGCTTCAATCGGCTTCTGGATGATCCGGGAACAGGAAGAAAGCTCTACCGAACGCCCCGGCCTTAACGAAATCATCCACTCCATGAAAAGCATTCTCAGAGAGGACCACACCTTCCGGAACTACTGTCTGACGGCCAACATCCTCACGTCCGCTATCGTTCTCATTCCCTTTTATCTGCCTTCTCTGGTCAGATGGTACGGTATTTCCTCATCTTCAATCGGAACCATTGTCCTGCTGCAGATGGGCGGCATGCTCCTCTCCAATCTCATCTGGCCGAAAATAGTCGGTCCGCTGGGATTCAAAGGAATACTGAAAATCGAAAGCGTCAGCGGGTTTGTCATACCACTGCTCATGGTGACAGCATTAACAGCCGGCGCGGGGAAGTGGCTGATATATCTCATATTCCCCCTGCTGGGCGCTCTATCCTCGGCACATAAAATGAGCGGCGAAGCGGTTCTGGTACAGATCAGCGATAAAGAGAAAAGGGCCCTCTATTCAGGAATTTACGGGGCCATCAATCTGACAAGCGCTCTGGCTCCCCTTTTGATCGGTATCCTGCTGAATTCCCTCCCATTCCAGGCCATATTTACCGTTCTGGGAATCCTATGCCTGGCAGCTTATCCCTTAATCGGGAAAATGGTCTGTCCGGTCGACATACCGAGAGCCAGAGAAGATATGGTGGGAAATCAGAAATGAGGGCTACTCCTCAGGATTCCTCTGCGCTCTGCCGGATCCGGCGGACCATCGCCGAACTGAGCGTATTAACGGGACAGACGGAACACCAGGTTCTCGGCTTATACAGAGATGCCAGAATGACACCCAGAATTGTAGAGGTAAACATAATAGAATAAAAGCGGTACGCCAGATGGATTGCCCAATCGGGAAGAGCCGGTCCGGCCCAGAACTGGGGCAATTCAAGCGGAATGGTAAAGGCGATGAGAAAGCGCACATATTCGATAGAAGCCATCTGCCCCCGGCTGACCATAAAAGTGGACATGACTATGAAAAAGAGGTTTATGCAGAAAAACTGAAAAACCATTTTTCTCGTATTGTCCGTATTGAGCCACGCGGGAGCTTTTCTGCTGCTCTCGAAAACACGGAAAAGCGAAAGAAAATCCGCTCGCGGGCAATAGGTGCTGCACCAGGGCTTTTTTCCCGTCCGGGCAACCATGACGAAGGGAACAAGCATACAGGCCAGAGCCAGGTAGGCAAAGACGATATTGACAAGGCCCAGAACAAAATAGAGAGCTGTTATTATAAAAAAAGGATAGGATTTCTTATTGATACGTACCATACCCTGCGAATATATTAGCATTTTAATATATAGTCAAGTTTTTGGTAAATTCTCCCGGTCATCATTTATAAAGAATTTGAGAAAGTCCTCTTTACTGGTGAAGGAATTAATTCGCTCAAGATGTTCGTTGTTTCTGAGAATAGATGCCAGACGGGAAAGAATGCGGAGATGAACCACTTCGCTGTCTGAAAGAATGAGAAAAAAAAGTCTTGTCGGTTTTCCGTCGGGCGATTTGAAATCCACGCCTGACGGCGAAACTCCGATGACAATTTTCGGCTCTGAAATAATAGCCGCCGATGGTTTGCGGAGATGTGGAATGGCGATGCCGTTGCCAATGGCCGTGGATATGAGGTCTTCCCGTTCATTGAGCTTTCGCATAAGAGTCTCTTTGTCGAGAATCAGCTTATTGCGGAATGCCACTTCAGCCAGTTCATCCAAAACACCGGCCCGGTCCTTTGACTTCAGCTCCAGAACAATGGAATCCTCATCGATCAGGCGGGAAAGGGGCATGTAATCGAATTCTTTTTCAATGAGTCTGGAGAGATCGTTTTTGGGAACAACTTCCATTTTTCCCCTCAGCCAGTCATCGACCATGGCCCGGGAAAATCTCCACTGATTGGCAATCTTGGCACAGGGGATTTCTCCGTTCCTGACCATTTTAAGAAGAGTTTTTTCCGAAAGTTTCAGGTAGGATGCCACTTCAGACAAAGTCATAACCGTATCCATATCAACCCCCATTTACCACCATATTCCCTTATATTCTTTTATATGCGTAAACCTTTAAGTTGTCAATATGGAAAATGGTTCAGACGTGAGTTGACAGAGCGCCGGAAAGCGCCGGTTCGCCTCCATGGGAGGACTGGAGACCGGCGAAGCCGGTCCCTTTTATAATAGCATCATTTCCTTTTTTCGTTCTTTTCCGAAAAGGAAAAGGTTATGCGGTCGATTATAATAGCCAGAAAGACAATGGATATACCGGCTTCAAAACCGCGTCCGACTTCAATCCTGTTAATCGCCAGGAGGACTTCCATTCCCAGCCCCTTGGCACCGATCATGGAACCGATGACGACCATGGCCAGAGCCATCATCGTCGTCTGATTGATCCCCACCATGATAGAGGGTTTCGCCAGCGGGAGCTGGACATCAAAAAGAACCTGCCGCGGTGTCGCACCGAAAGCTTTCGACGCTTCAACGGCCTCTCTGTCTACGGTCCGGATTCCGACATTTGTAAGCCTTATAACAGGCGGAACGGCATAAATGATCGTGGCGACCATGGCCGGAACTTTCCCCATCCCGAAGAACATCAGAGCCGGTATAAGGTAAACAAAGCTGGGCATGGTCTGCATCCCGTCCAGGAGCGGCTTTAAAATACCTTCGGCTCTATCGCTCCCGGCCATGGTGATCCCCAGGGGGATTCCTATCAGCAGGGAGAAAAACACAGAGGCGATTACCAGACTGAGCGTCCGCATTGCCAGATCCCAGTACCCGAAAGAACCGATCATAAGCAGCATGACTATGAACACCAGAGCCATTTTCCAGCTTTTGACAAGCTTCCAGCCCGCCAGGCCGATCAGAGGTATGACAATAAACCAGGGAATGAACAGGAAGACGGCTTCGAAAGCCATCACGACCTGAAGGATAATTAAGCCGATCACGTCGAAAAAGCCGTCCATATGCTTCAGCAGCCAGCTCATAGCCGAATCGATCCAGGCGGCTAAAGGTATATTTACGATATCGGGAAATTCAATCATGGTTTTCTCCTTCCGCCGGTGAAATGGATTCGAATATCTGGTCGGTTGTGACGACTCCCGCAAGCCGGCCGTCTCCCCTGAGAACCGGAATGGGATAGGGGTTTTCATTGACGATGGAAAACAGATCTTCCAGGATCGTGTCTTCATTGACCGTAGAGACTTTTCTGATAGAATCAGAAGGCAGAATTGACGGTTTCTCATCGGCTTCAATAAGCTTTTCCAAAGTGCTTTCCTTGATGACTCCGAGAAGCTTATGCCCCTTGTCCACGACGAAAGCCGCTTTCCGCTTATGGGAGCGGAGCAGCGTCAGAGCCGTTTTGGGACCTTCCCAGTTATAGAGAAGAACTTTGGCGTCTTCCATAATGCTGCCCGCCGTCAGCACCTTGGCCGGAGAAGCATCTTTGACAAATTCTTCAACATACTCATCGGCAGGCTGCGTTACAATTTCTTCGGGGCTGCCGACCTGAACCACTTCTCCGTTCCGCATAATGGCAATCCTGTCCCCGAGTTTCAGTGCTTCATGGAGATCGTGGGTCACGAAAATTATTGTTTTCTGCAGCCTGTCCTGCAGTTCGACCAGCTCATCCTGCATCTGCCGCCGGATAAGCGGATCCAGACCGCTGAAAGGTTCATCCATTAATAGGATTTCCGGATCGTTTGCCAGGGCTCTCGCCAGCCCCACGCGCTGCTGCATACCGCCGCTGAGAGCTCCGGGATAGGAATCCTCCCACCCTTTCAGTCCGACAGTTTCCAGAGAGCGCATGGCTTTGGCGAAACGCTCTCCCTTGGGAAGACCTCTGACCTTGAGACCGTAGGCCGCATTATCCAGAACAGTCATATGGGGCAGAAGACCGTAGTGCTGAAAAACCATTCCGAATGTTTTTCTCCTGAACTGCAGCAGATCTTCGCTGCTCATCTTCGTCACGTTTTCGCCGTTTATGGTAACCGAACCTGAGGTCGGATTAACCAGCCGGATCAGATTCCGGATCAGAGTGGACTTTCCGCTTCCCGATAAGCCCATCAGGATATAGAATTCCCCTTTTCTGATATCCAGATTGATATTCCTCATTGCGACGACGCAACCGGTTTTTTTCTTTATTTCCTCTTTGCTCTTATCCTTCAGAGGACCGTTAACGATTTTTTTTGGATCGCGGCCGAAAACCTTCCACAGATTCCTTATTTCAACCTGTACGGTTTCAGCCGGCTTTTCTTTTGCATTATCAGACATGGGCCATTCCTTAAAGGGCGGATTTAACCTTTTCGGCAACTTCAGCGCTTACCCATTTTGTCCAGACCTCTTCTTTATTTTTGAGAAACCATCTGGCTGTTTCATCGGTTGTCCATCCCTTTTCATCCATCTTCGCAAGAAATTCGTTGTTATCGTCAACTGTAGTCGAATAACGCTTCAGGATTTCCACTACATCGGGAGCTTTTTCCAGCATGGAGCTGTTTACGAGAATATTCACGTCGGCGGGAGCGTATTCACTCCCCTCCAGTCGGACCATATCGAGTTTGCCGAGAACAGCCGTAGGCGCCCAGTAATAGCCGCACCAGGCTTCACCTTTCTCATATGCTCCTACCATGGTACCCGCAAGAGCCGAACCGGAGCCTGCAATGCCGAGATTGAAAGTTTCTTCAAGACCGAAACTGTTGAAGATTTCTTCTGAGATCGCCATCTGGGACCATCCGGCAACGCCTCCGTAAACCAGACCTTTGTCCCTGTCTTCGGGATCGGTAAAAAGTCCGGCGTATCCGGGAAGATCCGCAACGCTTTTCAGATCGGGTGCGACCGCATCAGGCCCTTCAACCAGGTACCGGGGAATCCACCAGCCCTGAGGAGCATCGGGCATATTTTTTCCAAGATCCACAAGATCTCCCGCATCGATTCCCTTCTTGTATACTTCTGGAAAGTTCGAATGCCAGGATTCCATATCCACATCGATGTCTCCCTGAATAATCCCGTTTATAATCGGAAGCGTGTCTCCCGGCATATAATCCGCTTTATATCCTTCCAATCCGTTCTCAATAATAAATGCGACGATTCTGTTGTGAACCTGTACGCTGTCCCAGGACACATCTCCGAAAACGATTGTTTTCTCTCCGGCTTCTTTTTCCGTACAGGAACCTAAATTAAAAATAACAGCCATTATACCAACAGCCAGTATCAGTTTCTTTTTCATGAACATACCTCTTACTCAATATTTATTGTATTCTAATCATATAAAGCTATTTTAATTGCCTTAAAATCATATTATAATTAGTATTGTAATCATTATAATTGAATTTAATCAACCTTTAGTAATATATAATGACTTATAAGCCATTTTTTGCTATATATTTACTTATTGCTATAATTATTATTATGATAATCATATTATCATTTGCTTGATCTCTAAAAGTACTGTCATACGTTCAGGAACAAAGATTTTCCCACACAGGATCTGCGGGGAATAGTGAGACAGAACAGGCAGACAAAAAGTTGAGAACAATTTAGAATTGCCGAAAATAGAGAAAGGACGAAAAAAATGGACCAGAAATCGCAGGAACTCTCCGATTCCGTAGTTTCGACGCTGCGGCAGATAATCCGGGCAATTGATCTTCAATCAAAAAAGCTCACCAAAAAGTACGGACTGACCGGCCCTCAGCTCATTGTCCTCAAAGAAATAAACAAATCTCCCAGCAAACCGATTTCCGAAATAGCCAAAAATGTCAGCCTGTCCCAGGCGACCGTCACAAGCATACTGGACAGACTGGGTCAGCAGGGTTTTACAATCAGACAGAGGAGCGATGAGGACAAGCGGAAAGTGAGCATCGTCCTGACCGCGAAAGCGAAAGAGATCCTGAACAGGAACCCCTCCCTTCTCCAGGAAGATTTCACAGAGCAGTTCAGCAAACTGAAGGATTGGGAAAAGAACATGCTTCTGGCTTCCCTGCAGCGTCTGGCCTCCATGATGGACGCATCAAACATCGAATCGCAGCCCATACTGGCAAGCGGGCCGCTTTCCGCATCGCCCCTGGAAGTTAACAGGTATCTCGATGAGGAAACCTGCGACTCTCATTGATTCCCCTCTACAACTGCATTGAATAGAAAGAATTTTCTGCAATTCGTTTTCTCAAAGAATAACATAAAATATCTATTAAAAAGCAGCTATATTTTATTCTGGACTGAAACGTCTCAACTTGTTCCCTATATATTCCCCTGTGGCGGTTGACAAATATTTTCAATACTATGTATTTTATAACCATGGCTAATATTGAAGTATATGATGATGAAAACCTCGAGAAAGCAATTAAACGCTTTAAGAGGAAGGTTGAAAAAGAGGGTATTATCAGAGAATTCAAGCGGAGACAATACTTCGAAAAACCCTCTGCAAAGAAACACGAGCAGAAAAAAGCACGCATAAGAAAAGAATTGAAAAAACAGAGAAAGCTCGAAAGAAGAAAACTCTATTAAATTCTATTCAACCAAACCTCCTCATGCAGGAGGTTTTTTTATACGTGGTTGAGCAGCCCGAGTTCCGCGGGATGGGGATTGAGGTAATATTGCTCCTTCAGATAAGGTTCATTGTATTTCAGCGTATAATGCTTCAATAAGGTAAGAGGAACAATAACCGGAGAAATCCCGTCGTAATAGAGCTGTGCTTCTCTTAAAAGCTCTTCTTTCTCGTCCGGCCTCAGGTCTTTTTTGAAATATCCCATTATATGAAGTATCACGTTGTAGTTTTTTTTTCTGTCTTTTTGAACTTTCAATAATTCGTGAAGCACTGTCCGGTATTGTTTTATCAGTTCACCGGGGTCCAAAGCGCCCCCCTGTGCGGTCAGCTTTCCCAACTCCTTCAGTTTTTCCGGACTATGGGCCATAAAGGTGTATTTATGGCGGGAATGAAAATCCACAACAGCCTTAACAGAACCGTCTTTTACGGCTTCCCGCCACCGCTGAAGAACAAAAATAGTCTCGATAAACTGCTCACGCAATCGGGGATCGCAAAGCCGGCCCTCATCTTCAACGGGAATATCGGGAAACCGCTCCATAAAAGTCCTTGCGAAGATTCCTATACCATTGAAACTGATCCTCTCTCCCTGATCGTTATAGATTTTAATTTTTCTCATGCCGCTGGAAGGACTTTTCGTCTTGAAAATAAAGGCGACCAGATCCTCCTCTTTCAGTTCCGGGAGTTTCCGGTCAATCCAGTTTTTCATTTTCTCAGTGTGATCGATTCCCGTTTTTCCCGTCATCAGGCGGGGATTGTTCACATCGCCGACCAGCCTCATGGATTCCCGGGGAACGGGCAGGCCGCATTCCACTTCGGGGCAGACCGGTATAAAATCGCACCACTGGCCGAGCGTGTCTCTGATAAAATGGTCCAATTGATGCTGTCCGTTATAGCGGACATTGTTGCCCAGAAGACAGCTGCTGACCCCTACTTTAATTTTCTTCATCTGTAAAACCCTATTTCTGAAATATCGATTTGAGCTTGAAATTCTCTTCCGTAAGCCACTATGGCCAGACTTTTCAGTTTATCCGGTCTGAAAGGTCTTAATGTTCCATAATCCCCTTCGGAAAAGGAACTCCAGGGCAGATCCACAGTTGTCCAGTTTTCCTGAACCTGAAAAACGGCCTTATAGAACTTCCAGGGAAAAATCGTCGCGGTTGTGCGCAGAAAAATATAGTAACCTTCGCCCCGCCCCCTCACTTTCAGACGGACCCCTTGATAATCCGATCCGTCAAAGGGCTTGAAAGGTCCGGATAGCATTTGCCTGATCTGAATAAATCCTCCGTTATTTTCAAGGGAGACTTTACCGGACATCCTGACAAAGGGCTCATTTTCCCTTGATATCCGGGAAATGGAGATTTCTGATATACCACCCATAACCTGATCGGTGAATCCTTCCCAGGCCCGGTTCAATCGGGATCTGTCTCCGGAAAAGTCATCTATGAGAAAATACGGATCTTCGGCAAATATCGAATTGAACGACATAAGCACCGCAAGGCAAAAAAAAGTTTTATTCACTTTTATAAGTGTAAATCCCGCCGGTGAAACTTACAATATTTGAGTGGAGTTTCGTCCCTTGAGGTCTTACAAATTGCATTCATCTCCCTTGTCTTAAAGCTGAACAACTTAAAACTGCTGAAACGGACAGTGTCCGGGGTTTATCAATCCTTTAACAGTTAGGGGATTTCTCCTTTAGTATTTGCTGTCAGCGCTCTGTTTCCGGAAAGAATCAATCGGGATACCGGGCTGTGAACAGGAGGGGATTGTTGACTTCGCCGACCAGTCTCATGGACTCCCGGGGAACGGGAAGACCACATTCTACTTCCGGCCCCAACTGTGATTTTTTTCATCATAATACCTGATGTAGAATAGAGAACCCTCCCTCAAGGAAATCTTATTCAAAGTCAAGTAAGTATATTGAAATCTGAACCCTTCCATACTACTATTTTAAGAGATTTTGGGATCGATATCCCATCGGGGGGAAGCGGTTTGCTTGAAAAAATTCAGTTTGATCGGGAAAGTATAAAGCTCTACGATGAAATGAAATATGCTATTCTCGAAAGCGTCAACAAAAAGATATTTGAAGACAACCGCATGGTGGATCTGATCGGCGGCAGGAAGAATATACAGATAATGCTGGACAATCACCGTAACCATATTGCTTTCATATCCATAATTATGAAAACCGGAAATCTGAATCTTCTGGATCAAACTCTTCCCTGGATTTACCACTCCTACAGGAACCAGGGCTTTTCCCTCGATTATTTTTTAACGGCCCTGCTCTACTGGAAAGAGACAATTGAAGAGATCGCTTCGGAAAAGAAAAGGCCCTTGGATTCACTTAAGGCACTCTATGACAGAATGATCGATCAGGATGAACGGAACAGGTCACTATCGGCGGATTATGAATCCATGGGCTCCAATAGCGAACTGACAGAGGACCAGAATGAGTTCACGGAACTGCTGATAGCGGGGTCTCAACGGGCTTTGTTTACAAAAACCGACAGCTACTTCAACGAGGGCGGTGACCTGATCGGATTTTACAGAGATATGCTGACCCCCGCCATGTATCAGATCGGTGTTCTCTGGGAAAACGGGAGAATATCCGTAGCGGAGGAGCATCTCGCTTCATCCATCGCAACACGGATTCTGGCTACCCATTACAGCAGAGTCGAGCTCCCGGACCTTCAGCCCAACGCACCGAAAATTCTGGTTTGCGCCTCCACAAACGAATATCACGAGATAGGAGCCTGGATGATAGCCAACCTCTTCGAGGAGCAGGGTTGGGACGTGAATTATCTCGGCGCCAATACGCCGGTCAAGGATGTGGAAACTCTCCTGGGCAAATTCAAACCCGCCCTTCTCGGTTTATCTGTGACAATGGCTTTTAACCTCGACAAAGCACTGGAGCTGATACAGAGAATCAGAGCAAACGAAGAGACTCAAGATATCAAAATCATGCTTGGCGGCAATCTGTTTATCAATTATCCGGAGCTTGTGGATTATACTGGCGCGGATTATATTGCCGGAGGTTTTGAAGATGCGCTGGCCTATGCTGAATCTCTTATTGAAAACGGGAAGATATAATGCCGCTTTCGGAAAATGAACTGGAACTGATCCGGCTGATGGCATCCAATCTGGAAAACGCTCTTCTGGGCCTGTTTGACGAAAATGACATGCTTTACTACTGCAATCAACTGTTTTCGCGGGCGGTGCATCTGAGGGACGAAGATTCCGGAAAAGGCCTCGATCACTTTTTCGATCTATCCGGAACAGATATCAGCAGGGAAAACAGATGCATCTCACCGGAAATCATGATTCTGAAAATAAAGCCGGATCTCAGGCTCTACAACATTCACCTCATCCCCTATAGAGACCATCTTATTCTTATCGGCCATCTCATAGAGACGGAAGGGGTCGATATGCTGTCGTCCATGGCAATGGAGTTTAACGAAATCGCCAACCTGAACAGAGAGATCCGCCATAAAAACAGGGAATTGAAAAATGCAAACAACAGAATCGAAGAACTGGTTCACACCGACCCGTTGACGGGATTAAATAACCGGCATCATTTCATAGACAAGATTGACGAGCTGATACACACCTCGAAGCGCCATTCTTTGTCTCTGTCCGCCATCATGTGCGACATCGATCACTTTAAAAAAATCAATGACACTTTCGGACATGAAACCGGCGATAAAGTGCTCATGCGATTCGCGGCGATTTTAATGGAATCCTTCCGGAGAGAAGATTATCTGGTCAGATACGGCGGTGAAGAGTTTATCGTTCTTCTGCCCCATACAGAACTGAACACGGCCCTGGAAGCCGCCGAGAGAGTCAGAAAAAAAATACAATCGGACAGCGGTTTCTATCCTGCCTCCGTAACAGCCAGTTTCGGTGTCAGCCGGTTCACAGGAGAAGAAACGGCATCAGAGTTTCTGAAAAGGATTGATCTGGCTCTCTATAATGCAAAAAACGGCGGAAGGAACTGTATTAAAGCTCTGTAGCCGAATTATCGCTTCCCCGTCAGCTTGATAATATGAAAGCCGAACTGGGTCTGGACGACCTTACTCAGATCTCCGACCTCTTTGAGTCTTTTGGTTGCCAGCTCGAACTGCAGAACCATCTTCCCGGGACCGAACCACCCCAGATCGCCGCCTTTAAAGGCGCTGGAGCAGGTTGAATGTTCCATGGCAAGCTCGGCGAAGTCGGCTCCGCTTTCCAATTGTCCGAGAATATCTTTCGCTTTCTCTTTTTCCGCCACCAGAATATGACTGGCTCTCCATTCCATAAAATCAACCTCCAGAAGGTCTGTAATCAGCCCTATTTTCTCTATCTATTCTATTACAACAGTCAATGACAGTATATACTGTCTCCCATGGATCATCTTTTACAATCATCTTCCAATTTTCTCACCTCTTCCGGTCTCGACAGAATGCCCGGCGTCCGGCAGGACATAAACCGGTTCAGAAGTCTGGCCGAATCTCCCGAGGCGCGTTTTCTCCCGATAAAAGGAGACGAGTATCTCCTGAAGGGAAACGATGCTCTTTCACCGGTTCTTCTTACATTTGCAGAAACAGGTTTGCAGGCGATCGATCAGGCCTTCTGTTATCTTCTGGGCTCGAAAGATAAGCTCGTCTATTTTGTCCTGGATCTCGACCTTTACTGCGGAGAGATAGAACTTCCCGGCGATACGGCCTTCAGCCATCTGCGGAAGAGCCGCATCGACGTCAAAGACTGGACCGGAGCCCTGCTGGCTTACGCGGGGGCCCTGGTGCTCTGGCACAGAAATCACGTCTTCTGCGGGAAGTGCGGATCGGAAACCCTTGCGGCCGAAATGGGCCAGGCCCGGTACTGTACCAACGGGCAGTGCGCCATACCCCACTACCCGCGGACCGATCCGGCTGTAATCGTCGCCGTAACCAGAGAGGATAAATGCCTTCTGGCCCGGAAAGAGGGGTGGCCCGAGGGCATGTACTCCATTGTCGCCGGCTATGTGGATCACGGGGAATCCCTTGAGGATGCCGTGGTCAGAGAGGTTTTCGAAGAGACGGGCATACACGTCAGAACGACCCGTTACCACTCCTCCCAGCCCTGGCCTTTCCCCTATACCCTTATGCTCGGATATTTTGCTGAAGCTGAGGAAGGGGATATTGTTGTCGACAAGCAGGAACTGGAGGATGCAAGGTGGTTCAGCCGGGACGACATCATCGAAGGGCTGCAAAATGGCACCTATAAAATGCCTTCATCCTTTTCCATTTCGAGAAAGCTCATTACAGAATGGTTCGACAGCGGGGACAAAGGGCCGCTTACCGGTTATCTATAATATTTACAGACTTGTTTTAACTGGATAATAAAATTATTATGGAGATTCCATAATTCATGAGATTGAGGTCTTTGATGTTCCGCCGATTTACTTTAACACTGTTTACTTTACTCTCCATATCATTCGCTTTGGCTGCCCAGAGTTCCATTAACCCGGAAAACGGTCCGGTCGTTCTGGAAAAAGTCTTTATCAAGACAGAGAACTACAGGCCCGGAAGTGTCCCGGCAGCCATCGACGGTACATTTTCCCCTTACCGGGGAGAAACCCTGTCCCACGATGGAAAGAGCGGAAGAAAAATGATGACTTTCGCGGCCCGGTTCAGCCTCTCATCGTCCGAGGAAAACCGGGATCTGTCCCTTATGCTGGGTCCCATAGATTACCCCTATTATATCTATCTGAACGGACACGAAATTTTCAGAAACGGGACCCATTCCGTAGAGGAATACAACTCCAACGCCTACTCGTCCTTCAATATCCTTCTCCCCCGGGATCTTCTAGAGCAGAGCGGCAGCGCCAATACGATAATGATACAGACATTTCCTCTTTTCGAATCGGCGGCGATGTCACCCCTGGCGATAACAACCTTCGCCGAAGGGTCAAAACTGACTTTCAACCGCAACCTTGCCGGTGTTTATCTTATTGAAGGGGCTTCTTTCCTGGCTTTCTTTCTGTTTTTCTTTTTTATTCTCTATGGATTTCTGGGCGGGTTCAGGGACATGAATTATATCTATTTCGCCCTGATGTGCCTCAGCTTCACTCTATCCTACTTCGAAATCACCCTCAGCCATGATTCAGCCCCGGAAGTGTTGCTGAAGTCTTTTTCAAAAATCGGTTTTACCTGGCTGGCGCTGATCTCCCTGTATTTCGTGACCGAATATACGGGGATCCTGAAGAAAAGCAGGATCAGAAAGTTTCTTCCGGCGGCTGTAGGAATCCTGCTGACGGTGACATTCATCATAACAGGTTCCAAAGAAGCTATTGATAAGGTTTACGGTCCTGTGATGCAGCTGGTGTTTCTTCCTGCGATAATTATAAATGTCACGATTCTCATCATATCTGTTTTTGTGAAAAAAAACAAAAGCGCTATTCCTCTTCTGGTCGCATTTGCCGGTATCATCGGAGCATCCGGCCATGACATACTCTTCATTCTCCAGAGCAGGCTCCCCTATGCCTATCTTACGGCCTACGGCTTTATGGGCCTTGTCATATTCATCTTTTTTACACTGGCTATACGTCAGGCCAGGGAATCCATCGCCGCGAGAAATAACGCCGCCCAGCTTGATATCAAGAACAGGCAGCAGCAGAAGATGATCGATAAAATTAAAGGGGTGTCTCAAACCCTGATCGAATCGAGTCGTCAGATTGAGAAGAAAGTATCCACCACGAGCGAAAAAATCGAAGAGAGCGCCGATCAGAACGAGCAGATTTCCGCGGAAGTTTTCAACCGGGTATCGGAACTGAAACAGGTTATTGTCGAAATGGAGGAAAGGGCAAGAACCTCCGCGGAAAAAATTCCCGCATCAATCAACAATCAGTCGGACGCTGTCAGAAAAGTCTCATCGACCATCAACAGCCTCAATGAGCATCTGACCGAGATTCTGCAGTTCGCCGAAGAGACCAGACAGAGCGCCGAGGATCTCTCCCATATGGCGGGAAGCAGCACCAGGGTTATAAGCGAATCCAATAAATCTATTGTCGAAGTTTCGGAATACAGCACTTTCATCAGCGATGTTCTGGGGGCTATTCAAGATATTACGGAAAAAACGTCTCTCCTGTCCATCAATGCGGCCATTGAAGCCGCCAGAGCCGGATCGGCCGGTTCGGGTTTTTCCGTTGTCGCCGGAGAAATCCGGACCCTCTCTTCCGCTTCGAAAGAAAGGCTGGACAGCAGCTTTCAGAAAATCGAGGATATGAAGATCTCCATATCCAACAGCCGGGATCTTTCCGATAAAGTATCGGGAACACTATCCAGCATTATCGAGAACACCAGAGAGTCGACAGAAAAGATAAAATCCATGACAGACAGGCTGAATGAACAGAAAAGGGAATCGGCGGCCATATTCCAATCGGTCCAGAGCCTTCTGAACGATACGCGCATCATCCAGCATCTCTCCGAGGAGAGCCGGAAAGCCGATTCCGCCGTCGCCCGCACCATGGAGGATATCCGCAGCCTCTTCCTCAATATCACAGAGATTCTCTCCGGACAGAAAGACCAGTCCATGGAACTCTATCACTTTATGGCTCTCATACAGGAAGTGGTTGAAGAGAACCTGAGGAATGTCGATATCCTCAATTCCTGCGTAAATGAAATGAACTGATTTTCTTCTTTGACAGATAGAGGTTTCCCGTGATATTTTAGGTTAGTTGAATCCCTCAACCAAGCCATAGGAGATCATGATGAACTGCGGTTATTTCCTCGATGAAAAAAAAGAATACATTATTACGACTCCCAAAACTCCCGCGAAGTGGATCAATTATATAGGGACCCTCGCGTTCGGAGGATTTGTCGATCAGACGGGGGGCGGTGTCATCTGCGCCGGAGACCCGGCTCTGAACCGCATAACCAAATATATTCCGCAGAAGCCGCTCTCCCAGATGAATGGGGAGACGCTCTATCTCCGCTTCAGAAACGAAGCCGGTGAATATGAAATTTTCAGTCCTTTCTTCACTCCGGTTCTCAAGGAGCCCGAGTCTTTCAGCTGTGCCGTAGGCCTGGGGTATAACCGGTGGAGAACGGGCTATAAAGGATTTGAAGCAGAAATTATCGTCTTCTCGCCTCCCGGAAAAAAAAGAGTCATCCGGGATATCAGAATTACGAATAAGGGAAAAGATATCCGCGAAATCGATATTATTCCCGTCGTCGAATACACACATTTTGACGCTCTCAAGCAGTTTACCAACGCCGACTGGGTCCCCCAGACAATGGAAAGTATGATTCTCGACCGGAGCAATGACAGGCTCGTTCTGGGGCAGGCCGCCTATATGATGAAAGAGACCGCAGTCAACTACCTGACCAGCAATAAGCCCGTCTCTTCTTTCGAAACCGACAGAAGTCTTTTTCTCGGAGACAGTGGATATGGAAGCTGGCAGAATCCCGGCTCTCTGAAAAATGAGGAATTGTCCTCGTACTGTGCCCTTCGGGGCGATAATATCGGCGCACTTCTTCACCACATGGGACCACTCTCTCCGGGAGAGTCTGTCAGATTAATTACCCAGCTGGGACAAACGGGAAATATCGGGGAAGAGCTGAAGGAAATCGAATATTACCGGGTACCGGAAAACGTCGATGCCGCTTTTCAGGAGCTCGGAAAGCACTGGGAGAAGTTCCTTTCGGTTCTGCAGATTGAAACGCCTTCCCCCGCATTCAACTCCATGATTAATATCCATAACCCCCGCCAGTGCTATATGACGAAAAACTGGTCGCGCTATCTCTCTCTATACCAGCTGGGACTGGGCGCCCGGGGGCTGGGGTTTCGCGACAGCTCCCAGGATGTGATGGGCGTTGTTTCCCAGATTCCCGAAGAAGCAGCCGAACTGATGGTGAAACTCCTGTCTACGCAGAAGAGAAACGGCTCGGCTATGCATCAGTTCTTTCCTTTGACAATGGAAGCCAATGCAGGGGATTCCCGCGAGGAGGAGGACAGAGCCGATTATTACGGCGATGACCATCTCTGGATCATTCTGGCGGTCTGCGAATATCTGAAGGAAACGGGGAATCTGGCCTTTCTTCAGAAGGACGTTCGCTTCTATGACAAAAATGAGAATGAAGAGCCCGTGGAATCGGCAACGGTCCTCGCGCACCTGAAAAGGGGACTGGATTTCACCTGGGAGAACAGAGGATCCCACGGACTTCCCCTGCTGGGATTCGCCGATTGGAACGACACGGTTAATCTGCCAATCGGCGCTGAGAGTCTTTTTATCGCCAATCAGTACGGAACAGCTCTGAAAGAAATGATCCCGGTTTGCGAAGCTACAGGCGATTCCGATGCCGGAAAATATCGGGACCGCTATGAGGCGATGAAGAAAATCGTCGATAAGGAAGGCTGGGACGGTGAATGGTACAGGCGTTATTACGACCACAAAGGGAACCCGCTGGGCTCCTCATCCAATGAAAGCGGGAAAATCTTTACAAACGGGCAGTCCTGGCCGGTCATCAGCGGCTTTGCCGAAGGAGCAAAGAGAGATGCCGCCCTCGAGTCGGTTTACAGCCACCTGAACACTTCGAAAGGGATAAAACTGAGCACACCGGGATATGCGAAATACGACCCCGAAGTGGGCGGCGTAACGACCTATCGGCCCGGAGCCAAGGAAAACGGCGGGATTTTTCTCCATTCCAACCCATGGGTCATAATAGCCGAAACCATAAACGGGAACGGGGACAGGGCTTTCGAATACTACAGTCAGATCAATCCGGCAGCTAAAAACGATATTATGGAAGAGTATGAAATCGAGCCCTACTGCTACGCTCAGAACATCCTCGGCGATGAGCATCCCCAGTTCGGTCTGGGAAGAAACAGCTGGCTCTCCGGCACCGCCTCCTGGATGTATCAGGCCGGGACCAAATACATACTGGGAATTAAGCCGGAACTTGACGGCCTATCGATCAATCCCTGTATCCCTTCGGAATGGGAGGGATTCAGTGCCGTCCGGATATTCAGAGGCAAAACCTACAGAATCGAGGTGAGGAACCCACGCCGTCTGAGCAAAGGAATCAGGAGTCTGATAGTCAACGGCCGGAAAATCGAAGGTTACATCATTCCCGAATCTCTGGTCGGGAATGATGGGAATATAACTGTAGAAGCAGTAATCGGGGAATAGAGGTCCGGTTTCTACTCCATAATGACTTTTCCCACATAGGGCAGATTACGGTGTCTCTGGGCATAGTCGATCCCGTAACCGATAACGAAGACATCGGGAATGGAAAAGCCGATATAATCGACGGGAACTTCCACTTCCCGTCTCTCCGGCTTGTCCAGAAGAGTACAGATTTTCAGGGAGGCCGGTTCTCTCAGAAGGAGGTATTCCCGCACTTTCTCCAGGGTATAGCCGGTATCGATGATATCCTCGACGATTATCACATGCTTGTCCTTGATGTCTTCTTCCAGATCCTTTTTGATTTTCACCTCACGCGATGAGTTCATCGAATTGCCGTAACTCGATACGACCATAAAGTCGATTTTGGCATCCAGATCGATCACTCTTGCCAGGTCCGCCAGAAAAACAGTCGAGCCCCGCAGTAACCCCACCAGAATAATTTCATCATTGTCCTTATAGTCTTTTTCAATTTGAGTCCCCAGTTCTTTCACCTTTTCAGCCAGTGTTGACGCTTGTATCAATTCTTCAATGCGATAATTCATCTATTTCTCCTTCTACGGGCGCTTTACCCTTCACCATTCTCATCATCTATGATTATATTGTCAACAAGACCGACAAACATAAGGAGTTTACTATATATGGATAATAAAATTACGATCGAATTCCGGGATGGTTTCCAGGGACTCAGCGTCAATTCGAACGGAAAGACACTGAAAGTCGGAATTGATGACTGGAGGCCCTACGAAATGTTCCATACAGCTCTTGCCTCCTGCATGTACTCGACATTCCTGGATGTAATTAACAAAAAGAAACTGGATTACGAGAAAGTGGCCCTCACGGTAGACAGCAGGAAAAAAGATGAGATCCCCTCGTCCATCGAAAAGATCGATATAGAGTTCAAGATTTTCGGTGCTGACAAAGAAGATGAAAAAACAGTGAAGAAGTTTATCAAATCGCAGGATCTGGCTGCGAAATACTGCTCCATGCACAACACCCTGAAAGATATCGTCAATATAACGTCCAAAGTTGAATTCGCATAAAAATAAAAGGGGCTGTTGCAATAGTCCATTATGCACAGCCCGCTAAAATCAGCCGCAGTGCAGATAATCCTCGACGAGTTTCTTAAGCTGTTCTCCATCGCCGAAAAGTCTTTCGCTTAAGTTTTCATCCCCAAAAGCTTTCAGATCTTCAGCAATTCCCTCAATAACATTCTGAGAGAAGACTCCCCGCTCCTCGTAAACGGATCTTTCATCCAGCAGGGCCTGTGCGCAATCGAAACAGGATTCGGGAAGCTGGGGAAAGCGCTCCCGGTCACGGCTCCCTGCCTGAAGATAGAGTTTTTCCGCGTATTCAAGACTGCCTTCCCATTTGAGCCCATGAAGGACGGCGGCAGACACACCGGCCAGAAGGTTGTAGATATGGGCGGAACCGTCGGGACTCCGGAGTTCCACGGTCTGCTTATTAATCCACTTGTTTTTATCGTCCGATTCCAGGGGATTGGCATCCTTGAGCATGTTATCGACTCCCTGCCAGCCCAGGGGCACTCTGACCAGTGTCGCTCTGTTCCGGTCCCCCCAGCAGATACTTGTGGGAGCCTCCTGATGGGGGACAAGCCTCAGGAAAGAAGTGGGAACCGTATTTCCGAAAGCGCTGAGCGACCGGGCATTTTTCAGCAGGCCGCCGATCATTCTCTTTGCCGTTTCGCTCAGACCTCCCTCTCCGACCATCATGTTCTTTCCCTCTTTTACAAGCCGCATATGAATATGCATGCCGCTGCCCGCCGCGCCGACGACGATTTTCGGAGCGAAACTCACATGGAGCCCGTAACGGTAGGCCACCTCCCGGATGACCCATTTGGCAATAACGATCTGATCGGCCGCTTCTTCGATGGGCACCGGCAGAAATTCGATTTCGTGCTGGACCATTTCCATATTGCCTTCGATGATATTCCCCACCTCGGCATGACCGTACTTTATCCGCCCGCCAATGCTGCTGATGATATTCATGCACTCAAGACGGATAACTTCCCATTTGGAAAAAGGGTGTGATTCGTGATATCCCTTCTGGGGCGTAATACCGTAAATGCTGTCCACTTCGGAAAAGAGATAGAATTCCAGCTCTCCCAGGGCTTCGAGAGTCATGCCCGTTTCCTTTCTCAGCGCTTCCTGACCTTTTCTGACCAGTTCTTCAGGCGCTCCCGGCAGGGGTTTTCCCTCGGCCGTATAAAAGGAACAGAGGATATCCACGGTCGGTTCAGCCGCGAAAGGATTGACGAAAGCCGTTCTGTATCGGGGCACGACGTAGAGGTCGCTCGATTCCGCATCGATATGGGTAAACAGACTGGACCCGTCGACCCTTTCCCCCGTAGTGAGTATTTCCTCGAGATAGTCGTGATCGTTGACAACGAAATTGAGTGTTTTAAGCTTTCCGTCCCCGCCGACATAGCGGAAATTCAGCATCTCTATGCTGTTTTCCGACATGTATTTAATAATATCTGCTTTCGTAAACTCCGCAGCCGGTTTTCCAAGATATTTTGAAATTTTATGCTTGATCATAAAGTCCGCCTTTTTTAAATATCAATTCTATCTGCATGATAGAACCGAAAAGGGAAACTGTCAAAATAAACTTGGGGAATTACATATTTCGAATATTTTCCAAGCCATAAAATCATTTATCGAAATCAATATGGGAAAGAGAGGTCTTTCAGATCCGGAGGAACAGCGGACCTTCCGGGAAAGGCGCTGCACCCCTACCCCGCCACGAAAGGCGGAGGCGGAGGAAAGGGAGATCTAGTCAGAAAGCAGCGCTTCATCGTTGGCAAAATCCCGTTTGCGGATTATATGAAACCTCTCGACCAGTTCCGGGATCGTGAGGTTTTTCTTCTCCTCTCCCTTCACATCGAGAATGACTTCTCCGCGGTCCATCATAAGCAGACGGCTGCCGTACTTTATGGCATGATCCATATTGTGGGTGATCATCATGGAAGTCAGATTGAAATCCTTAATGAATTTGACAGTAAGACCGAGGACAAGATCGGCGTTTTTCGGATCTAGCGCTGCCGTATGCTCGTCGAGGAGGACCAGATCCGGCTCGGAAAGAACCATCATCAGCAGCGTCAGCGCCTGTCTCTGACCGCCTGAAAAAAGCCCGACATTATCTTTCAGCCGGTTCTCAAGCCCCATATCCAGTTCTTTCAGTTTTTCCCGGAAGAATTCCCTCCGGCTTCTGTTGAGACTGATTTTCAATCCCTTAAACCCCTTACGGCTGCAGATCATCATATTGTCTTCCAGAGTCATATTCGATGCCGTTCCAAGCATCGTATTCTGGTAAATTCGTCCGATATGTCTGGCCCTGATATGCTCGGGCTGATTCGTCACATCGTCCCCGCGAAGGAAAACGGTTCCTTCAGAGGGACCGTAACTTCCCGAAATGAGGTTGAATAAGGTGGATTTCCCGGCGCCGTTGCTGCCGATTATCGTAATGAATTCACCTTGTTCCACTTTGATATTGATATTGTTGATGGCCCGGTTTTCATTGACAGTTCCCTCATTGAAAACCTTCCCCAGATTCTTCAGTTCCAGCATTTATACAGACCTCTTGTTCTTTTTCTGTTTTCTGCCTGTGAGCAGAAGGAGCAGCACGATCGACAGCCCGTATATCAGCTGCAGATCGCTTGGCCTGAGACTGAGGAACGTGAGGTTTCTCGCCAGAAACATGATACCCCGGAAAGCAACGGATCCGAGCAGGACCCGGAGAGTCAGCAGGGAAATTCTGTTGGATCTGATCAGGAACTCGCCGATCATAACCGAAGCCAATCCCATAATGACGACTCCCCGTCCCAGGTTCACATCGGCCTGCCCCTGATATTGTGCGGCGAAAGCACCGGACAAAGCGACAAGTCCGTTGGAAACGCCAATCCCGATCATTTTCATGATATGGGGATTGACACCCTGGGCGATAACCATCTGTTCGTTGTCTCCCATAGCGCCGAGCGTCAGTCCCATATCGGTATGAAAGAAAAGGTCAAGAAGGGTTTTTATGACAAAGGTCACCAGTACCAGCAGAATAAGAACAGACCAGGTCGAGCCCATCATCCCCTTCATGATGCTGTGAATTTTATCGAAGAGAGTCTCCACCCTTAAAAAACTGATATTGGGCGAAAACTTCTGTATTCTCAGATTAATGGAATAGAGAATGGTCATCGTGAGAATACCGGCCAGCAGTCCGGGAATCTTCAGCTTGTTGTGGAAGAGCGCCGTAGCCACTCCGGCCAGAGAACCCGCCGCAAAAGTGAGCATAAAAGCCGGAATAAAAGGAATTCCCGCCAGGAGGCAGGCAGCCATAACCGCCGCTCCCAGAGGAAATGATCCGTCAACCGTCAGGTCCGGGAAGTCCAGAATCCTGAAACTTATGAAAACTCCGAGAGCCATGATTCCGTAAATCAGGCCCTCAATGAGAATAATGCCGAAGATCTCTGTCATTGTACCTTTCCGTCTTTTACAACAGTGGTAGCCTTTTCAATCAGATCGGCGGGAATGGACAATCCCAGCGCATCGGCCACATCGAGGTTGAGAACCAGATCGAGGTCAGACGCTTCTGTCATAAACTGGGTTGGAATCGATGCGGGGTCTTCCCCTTCGAGAATCCGGGCTACCAGCTTTCCGGTCGCCCGTCCCAGTTTGTAATAATCGAATCCATAAGCTCCCAGCACACCGGAATCAGCAGCCGATGTCGTATCAGCCGTGAAGACGGGGATACCGGCTTTAGTCGCCACTTCAACAACTGATCCCAGAGCCGAGAAAACTGTATTGTCGGTACTGAGATAGATGGCGTCGACTTTTCCCGCTATAGAAGCGGCGGCCTGCATAACTTCACTGGAGTTCGCAATGGTGGCGGCTACAAAATCTATTCCCAGGTCCCGGCACCCCTCTTCAGCAAACTCAGCCAGTTTAACCGCATTGGGCTCACCGGCGGAATAAATATGACCGATTGATTTTATATCCCCCAGATCGGCAATTATACCGATCTGCATCCGAACGGGCGTCATATCGGAAATACCGGTCACATTGTTTTTTCCTTCTTCCAGATTATCGACGAGCCCCGCTCCGACCGGATCGGTTACGGCTGAAAAAACGACGGGCTGATCCTTGATCCCCGTCGCCAGGGCTATAGCGGTCGGAGTGGCGATTCCTACGGCCACATCGACTTTTTCCATTTTGAACATGGCGGCGATCTGTGAAGCCGTATTCATATCGCCGGCGGCGTTCTGGAGAATATACTCCGCATCGCCGTAACCCATTTCGGCAAGTTCATCCTGTACGCCCTGCTCAATGGCATTGAGAGCGGGATGCTCTACGATTTTGGAAATTCCGATCTTTATCGTTTTTTCATCATCGGACTGTCCTCCCGTAAAAACCGGCAGAACAAGAACAGCAAAAGTCAAAGCAATTGTTATAATTTTCTTCATAATAAACCTCAATGTATTTAAATGTTACTATTAGTAGAAACATTATTGCAGTATTTGAAAAAATATGCAAACCTTATTTTAAATTTTTTCGATAATGGAAAAAGACAGTTAAGCGGAGAGATAATGAAAAAAAGACGCGTGCCTTCCTACTATATCCTCAGAATGATTCTTTTGCCTCTGATCATATATACGATGCTGATTCTTCCAGTTCTGCTGAATCTTTTCACCAGCAATCTTCTGGAACTGATTGAAAACGGGACGATACCGGTCGAATTCGTCAAGTCCATCATGGAGATGCATGACAGTGAAATCGAGCAGAACCTCGAGCATGCATTCGACAGGGAAACAAAATCAGTTGACGATGCCACAGCGTTTTTTGTCTGGGTGCAACTGAGCATCACCATCCTGTTTTTCGGCTTTAATCTTCCCTTCCGCTCCTACCTCAAGAAAAAGAAAGGGAGAAAGAAAATTAAACCGGGACTGGAAAAATACAGCCGCTCGCTGATTAACCACACACCGCTGATCAACTCGCTCCTCTATCTGGGGGGACTGGTTCTGACCCAGATGAACCAGATAAAATACTTTAACCCCTCACTGGTGGAAAACGCAGTCCTGGCATCCATGTTCCGCCAGCTTTTTATACTCTCCATGGTATCATCGGTACTAACAGCGCTATTTCTCCATTCCTGGCAAAAGTACAGAGTTCAGATGATATACAAGGAGCATTTCTTTCCGGCTTCCTCTCTGAGAAGAAGAACCGGACGCCTCACATTTGAGAATGTACAGATCAAACTCCTGCTCTCATCGATGATGACGACTTTTCTGCCCCTGCTCGTCCTGGTCTTCTATATATTTCTCAATATCAGCACGATCGGAATAAAATCGGTGAACGACGTGAATTCCACACTGCTTCTCGGCGAGTTCCTTCAGGTCATGGATATTTTCATTTTCCGGGATGGATTCACAGAATGGCTCGGTTCCGGCAGTGATGTCACAAACCTCAGTCTTTTCTATATCGATGTTTCCGGGTTTCTGAGAATGGCGCTGGGGTTTGTAAACGGTTTCATCGTTTCCATGATCTATATCTCCTTTTATCTCCGCTGGACCAATGCCACGATTACCAGGCCCATCAATGAAATCGTCAGCCAGATGAAAAACATGACAAAGGGCAAACCCTCGCGCTATGCCGTTGTCCGGACGAAAGACGAAATAGGGAAGCTGGGCGAAGGATTCAATCTCATGGTCGACGGCCTGAGGGAGCGGGAGAAAATAAAATCCCTGTTCGGCCAGTATCTGACAAGAGAGATTTCCGATGAAATCCTCAATGGTCATGTCAATCTGGGCGGAGATTTATACGATGCGACCATTCTCTTCGCCGATATAAGGAACTTCACATCCATATCTGAAAAAATGACCCCTAAGGAAGTCGTTGATTTTCTCAATTCCTATCTTTCGGGAATGATCGATGTAATCATCGCCAATAACGGGATCATTGACAAATTCATGGGCGACGGGATCCTGGCCGTATTCGGCGTCCCTGTTTCATCGGACGATCACGCGGAAAGCGGGATAAAAGCCGCTCTGGCCATGAATGAAAAACTGGAAGAACTGAACAGGGAAAGAACCGGTCAGGGGCTTTTCCCCATCAAAATCGGAATAGGCGTGCACTCGGGCCCGGTTATCGGAGGGAACCTGGGAAACAGCAATAAACTGGAATATACAGTCATAGGCGACACGGTCAATGTGGCGTCGCGCATTGAAAACCTGACGAAGCGCTATAATTCACCTCTCATCCTGAGCGGGACTACATACGAAAAACTTTCCCCGCAGATGAGAAAGCAGGTCAATATGAAAGCCATAGCCAATGCGGAAATTCGCGGCAAAACCCAACCGCTCACCCTCTACAGTCTGCTTAGCTGAAAAAGCCGCGGAGGAGAACTCCGCGGCGACAAAAAAGCAAAGGGCTGAATGCCCGCTGCTTTATATACCGAGATAGGCTTTTTTTACATTTTCATCGTTGAGAAGAACAGAAGCGTCATTGGTCATGGTAATTCTGCCGTTTTCGAGAACATAGCCGCGATGAGCGATTTTAAGGGCCATATAGGCATTCTGCTCAACCAGGAAAACAGTCGTATTATTCTCTTTATTGACCCTTTTAATGATATCGAAAATCTGCTGAACGAAAATCGGGGCGAGACCCAGAGAAGGTTCATCGAGTAGCAGAAGCTTGGGCCGGGCCATCAGCGCCCGGGAAATTGCCAGCATCTGCTGCTCGCCGCCGCTGAGCGTTCCCCCCTGCTGGGTTCTTCTCTCAGCCAGTCTGGGAAAGAGCTCGAACATGTATTCCAGGTCTTTTTTGATCTCCCCTTTATCCTTTCTCAGAAAAGAACCCATATCGAGATTCTCCTGTACAGTCAGAAGCGGGAAAATCCGTCTTCCCTCGGGAACCTGGGAAACACCCATGGCCACGATCTCGTCGGGATTTTTATTGGTAATATCTTTTCCCAGAAACTCGATTGAACCGGATCTGACGGGAACAACGCCTGAAAGGGACATGAGCGTAGTCGATTTACCGGCACCGTTGGCCCCGATCAGTGTGATGATCTCCCCTTCCTTTACCTCGATGGATATATCTTTAAGGGCCTGAATATTGCCGTAAAAAGTTTCAATATTTTTAATTTTAAGCATCTACTTCTTCTCCCAGATAAGCCTTGATAACTTCTTTGTTCGTTTTGATCTCCTGCGGAGTTCCCGTGGCGATAAGCTTACCGTAGTCGACGACATAGATTCTCTCCGAAAGATTCATAACAAGGCTCATATCGTGTTCGATGAGGAGAACGGAAATTTTCTCGTTATCGCGGATTCTCAGGATAAGGTCGACCAGATCCTTCGTCTCCTGGGGGTTCATGCCGGCCGCCGGCTCATCGAGAAGAAGGAGAAAGGGATCGGTTCCAATCGCTCTGGCGATCTCCAGACGTCTCTGGGCACCGTAGGGAAGGTTTTTGGCCAGATCATTGACATGGTTTTCCAATCCGATTTTTTTCAGGATTTCGTAGGAATCATGAACAACTTTCTCTTCCTCTTCCCTGGTTTTTTTATCGCGGAATACCGCGCCGAAGACTTCAGAATTGAGTCTGTGATGGTGCCCGATCATGACGTTTTCAAGGACCGACATATTGCTGAAGAGCCGGATATTCTGAAAAGTCCTGGCCAGACCGCCTTCGGTAATTTTATGCGGTTTCAGACCTTTGATGCTTCTCCGCTCCGTTGCTCCGGGTGCCTGAATGTACACATCCCCCTCAGTGGGTACGTATACTCCGGTGACGCAGTTGAAAAATGTTGTTTTACCGGCTCCGTTCGGTCCGATAAGGGCAACGATTTCCCCTTCATTTATTTTCATGCTCAGAGAATCGACGGCGCGGAGGCCGCCGAAGACCATGGACAGGTTATCTACTTCTAGTATGGGCGCCATTATTCTCCATCTCCCTCTTTTTTAAATTTGTAGGATTTTCTTGTTTTCTGAATTAATCCGCCGGGACGGAAAATCATCATAATGACAAGAGTGATACCGAATACGAGCATTCTGTATTCCGATACCGAGCGGAGAAGTTCGGGCAGAAGAGTAAAAACAAGAGCTCCGACGACAACACCGGGAATGGATCCCATACCGCCGATGACGACGACACAGAGAACGACAATCGATTCCCATACCGTAAAGCTGGCGGGATTGATAAAAGTCGTCTTGGCCGCAAAGAGAACTCCGACAAAACCGGCCCATACAGCACCGATAGAGAAAGCGAGGAGTTTCGTCTTGGTCAGATCGATACCCATGGCTTGAGAAGCGATTTCATCTTCCCTCATGGCTTCCCAGGCTCTTCCCACACGGGAATTTTCAAGTCTGTTGACCAGGAATATAGTCAGAATGACCATGGCTATGGCAATGAAGTAAATAAAAATGGTCGCCTGGGGCAGCTTCATCTTTATTCCGGCGATACCCGGTCTGGCGATATTGGCGATACCGCTCGGACCGAATGAAAAATCATTCCAGTTTTCCAGAACCAGCCTTGTAATTTCTCCGAAAGCCAGCGTTACGATGGCCAGATAGTCTCCTCTCAGTCTCAGAACGGGAAAACCGATCAGAAGACCGAGAACAGCACTGAACAGAGCTCCGAGAGGTAATGCCACCCAGAAACTGATACCGAAATGGTAATGCAGAAGGGCATACGTATAAGCTCCGACGGCATAGAAAGCGGCGTATCCGAGATGGAGCAGCCCGCCGAGACCGACGACGACATTCAATCCCAGACCGAGAATAACATACATAAGTGCCGTTGTTAAAACGCTGGTTGTGTACATGCTGGCGAAAAAGGGAAGTATGGCGACAAGAAGACCGATTCCGATGAGCCCGGGAAGCTTATACTGGTTTGTTTTGGCAAGGACTGTTGCCTTGAATCCGATACCGTCCTTTTTGGCTTTTCCCCCTTTGGCTCTGCGATCAAGTGCCCATCGCCAGACAAAGGAGAGAATAAAAGCGCTGACTCCGACGAAAGCGAGATTTCTCCATCTCCATTCGACTGTATCTGTTATTGTATTGACTTTTATAACCATTATGGGGAATGTCAGAAACATGAACCATAAAGAGGTTAGAAAGGATTTTCTTAATTCTTTCAAGTTGAACATATTCAATTTTCCTCCTTAAACTTTTTCCGAAACTTTACGCCCCAGAAGACCGGAGGGTTTGAAAATAAGAATAACTATGAGGATTACAAAGGCAAAGGCATCTTCGTAATCACTGGAAATATAACCGGTTCCGAAACTTTCTGTAATCCCGAGGACAAAGCTTCCCAGAACCGCGCCGGGGATACTTCCGATACCGCCGAGAACGGCAGCGACGAAGGCTTTGATTCCGGCGATAAACCCGATATAGAAATTGATCTGCCCGATATGGGAACTGATAAGAACCCCGCCGATAGCGGCAAGCGCCGAACCGATGACAAAAGTGATGGAAATGACTTTATTGATATTGATACCGACAAGCTGTGCCATATCCCGGTCCTGGGAAGTGGCTCGCATGGCTTTACCGGTTCGAGAAAATTTTATAAAGAATGTCAGCAGCACCATGACAACTGTAGTCGTCACCAGAATCAGGAACTGATTGGTACTGATAATGAATTTTACAGGATCGAGAAATCCGAATTCCGGTAACAGTTCGGGAAAGGGGAGAAAATCCGATGTCTGGGCCAGGAGAACATAATTCTGCAGAAACATCGACATACCTATGGCACTGATCAGAGCTGAAAGTCTGGGAGCTTTTCTCAACGGTGCATATGCGATCTTTTCCAGAGTGACTCCGTAAGCGGCTGAATAGATAATGGCAGCTGTGATGGCGATCAGGAAGATAAAAACGGGATTCATTCCGTACATGGAAAGAACGCCGCTTACTATTAGTGCTGTAAAGGCACCGATCATATATATTTCACCGTGGGCGAAATTAATGAGTTTTACGATACCGTAAACCATTGTGTAACCGAGTGCAATAAGTGCGTAGATACTACCGCGGGTGAGCCCGCTCATAAGCAATTGGAAGAAAAAATCTAACTTCATATTTTTCTAATTACCTTTTTACCTCTGTAAATTGAAAGGGATTGCCCCTGATACGGGGCAATCCTGTTTCCTGATGAAAGAAAATGTGTTTTATTTGAGCTCTACGTACTGACCGTTCTGAACCTGGTATACAGCGAAACCTACACCGATAGCATCACCTTTCTCGTCAAAACTGATTTTTCCGAGGGGGGTATCGACATAATTGCTTCTCAAAGCATTTGTAAGATCGGCGTACTCAGTAGAGTTGGCAACGTCGATAGCGTTTACAAGAGCCAGCATAGCGGCATAAGCGTTAATGAAGAATGCTCCGGGATCTTCTCCGTATTTGTCCTGATGAGCTTTAACAGCTTTGATGGCAAGGGGATTGCTCGATGTATCGATAGGTCCTGTCGCGTAAACGCCTTCAGCGTATTCGCCGGCAACTTTAATGAATGTATCATCTTTAACACCGTCGTCGGAGAGGAAAGCGATATTCATATCTTTTTTCTTCATCTGAGTAATCAGCTTGGAAGCTTCGGGGTGATATCCGCCGAATATAACAGCGTCTGCACCGGAAGATGCGATTTTGTTGATAATGGCTGTGTAATCTACAGCACCGGGAGTGATTCCTTCGTAAAGAACGATTTCAGCTTTTTTATCTGCTTCAAGGATGGCTTTGCAGAACTCGGCGAATCCCTTTCCATAGTCACCCTTGTCGTGAAGAACTGCAATTTTCTTGTATCCCTGAGCATAGGCAAAGGCAACTTCCACTGCGGCCTGAGCGTCGTCGGGAGCAATTGTTCTGAAAAAGTTGGGGTAGTCTCCGCTCTGTGTCAGAGGGGGGTTTGTTGCAGAGGGAGAGATTGCGAGAAGCTCGGAATCGAGATATGTTCCCATAGCGGATTTTGTGGCTCCGGAGCAGATGTGGCCGATAACGGCGACAACACCATCTCCGACAAGTTTGGCCGCTGTGTTGGCAGCGACTTCAGGTTTACAAACATCATCTTCAATAACAAGTTCAATCATTCTTCCATCAATACCGCCTTTGGCGTTGACTTCTTCAGCAACAAGTTCGGCAGCTTTGATTGTGGGAATACCGTAGGAAGCCAGGTCTCCCGAGTGGGGTCCCGCTACACCGATTTTGATTGTTTCCGCTTCTTTTTTACCACATGACACAAACGTAATGGCAGCGACAGAAACAAGGGCAACTAAGAAAAACTTAGCCATTCTTTTCATATTTCTCTCCTTATTTATTCATTTTAAATAGAAAACTAAATAAATACTTTATTTCTTATAGTATTGATAAACTGATGTGTCAATGTATTTGTCTTTTCCGTGTTGATTTCGTAGCACGGGAATACCAGTCTTTTTTAAAGAAATCTGCATTCAAAATATGATTAAAATCGGGATCTGCAAAAAACAAGCTAATAAACAGTTATTTTCGTAGAATTGCTATATCTGAAAAAAAATATATATTTTCAGTAGTTATTCTGGCCGCTCAAACAGCACTTCAGAGACGCTAGAGGATAAAACCGCTAGATGTTCTCCGGCCATTCCCCCGGACAGCTAACGAATATTTCTGCCCGTATCTGCGAAAACTGTCGATATGCGTAGAGTGTCTTTTTCAGCATAATGGGGATATAGATATTCCCGGGCTTTAGGGAACCGATCAACCGTCGAAAGATATCGACCGAATAGATGCTTTATTCGTATACATACCCACCCTGAATACGCTTTTCGCACCATGCTTCACAACCTTCATTGGTTTTGCCAACTTTGACATAAGATCATTAAAGGATTATCATCTTCCCATGTTACAAAAAAAAAGCATCGTTATATCAGCTTTTTTGCTTCTGTTTCTCTTACCGCTCAGCAGCGGCGAACCGGAAAAAATCAGCCTTGAGAGCTCCTATCGTTATACTTACAACAGAACTACGGGACACCACAGTGAACTTTTTTTCAGCAGTTCCCTGGACCTGAATCCTCATATATTTCTGGAGGGTGGCTTCTCTTCTGACTTTAAAGTACTTCCCCATAATTTTTATCTTCACGCCGGGATTGAGGGCCTCCCCTCCTTTCTTCTCTACGGCATGACTCTGATTCAAAGGGAATATCCCGATTATGAAATAAGAGAAACGACTGTCAACCCAACGGTTGTCCTCCTGGCCGGCACGATCATGGAGCTGGAACTGGGGGTTGCCATGCGGATTCTGAACTCCGATCGGGAAACACTCTCATTTCATCCCGCATACAGACTTGAGTTTCACATACTGCGCAGACCGGTCTACAAACTATCTGTTTCCATTGCGAATTTTGATAGATTCCATGTCGGTAATGTAACTGATATCTTTTTCATGATATCAAACGGTTTTTCTTTCTCCGGGAAAGTGGAACTGATCTTCGATGCGGCGATATCCAATACAGGCCAGGTGGCCATGGCTTCTTTTTATTCGGCATTTTCCGCGGAACTGGGCTTGAGGTACAGACTGTGAAAAGTTTCCTGCTGTTAATCTCCGCTGCCGTTCTTGCCGGTTGCAGTCTGGGGGTCGATTTCGCAGGATTTTTTTCCAGCTATTCGACTCCCGACAGCCGCTTTGAAGAAAAGGATGATCTGCCCTATCACAGTGACATGGCATCTCTGGAAGCCTTATCACTTACGGCGGAAGGATATTTTTTCAACATCGCTGTTATTTCAGATATCCATGTGAAAGACGACGCCCCCCGGCATCTCGAACAATTTGTCGATTCCTGTCTCTCACCTGATGATATTGCCATTCTCGATTGCGGAGATTCGACTCAGAGCGGTTATGATTATCAGTTTCTATCGTATAAAACCGTTATGGACCGCGCTGGTATCCCCTGGTTCGCTGCAATCGGTAACCACGATCTTTATTTCGAAGGATGGAAGTCCTATCGGACGATGATCGGCCGATCGGTTTATTCCGTGGGAATCGGAGAGCCGGGGAACCGGGGTTCTACACTGCTGATCGCCCTGGATTCGGCAAACGGAACTCTGGGAATGAAACAGCTGAACTGGCTGAAAGATCTACTGTCTGAACAGAAAGACCGGTGGGATCATCTGGTCATCTTTACCCACAGCCAGTTCTTTTCAACAGGGGTGAATACGGTCGTTCAGTTCACGGATACGGAAGAAATTTATTTTCTTATGCATCTGTTCGAAACAAACGGGGTGGATCTCGTCCTGATGGGTCATAATCATATCTGGGATGACCGGAAAATAAAAGGAGTTCAATATCTCACTCTCGATCCCCTGATAAAAGAGGGCAGCGAGGATTCTTTTGTACGCATTACCGTCACAGGTGCAGATCTGACATGGGAGAGAGTGATGATCAGCGGATATTGAAATCAAAGCCGTCAGCGCCTATAGCGTCGAAATTGTCCTGATGGGGATCATAAAAATCCAGATCATAGTCAGGGTCCTCCCGATCCATTGTGCTATATACGGCTAGATAGGTTATATTCTCTACGACCTCAATTGAGGAAAAGTAATGTATGACATAAAATGTTCCGTTAATTTTTTTTACCGGAAGAAAAGCATCTTCCGAACCGAGATCAAATTGACCGTCGCCGTTAATATCATCCCAGGCGATCAGACACTTCACTGTCGTTGGATCTTCTGGAAAAATGATGGAATATTGCCCACTTTCAGGAGTCACGACAAAACCTGGGACAGGTGCGAATATGTAATTGCCAGTTGATCCATCCTTTTCATTACTTGAGATATTTCTGAAGATCATATCCTTTTCGGCACTGCCGGTACTATCATCTTCTGTTTTATCATATTCAAAGGTGTATTCATTACCGGGAGGGAAAAGCCCGATTTTTATAGTAGTCGGTATGGAAGATCCGTCAAGCATTCCCGATACAGTGCGGATTCCCGATCCTGTCAGGACGCAGGAAAAGAGCAGAACCAAAAGGACCGGGACAATTATTTTTCTCATACTCACATTATACACCGCTGTTTCTCCGATTCCATTGAACGGCGTCTCTGTAGGGCAGAGAACCTCCGAAGATATCCAGGGCGCTGCCGATTGTCAGGTCCAGGGCGCCCTTCCCCAAGCCCTTGACCACTTCCGCATCCTCGAGATTTCGGGCACCTCCGGCATATGTTGTGGGAATGGAAACCCATTTTCCCAGATTCTCGACAAGATCCGCTTCGATACCGCCTCGAAGCCCTTCCACATCGGCCGCATGAATAAGAAATTCGTCGCAGTAGGACTCAAGAAGGGCAATATTCTTCTGAGTTATGTTAAAATCGGTAAATTTCTGCCATCGATCGGTCACGACAACATATTCATCTCCCCGCTTCCGGCAGCTCAGATCCAGAACGAGACGTTTCCTGCCGATCAGACCGACAAGCTCATCAAGTCTTGAAAAATCTATGGCTCCCCCGCGGAAGACCCAGGAAGTAACGATGATATGGGAAGCTCCGGAATCTATCCATTCCCGGCAGTTCCCTGCGGAAATGCCTCCGCCGATCTGCATGCCTTCCGGCCATTCTTCGAGAGCTTTTTTTGCGGCATCATCATTACCGGGTCCCAGTTTGATAATATGACCGCCGGTCATTTCATCTTCCCGGTAAAGTCGGGCATACCAGGAGGCGTCGTAGGAAGAGACGAAATTCTCCCGGGCGCTGTTATCGCGGTCGGTCAGAGTACCGCCGACGATCTGCTTGACTTTGCCGTTATGCAAATCTATACAGGGTCTGATTTTCATCTCTTTATCATATTTATTATTGACAGATTCCACAAGAAACCTTAAATATAAAAACAACTGATTCAGCCGATGTATTCGCTTTTCAGCCGCAGACATACCGACCCTTTATGCTAAGGTCAGTCTGCTGTCATCTTCATTATTATATACCGGACTGGTATAGGAGTTGCGCAGCACGATGCCGTTCACCAGTGAGAACGCATCTCAGGCTTTGATACAGCAGAAAAGGGATGTTATTCCCGAACAGTTACAAAAAAGAAGCCAGAGAAACTTCTCATAACCGGTTAGACTGAATAGAGTCTATGATTCAGTCGGAAAGGAGATTATATGTCTCAGAAGTTGTGGTTTATTAAGGAAGAGAGCGATGTCATCGCCGTTTTCGATGATAGAGATGTGGCTAAGGAAGAGCTGGTCTATCTGAAGGAAGACGATCCTACAGGCGAGTTCAAACTGTACGGTCTGGGACTGGAGGAGCTTGAAGATTACGGAGACGAGTATGATCTGGCGGCTTCTGAGGGATATATAGAGGACTGAAAGAAGTTTTCAGGGGGTGATAGGATAGTTGAAAAAGAATGAAATCCTTCGTATTGCGGGACTGACAAAGTCCTACGGCGGCCAGCGGGTGGTCGATCAAATTTCACTGTCGATTGACAGGAATGAATTTCTGACGCTGCTCGGCCCGAGCGGTTGCGGTAAAACCACTACTTTGAGAATGGTAGGCGGATTTGAAACACCGGATTCCGGAGAGATTTTTTATGATAATCAAATCATCAACACCATCCCCCCTTATCGCAGAAATATAAATACGGTTTTTCAGAATTACGCACTTTTCCCCCATCTCAACATCGGAGAGAATATAGCCTTCGGGCTGCGGTGCTCCAAACAGCCGGAAAAAAAAATACGCAGCAAAATCGGTGAAATGCTGGAGCTGGTCAATCTGCCCGGTTTTGAGAAGCGCTCCATCGCCTCGCTGAGCGGAGGACAGCAGCAGCGCATAGCCATTGCCCGCGCGCTGGTCAACGAACCGGGACTGCTTCTCCTCGACGAACCGCTCGGAGCCCTGGACCTGAAGCTTCGTCAGGGAATGCAGAACGAACTGAAGCGGATCCAGAAACAGGTCGGAATCACCTTCATCTACGTCACTCACGATCAGGAAGAAGCCCTGTCCATGTCCGATCATATAGCTGTTATGAACGGCGGACGGATTCAGCAGTACGGAACTCCCGTCGATATATACAATGAACCGGAAAATACTTTCGTAGCCGATTTCATCGGAGAGAGCAATATTATTCCGGGGATCATGAAGAAGGACTATCAGGTTCATCTCGCGGGAAAAGACTTTGCCTGCGTCGACAGAGGTTTCAAAGATAGCGAAGAAATAAATGCGGTAATCCGTCCCGAGGATATCATCATCTGCTCACCGGAGGACAACGTCGATCTGAGAGGGATCGTTACCAGTACCATTTTCAGGGGTGTCCACTGGGAAATGACCGTTGAGTCGGAACATACGACCTGGCTGCTTCACAATACGGTTCAGGCCAGTCCGGGTGACAATATCGGATTGAAAATCGAGCCCGATGCCATTCATATTATGAGGAAAGACCGTGAAGAATAGATTCAACCGCTATGCCTGGCCTTACGCCCTATGGACTGTGGTTATAATCGTCCTTCCGCTGGTTGTTATCTTTGTTTTCAGCTTCAGTAAAAACGGCAGCTTCTCCCTGGAAGGATACGGATTATTTTTTACCCCACTCTATCTCAAAGTACTTCTGAAATCGCTGGAACTGGCTCTGAAGGCGACTGCCATCTGTCTTATCGTCGGTTACCCCATCGCGCTTCTGATCAGCCGCGAGGAGGGAACGCGCAAGAGCACTCTCATGCTCCTGCTCATGCTGCCCATGTGGATCAACTTTCTCCTGAAAACCTATGCCTGGAGACCGATTCTGGGCAATACGGGATTACTGAACAGTTTTCTGGAGATGATCGGCCTGGATAAAGTTCAGTTCCTCTATACGGAAGGAGCCGTGCTTCTGGGCATGGTCTACAATTTCATCCCCTTTATGATTCTGCCTATTCTTTCGGTCCTCGATAAAATGGATCACAAGCTTATTGAGGCAGCCCATGATCTCGGAGCCGATGACAGAACTGTTTTTCTCAAAGTAGTCCTTCCCCTGTCTCTGCCCGGAATTATTTCAGGCATTTCCCTGGTTTTCATGCCTTCGGTCAGCACATTCATCATTCCCATCATACTCGGAGGCGGCCAGGATATGATGATCGGAAACCTCATAGAAAGACAGTTCCTGAAAGTTGGCAACTGGAATTTCGGAAGCTCCATTTCCGTGATTCTCATGCTTGTCATCCTGAGCGCCATGATTATCCTGTCCCTCTTCGACAGAGAAAAGCGGGGTGAGCGATGAAGAAAAGAAAACTTCCCCACTGGCTGATTCTTCTTCTGCTTATTTTCCTCTATATGCCGATCCTCGTCCTCATTACCTACTCTTTCAATGAAGGCAGGACCGGAGCCGAATGGACCGGTTTTACCTTCAAGTGGTATGCGGAGCTTTTCCGGGACAGAAATATACTCAAAGCCATGGGATACACAATTCTCATAGCTTTCATTGCCTCTACAGTCTCAACGGTCGTTGGCACAATCTCGGCCTGGGGCATTAAATATATGGGAAGAAGGACTTCCGGAATACTTTTGTCCATAAACGATCTGCCCCTTCTCAATCCCGATCTTGTGACGGCCATTTCCCTTATGTCTCTTTATATTTTCCTGAAAATGACATTCGGATTTATGACTCTGCTGCTGTCCCACATCATGTTTTCCATTCCCTATGTCATAATAACAGTTCTACCTGTTCTGAGACGCATTTCGCGGCATCAGATGGAGGCCGCTCTCGACCTGGGCGCCAAACCGGTTGTAGGGCTTTTCAAGATCATACTTCCCCAGCTCAAACAGTCGATTATTTCAGGCTGGCTTATTGCCTTCACCATGTCGGTTGATGACTTCGTCATCAGTTTTTTTACGACCGGTTCGGGAGTCTCCAACATTTCCATTGCCGTGTTTTCCATGGCGAGAAGAGGTATCAATCCCAAAATCAACGCCTTATCTTCGCTCATGTTTGCAGTGGTCATCGCGCTTCTGCTGATTATAAATAAAAACAGAAAAACCCGAAAGGAGGATTTAGCCATTGAAGAGAATATACTTCTTCATTAAGTCCGCGGTTCTGACAGCAGCATTTCTGTCTGTCCTTTCCTGCGGTTCCGATAAACCGGTATTGAATGTCTATAACTGGGGGGATTACATCGATGAGTCGGTGATCGGCGATTTTGAAAAAGAGTTCAATGTTAAAGTCAATTACGAACTCTTCGCATCCAATGAAGAGATGTATGTGAAAATCAAACAGGGAGGAGGCAGTTACGACCTTGCCTGCCCGTCCGATTATATGATCGAGAGAATGATCGATGAGGATTTGATCAGTCCGCTGAATAGGGATAACATTCCCAATATGAAGCTGATAGGGAAATCCTATCTGGATCTCCCCTTCGACAGAGGGAACCGGTATTCCATTCCCTATATGTGGGGTACTCTGGGCATCCTGTACAACAGCGAAAAAGTCAGCGGTCCCGTCAATAGCTGGAATATACTCTGGGATGAAAAACACGCCGGCAGGATTGGCATGTACAACAGCAGCCGCGACTCCTTTGCCGTCGCGCTGAAAAAACTGGGCTATTCGCTTAACAGCATGAATGAAGAAGAGATAGAAGAGGCCAAGGAGCTCCTGATCCGGCAGAAATCTCTCGTGCTGGCTTATGGCGAAGATAACCTGAAGGATATGCTTGCATCTCAGGAAATAGATCTGGCTGTAGCCTACTCGGGAGATTACGGATGGATTATTGAGGAGAATCCCCAGATGGCCTACCGCGTCCCCGACGAAGGATCCAACATCTGGTTTGACAACTGGGTCATTCTCAAAGAGACGGAAAACAAAGAGCTGGCGGAGAAGTTTATCAATTTCCTCTGCCGGGAAGATATCGCCTACAGAAATGCCGATTATATCGGATATGCGACGCCGATTCCCTCGGTAAGAGATCAGCTGGATGATGAAATCAGAAACGACGAAGCCATTTACCCGCCCCAGTCGGTTATAGACAATTGCGAGGTTTATGTCGACCTTAAAGATTTCAACGAAGTGGTCGATCACGCCTGGACGGAAATAAAAGCATCGAACTGATTACCGGAACTGGCTGGCAAACGCTCCTGAAGCGCTTTATGCTGCATTTCTGAAAAGACTGCCTCTTCTTCCCTCGGCAGAAGCTGAAAGAAGAGTCAGTTTTCTATCAGGGTTTCAGGAACCGAATCTCTCTGATGCCGTTACCGGAAGTCCGGTATTTAACTGAAATACGGCTTCATCCAGTCCAGAACTTTTATATATAATTCACGTTCGCCATGCCAGCTGGAGAGAAACTTCCAAAGGGTTTGACGGTTCTCGAATTGCCTATAGGATATCTGATCCTCGACTCCTGGATTTTGTCTTCCTCTGTCGGTGACGATCAGCACTGGCGGGAGATTTCCTTTATCGGCAGCTTCATATTCCAACGGGTCAAAAAGCACGAGCGAACCGAATGCATTGTTTTCCGCAGCGAATCGGCTCAGCGTTTCATCCAGTTTCTGACTGAATATCCACAGGCTCATTTCACCGTATCCTAAATCTCTTAAATAACCGGTAAGCTCTTCATAAAAAATAGCCTGCCGTTCCGAAGATGTGTAATATACACCCTCTTCCGGTCCGAGCGGTACGAACAGAGGAGTATCGACAGGATCAATATATAGGGATCCGATTCCCTTTTCATAAAGATAAACCATCAGCCTGTCAAAATGAACAGAATCTTCAAGCCTCGGATTACCGATGATAACCACGGCTTTACGGGGCGTATCAACAGATAAACCCCTTGTATTTTTCACTCTGCTGAAGATGCCGAACTCTGCAATTTTCCGCCTGATCTCATTGGGTTGCCTTCCGGGTTCATTCACAGCTGAAACCGGACGGACAAGTTCTTCGTAATCTGTATACCGGCTCTCTTGTACCGTTTCGGGAAAGAGGATTATAGCCAGTACCAGGATCAATTGGATTAAAAACACAGTGAGGAATATTTTTGTTCGTTTTTTCAATTATTCTGTCTCTTCTTTTACGCTGTAGGGAAAAAAAGCCTTAAAACTCATATAGAGTTCTTCCATTCTATTAGGCCGTCCATTGCGATCTATGAGAATCATTTTGCCGTCAATAACAAACCCGAAGATGATTCTGTCTCTTGAGAAAGCCGTGTATTTCGCCTCGTCCCCCCCGGAACGGGGATTTCTGATTTTGATATATCTTTTTACCACCGAATTGAGATCTCCGAAGGAATAGTCCCTTTTTCTGTAGAAAAAAAGCAGACCGGAATAAACCGATATGGTTTCAGAGGACTTATCAAAAACGAGAGTATATTTATAGAAAGATCCGAGAAAAAAAAGCAGGGGTAAAAGGACGACATTGATTTTGCCCGGAAGCGGAGCTTCTGAAAAATCTTCTCCGCTGAAGGAGAAAATGAACATTAAAATAAGTGAAGCCAGAAAAAACCAGAGAATCCCGCGTAATGCGGGATTCATATGGTAACTCAGTTTCTCTCTGTCTTTACTTAACGAAACAGTAAAGAACATTTAAATCAGCCTTTCTCGTGAAGCCAACAGGCGCATTTATGGCCCGGCTTGACCTCTTTGAGTTCCGGAGTTTCCCTGGTACAGATATCCATCTTGTATTTGCACCGCGGGTGGAAACTGCAGCCCGAAGGAGGATTGATAGGAGAGGGGACATCGCCCTCGAGCATGATTCTCTTTCTGTTCGAATTGGGAACCGGAAGAGGAACCGCGGAAATCAGCGCCTGCGTATAGGGATGGAGTTTATCCTTATAGAGGGAATCCCTGTCGGCGATCTCCACTATCTTCCCGAGGTACATAACCGCAACGTTGTCGGCAAAATACTCGACAACCGAGAGGTCGTGGGCGATGAACATATAGGTCAGATTGAAATCCGATTTGAGCTTATTCAGGAGCTCCAGAATCTGGACCTGAATCGAAACGTCCAGCGCGGAAACCGGCTCGTCGAGAACAATCAGTTTCGGATTGAGAGAGAGAGCCCGGGCGATACCGATTCTCTGTCTCTGACCGCCGGAAAACTCATGGGCATATCGGTTGATATAGGCGGGATCGATTCCCGTGATATCCATCAGGTTCTGAATTATCCCTTTTCTCTCTTCTTTTGTTTTATATAGCTTGTGAATATCGAGACCTTCTCCGATGATATCTCCGACAGGAATTCTCGGGTTGAGAGAGCCATAGGGATCCTGAAATACCATCTGAAGCTCTTTCCGCTTCTTCAGCAGATCGCCTTTGGAAAGTCTGTAAATATCGTTCGCTTTTCTCAAGGCTTCCAGCTCAGCAAAAACCTCTCTGGCTTCAGGACTCTTGATATCGGAAAAACCGTTATACCTGTTCTGGAGATCATTCATCCTGTCGATATTTTCCCGGCTCACATCGAAGAACATCTCCCCTTCAGTAGGTTTATACAAACCGACGATTGTCCTTCCGACTGTCGTTTTTCCGCAACCCGATTCACCGACAAGACCAAGGGTCTTTCCCTTGGGAATATTGAAAGTGATTCCGTCAACGGCTTTGACATGGCCGACAACTCTCTTTAAGATTCCGGCTCTTATCTCAAAATGTTTTTTCAGATTATATAATTCTGCGATATTTTCCATTCTAGGACTCCTGACTGTACAGATGGCACCGGACCGTGTGGTTATTGCCGAGATCTAATAATTCCGGATCCTCGGATTTGCATCTGTCAAATACCTGGGAACACCGGTTGTTAAAAGGACAGCCCGTAGGCAGGTCAATCAAGCTCGGAACCCTTCCCTCGATAGCTTTCAGCTCCTTATCGGAATTTCCCAGGACGGGAATCGATTTGAGAAGCCCCTGCGTATAGGGATGTTTGGCATCTTTGAATAAAGTTTCCACATCGGCGTTCTCCACGACTTCACCGGCATACATGACGATAACGCGGTCAACTGTCTCGGCGACAACGGCCAGATCGTGAGTGATCAGCAGGAGAGCGGAATTATATTCCTTCTGCATCTCTTTCATCAGTTCGAGGATCTGCGCCTGAATCGTCACGTCCAGGGCTGTCGTCGGCTCGTCTGCGATAAGCAATGAGGGTTCGCAGGCAAGGGCCATGGCGATCATAATTCTCTGGCGCATACCCCCTGACAATTCGTGGGGATAGCTGTTGGCTCTCTTTTCCGGTTCGGAAATTCCGACTTTCCTGATCATATCCACAGCTTTTTTCCACTGCTCTTCCGCACTGAGTTTTGTGTGGAGTTCCAGGACTTCGGTAATCTGCCTGCCGACTGTCATAACGGGATTAAGCGCGGTCATCGGTTCCTGGAAAATCATGGAAATTTCATTTCCCCTGATTTTCTGCATTCCCCTGTTTCCGATCTTTAAAAGATCTTTCCCTTTATAGAGGATTTCACCTCCCTCTATTTTCCCGGGAGGCATGGGAACAAGTCCCATGATAGAAAAGGATGTAACGGATTTACCGCATCCCGATTCACCGACGATTCCGAGGGTTTCTCCGTCGTGAATACTGAAGGAAACATCGTTGACGGCTTTGACCACACCCTCTTCCGTATGAAAAAAGGTTTTAAGGTTTTTGACCTCTAATATTGTATTTTTATCTTCCATTTATTTTCTGCCTTTTAAGAAACGTTTTTTAACTTCGGATCCAAAGCATCGCGGAGAGCATCTCCGAAAATGTTCAGACTGACGAGGAAAACGAACATAAAAATAGTGGCGGCCGTCATGTTCTGCCAGTTTCCCGCCATCAGCTCGCTTTTGGATTCAACAATCATATTCCCCCAGGAGGGAATACCGATGACCGATAGTCCGACATAAGCGAGAAAGACTTCCGATTTGATAACGCTTACAAAATTGAGAACAAAACGGACTATGACGAAGTGAAAGATATTGGGCAGTATATGTTTGAAAATGATTCTGAAATCATTGGCGCCCAGTGTTCTGGCAGCTAATACGTATTCGAATTCCCTCGCCTGGAAAAAGGCTCCCCGGATGACCCTGGCGAGTCCGACCCATCCTGTGATGGCGAAAGCGAAGGCGATAATCAGAAAGCTCCGTCCCATGACCTGTACAAGGCTCATGATAATCAGCATCCCCGGAATGGCGACGATAACGCTCATGATATAGACAGCGAGATCATCGAGGAAATGGCCGTAATATCCGGCGACAGCTCCGATAACAATGGCTATGGGAATCATGATAAGACCGGATGTCAAGCCGAGGAAGAGAGAGATTCTGGTTCCCATTATCGCCCGGGCCAGAACGTTCCGGCCGAAAGTATCGGTTCCGAAGAGATACTGGAGAGAGCCGAACATGGATTGATAGCGGTTCTGAAGCTCAAAGACGAGGGCCTGATCCTGCAATCCGAAAATATTGGTTCCGGCCAGGATGGCGGTCAGAGAATAAATGACGAGGATCCAGAAACAGACCATAGCCATTTTATTTCTTCTGAGCCGGGCGATCGAGAGAGCCAGAGGGCTCTTTCCTTCGAGTATGGAATTCCTGTCCAGTGCTTTTGTTTCTTTACTCACATCGGCCTCCTAACTCAGCCTGACCCGGGGATCGACAAAGGCGTACAGCATATCGGTGATAAGTGTGAAGCCCACAAAAAAGAGGGTGAAAAACATGATTGTCGCTTTCAGCACCGGCAGATCGTAATTGAACACAGCATTGACCATGAGGTCCCCGATTCCGGGAATACTGAAAAATCTCTCGAGGAGAATGGATCCGACCAGAAGAAAGGGGATCTGAATGACAACATAGGTCAGAATCGGAATCATGGCGTTGCGCATGATGTGGCGGAACATGATGGTTTTATCATCCAGCCCTTTCGCCCGGGCTGTCCTGACGTAATCCTTATGGGATTCTTCCAGAAGTGCCGTACGGAAAAACCTGATATCGTATCCGACGGAGACAAGAACCCAGAGGATCCATGGCAGAATCAGATACCGGATGGCGCCGAAACCTTTGACCCAGCCGGAAATGGGAAAGAGCCCCCATTGATAGGCAAGTATCTGTTGTCCCAGGAGAATAAGTACGAGCATGGATATGGACATCCCCAGAACAGAGAAAATGGTTATGGTTCTGTCAAATATACTCCCCCTGAAATACGCACATATGGAAGCCAGGATGAGTGATATGGAAATTTCAAGAAAAAAAGCGGGAAACGTAAGTTTGGCGGAATTGGGTACATGTCTCATGATAAGAGTTTTAACAGGGATCTTCCTGACTTCCGATCTCCCGAAATCGAAAGTAACCATCTGTCTGACCAGATCGAGATACTGAACAACCATTGGCCTGTCCAGTCCGTACTTATGGCGGTACATATCAATCTGTTCAACAGTACGTGATTTTTTCGGAAGGACATTGTAGAGAAACTTCTCCTGTCCGCCGATCACGTTGAATATAACAAAGAAAATAAGGGCTACACCGAGAATAATCGGCACCAGATGGAGCAGCCGGCGTATCATATAATTAATCATTTTAAATTATCTCCGGATTTTAAATATGAAAAGATAATCAGAAAAAAGTGCTCCCGAAGATTCAGGAGCACTTTTTCTTAAGGTAATCAGTTACCTGTTGCCTCTTTTCTCATTTCGAGATCGACATCGTAGTACTTGGAATAACCGGCACCGATGTCTCTGAAGACTCTGGTTTTCAGCCAGGGATACTCGAGAGCATAGCTGAGTCTGTGTACTCCCATAATCCAGGGAACATCTTCCGCTGCGAGCTGAGCTGCTTCAGCGTACAGTCTGTCTCTTTCGGGACTCTGCTGCATGAAAGCGGCTTTTTCGTAGAGCGCGTTGAACTCGGGGTTGTCATAGTTCGCGGAGTTGGGGCCGGGAGCTTTGTTGGGACCGTAGTTCAACTGGAGAAAGTTCTGCGCGTCGGGATAGTCGGCACCCCAGGCGATTCCACCGAGCTGTACTTCGTGAGCATCGATTCTTTCCATGAATGTGGGCCAGTCTCCGGCAACTGCTTCGACTTTAATTCCCAGTTTGGACATATTGTCGATGAAGAGCTCAACCATCTGTGTGTTGGTTGTGCTGGAAGAATACATCTGGTATTTGAGAACCGGAAGACCTTCGCCATTGGGATATCCCGCTTCGGCAAGAAGAGCTTTCGCTTTTTCCAGATCATAATGGGCATAGGGGTTCTTATAATTGGGATCGTATCCGCCGAGACCGGGAGGAAGAAGGGTCTGGGCCAGTTCCGCTCTGCCGTTGTAGAAAATATCGAGGATATCTTCATGTGTATAAGCGAGAGACATAGCCTGTCTCAGTTTCCTGTTGGTTCCGAGAATAGGATCTTCCATGTTAAAGAAGTTATAGGTGACATCGAGAGTCGGGTTGATATCCATAGTGATACCTTTAGCCGTCATATCGGGAGTCAGCTTCTGATTGACTACAGCTGTTTCGAAGTTATCTTTGGGAATGGTGCTGGAATCGAGTTCGCCGTTCATGAACTTGAGCCACTGAACACTGCTTTCCTCGATAACGTACCAGATAACTTTGTCGGCGAAAGCAAGATCTTTTCCTTCGTAGGCTTTAAGAACATCGGCTCCCAGTTTAGCAGCATTTTTCGGACCGGCTTCTGAAGCGACGGGGAATTTTCCCCCTCTCCATTCGGGGTTTTTCAGCAGAACGTGCTGAGTTCCGGGAATAGAGTTTTCGTGGTCATAATAGTATGCGCCGGTACCGATGGGATAGTTGGTCCACTCTTCACCGTAGAAATCCATGGCCTCTTTGGCGATGGGATATGTGAAAGACATTGTAAAAGTGTAGAGGATCTGGGGATAAGGCTTTGTAAGAGTCAGCTGAATAGTATAATCATCGAGAGCCTTGAAACCCTCAACGGTTTTACTGTAGTCCGCTCCGTTTGCCGCCCACTCGTCGAGTCCCTTGATAAACCCTTCGTAAAGCCACCATCCGCCTGATTCGTTAGCGGGATCAGCCAGTCTTTTTACGGAGTAAACAAAGTCATGAGCGTTAACGGCTCTGCCTTTATTTCCTTCGAAGACTTCACCGAGGGGATCGTAGAAAAAGGCGTCTTTCCTCAGTTTGATTGTGTAGGTCAGACCGTCTGCTGAAACTTGAGGCATGGCTTCGGCAATTTCGGGCTGAAGCTGGTAGGTATCGGCCAGGTACTTGTAGGAAAACAAAGCCTCGGCGATATCTCCGTACACCTGTGTCGTGTAGAGATCTGTCATGTTGGCGGGATCGAAAGGTCTCAGCTTTGCGATGACGTATCTGTTGAGGACTTTTTCCTCTTTAGGCTCAGCCTGGCCACATCCAGTGAACAGAACAGCCGTTACAGACAGGGCAAAGATTGAGAGCATCAAAACCTTTACAAATTTCTTCATTCAATTCTCCTTTCTTCTTTTGAAATACCACTTGAAAAAATGATATTGTTAACAAGTGATTATAAGTTGTTCCAAACCGTACATCAAGCTGTTTTTCATATTGACTAATCCAGTGTTTTAAATCGTTTTTTAAATGAAATCCTTAAAAAACAAGTTTGATATTTACGATTTACATAAATACTACCACCGCTTTCAGACAACTGTCGATATTTTTCTGAATTTTATATAAGCGCTTATTTTAATTTATTTGTGATTCTTATTTATTTTTTTAGTTTAACCTGAATCCGTATAAATATTCTTGTTTTTATAATTAACCCCTTAGTGTAAAATGATTTAACCACAAATCAACAATCACCTAAGGG
>JAFGXR010000091.1 GCA_016936555.1 Spirochaetales bacterium | reverse complement strand
CGTTTCCGGCATGAAAACTGAGAAGCTGACTATTGTTTGGCAATAGTCAGCTTTTTTTTCGATAGATTACATATATAATAGTATTTAATAGAATTTGAATCACAGCGGCAAATGAAAAGTAAATACCTGAGTTTGTGGTAAGTGATTCCAATTCATTTTCATATATAACTGTACAAATAATCCAATCCCAGGACCAGAAATATCTGCCGTAAATGATTTGAGGTTCGTACAACTCTTTATTGTATTTCGATTGCCAATCAATTTCCCTGTAAAAAAAGCCATCTCTTTTAGCGAATTGGATGATGTCCCGGAAAAAGAAGTTCCCATTTTTATCAGTTTCAAAATTCATATTCCACCATGTTAGTTCCGGTGCTAACGGATGATGTACCATCCTTCCGTTTCCATCCACGATAAAGAAGAAGTTATTTTTCCCATACTTCATTTTATCAATAATACCAAGATAGTCGTTTTTTATAGGTTCGCGGAAATCATTTCCGGAAATTCGGATTTCTTTTTCCATTGATTCCGCAAGAGAAAAAGGAATATCGACGACATCGGACAGAATCAATTTAGTGTTATCGAGTTCCTGTCTTTTAACAAGTGTTGATGTCAGGCCAAACAGGGTGAGAAGTATCATTATAGCAAAGATATTGATCGCAATCATATAAAGTTTCATTTTCCGGTTCTCCATCTCTGTAATATTTTTTCATACGACATAGTCTCCGGAACCTGAGCATCCGGGTTTTCCGGCTTGGGAGATCCGCTCCGGGACAACCAGAAATCCCGGCCTTGCCCGACCTCAATTCGGGGATTAAATTGCAGAAGCTGCAAGCCAGACATCAGATTATCCTGTTCCAATGCAATTAGGGTCATTGTCTCTTCTGATGATAATTCACCCGTCAGGGCAAATGTTATATTCTTCCACCAGATCTCCGCCATTTCTGAATAATAAGGAACATTGAGGCTGCTTGAAGTCCATTGTTTCTGGGAAGCCGATAAATAGAATTCTATAAGCCCTCCGTAGGAATCAATTCTCTTTCTTATATAAGGCGAATTCAATGTTGAAATCCTGACTGGTGTTCCTCCTTCCAGAAATTTCTTCAGAGAAACTGTTTTGGAAACGCAGAATTGTGCCCATAACCAGGCTGCTGCTCTTTTTTTCCCGTCAATTCCCCGCGGTATTGTCCAGCTACCACAGTCCTGATATCCGGATTTCATCCCCTCATTCCAATATTTTCCGTGAGGCGAAGGGGCAACCCTCCATCGGGGTGATCCGTCATTGTAGGTAACAGGACTGGAAAGACTGTGAAAAGAAGGATCGGAAAGCCAGTTTGTGTATTGGAAAATTCTCTGTGCGATATCTCCCTGAGCAGCCCTGGTTCCGGCGTCTACCCATTCCCAGAGTTGTGCATCAGACGGGGCATACTTATTTAACCAGTCCAGATAGGTCTGGAGAGCGTATATGGCTGCAGGACTATCGGTCGCACCGCCTCTGATTACGCTGGAGCCCACAGGAATAGAATCCTCAACCCGTATACCCCAATCGTCAACCGGTAATCCGTTCGGAATGCCTTGATCTCCGACCCCGGCCATTGCCAGCCAGGAGTCTGTAAATCTCCATCCCAGAGAGGGAGAGGGCTTTCCATAATCGAGATGTCCATAGACTTTGTTCCCGTCAATACGGTTGTGTGAAAAGAATTCTGCAATATCGTTATAGGCTGCCCAGTTCAGAGGAACACCTAGTTCATAGCCATACAATTGATAAAAAAGCTTTTTGATGTCTTTTCTGGAAAACCAGTCATAGCGGAACCAGTATAGATTGGCAAATTGCTGATCCGGTAGTTGAAGCTGATTCCCGTCATAATCCTGCCCCATTTCCAGATTGAGAAAATCATCCAGATCGAGATAGGGATTCGTATATTGCCAGCCATCCCGTTCCATATAAGTCGTTAAATTAATAACCGAGTTCAATCTCAAATGTGTTCCGATCAGATCCGCATCATTGACATAAATATCATAGAGATAGTTGTTATTTTCAATTTGATCCATTAGTTCCGGAACAAGATCCCCTTCAGGTTGGATTTTGTGTTCTACTTTTATTCCGGTGATTTCTTCAAATGCCCTGGATAGAAAAAGACTCTCCCAGTAATGGGTTTGAATATTTTCAGCTGTTGACCGAATTGATATACCCTGCAGATCCCGGGATACATATTCAAACCATTCAAGCTCACGTAACCTTTCTTTTTGGCTTATCGCTGACGGATCAAAAATGAATGCCCATTTCTGAACAGAATCACTATACTGCGAAAGGGGTTTCATACCATTATCTAAATCCGCACAGGAAATCAAAACAGAACCTGTTAAAATTAAAATTAATTTATGCACCGACATTATTTTATGCATTCCCTATTGTGCTAATAGGCAGTGTAACGATGAAGAGAGAGCCATTTTCATCAGATTTTTCGAGCCAGAGATTTCCTCCGTGATGATCCCGGATTATATAATAACTTATGGACAATCCGAGCCCTTTTCCCTGATTGATCTCTTTTGTAGAAAAGAACGGCTCAAATATTCTTTTCTGAATTTCCTCATTCATGCCGGGACCGTTGTCTTCTATTTCAACTTGCAGGGAATTGATGCCTTGACTCAATCTGATGTAAATACGGGGATCCCTGCTTTTTGAGTCGAGAAGGATTTGCAGCGCATTCCTTATAATGTTATAAAATGCCTGTTCCAGTTTTTTTTCATTGCAGAGAATAGACGGCAAATCGGGAGTGTATTCTTCAACTATAGTGAAGTAATCTCTTTGAAATTCTGCTTTGAAAGCATCATCACGCTTCAGCGAAGCCAATACATTGATCAGGATTGCCGCGATGGAATGAAGGCTGCTTACCTTTGCTTCACTCTGACTGAATGTAACCATATCATCAACAATTTCAGCCGCTTTTTTGCCGGAATCAAGTATTGATTGAATCATATCGGGAATATTTCTCAGTTCGCTGTATCTGATGATTGCATTAAGTGTCGTTCCCGCTTCTTCCGCCTTTTTTCTATTGGCCGGGATATCGTGATTCAATCTTCTTTTTATGTTCTGCGCCGATTGCATCATTCCGGCCAGTGGATTATTGATTTCGTGAGCCATACCGGCTGCAAGGCCACCCACTGAAAGCATTTTTTCCGATTGTCTGAGCAAATCTTCTAACTGAATTTTTTCCGTAATATCTCGTATCTGCAGAATTCCCATTTCAGCACGTTGTTCCTGAAGTGAAAAATAGCTGACTTCTCCGAAAAAAACTTCGCTTTCACCTATACTTATTTTCCCTTGTAAATCCGAAAAGGACTCGTCTTCCCTTACCTTGATTTCTATCTGAGAATACAATTCAGAGTTTCTATCCATCAAATTAAAAATATTCATCCCTGTTGCTTTTCCGGCTATGAACCCTGTTTTTTTTTCAGCTTCGGGATTCCAGGTATTTACCGAAAAATCCCTGTTCAAACCGATGAGAATAGTCGGCATGGAGTCAATAATATCCTTCAGATAGTGATTCAGATAACTGATTTCATTTCTGGCTCTATCTCCAGCCCGAATTTCCTGCATGAGCAAGGCATTTGTTTTTGCCAATTCTCCTGTTCTGTCTTCAACTCTTGTTTCCAGTTCCGTGTAAAGAGAATATAAACTGCTTATCATATTCGAAATGGCCTGTTGTACAGCATCGATTTCATCTCTTGGTTCCCTCAGCTTCATTCGGGTCTGTAAATTTCCGTTTTCAACTTCTTTGAGACAAAAAAGGGAATCATTAATTCTCGAAATCACATTCTTTAAGGAGAAATAGTTGAGAATTAAACCTGCAGCAAGTGGAATTATGGATAAAGGGAGAACCAGACGAAGATAATTTCCTATCTCCCTGAACAAATCTCTGGAGGATATAACCAGGACAATGATCCAGTTCCAATAAGGGATTTTCACATAATTTACATAGAAGGATCCTTTCGAGTTGATCAGATCCATCTCTCCCGATATATGATTGAATGAATCTCTGTTCAATTCCGGGAGGAGTCCCGCTTTTATTGAACCAGGATAGACCCATTTATCAATACTTGTGTCGATAATAATAAGTTGATTCTCGGCATTATTATGCTTATCGGAAACGTAATCGAGAAAATCTCTTTTAGCCTGGTTTATGTATTGAGGATAATCATCAACTCCGGCTTTTTTCAGAATCTTATGATCTGATTCTATATGACTTACCAGATTGGTTATTTCTTTCAGAATCAGTTTTCTATTCAAGTCGTAAATAACTCTGTTCATGACAGAGAGTCCTGTCAAAACGACTATTAAAGCCATGAGTGCAGGAAACACAAGGGAGAACAGATTTATTTTATAGATAAGTTTCAACGGTAAACCTCCGCGACACGGAGTATATGAAGCGGAACAATAATCCCTAACGACTCTGCTGTTGACATATTAAGATGTATCCGGGGATCTTTATCAAATCCAAAGGGAATATCACCAGTTTTTTTTCCATTGTAAAGAACGCCGATAATCGAGCCGGCCAGCAATCTCCCGAGTTTGAGATAGTCCGGAGCCAGACTGGCAAGGACACCTCTTCTAACCAGAAGGCTGTCCAGGCTGAATGAAGGAATGGAGAGCAGGAGGGAACTATTATCTTCAAGATTTTCAAAAAAGAAGTTCTGGTTTCCGAATATTACTGCATCCACTTTTTCATAATATAACTTAAAAACATCATCCATGTTCAATCCGGGAGAACAGGCTTTACTGTACAAATTAACAGATTCTTTCCTGCAGGCTTCCGTTAGGTAGTAGAGGTCAGCGTCCGATGCGGGATTGTTTTTTTCGTAAAGCAAAAGTACCGAATCCAATTCCGGTAAAAAATTTTTTATAAAAGAAAGAATTTCCCCGTAATCAATAAAGTAACTGACACCTGTAACATTTCCGCCGGGTCTTTCGATATTTCTAATAAGGTCCGCTTGTACGGGATTATTTATTGCCGAAAGAAATAACGGAAGATCCAACTGATGGTCCGATGCATATTGCAGTCCTGCCTGGCCCATCAGAATAACAGCATCTTTTTCCTGAATGAATTTATTCATTGTTTTATCAAGACTTTTTTCATCGCTCAGGCTGCTTTGCAGTTCGACGATAAGATCCGGAACCAGTTCGGAAAGCAATTCCATAGTCCCCTTTGTGATCTCTTCACTCATTTCTGAAGAACCGACCCAGGCTATACCCAGATAGAAGTTCTCTTCTCCCTCCAGATGATGAGAAAAAAGAAAAGCAAAAAAAAACAGCAGGAAGAAAGCAGAACGGTCCATAAGCTATCGGATCTGAAGTTTCCTCTCCATTTCGTGCTGGAGAGTTCTGTTGATATATGACCGGAGTTTGGATTTTATCTGGTTTGTGACAAATTGGTCAAACAAAAGAACGTACATAGTCTTTTCGCCCGCCTGCTCCCTGTGTCCGATTACTACGGCCGAGACCCGCAGGAGTATTCCCCGCAGCTTGAGCTGGATATCTTTCAAATAGGTGTTTTTTTCCAGATCCTGTGAGCCGTCAAAAGTAATGGCCATCCCGACTGAGCTGATATCGATGATCTGGCCGGAGACAAGAGCATTTTTGATAGTGACATTCAAAGTCGCTTCCGAAGGGTTGCATTTCGCCCGTACATACTTTCTCTGGCCTTTTACTTCATTCGCTTCCAGAGTTTTCACTATGATCTTTGTACTCTCACTTAAACCCAGTTTTAATTTGATAAAGCCGCAGGGAACCATAATGTCCATCAGGTATTTCTGTGCCAGTTGCGCATTTTCGTTATAAGTGACTATCCCGATTCTGGCATGATTCGTTCCCGTGTTTTCCAATAACGATTTGATGAGATTCTCCCATTGCGGTTCTTCAATTCCTTCATCGATATTGATAAATAAAATTGGTGAAGAATAATACTCACATATTGATGTAACTTTTGTATGATCGTTTATGAAATAGACTTCATACTCTCTGTCGATCAGATCCTGAATCAATTCATTTTGAATGACACTATGAGGATAGATAAAGAAGACTTTCTTTCCAAATGCATTGTTATCCATGAAGACCTCTGAATTTTTTTTCTTTACCATATATAATTCTAGTACATGATTCAAAAAATCGTGATAAAGTTCGGGAGAAAAAATTGAATCTTAAAGTAAGAATCTACCTGGAAAATGAAAAACACAGTTCTTTTATGGGAGTCGGCGTTCTCTGGCTTCTTGAAGGAGTGGCAACCTGCGGTTCAATCCGACAGGCTGCCGGGGATATGAATATGTCCTACACTAAAGCGCATCAAATCCTCAACAATCTCGAAGAATCGCTTGGAAGAACAGTTCTTGAGAGGCACCGGGTGTTAAATCCCGCATTATTTTCTTCACCATACCCGCTTTAGTTTCTTCGGGAAAAAGCCTGATTTCTGATAAAATCCCGCAATAT
>JAFGXR010000013.1 GCA_016936555.1 Spirochaetales bacterium | reverse complement strand
TGACCTGCGGTGAGTGTTACGCCTGCAAGTCGGGCCGCTATAATGTCTGCTCGACTCTGGAAGTCCGCGGCGTTCACCGGGACGGGGGGTTCCGCGAATACGTGGCCATTCCCGCTTCTTCCTGTCATAAAATTAACAAAGAAATCCCCTGGGAAGTGGCCTGTCTCGTCGAGCCTTTTACCATAGCCTCCCAATCCCTTTCCCGAGGGGCCGTTTCAAAAGATGACATAGTCTATGTGGCAGGAGCCGGGCCGATCGGTCTGACGATACTTCTGACAGCTAAAAGTTATGGAGCGACTGTCATTATCGCCGATATCGCCGATGAGAAGCTGGCCAGAGCCAGAAATATCGGTGCCGATTATATTATCAACAGCAAAACGGGTTCTCTGGAGGCGTTTCTCGAAGAGCATGAGGATATCGAAGGGATTACTCTGGCTATCGATGCTGTAGGCCATCCGAGCATCATCGAAGGGATTCTTCCCAATATGATGCCGACCGGAAGGATTGTGCTCTTGGGATTTCTGAAAGAGGCGTCCAGTCTGATTCAGATGGAGGTTACCAAGCGGGAGCTCGATATCAAGGGATCCCGTTTGAGCTGTAATAAATTCCCCGTGGTCGTGGACTTTATTGAGAAAGAGATGTTCGATCCCCGGAAGATTATTTCCCACAAGTTCAGCTTTCTCGAGGTGGAGGAAGCTATCCGGACTCTGGAAGAGACTCCCGATGAGACATGTAAAGTTGTTCTGGAATTCTGATATCTCTGAACCTGTTTTATTGTAATAAAGTGGAGTTGTCGCAAATGTCCATTTCTAGAGACCTTAACCCCTTCTCCTCAGGCTGCAAAGGCGAGCAGGAACCTTGCTTCAGACCAGCCCAAAAGGAGAAGGCGAGATTGTATGATACTATCTTTGCTCCCTCTCCTTTGGGAGAGGATTGGGGTGAGGGGCGGTAAAAACACTCTCTCAGCTAAGCCGGGTCCAGAGTTTTCACACAGTCTGAAGTGGGACTATTTACTCCTTTCTCCCGTGTGCTTGTCGGGATCAGCAATTGTAACAGTAGGACTGTCTGGTCCATATTATAGTTTTAAAGTGCACTGGATGATCCCCTTAAAAATTAAATTCCATCCATTAATATTGTCCCTGGTTTTTCTCACTGAATAAAACAAGGCAGGCTGTCGCCTAAGTCCTACCGACTTTTGCGACAGCCCCTTTACATTGATTTGTTTGATAGCAGAACTCAGGGGCGCACAACCCGGAAACCGACATTGTAGTGCAGGGCGTACGGAACCCCGTTGCCCCGGCCAGCCACGGTGCTGCTATACGCATTGGAGTCCCAGCTGCCGCCGCGATTGACGCGGTACGAGCCCGAATCTGCTCCCCGGTAGTCCGTCTGTGTGCCGCTGGGATAGATGGCAAACCAGTCCCAACACCATTCCCACACGTTCCCGCTCATGTCGTACAACCCAAGCTCATTGGCGGCTTTGCCGCCCACAGGGTAGGTAGTCGAACTAGAATTATCTGTATACCAGGCCACATCATCTATGGTGTTTGATCCTGCATAAGTGTAGTTGTGGGTACTGTTCCCTCCCCGGGCTGCAAACTGCCACTCTGTCTCGGTGGGCAGGCGGTAGCCATTGGCGCTCCAGTCGGCAACGGCCCCGTCCCATGTGGCTTTGCTGGTGGTGGGGATAGCGCCCCAGCTAGTCGTATTGGAGGTTCCGTTGATAGAGTAGACCGGGGTCAAGCCATCGGCCTCACTGAGCTTGTTACAGAACACCATGGCATGGTACCAGTTGACCTTTTGAACAGGGCCATTAACAACGTCAGTAAAACTCGAGCTTGGGTTAGCCAAGCCGGTTACCGCCACAAACTGTTCCATGGTTATCTCATGCTCGCTCATGTGCAGACTACTCACAGTCATATTGGTTGTACCATTGTTAAAAGTCCCACCCGGCACGGCTTTGAGTACAATCGTGCTCTGACTGCTCGAAGTTACATCGCTTACTGCAGCAAGATTGGATGTCGTAGTCGTGAATATAGCACTGACTACCCCGGAATTGATGCTGTTGGTAGCCGTCGCTTCAGCTACAGTAAAGCTATTGGCAGCTACCCCACTTACGGTAAAACCTGCTTTAGGGGTCAGGGTAATAGTTGCCGTGTACACCGTATTTGAAACGAACATGCTACTTACTAAAGGACTCCAGCTGATGGTGCCTGTGTACTGTGCTGTCTCGGTGATTGTAGTTACCGGCGGTGCTCCAGTTACCGGGGCTGTAAATCCAGGAATGGCTGTTATGGTAATCACAGAGTCAGTGACAGGGAATACAGCCGTTACCACCCCAGAGTTTGCAGCATTTGTATCGCTGGTTGACCCGTCTACGGTGAAGTAATCGGCAGACACCCCACTCAAGGTACTCCCAGCCTTTGGTGTCAGGGTGATCGTTGCCGTGTATACGGTGCTTGCCGCAAAGGTTGCAGGCGAACCGCTCCAGGTTACTGTTCCGCTGTACTGGGCTGTCTCGGTGATTGTTGTTACCGGCGTTGCTCCAGTTACCGGGGCTGTTACCCCAGAAATCGCTGACAGGCTGATGACCGTGTCGGGCTCTGGAGTTGTTGGGTTCGGGCATCCCAGTAACAACAGGCTTGCTGTTATGGCCACCATAAATCCGAAAATCTTAGTTCTCATTGAACTCTCCTTTTTGTTTGCGGTTTCTCAGCTCACCACTTTTGCAAAATTGTAAATGGAAAAAAAGCCCGTACAGCCTTGACCCGTAGGCAATCTTCCATACAATAGAAGTACCGGACGCCAAGATCTAAGAGCCGGCTCCACGCGCTGAGACTAGCCTCCTCGGACGACGACCAATAGTAAGTCTCGGCAAACCTGCAAACACCTCTATTATATCCAGAGCCGTGATTCACTATATTGTCCCTAAAAATCAGCTACTTACGGGAAAACAATAAGGCAAAGCAAAGAAAGCATCGACCGGAACTATAATTCCGGTCCATGATTTTGCATGATCAGGGATGATTTTTATCAATTGACAAGTGATACAGGGCATTTTATAAATAATAGACCCTTGTGGTTTCTGGGCTGGTGAAATTTGCCGGCTAACTGTGAGCTTTCTTCAGAATTCTGACAATTCTGCTGTTGATGATCTCTGATAAATTCCAGTTGTGCAGTTTCGGATCGGTTGTACTGTAGAATTCAACAATTAACACATCAGTATCTTGATGGTATGTGGCAAAGCTCTGATAACCCGGGACCCAGCCGGAATGTTCATATTCATAGATGGATCTATAAATCTTCTGTTCTTCTTCATTAAAAAATGATCCATCGTTCAAAGCCCGCAGAAAGACTCCCACATCTTCAGGCGCCGCGACCATTCCCAGGTCATCTTCTTTTAAATTATAAGGGTGTCCTACGTGGTACCCGCTCATCACGCGGTCCATATTGACTTCCTTAATCGAATAAAAAGCTTCTTCCTGTCATTTAAATGAATAATTTTTTTCATTTATCCATATTATCAGGTAACTCCTGAAATTTTGGAACAAGTTCTAAGTTCTTATCCCAATTGGCTTTATCTTTCAGATATATATGTCCGGATGGGGTAAGATCAATGTCCGTATCGAGACTTCCGGCAGGTACCACCAATAAGGTTCCATCCATTTGCAAGTTGGGTAAAGCAGAACTGCAATTGGGACAAAATGCTTTTATATGCCCGGAATTCTGATAATTAAATACCTTTACTTCATTTGCTCCTTTTACCCATTTTAGGCTTGCAGTTGAAGAGAATAAATTGGCTGCATGTACCGAACCAGTATCTTTTCTGCATGATTTACAATGACAAAAGAAAAAATTCTCAAATTCACCATCAATTTCATATTGAATATTGCCGCATAAGCAAGAACCTGAATATTTCATTCAATCTCTCCATATTTTTAATTCCCATTATAACAGGCCACCCATAGTTTTCTGCGTCCATTTTTTCAAATCTATTTTGTCGATTTCCCCGTCGGGAACTGAAGATTTCCGATGGTCCGGGGAATCCCCGGACCATCGGATTATCTGAGGTTTACCTCTGCCGTGCTGTTGTTGCTGAAACTGTTGCCGGAACTTTCCAGATCTGTCAGAAAGGCGGCTTTATCGGCATAGGATGATGTCGCCGTGCCGTTGACATTGACGTTCGTTATTTCCGCATCGACCCCGTATCCATTATTATTGGAAATAACCGAATTGGTCAGGGTCAGGTTTGTTGCAACGGTGTAATCCTTAAGAGTCAGACCGGCTGTTTGAAAATATCCCGAGGTCTCGGATCCGCCATACTGGATCTGACAGAAGTCCAGTTTATTATCCAGAGAGACAGAGCCGTAAAAAGCCAGTCCTTTCCATGAACCGGGGGCGGCTGTTTCCCCTGTAAAAATAATGGGATTTTCACTGGTTCCATCGGCATTGAGCGACCCTGTCGTAACGACCAGTCCCCGACCGGTTTCAAAAATCAGAGAAACGCCCGGGGAGATTGAAAGAGGAGCTTTTACAGATAAATCGGCGCTGAAGATTCTGTACTCAACTCCCGTATCGGGCCAGTTCTGTTCCTCCTTTACGTCATTGTTATAACAGTAGAGGTGAATGAAATCATCTGAGTTTCCCGTATATACTGTCGTGTCATCGAGGTATTGTATGAGGTTCGGCTCTGTGAAAACGGGACATTCGCCATTGTCGGTTATTATATTATCGTGGAAATCAGCAATAGAGCTGTCGATAAAATAGAGCCCATTCTGATTGGAATTCCGGATGGTCGTATTGGCCAGCCGGGCCAGTGCTGCTCCGGCTCTGATATTTATATTTCCCGTATAGCCTGAATTCTTCCCTCCATATTCCACTACACAATAATCCAGTATATTGCTGGCGCTGGCCGATTCACTGAAATCCAATCCGTACCAGTATCCCGAAGCTCCGGTTCTTGATGTGAATGTAATGGGGGCCGCTGATGTTCCGGCCGCATTGAGAGATCCGCTGGTTCCTATCTTTATCCATCGGTCCTCCTGAGCCTCTATGGTTACTCCGGGATTGAGCGTCAGATCGGCGTTAATGGTCAAATCACTGGTGCCGAACTGGTAGGGGACGCTTAAATCAGGCCACGTCTGATCGTCATCAACAGATTTTCCGTAACAATAGAGGTAGATGACCTCATTATCATTTCCCGTATAAGCCGATGTCTCATCGAGATATTGAACCAGGTTCGGATAAGTGAATACCGCTCCTTCGGCATTTCCGGTTATGGTGTTGTCGTGGAAATCAGTAATCGAACTGTCATCAACTAAATACAGTCCGTACTGAAGGGAGTTTTCCATGGTCGTATTGGCCAGCCGGGCCAGTTCCGCTCCGGCTCTGATATTGATATTTCCCGTATAGCCTGAATGTTTCCCGCCATATTCCACAACGCAATAGTCGAGGATATTGCCGGCGCTAGCTGATTCATTGAAATCCAGTCCGTACCAGTATCCCGATGCTCCGCTGGCCGATGTGAAAGTAATGGGAGCATCGGAAGTTCCCGCTGCGTTGAGAGACCCGCTGGTTCCGACTTTTATCCATCGGTCCGCTTCCGCTTGTACCGTAACGCCGGGCGAGAGCGTCAAAGCTGTTAAAATATTCAGATCGCCGCTTCCAAATCTATAGGCGGCATTCATGTTAGGCCAGGTCTGAGAATCCTCTATACTCTGCCCATAACAGTAGAGAAAGATGTAATCCTCATTGTTTCCCGAGAAATCATTACCTGTTTCAAAAAAGCGTATATGGTTGGGATAGAGGTCGCCGGCATAACCTTCGTTTTCTGTCACTGTTATATTGCCGAAAGCCAACAGATCGATAAACTCATTAAAATCAAACCCTTTCTCCAGCGAATAGCGTATCGTTGTATTGGATAGGGACAGGCGTGCCGGCGCACTGTCACTGTCACCCTGGAGCGATAAGGCGGAACTGTTGTACGGCGCCGACGGATTCCCTCCGGCATATTCGATAATAACCCAGTCGAGAGCGTTGTCGGCATCGGGGCAGCCGCCGACTGATAATCCATACCAGTAGCCCGGAGTTGCCTGCTGGGCCGTCAGCGTAATCGGGGCTGTTTCCGTGCCTACTAAAGAAAATTCGGCATAATCCTCTATAACAAAACCACTGCTGTTGCCGAATCGGAATGTCGTTCCCGGGGCGGCTGTTAACGAGGCGTATGAAGCGATGTTGAGCTCTCCGCCATTACCGATCTGTATTACACTATTATCCTGAACATCCAGAGTTCCGTTCTGGCCTATGACTATATCGGAGTTCTGCCCCATTTCGATATAGCTATCCGCTTCTATTGTTACAGTACTATCCGTACCTACTGTTATACCTGAATTATCCCCCATTTCGATATGAGAGTCTTCCGAGATTGTGATGGTGCTGCCTGTATCGGAAGTAATCCCCGAATCGTCTCCCATAATTATCTGAGCGCCGCTGTCGAGAGTAATCTGGGATTCGGTTCCCGTAATAATCTCGTTTCCCGAATCCTCGGCAATGATTTGAGAATCGGCTGCCAAAGTGACTTCTGTGTAATCTCCGGCAATGATATCCGTTCCCGACTCGAGAACGAGAACCGTTCCGGTGCTGAGGTTTATTTGATCAAAGCTGTCCAGCACTATGTTTGTATCCGTTGTAAAGACTTTATCCTCTTCGCTTCCCAGAGTCGAAAGGTCCGTTAACGCCGTTATGGAAACTGGAGTCTGGCAGCTTATTGTGATGTCCTCGACATTTTCACCATCGATTAATCCCCTTCCGTTGGTCACGACAGCATATTGATCGGTTGGTTGGGAGACTATGGCGACAACGTACGAATCGCCCTGCGCCAGTTCCTGATCGAAGGTATGGAGTCCGTTTTCCGTAATGTTTTCTCCGATTCCGTTAAGAGAAATCCTGAACCCGCTTGCCGTCAGTCCGCTGACCTGAACGGACACTGTAAATGTCAGACTGATCAGATCGACGCACTCGATATTGGCGTTCCCGATGTTGCCGCCGCTAATGGTTCCCGTCCCGTTGGTTACGGTTACCTGTTGACCGTCGGGCTCGACGGAACAGGTCACGGAGTAGGATTCCCCGTCTTCGAGCTCTGTTTCAAAAACGTAAGCTCCGTTGGCTGTTATGTTTTTGTTTTCGGAGTTATTGAGAGTGAGAGTCATCGTGCCGGTCAGTCCGGTTACAATGCCTCCCACGGTATAGGTTTCGGGCTGTGGATCGGTTCCGGTGTGACAGTTTGTGAGTATCAGCAGAAACCCCAGAAATACTGCAGTTCCTATCGTTTTTTTCAGGAAATTCATAATGGCCCCCTTATCTCTAGATATCCAGTTCCACGGCTCCCATGGACCATCCGGTTCTGGACGCTCCGGTTCTCACATTGCCGTTTATATCGAGACTGTAACCCCAGCCTTCTTCTGTGCCGTCAATTCCGCCGGCATAAACGGCCGCCGGCGTGGTTACCGTCAAATCGAGATTCGAGTCGAAAACGGGATCTGCTTCCACATTCCCCGATGCGCCGCTGCCCAGCAGAGTCTCCAGTGCGGGAACTGTTGTCTCCGACCTTATAATTGTGCTGCCATCGATTTCGTTGTAGAGGTTCTGCCAGTTGAAAAAAGCATTTTTCATGACCGAAACAGGAGCTGTGGCTCCGGTTGAGAAATTAATAGCAGCCAATAGGGATGAACCGGAAGCCTCGAATATATTGTTATCGCATGCCAGCGTCGAATCTCCGATGAGGTAGATATAGCCATTGTAAAGTGAATTATTCCTGAAATGCGCTGAACCTGTGGATATAAGAAGAGCGGACGATCTCTCAGCTTCAAAACTCAGTTTGTTATTCCGGATTTCCGTCATTCCGTTACCCGATAGAGAGAGGGCGGTAAAACTGTGAACGGAGATGGATTCGTACAGAAACTCGTTGGAGTCGATAACCGGAGCGGAATCGCCGCCGGTTACGGAAATACCGGTTAAATAAGTTTCCGACCCCGGGGAGGCCTCCACTGTAAAAGTATTTTTCCTGATAGCTGGAGAAGCCCCTGATCTCAAGTCGATCAGAGTATTCTGAAGACCGGTACCCTGACCTCCTATAATGGTAAAACCCTCAATTTCTGTACTCGCATCCATCTCTTCTACAGCTGAAACCGTACTGCACGCTCCTGTTATCCGCCCTTCTTTAATGACCGATGGGGTCGCGAAATCCCTGCCCGAGAAGTCCGTGGAATAGGACCCGCGAAGCGACAAGCCTGGAATGACTATTATGGCGTTCTCCGAGTTTACCAAGTAATCCCCCTCCGCTACGCGGACCTCTCCTCCGCCGGGAAACAGAACTTCCGCCCTGTTGATCGCAGACTGGATATCGGAAAGGGGGCTTACAGTTGTCCCGCTGTTGGAGGAACTCCCTCCGTCGGAAGTAGGTGAGACATGAATCGCATTGTTGAGAACAGCGTAAGTCCGGGAGAAGGTTTCAACCGGATTTCCTCCATCCTCCCTCACATCGATGATCAGTTCTCTGCCTTCTCCGGTTGTCCATTCCGTGAAAGGAGATATGGTCAGCCTGTGGATATCCTCCTGTGGATGGGTCCACAATGCAGAAGCGGCTTCGTTTCCCAGAGCTCCGCTGAGTGTCAGTGAGCTCTCATCCATGTCCTGTTGAAAATCGATTGTAAAGACACAGTCGCGGTTTATAACGGCATCGTCTTCGGCAGAAGGCGTGAAGGTCCTTATCTCCGGAGGTGATATCAGAAATGACAGGGAAAGAGACGTCGTCTCCCCATCTATATAAAGATCTTTTCCTCCCCGGCTCTGACAGCTGATTTCCAGATTCTTTGTTCCCGTATGCCAGTAGTCGACCGGGGAGAGAGTCAGGACACTGTCTTCAAGGCCCACCGAAGATGAAAAGAGACCTGCGGCGCATTCATCAGCCATGGTTCCTGCCAGAACAAGAGAATCGGGATCCATGGATTGACTGAAGACGATAACGATATCCTGATTGAAAATCAGGACTGTCTCCTCAGTTTGTTCCGGTACCGGTGAAACGGAAACAATAAGGGGAGTGGGATTTTCCCTTTCTTCCTGCAAAGCCGTCAGAGATTGAAGCAGTACGCCGTCACTACAGGAGATGACAAAAAGAACCGGTAAAAGAGAATACAGTGCATTCCGGATCAGACGTGACATCAGTCCTCCTCCCAGATCATCATATTTCTCTGTTCCGATTGATCCCCGGCCCTCGCTGTTTCATCACCTGCCGCAAGGATAAGGTAGCTGTATTTTTCAGCTCTGCCGGTATCAATATCCTCCATTTTTCTGTACAGGTCTTTTACGGTTCCGTAATTTTCAAGTTCGTAATTAACCTTCGCGAAATTCAGCAGAGCGGTAAAACTGTTTTCTTTCTCTTTGTAAAATTCCTCATACCATTTGTAGGCTTCCCGGTAATCCTTCCGGAGAAAATAGAGGTTTCCCAGATTCGCCATGACCGAAGGCGTTCTTCTCAGAGCCTGAGCCCTGAGCAACTGCTCTTCCGCTTCCTCAAGGAGACCGAAACGGGCGTAAAGTACAGCCAGCTTGTTTCTCTCTGCGGGATTATCTCTGTTGGCCAGTTGTTTCAGAAGGTCCTGCTCGTCTCTGCTGATCCGCTGGTGGATAAACTGGTCCAGACTTTCTTCAAAAGCTTCGGTCACTTTATTCCGGTCGGGAAAGGGGATCTCCGGGGGGTCGGTTGGCAAACCGACAGGCTCATAGGTTTCCCAGGCTTTGTGAACCGGGAAAAATCCCGCCTGTCCGGCTGCTGAATTCTCCCGCCACTGCCGGGCTCCTCTGTCCCAGGCATAGAGGAAGTTTTCATTTGTCAACGTTATTTCAAGGGGAATCCAGGCCATACCGTCATTAAGGATCAATCCGGACTCTCCTCCGAAAAGCTCAACAGCTCTATCTCTATCGAATCCCGTGGAAAAAGCTATAAAGATATGCCCCGGAATCGTAATAAAAGCGGTTTCCACGCCGACAGCTTCCAGGAGGGAGGTGTATAGAATTGACAGGTCGTCACAATCTCCGGCTTTGTGCAGCAGGGTGTAGCGGGGGAACTGCAGGTAATCGATCTTCATCTGCTGGCCGGAGAATTCGGCATAGGGGGTCTGCGGGTCTATCACATAATTGATATCATATATCCTCAGGGCTTCATGAACGGCCATAGCCGTTGCGAAAGGGGTGTTCAGAACATCTCTTTCCATGCCGCTGACCATGGAGGCCAGTATTTTGGAGAAACCGATGACAGCCAGATCTTTGGCCGTGATAAAGGCGGCGGCCCTCTGGTCATCGTCCCAGATTATGGCATTTCTGTCATAAAGCCTCAGCGTCTCTCCGTAATCTCTGTAATAACTCTGTCCTTCGGAATTCCATGTCAGCTTGATCTGAACCGGTGTCTTGGTCGCCTCCGTAATGGTCAATATGGAGTCGTTAAACAGGACATGAAAGTTTGACTGGGCGGATTCGCCTTCTTCCAGCCCGTCGGAAAGCCCGATTTTTACGGGGATATCCATATACTGAGGGGCGAAAAAGGTCAGAGCCGCGTCTTTGATGAATTGCCGGCTTTTATTAATGACGCTGATCCCGCCGATGGGATGGTTGTCATAATATTTGTAAAAAACGGGAAAAAGATCATCGAGATCCAGCCTTTCTATTTCAAGCTGATCCCCTTCAATCTGCTCTCTGTTCTCCGGGCTTAACTTTCTGCCGGGCTGTATGGTCAGGTTCAGATTAATACTAATTCCCTGATAGAAATTCCAGTAATTCTCATAGGAGGCTCCGACACCCAGGAGCAGGGAAGGAGCAGGTCTGAACAGGAAAGAGGCTCCTGCGGTTATATAGGGGTTCATCTGCCAGTTGGAATCTTCGGCGACAAGTCCCTGGTCGCTTATGGAACTCCAGAGGTCGCTTGCATCGTAATTGTGGAGGAAGGAGACGTAATACCCGCCTCCGGCGAAAACATCCAGTTCCAGTTTCGGGCTGAAATTCAAATTGCCGTCGAAGAGAGCCGCGGCGCTTATGGTGGAAACCATAAGTCCCGAATCCGAATTCTTAATGGGATTGAGGGTATAGCCGCCCCGCAGGGCAAAGCCGATCTGGGGCAGCGAGGGGAGAAGAAACTCTCCCGTGACATTAGCACCCCCGCCTATTCCGAATATTGAATTCCCCTGTTCGGACGGGGTGTCGAAAGGTATGCTCAGATGAGGTTGAACCTTCAACGTGAAGGGCCGGAGGTTCTCCTCCTGTATCAGGTTGATAAATGAGCCTTGGTTCTGTAAAGATTGAGCGGAAAGAGAAAAGAGAAAAAGGAAAAATGCCGTCAAGGGAAACAGCATTTTGCGAAAATTCAAAATCGGTTCCTTTTACTAGCAGATTCTTTTATGTCTTTCGTGATGTTATTCTTTTTTTATAACTTTAACCGATCGGGATATAAATTTCCAATAATTTCTGCTAAATATTGAATTTATTATAAACTGAATCTTCAGAGATAGAATTAATAATAATGAAATATATTCTCAATCATTTCCTTGTGGATGGTTCTGTAATAACAGGCCATTATACGGGCTCTCATCATTATTCTCTACTTTTCTTTCTCTCTCTGCGGTTCACTTTCAAGGGAATGAAGATCCGGTGGACAGACTCGTCTTTCGAATATTTTCGCTATAGGCTGAAATGTCTGACACGACGGTCATGGGACTGGTCGTAGACTTCGTCTACTGCTCGCCCATGCATGTGGGGTAGTGTGGGGGCTGGAGGTTTAAAGCTTCCGGCTACCCGATTTCTACGGCTTCTTTTTATAGTATTATTATTTTATCAATAATGCGAGTTTTTCTTGTACTTCGGAAAAAACAGTTTCTGTTGCTTCTTCAATGAATGCAGCTTCTCGAACTCGCCAATCTATGTTCTTAACCTGATCTGATAGAACAACACCTGATATTTTTCTGCCAATAAACTGAACTTCGAAGGGGTAGTTTTTTATTTTACTTGTTATTGGGCATGCAATCATAAGCCCTGTTTTAGAATTATATGAAGATGGAGAAATGACTATCGCTGGTCTTTTCCCGGCTTGTTCGTGTCCTGCCTGAGGAGTGAAATTTATCCAGATAATGTCACCTCTTTCGGGCATATATTGTTTTTTCACCAGGATTCATTTCCTTCGGCCATACCAAAATCAATTTCATTATGTAAATTGTCTTCAGTAATACAACTTAATAGATCTTCAAGGTTTCGTTTTGGCTTAATGATAATTCGATCTTCTATTTCTTCGATATCAACTGTTGAGCCGTTTTCCAATGCCAGATCACGAATGATATTGATTGGAATACGGATCCCTAGACTATTACCCCATTTCTGAATTTTTGCTTCCACACAAAAAATATATACTTTGTTTATACTTGCAGTCAATGAAAATATCTTCTTCAAGGCATAATCTTCACTCAGACGCGGGTTCCGAAGAGAGCCGTGAAGATCACCACATCCTGGGCGGCGTGGATCAGCCAGGCCCAGGCGAAACTTCGGGTCTCAATCATGGATTTTGCCAGTAGCCAGCCCAGAAACCCCGCCAGTAGCACGCCTGGGATTCCCCCGGGAGTTCCATAAAAATGCACAGCGCCGAACAGAGCCCCTGATACAAGAGGGGTAATCCGGGGGTCCACACCACGGCTGTCCAGAACACTGACCACGGCAAAGCGAAATATCCCTTCTTCAATAAAGGCATTCACAACAGCGAAGATCAGGGCGGGAATGAGGACGCCGTCGATGCTGAAACGGAAGACGCTCCCCCGCAGGACCTGGAAAAAAACAGCTGCGGCGGTTACCAGGGTGATGACCAGGAGAAAATTCCTGCCCACTGTCTTCCACCCCTCACCAGGTTTCACCGTCAGTCCGACAGCAGGGACCGGTACCACCGTGCCGTCCAGGTGCCGCATATTTAAATAATTCAGGGCGCCGGGACCGCCGAGGAGCCGGGCTGAGCCTGCCAGCATGATGAAGAGACCGAAGGTTATCAGCTGATAACTGACCTCGTGATCCATTTGTCCCAAAAGGGTTCCCGGAAACAGATCCACTACGGCAGATCTCAGGGCCAGCATGGCAATGCCGGTGCCGGCCACCAGAATAATGGTCGCAATGACGACCCACAGAGAGCGGTTATTCAGACGTGTCATTTCAGTGCCTCCTGATCGGCCGGAATGCCATAATACCCAGCCGTTTTTGCCTAACTCCAGCCTCTTAGGACTCTCTCAGCTTCAGAATCCCCAGACAGCAAGACAGTACACATGCCCCTGAGAGTTCCGGGTTAAGCCCATAAAGGCCCGGGAAATAAGCTTTGTTTACTCCTTATTCAAAGGATCCTGTTTACGAACGATCAAGTCAGCCATGAAGACTTCCAGGAGGCTCAGCGGAACAGCCCAAAGCAGAAGCCCAAAAGGCAGAACGCTCAGATTTCCGATGGTTAACCACATGGCTACGAAGGCCAGTACCCAGATTACCAGGAGATTTTCCAGATATTTGAGAGAACTGGGTTATCACAAAAAAAGCAATTCCGCCGGATATTAGAAGCACGGCTCCTGCAATCATTGCTGTAAATTTAAGTCTTAATGAATGAAGGTATTGAGCTTTGATTCTATGCCTGGTTTGATGTTCAAGATTGCTTTCCGGTATTTTCATTTTTATGTCTCCATTTGAATTACACTTAAACTATAGTTTTTAATATTTGGGTTTGGTATTTTCAAATACCTTGAGATAAATAAAAAAGAGGCTGACTCATTTTTCGAATCAGCCTCTCTTCTATCAATAGATTTATTAGAGTCTACTGAAACTACCGCTTAACCCGGGCATTCCCTTCCCAGATGCTCCAGACCTGCTCCTCATCGGCAGGCTGACAGTAGTCTGTATACAGTGTAACAGTCAGCGCTCCGGTCGCCCAGCCGAAACGGATCCATTTTTCCGGTTCCCATTCTTTCAGTATCCCGTAGAGCATTCCCCCGACAAAGCCGTCTCCGCCGCCGATCCTGTCCAGAACACCGATGGGTCTCGGTTCTTCCACATACCAGTTATCGCCTTCGAGCATGATGGCACCCCACATATGCTCGTTTGTACTGACCACTTCGCGGAGAGTCGTCGCAAAAACAGAAGCGTTGGCGTATTCGCTTTTAACTCTTTTGATCATTTCCTTGAAACTGTCGATTTTTGCAGCGAGTCCTTCGCCACCCGCTTCCGGTCCGGGGATTCCCAGGCAGAGCTGGAAGTCCTCTTCGTTTCCGACAAGGACATCGGCGGCCCGGGCGATTTCGGCAAAAACTTCGCTCAACTCTTTTTCCCGGCCTTTCCAGAAGCTGGCTCTGTAGTTCAGGTCGAAAGAGATAAGCGAACCGTGTTTCTTCGCGGCTCTGGCAACGGCCAGACAGAACTGGCTCGTCTCAGGAGACAGAGCGGCGATCAGTCCGGAAAGATGAACAACGGCAACGCCTTCCTCTCCGAAAATCCGTTCCATATCGAAATCTTTGGCGTTCAGTGTCAGGCCGACTTCTCCGGTTCTGTCGTTATGGACTCTGGGGCCGCGGTTGCCGTATCCCGAATCGGCGATATTGATCTGGTGACGGAATCCCCAGGCTCCTCCCTGTTCAATTTCGGGACCTTCGTAATCAATATGTCTGGAAGCCAGATCGTCTTTAATAATTCTGGCAATGGGGCTCCCTTTAACGAAGTTCGTCAGAACTTTTGCGGGCATTCCGAGGTAGGATGCGACTGAAAGCACATTGGACTCGGCGCTGGTGGCACGCATTTCAAAATGACGGCTCGCATGGACGGGTTGTCCATTATCGGGAGTCAACCGGACTCCCATGCTCGTGGGGGTTAAAATCGCGTATTTGCAGTTTTCTCTCAGTTTCATGTTTTTCTCCATCTATAATTTCAGACTGTTATGACTTCAATACCCAGTTTCCGGAATTCCTCTACATGGGTGAAGCCGGTGTCGGTAATCAGAATATCTACGAGATCGGGCCTTGCGAACTTGGAAAAGGCTCTGGCTTCGAATTTACTGGAATCGGCCAGAATCACTTTTCTCCTGGCAGCTTTCAGCATAGCCCTCTTCAACCGGCCTTCAATGGCATTCTGGGTCAGAAAATCTCCCTCGGCAGTTATTCCCGTCGCTCCGATAAAAGCTATGTCGAACTGGAGCTGGTTTACCGCATCTTCGGCAATGGGACCGATGAACGAAGCGGCGTTAACCCTGAAATTCCCTCCGATCGCTGTCAGAGTCACATCGTGCGATGAGGCCAGGAGGTTCAGTATATCCAGGCTGTTGCTCACGACTCTCAAGGGCATATTGACTATTTTTTCAGCCAGCAGCTGAGTGGTGGCTCCCGCATCGATGCAGACAGAATCCTCGTCGCGGATAAGTTCCACGGCTCTTGCGGTAATTCTGTTTTTTTCCTCGTAGAAAGTCTCTCTTCTGGAATTGACAGTCGGCAGAGGAGCGACGGTCTGAGCCAGACTGGCCCCTCCGTGGCTCCGGATGATGAGCCCCTGTTCCTCCAGTCTCGTCAGATCTTTCCGGATCGTCACCTGAGACACACCCAGTCTTTCCGTCAGTTCTGTCACGGATATCTGCCGGTAGGTGTGAATCAGGTTGAGAATGGTATCCAGTCTCGGGTTGTGGGCCATCTCCTAAACCTCGTAGGTCGTCGAAGATACGTTTCCGCCTGTTCCCGTCCAGTTCGTATGGAAGAATTCTCCTCTCGGTTTATCGGTCCTTTCGTATGTATGGGCTCCGAAATAGTCCCTCTGTGCCTGAAGGAGGTTGGCGGGAAGTCTTTCCGAACGGTAGCCGTCGAAGAAGGCCAGGGCGGTGGAAAGAGTCGGAACAGGTATTCCCAGTGTCACGGCCGCCGTCACGACTTTTCTCAGGGAGCTCTGGGCTTTCTGCAGAATATCGCCGAAGTAGTCATCCATAATCAGATTGGACAGGTCGGGATTCTTGTCGAAGGCCTCCTTGATTTTCCCCAGGAAAACCGAACGGATGATGCAGCCGCCTCTCCACATCAGAGCGATGGCTCCGTAGTTCAGTTTCCAGCTGTATTCTTTAGCCGCTTCTTTCATCAGCATAAAACCCTGGGCGTAGGAGATGATCTTGGCAAAGAGGAGAGCCTGTTCCAGATCTTTGACAAACTCATCTTTATCTCCGGAGAACGTGACGTCCGGTCCCTTGATCTTTTTAGATGCGGCGACTCTTTCATCTTTGAGAGCGGAAAGACAGCGGGCGAAAACCGATTCGCCGATCAGCGTAACGGGCATTCCCAGATCCAGGGCGCTGATTCCCGTCCATTTTCCCGTACCTTTCTGGCCGGCTGTATCGAGGATCTTTTCAACAAGAGGTTCTCCCGCTTCATCTCTGAAAGCCAGAATATCTCTGGTTATTTCGATCAGGTAGGAATCGAGAGGTCCTTCGTTGTAGTCGGCAAAAACTTTATGCATTTCGTCGTAGTTCATGCCGACCCCTTCGTGAAGGAGCTGATAGGCTTCTGTAATCAGCTGCATATCGCCGTATTCGATTCCGTTGTGAACCATTTTCACATAGTGTCCCGCGCCGTCGTTGCCGACCCAGTCGCAGCAGGCTTCGCCGCTTTCCGTTTTGGCGCTGATGGCCTGGAAAACCGGTTTGACATGGGGCCAGGCTTTTTCGTTTCCGCCGGGCATGATGCTGGGGCCTCTTCTGGCTCCTTCTTCTCCGCCGGACACACCTGTTCCGATAAAGTGTATGCCTTTCTCCGCCAGTTCTTTTGTCCGTCTGTTGGAGTCGGGGAAGTGGCTGTTTCCGCCGTCGATGATAATATCGCCTTCTTCCAGATGGGGGAGGACGGTTTCGATGAACTTGTCGACCACTTCTCCGGCCTTAACCATAAGCATGACCCGTCTCGGTCTTTCGAGCTGAGCGATAAAATCCTCGATGGATTCCGCCCCGATAATATTGCCGTATCCTTTGGCCGGCCCTTCGATAAAGTCGGTCATTTTCTGTGTTGTTCTGTTGTATACGGCTACTGTGTAACCGTTATCCGCCATATTCAGAACGAGGTTCTGACCCATTACCGCCAGACCGATCAGTCCGATATCCGCTTTCTTCATTATCTATTCTCCTTATCTCTTTCCTGATATTTTATTTGCTCGACCACAATCCCAGCGCGGGATTCTGGATATAGTAGAATTCTTCTCCCTTGGCATCTTTCTGGAATCCCGTCGTTTTCTCTTCAATCTGGTAGAGGGCTTCCATTTCGGCGAGGTCCGCGTATTCATAACCGACCGACTCAATTTCCTCTTTTGTCAGATGTCCGGGAGCATAGGTTATTTTAAATCGCCCTTCGCTGGAACCGTGGATCAGGTGCGCCGCTGCCGAGAGGTTGCTGCTCAGATCTTCATTTTCAGCTACTTTCCGGAGAGTTTCCCCGGTTGTGAAATAGCCGTATTTTCTTATAAGGGCATCGATCTGCCTGTCTTCGCCGAACTCCTTCAGTCCGGGAGCTATGACAATCAGTTCTCCCCCGTCAGCAATGGCCATCCGTGTCCGGTAGACCGATTTGTTTCCGAGCCAGGTGCTTCTGAATTCTTTGGGATCGAGATAGACAACGACTTTCTGCAGTGGTTTTTCAACGGGTGTGAAATTGACTTCCTTGCTTAAGGCGGCTGCTTTTTCAAAGCACTCGAATCCGTTCCCTATGTAGAGTCCTCTAACATGGAGTTTTCCGCTTTCGTCGGGCGATACTACGGTCAGGGCATAGAGGATCGGCAGATCTGCGGCGAAATGCTCGCTGGCGTAATTGAGCACTTTTCTCACGGGGCTGTCGGCCTGTCCCATGATCCGCTCCATGCCGTAAGCCGCTCCCAGAAAGTGGGACTTGTGAATCCCTTCCGAACCGCCGGTGCCGACGAAGATGTTTTTATTGTGATTGGCGAAGCCGATGACTTCATGGGGAACGACCTGCCCGATCGATAGAATCAGATCATGGCCGCCTTCTGCAAGGAGCCTGTTCACCTGGGCCGGCCAGCTGAAAGAAACTTTGCCCCCGCTGATCTCTTCTATATATTCGGAAGGAACCTGTCCGAGAGTGACTACATCGGTTCGCCATTGATGGGGGCGGATAAGATCGTGGTCCAGTCCCGGGAACATTTCATCCAGTTCCTCTTCGGTCATAGGGTAGTGGGTACCGAGAGCGGGCATCACATCGGTCAGCTTTTCTTGGTAATAATCCCTGGCGGCCAGTGTGAGAACTCCCGCTCGGGAGTGGAAACGTGTGATATCCGGGGGCAGAACAAGCACTTTGGACGTCCTTTCCTCCGGTGCCGCTTTATCGAGGGCCTCCCTGAGTCCCTGCGCCAGATCATCGTCTGAAAGTGAGAGCCCGGGAGCTCCTTTTTCGTAATACAGCATAGTATCTCCGCTTTCCTTTAGTTTCATTTAACGAATAATATCGCAATTTAAAAAATACGTCATACCTCTCTTTTTGTAAAGAGAAAAGTTTCGAATCGCTTCGAAATAGAAAATAAACCGTAATCTTCTTGCCATAATAAAGGGTTTCGATTTATTATCATTTAAGAAAACTAACGAAAGATTTATCAACTGCGGAAAAATCATAGGAAAGGATATGAATATGGGAAATTTAAGTAAGGAAATTGCTGTCATTACCGGCGGAACCGGAGCTATCGGCGCTTCTTTTGCAGAAGCTCTATGCAATTCCGGAGCAAAAGTTGTCATTCTGGGCCGGGGAAAAACAAAACCCGTATCCGAAGCGGCTAAGGAGATCGAGGCCAGAACGGGACTGAAAGATGTTCTCTTCGGATATCAGTGCGATGCTTCCGATGAAGCTCAGATGGCCGCCACCATCGATGCCATCAGAAAGGAAGTGGGAATGCCGACACTTCTGGTTAACGCTGCAGGAGGAAATAAAGGGAAAGCCCCTTTTACGGAAGTCGATGTGGATATTTTCGAAGAAGTGGTGAAAATGAATCTGCTCGGCGGACTCGTCGTTCCCACTAAACATATGGTGAAAATCTGGATCGCCGAAGGCATTAAGGGAAACATCATCAACATCGCTTCCATGGCCTCTTATCTGCCTCTTTCCGGTGTCTGGGCTTATGCGGCTTCAAAAGCCGGAGTTATGAATCTCACGGCGGGACTGGCGAAAGAGTTCGCTTCTGCAGGAATCCGGGTCAACGGAATCGCACCTGGGTTCTTCGTCGGTAACCAGAACCGCGATCTGCTCTATGACGATTTCGAAAAAGACGTACTTTCGGCAAGAGGCAAACAGATAATTGATCATACGCCTTTCGGCCGTTTCGGAGATATTTCAGAACTCAACGGGACTCTTGTCTTTCTGGCTGACAGGGAAGCTTCGGGTTTTGTTACAGGCGTCACCATCCCTGTGGACGGCGGCTACCTTATCGACAACATTTAAGAGGAGTGTACTCTAATGAAGCCTTTTATGGATAAAGACTTTCTTCTGGAAACGGAAACGGCCAGGACACTGTATCACAAATATGCGGCGCCCATGCCCATTTTCGATTACCATTGTCATCTTCCTCCCGGACAGATCGCCGAGAACAGCCGCTTCCACAATCTCTATGAAATCTGGCTGACCGGTGACCACTACAAATGGCGGGCCATGCGCTCTTTCGGGATCGATGAGAAATATGTGACGGGTGACGCTTCTCCCTATGAGAAATTCGAAGCCTACGCCCGGATGATTCCCTATACCATCGGAAATCCGCTCTACCACTGGACCCATCTGGAGCTGCAGAGATACTTCAATATCACAACTCTTCTCTCTGAGGAAACGGCCGGAGAGATCTGGGCCGAAGCGGAAAGGCAGCTGGCGGAAAAGCCCATGGGCGCCCGGGATTATCTGATCCGGTCCCATGTCAAAGCCGTCTGCACAACAGACGATCCTGTCGATTCGCTGGAATATCACACCTCTATCCTCACGGAAGGGGACTGTCCCGTAAAAGTGCTTCCCACCTTCCGTCCCGATAAAGCCCTGGCTTTCGGCAACCGGGGGGATTTCATGATTTACATGAAGAAGCTATCCGAAGTATCGGGTGTAAAAATCAATAAATACGATGATCTGATCGAGGCGCTGGAAAACAGACATGCCTACTTCCATCACCTGGGCGGCCGTCTGTCCGATCATGCTCTGACGACAAGTATTTACGCAGAATCCACTAAAGACGAGCTGGAGGAGATTTTTAAAGATCTCCTTCTGGGAGTCGATCCCCTGACGGATATACAGGTGGAAAAACTGCAGACAGCCGTTCTCGCGGAGCTGGCGAAGATGAACCGGGAAAAGGGATGGACCATGCAGATCCACATGGGAGCTCTGAGAAATAACAATAGCGCCGGACTGGCGACTCTGGGACCCGATACGGGTTTTGACTCGATCGCCGACGGACCGATTGCCTGGAAGCTGTCGCGGTTTCTCGATAAGGTAACCTCCAGCGGCGGACTGCCCAAAACCATACTCTACGTTCTGAATCCTTCGGATAATTATACGATCGGGACCATGATCGGGAACTTTCAGGACGGCAGAACCGCCGGTAAGATCCAGTTCGGCAGCGGCTGGTGGTTCAATGATCAGCGGGACGGAATGGAATCCCAGATAAAAGCGCTGGCCAACCTCGGCCTTCTTTCGAAATTCGTGGGAATGCTCACCGATTCGCGAAGCTTTCTAAGTTTTCCCCGCCATGAGTATTTCAGGAGAATCCTCTGCAATATTCTCGGGAACTGGGTGGAGAACGGAGAATACCCCGATGACGAAAAGCGTCTGGGCGAGATCGTCGAGGGGATCTGCTTTAAAAATGCCGAGCAGTATTTCGGCATAGAGCTTTAAGATTTTAAACACAGAAGACCTCTTTGGATTATACTTATACAAAATAATTCGAAGAGGTCTTATGAATTTATATGATCAGCGGAAAGTCAGGAAGAAGTTTTACGGTATCACTCTGACAATCTTTGTAATAGCCGCTCTCGTTCAGGCATCCCTTTTCATTCTCAATCTAAAAAAACAGTCCGTTGAAAATCTCCAAATCCTGTCTGAAAGCATAGGCGATCAGAAGAAAACATATCTTGAGTCTGTTGTCTCCGGCTGTATGAATGATATCGAGAATTCCATTGCTTTTCTTGAACAGGACTACCGCTGGCGGGCTGCAAACCTTTCTCAGAATGCAGCCCTTCTTCTCAGGACCGTATACGGCGGGAAAACCGCGCTGATCGCCGCCTCAGATCTAGGCAATTATATCGAAAGGTTCTGCCAGGACAATTTTTCCTATTCAGTCTTTTACAGGAATGAAGTTCTCTATACTTCAGCCGGTGCTTCCGATGGAGATCTCGAAATTACTGAAAAAGCTTCATCCATTTATTCCGAAACAGATATTTATGATGATATAACTCTCTCCGTCTATGTCCTCCGCGAGGATTATGACAGCATTATCCGCAGTGAGAGTGTAAATATTGTCAGAAACAAAACTCTTCCCGGCAATGAATATATCTGGATTAACCACATTCTCGATTACAGCGGCGGGAAAGATTATGCTGTCAGACTGGTACATCCCAATCTTCCCGAAACCGAGGGGTTGCTCCTCTCCACGGACATAACAGATATTAAGGGCAATAAACCCTATCTTAAGGAACTCGAAGGGATAAAAGCCGACGGCGAAGTCTTCCTGGACTATTATTTCAAGAAGATGAATTCCGATGAGATATCACACAAACTTTCCTACGGCAAGCTCTATAAGGATTTCAATTGGGTTATCGCTACAGGCGTTTATCTCGATGATCTGGACAGCCTCATCGCCGGGGAATACGCGAAAATCGGAAATAACGTTTCAAAGGGAATCCGTTATTTCATCATTTTCATAACCTTTCTGGTTGCGGTCTTTTTCTTCGTTCTCTTCAGATTCGAAATCAATATCAATGCCGTCATCAATAACTATACGGACAGGCTGAAAATGGCCCAGAGTCTGGGACAATCGGGCTGGTGGGAATATCTCACGGGAACCGGTAAGCTTATAATTCCCGAAGAAACGGCTAGAATCTTCGCCATGAAGGAAGAATCGGATGCTCTGACTCTGGAAAATATTACAGATTATGTCCGGGAGGATTTCCGCAGTTTTTTTACCGAGAAGATAAACCGCCTTATGGAAGGGGCGGGGGAAATTATTCAGTTTCCCATTATCGCTTCAGACGGTGCCGAGAAATGGATCTGGTTGAAAAGCCGGACCGAAACAGACCGGAAAGGACAGGTTTCCCGGATTTTCGGTTCAATCAGGGATATCACTTCGGAGAAGAAGGCGGAACTGGAAAAGGAAAAACTCATAAGCGAGCTGCAGGATGCTCTCGACCAGATCCGGACCATGGGCGGTCTGATTCCGATCTGCTCATCCTGCAAGAAAATAAGGGATGACAAAGGGTACTGGAATCAGCTCGAATCCTATATTGAGAAACATTCCGATGTCTCATTTACCCACGGCATCTGTCCCGATTGCATGAAGAAGATATACGGCGAAAAAAAATGGTTTAAAAAAGGCGTTGATTAATCGCTGAAATCAAGACCCATCTCCAGGGCCAGTGTCCTGAGAAACAATCCCACATCACTGACGATACCCACAGCCTGACCGGTTCCCCGGTCCGACAATTTGGTCACAACCGCCGGGTTTATGTCGACGCAGATGGTTTTGACCCAGGACGGCGTCATATTCCCGGCTCCGATGGAGTGGAGCATGGTCGACAGCATCAGAAGCATATCGGTCCCCCTGATGATGTCGCTGTAGAGATTCTGGGCTTCGATCATATCCATCACCGTTTCGGGGAGAGGGCCGTCGTCTCGGATCGATCCCGCCAGACAGAAGGGTATCCCCGATCTGACCACTTCGTACATAAGCCCGTCTTTCAGTTCGCCGGCATCAATCGCAGCTCTGATCGATCCGTATGTATTGATCTTGTTTATGGCCCGCATATGATGGTAGTGTCCGCCGTGAGTCGGTTTGCCCGTAGTCAGATCGACGCCGAGAGATGTCCCGTAAAATTGCGATTCCAGGTCATGAACCGCTACGGCATTCCCGCCCAGGAATCCCTGAATGTATCCCTCGCGGATCAGTGCAGCCAGCGCGCCGGCTCCGCCAGTGTGAATAACGACCGGACCGGCTACGACAACGGCTTTTTTGCCCGCCGCTTTCATCTCCTTCAGGGTTTTGGCCACTTTGCGAACGGCTATGTTATCGCTTCTCTCCGAGGATACATCATTGGTCATAAATCCGAAGCCTTCGGACTGTCTCTGGGCATCGGGGGGGAAGAGTCTGACCGAATCGCTACCGCAGAGAATCGGGTCACCCTTCCGCACGTCTCGCAATTTGATGCATTCGAAACCGGAAGAGGTTTTCCGTATCATGGCGTCCATACGCTGTTTCGCTACTTTATGCCACTCTCCCTGATAGTAGACTTCCGTCCTGTGGTTGGATGTCGAATAGAAATCGGGAGGAACGGAGCCGTCTTTTTCCGCTTCCCTGAAAACCGGTTCGGTCGCCCCTTTCTCCCAGGCTCCCAGCATGACAAGCTTCTCCGTAAGGCTGTGCAGCTTTTCGGCGGTATCGCAGATCAGGAGAATTTCCAGATAGGAAATTTCGTCCTGCTTTTTTCCTATAGTGAAATCGATTATCTTGTAATCGGCTTTTTCATCGATAATGAGATTGAGAATCTTCGACATAATTCCCGAGTCGATAAGATGTCCCTGAGATATGATACTTCTTTCAAACATATTCTATTGATACTTCGGATAGAAACGATTGTAAAGCACTTTTCCGAAATGATATAATCCGCCCATGAGAATTGAAACTGAGCGATTGGTGCTCCGGCAGTTTGCGATTGATGATCTCGATCCCGCCTACTGGGGCAGGGGGCTGGCGACCGAAGCGGCAGCCGCGGCGGCAGATTACGGGTTTTGCACTCTCGGTTTTCCCCGGCTCATTTCCATTATCGAAGAAGAGAATACCGCTTCGATCCGGGTCGCTGAGAAAAACGGATTTCTTTACGGGAAAGATGCTGTTTTCATGGAACAGGTTCCGGTGCGCATTTACTACAAGCGTCGGAAAGAGCCGGTCCGGTAAATGCTCTATGCAGGAATCGATCTCGCATGGAAGGCGGGAAACCCGTCGGGGATCGCAGTCATCAATGACGAACGCGCTATTATCCATTGTTCCGTGCCTCCATGGCAGGACAGCGAAATCTCCCGCTTCATTGCTTCTCTGGAAGATGATGTCATCCTGTCCGTAGACAGTCCTCTTCAGGTTTTCAATGAAAGGGGAGGGCGTGCCTGCGATTCAGAATTGATGAGATATCCCTTTAACGGCCGGTATCTGAAAGTATTTGCCACATCTATTGATTATATGAACCGCCATTACGGAGGAGTCCGGGGAGCGGAACTTCTGCAGGCCCTCAATGGGACAAACGGATTAATACTGGGAAAATCTATTGTGGAGACCTTTCCGACGGCTATAATTCAGAGCCTTTTTCCCCTTATCTCGCACAGAAAGTACAAAATCAGCTCGTCGCTCAGCCTGCTGGAGTTGAAAAGGAATTTTATCGTTCTGAAAGAAGCTCTGGAAGCTCTTGGGTTTTCCGGCGCCATTCCCGATCCGGAAGGGATCCGGACAAAAAAAGAATACAAGGACGCGGAGGACCGGATGGATGCCATCCTCTGCGCCGTCAATTCCTATTATTTCCATGAGCTGAAAAGTTATGTCCAATTCGGTAACGGAGAAAACGGACTGACCGTTATCGCTCTTCCCATTTGAAAAAATCGGCCAGATACAGAGCCACACCGTCTTCATCGCAGTGGGGGGCTGTTCTCTCCGGGGGGAATTTTCCTCTCAGGGCAGGCAGCGCGTTTGCCATGACAACGCCCCAGCGAACAGCTTCCAGCATGGGAAGGTCGTTGAATCCGTCACCCATGGCCATGGATTCCTCCACTGTTCCTCCCAGAAGGTCCATGACCTCCCGGACGGCGCCGGCTTTATCGATCCCTTCGGGTACAATTTCGAGAAAGCGCGGATCGGAGTTGAAGGCATTCAGTTTATCGGGGTATCTGGCCAGAATCTCATCTTTGACGGGAAGAAGTTTCTCATGGTCGGCGATCATCAGGCATTTGGTCAGATTCAGTTCCTCTATTTTATCGAAATCGACGACTTTTCCCTCCAGCTTGATCCGATCGAAATACTCATCCACTTCCCTGCGGTTTTTTTCATAAATCAATTCCCCGCTCCGGTAAGCGAGAATGTGGTAATCCAGCTGCCGGGCCATCTGTATGACGGCTCTGGCTTCCTTTTCCGGTAGGGTGTGATGTTTCAGCACTTTTCCGTCTCTGCCGTCGACGATCATCGCTCCGTTGTAGCAGATAAGGGGGCTGTGAATTCCCAGCGCCTCTTTGACGGGGAGCAGGGCTTCATAGCTTCTTCCGGTTGCGATAACCGGAGCCACACCTTCCTCCTCCAGACGCTGTACCGCCTCAATGACTGGCCGGGAAATGGTGTGATCAGAACGGACAAGAGTCCCGTCGATATCAAAAAAACAGGCTTTTATTCTCTTCATGAAGCCATGGTACCTTTATAAAACGGGCTAGTCCAGAGAACCTGCCTCAAACAACCCTCGAGATAAGGACAACAACGGATTTTGCCGATACATGGTAGGATTTCTGATTTTTCAGAATCTCTTCATCCCCGAAGAGAGTTATGGATTCTTCTCCCTCAATGGCCGTATCGATAGCTCTGAACCACTTGGTTCCCGGGGGGGGAGGGGTTTTTATCTTGAATTCGCTGTCGGTATCGCTGCCGTTGAACATAATGTAAAAGTCATTATCATCCTTGTCGGCTTCGATTTCGGCCTCTGTCCCGTCGAGGCGGTAAGCCAGACAGTGCTTCATATCCTCCCATACCGGCGGGTCTCCCTCGCAGTTGTACCAGGTAATATCGGGAATGGCGTTGAAGGTCGTATCGATTCCCAGAAAGAACTCCGGTCTGTGCAGGGCGGGGTGGCGCTTGCGGAATTTGATAAGCCTTTTCAGGAAGGTGAAATTGTCCTGATTTTCCTTTTTTCTGTCCCAGTCGAACCACGAAACCTTGTTGTTCTGGCAGTAGGCATTATTGTTCCCGCCCTGGGTCCGCAGAAATTCGTCCCCTCCCAGAATCATGGGAGTCCCCAGGGAGAGCATCAGGGTCGTCAGGAAGTTCCTGGCCTGCCTTTTCCTCAGATCGTTGATGGCGGGGTCGTGGGTCACTCCCTCCTCCCCGTGGTTGTAGCTGATATTGTTGTCGCTTCCGTCGCGGTTGTCCTCTCCGTTGGCCTCATTGTGCTTTCTGTTGTAACTGACAAGGTCCCAGAGTGTGAACCCGTCGTGGGATGTAATGAAATTGATGCTGTGGAAGGGTTTTCTACCGTCTCTGAGATAGAGGTCGGAACTGCCTGTCAGCCGTGTAGCCAGGACACGGGTCTTTCCCTTATCTCCCCTCCAGAACCCCCTTACATCATCGCGGAAGCGGTCGTTCCATTCGGCCCAGCGGCCGCCGGGAAAGGAGCCGACCTGATAGGCTCCGCCGGCGTCCCAGGCTTCGGCTATGATCTTCGTGTTCCTGAGAACAGGGTCTTCGGCGATCCCTTCGAGAATGGGCGGATTTTCCATAAGATTCCCGTACCGGTCTCTTCCCAGAATCGAGCCGAGGTCGAATCTGAATCCGTCGACATGCATTTCGATGACCCAGTAGTGCAGACAGTTGCGGATCATGGTCCTGACGATGGGGTGGTTGCAGTTCATCGTGTTGCCGCAGCCCGAGTAGTTCATGTAATAGCGCTTGTCATCGGCCAGGATATAGTAGATTTCATTGTCCCACCCTCTTAACGAGAGGGTCGGGCCCAGTTCGCTTCCCTCTCCCGTGTGGTTGAAAACCACATCGAGTATCACTTCAAGTCCTTCCTTGTGAAGTTCCCGGACCATCTCCTTGAATTCTCTGACCTGGGCCCCCTTTGAGTCGGATGCGTATCGGCTGTTGGGGGCGAAAAAGGCTATGGGATCGTAGCCCCAGTAGTTTTCCAGGTGCTCATCGGTCATGGGATTCACCCGGGTGAAACTCATATGGTCGTATTCCATAATGGGCAGAAACTCAAGGCTGGTGATTCCCAGTTCTTTGAAGTAGGGGATCATTTCGGTCACCCCTTTATAGGTTCCGGGGTGGGAGACTCCCGAGGAGGGGTCTTTGGTCAGCCCGGCGACGTGGGTTTCGTAGATGATGCTATGGCGGAGAGGAAAATTAAGGGGGCGGTCCCCCTGCCAGTCGAAATCGTCACAGACGACCAGAGATTTGGGCATATGCATGATATCGTCATATTCGCTGAAGGAGAGATCCCTGTCTTCCGAGTCCCAGTCGTAACCTCTGGCCTTGTCCAGATTAATGGAATCGTGAGTCGATATGGCCTTGCAGTAGGGGTCAAGAAGGACTTTGAACCGGTTGAACCTGTGGCCTTTTTCGGGATCATAGGGGCCGTCGACCCTGTAGAGATAATGGGTCCCTTCCCCGAGTCCCTCCATGCGGATATGCCAGACATCGCCGGTCTTGTTCAGGTAGGGATCGAGAACCAGCTCAGCGATCGGGACATAGTTGTCGGCCCGGTCGAAAAGCAGAAGTGTGACTGATGTGGCATGGCGGCTCAGTACGGCAAAATTGACGCCACTACCCTGCACAGTGGCTCCGAAGGGGAGCGGTTCTCCGGGAAATACCTCATAATTTATACCATTGGATTTAACAGGCATATCTCTGATCTCCATGATTCAAATATTCACTATACAATATAAGCTATTTTTTCCCGGACGAAGAGAAAATGATTTTTTTATTTCTCGCTTTACTGACAAAGGTCTGTTTGTCATACAATAGGTTTGACTTCAGGCCGGTTCGGTTGTAACATTAAATTGGTCTCCCACCCTTCAGTATTATTATTCTGAAAAAACAATCAGGGAAATACTATACGGAGTGAGGATATTTTATGTCTGAACACAATCAAATACTCTGCAGAAGCAGGTTTGTTATCCCCCTAAGCGAAAAAAACAGAGCCGAGAGAATCGAGGACGGTTACATTCTGACCGAAGGCGATGAGATCGTCGAAGTGGGCGCCTGGTCTGAAAAAAAAGGCGAAGTCATTCTGAAAAAGTACGGTACCAGCCTCAGAATTCTGGGTTACGAAGGAAACCCCGGCAAAGCCCTTGCATCGGATGTTCCCCGGTTGAACACGGTCATGATGCCCGGTTTCGTGAAAGCCCACGGTCATGATCACGAACAGCCGCTCATCGGTATCGCCAAGGATGTCCCTCTGACAGACTGGCTCGATATGGCCGTCAATCCCTTTACCGGCTATATTAATGATAAGGGCGAAATGCTGACGAAGGAACTTGGCATGTCTCCCCAGCTGCTGACCTATCTGATGGCCCGCGTCGCCGATATCAATTACGGCATTACGACCAGCATGGTCCATCACTGCAACCACAGCAAATACCACGCGGCGGAAATCGCATTGGCTAATGAAGCGGCCGGAACGACCATGATCGTCGCCATTGGAGGGCAGGACCGCTTTTACTACGAAGCCCTGCTCGATACGCCCGAAGAGGCGGTGGGACGTTTGCAGAGAGCTTCGAAAATCGAAGGGCTTAAAAGGACTTCCTTCTGTCCCGGACCGGACCAGCTTTTTTCCAACAGCCGGAAAGTGCTCGTGCCGCTCAAAGCCTGGGCGCGGGAAAACGACACTCTTTTCCATATTCACAGTTCCGAAGAACCGAAAACCACGGCCTGGTTTAAAAAGGAAATCGAGCCTGGGATGACTCCCGTTCAGTATGCCGATTCCATCGGCATTCTCGATGAGAACAGCGTGCTGGCCCATCAGGTCAACTGTATTCCCGAGGATCTGGAAATCCTGGCGAAAACCGGAACGAAAATCGTCCACAATCCCCTTGCCAACACTATTTTAGGGTCGGGAATGCCTCCTGTAATCGAAATGATGAAAATGGGAATACCCGTGGCCATATCCACAGACGGATCCGGTTCGGCCGACAACCAGAATATCATCGCCGCCGCACGGGCTGCCGCCCAGTATCAGAAGGCTTTCCATCAGGACGCGACGCTTCTCAAATCGGAAAAGCTTCTTGAAATGATTACAGTCACACCTTCTTCCATTCTCAGAAAGAACCAGGGCGAACTGAGTCCCGGAAGACAGGCTGATTTTGTTCTCCTCGACCTGAATCAGCCCAATATGATTCCCACCCGGCTCGATAATGTTATGGAGAATGTCATCTGGGCAGCCAACGGAAGCGAGATTTCCACAGTTGTGGCAAGCGGAAGAGTGCTGAAAGAGAATTATAAGATTCACGATTTTGTCGATGGAACGAAACCCGATGAGATTATGGCGAAAGTCCAGCATATGAGCGAGCTCTATGCGGAGTACCGCACGACCATGAAGCCCATCTCCGGCACCGGCGCACATCAGTGATCTTTTGCTGACCTCTACATTGAGTCTATTGGACCTCTGGGAAGTTGTTACCGACCAGCCCGAATATTGAGGTCAGGAACCGGCTTTCATAACTCCCCTCTCCTCGTGGGAGAGGGGACGGGGGTGAGGGTTGGTAAAGGCAATCTCCTAATTTTCATACAGCCTGTCCGGGAGAAGGGCCGGGGATGAGGGGCGGAATCAATTCCGTCTCAACAATAACCTCCTGAAATTCTCTTTGAAACTGTTTATTTTTGTAGTACATTTTCCTGTGTCCGATGTCCTGAGGTTTTATCTTTACCGGATCTGCGTTATGATCCTGAGTATGAAAACGACTTTGTACATCGTCCGTCACGGGCAGACGGAATGGAACCGCCTCGGGCTGCTGCAGGGGCAGCTGGCCAGTCCCCTGACTGAAGAGGGAATTGCCGAGACTGAGGCTTTCAGGCCTGAAATTACGGAGCTCGGTCCCGATGTGGTTTACAGCAGCGATCAGGAACGGGCTCTGACAACCGCCAGGATTCTGACGGCGGACCTCGATAAAGAGATTCATATACACGAAGGTCTCAGGGAAATGAATTTCGGTGTTTTTCAGAAAAAAAGCTGGGATTACATCGAAAGAGAGATGCCCGAAATCTATGAGGAATACCGGCAGGATGATCCCGATTTTGTCATACCCGGAGGGGAGAGCCACAATCAGTTCCACAAGAGAACCGTCACGGCTCTCAGGGAAATTACCGCAGCTCATCCCGGCAAGAAGATCCTGATCGTCAGTCATGGCGGTACGATTAATAAAATGCTCGCCTATGCCGAAGGGATGCGACCCTCGGCCAACCGTTTTTTCCATTCGAAGAATCTGGCTCTCAACATTCTGGAGTATGAGAACGGCCGGTACAGACGGACAACGGAATCCAGGCTTCTGGAATACACGGCCATTCACTGAGCAGCTGCTCTATTTCTGCTTGACATAAGTACGTTCCGGCATGATACTGTATCCAGTCGGTCGTGTGACCGACTGGACTGTCAGGACAGGTATGGCTGAAACGAGAAACGATCCTCTGCTGAAAGAACACATT
>JAFGXR010000090.1 GCA_016936555.1 Spirochaetales bacterium | reverse complement strand
TATAGCCGAAGGAGACTCCCTGACCGTATCATGTAAAGTGAAAAACAGGGGAGACCGCGCCGGTAAAGAAGTCATTCAGCTCTATGTTCGGGATATTGAATCTTCGGTCTACCGCCCGGAAAAAGAACTGAAGGGATTCGAGAAAATCGAACTGGCTCCGGGGGAGGAGAAAGAAGTGTCTCTGACTCTTGATAAGAGGAGTTTCGCCTTCTACGACAGAGAGAGCCGGGACTGGCAGATAGAGTCGGGAGATTTCGAGATTCTTATCGGTTCTTCCTCAAGAGATATCAGACTTAAGGAAACGGTTCAGGTCCAATCCGGATTTACAGCAGCGGAATCGGAGGTCGACAGACTCTACAAATCCAAACCCTCATCGATAGACCGGATCAGCGATGAGGAATTCGAAGTGCTTCTGGATCGGAAAATACCGACGGCTCCGCCGCTCAAACCATTTCACCGGAATTCGACCGTCGCCGATATCAGCACAACGCTTCTGGGCAGGCAGGTCAGAAAAGTTCTGACAAAAGAGATCTCCAAAATTTTCGGAGAGATGGATGAATCGACAAGCCTCATGGTGGAAAGCATGGTTCAGGAGATGCCCCTGCGGAGCCTGACGCTGCTGGGAGGAGAGATGTTTCCAGAGAGCAAACTGGAGGGGCTGATCATGATGATGAACGGCCGGCTGATTAAGGGGTTATCCCTCTTCCTGCAAAAATAAGTCAGGTCTTGTAAATCCGGAACTGATCTTTCGCGAACTTCAGATAGACCTTTTCACCGGTCCGGTAGAGCCGGGCCGGTTCGTTTCTGTTGGACTGATTGACTTTGATAAAGCTCCCGTCAAACTCGATCCGGTATTCCGTTTCCGCCCCCAGGAAAGAGGAGACATCGACCGTTCCGGTAAAGTCCGAAGGCTCAGAACTTATCTCGACCGATTCGGGCCTGATGGCCAGATGCACGTCCTCCCCTTCGGTAAAATCCCCGGCCAGATCGCGGATGACAATATGTTTATTCTGAACGCGGACCGTCACTCTATGCTCATCGACTTCCTCGACGGAAGCCCCGATAAAATTGGCATTGCCCAGAAAATCGGCCGTGAAAATATTGTCGGGCCGGCAGTAAACCTCTTCGGGAGTGCCGCATTGTATGGCTTTCCCCCGGTTCATGACCACAAGCCGGTCCGACATGCTCAGCGCTTCAGACTGATCGTGGGTCACATATATGACCGTAATGCCCAGCATATTCTGGACTCTTTTGATTTCCATTCTGGTCCGGGCTCTCAGCTTCAGATCGAGATTGGACAGGGGCTCGTCGAAGAGAATGATCTCCGGCTTCACGACCAGCGCCCTGGCCAGGGCGACCCGCTGCTGCTGCCCGCCCGACAATTGACCGGGAAAGCGCTTTTCCAGCCCCACCAGGTTTACGGTCTGGCAGGCCATGGCCACTTCGTTTCGTATAATGTCCTGGCTTTTTTTCTGTATTTTCAAACCGTAGGCGATATTGTCATAGATATTCAAATGGGGAAAAAGGGCGTAGCTCTGGAAAACCATCGTCATCGAACGCTCCGACGGAGGCATGCCTGTTATATCTTTTCCCCTGAGAGAAATCTTTCCACCGGTCGGGGTCTCGAATCCGGCCAGCATCCTCAAAATCGTCGTTTTGCCGCATCCCGACGGGCCGAGAAGCGTGACGAACTCCCCCCGCTCCACCGCAAGGCTGAAGTCATCAACGGCTTTTATCGATCCGGTGTTTTTATCAGGGAAAACTTTCGTCAGCCCCTCCAGTTTCAGGTATTCACTCATGTTTCATATGCAGGGCCAGCTTGTAACCCCGCCCTCTCTCGGTTAAAAGGTACACCGGCAGCGAGGGGTCCGGTTCGATTTTTTTCCGCAGCCGGCGGATATTCACTTTCACCATCTCTCTTCCGCCGTCCCACTCTTCATATCCCCAGACCCGCTTCAAAAGGACCTGCCAGGATAAAACCCAGTCCAGCCTCTCTCCGAGAACTTCAAGGAGTTTATACTCCATGGGAGTCAGAGCCAGTTTCTCACCCCGGAAATAGACTTCTTCCCGGTCTTTTTTTATCAGGAGCTCGCCCGTCTCGATAAAATCGGACATTTCCGCCGGATCTTTTCTATCGAGAAGACGGCTGATCCTGAGGACCAGCTCTCTGTGATTAAAGGGCTTTCGCACATAATCTTCCGCTCCCAGCTCCAGACCGGATATAACATCGCTGTCCTGATCGCGGCAGCTGAGGATGATAACGGGGATATGCTCGGTTCTTTTAATCCGGTTGCAGACTTCCAGACCGTCTATACCGGGAAGATTGATGTCGAGCAGAACAAGATCAATATGCTCTTTTTTTATGACCTCAAGCCCCTCCTCGCCGGTCGTACTGGTCCGCACGGCATACCCTTCGTCTGTCAGCAGAAAATTGAGAATGGAGAGGAGATGGGGATCGTCCTCAACGACCAGAATCGAACTTTTCAGAAAAAAACTCCTTTGAAGACCGGCAATGTAAAGGAAACCACGGTCCCCTTTTCGGGGATGGAACTGATATAGACCTCACCGCCGTGCTTATCCACCACATCGCGGACGATGGTCAGTCCCAGCCCGGCTCCGTCGTTCAGGTCCCTGGCGGGGTCTTCGGACTGGTAAAACTCATTAAAGACATGGGAGATCTCCCGGTTGGAGATGCCCGAGCCGCAGTCGATCACCGATACGACGATACACTGCTCGTTTTCCTTCACCGTAATCTCCAGCTCCGATTCGACGGGACTGTTCTTGCTTCCGTTGTGAACCAGATTCAATAAAACCTGCTGGATCCACCGGGAATCAGCCATTGTCTTCGAGAGAAGCCCCGGATAATTATAGCGGATGATCTGTTTCTTTGTTTCGAGATAGGGCTTCATATCCAGAGAGACCTTTCTGATAATCGGTCTGATATCAATCAGCTTCTTCTTCATGGAAAACCAGGCGAATTCCACTTTCACCTGGGAAAGAATATTTTCCACCAGGGATGTGAGCCGGACGGCATTTTCCAGCGAGGAGTTAATCAGAGATCTCTGCGTATCATTTATCGGACCGGGCCTCTCCTCGAGAACCAGTTCGTTCGATGTTTTGATCACCGCCAGCGGTGTTCTCAACTCATGGGTCAGCGTGGAGAGAAGCTTGTTTTTATTATCGACCAGCTGTTTCAGATAATTGTAATCCTTCCTTTTCCGGCCGATAGCATCTTCCAGAGCCCTGGAAAGAACAATAAAGAGGAGGAACAGCGGCACAAGGAAAAGGAGCTCTTCCGATTCGCCTCTCCAGACGCGGCCCGATCCCAGCGAGAGGAAAGAAAAAAACATCAACCCGTAGAGGTAGGCCCGGGATGTATTGTCTTCATCGAGAGCGAACAGGACAGCCAGCGCGAAGGAATAGCCTGCCATCCAGACTGCACCGGGAAAAAAGAGATAGGAACCGGTTACGGCAATCTCAAAAACCCTGTATGCGCGGCCATTCAGAAGCTTCGTTTTTCCCGAGAGGAGGCAGATCAATTCGATCAGAATAAGAAGACTATTGGCATACAGAACAGGGAATGAGCCGGCGGAATACCCCTCAAAGTGGACGATCTGATAGAGTAGAGCCGTAAGAGCCATAAGAGAATTCCGGATTAAGCCGAGCCATTTCATATCAGTATCAATTCTAACCTATTTGAGAAATCTGTCCATTTTCTACCGGGAAGAGTTCTTATTCATTAACACGACAATAAAATTTCGACAAGGGACAATTCGGTAACAATGGCGTAACAATTGGGTAACAATTGACACGCAGCTGTTTTCAACGGCAAAAAGCCGTTCTATTGTGAAATAAAGAAATTAAAGGAGCGAAAAATGATTAAGAAAAGTTTGATTATTCTAACCGTTATGATTTTTGCCGCCGGAACCCTTTTTGCAGGGGGCGCACAGGAATCGGGAGCAGCGGATCCCGGATCGCTGACATTCTATGCCGGCCTTCAGGAAGACCACGCGGCCATGATCGCCGAAGAGTTTGAAGCGGCGACGGGAATTAAAACCGAATTCGTCAGAATGAGCAGCGGAGAAATCCTGGCAAGACTGAAAGCGGAAAAAGACAATATGACAGCTTCCGTCTGGTACGGCGGCCCCATCGACGGTATCGTGGCGGCAGACCAGGAGGGAATTATCGAGCACTATGTCTCTCCTGAAGCCGTAAATATCAGAGAAGGCTTTAAAGATCCCAACGGCGTCTGGACGGGAATCTATATCGGATACCTCGGATTCGTCGGAAACAAAGCCATCCTGGCCGAGAAAGGTCTGGCCATGCCCACGTCATGGGCTGACTTCCTGAAACCGGAATACAACCAGGAAATCGTCGTGGCCCATCCCGGATCATCGGGAACAGCCTATACCATGCTCGCCACCCTCGTTCAGATAATGGGTGAAGACCAGGCTATGGAATACTTCAAGAAATTCAGCCCCCAGGTACGCCAGTACACCAAATCGGGAACAGCACCCGGCAGAATGGCCGGTCTGGGCGAAACCACCGTGGGAATCACCTTCCTCCACGACGCCATCAAATACAAGAAAGAAGGTTACTCCGATATCATCATTTCCGCTCCTGCAGAAGGAACAGGTTATGAAATCGGCGGTGTCGCTCTGCTGAAAGGCGGCCCCGATCAGGAAAACGCCAAAAAATTCATCGACTGGGTTCTCACCAAAGACGTTCAGGAAATGGGTAAAACCGTAGGATCCTTCCAGTTCCTTACCAATAAAGACGCCCTCCCCCCCGAAGAAGCCATGCCGATCAAAGACACCAAGCTGATCAATTACGACTTCCAGTGGGCCGGAGAAAACAAACAGAGACTGGTTGAGCGCTTCAGCGTTGAAACCAGTACGACAGCACCGACAGAATAAGTTAATTTCACAGTCAGCCCTGCTGTCGAGGCAGGGCTTTTTTCAACCCAAGGAGAGTATCATGTCCGATACGAAAAGACTGAAATTCCGCAGCTCCATGAAAACGCTGTGGAACCTGAAAAACGATCCGGCTTTGCTTTTCGTAATCCTTTTTACGCTGGCTCTGGTCTTCTTTTTCATACTTATCCCTCTCTACAATATCATCATGGAGAGCCTGGATTCGGGCGGCCGGGGAATCCTGCAGAACTATAAAGACGTATTCTCCCGGCACGGTAATATGAAGATTCTCATCAACACGATAATCCTGGGGGTTACGACCGCTACGATTTCGGTCGTCGTGGGCTTTATTTTCGCCTACGTCACAACCTATATGAAAATCAGAATGAAAAAGATTTTCGACTTCATAGCCATTCTACCCATCATATCTCCACCCTTCGTCGTCGCCCTTTCGGCCATACTGCTTTTCGGTAGAGTCGGCCTTATCACAAGAGGGCTTTTCGGAATCAGAGATGCGGAGATATACGGTTTTCACGGCCTGGTTCTGGTTCAGTCCCTCAGCTTTTTCCCCATTGCCTATATGATGCTCGTGGCTCTGCTTCAGAGAATAGATCCATCGGTCGAGGAAGCTTCCCGCGATTTAGGCGCTTCGCGCTTTAAAGTCTTCACATCGGTAACCCTTCCCCTTATGGTTCCCGGCCTGGCTAATGCCTTTCTGCTCGTTTTCATACAGTCCATCGCCGACTTCGCCAATCCCGTCGTTATCGGAGGAAACTTCACCACCGTCGCCGTGAAGATCTACCAGGAGGGCATCGGCAACTATCAGTTCGGCACGGCGACCGCTCTGGCCATGATTCTGCTGTCAATATCCCTATCGATTTTTGTTCTGCAGAAATACTACGTCAGTCAGAAATCCTATGTCACGGTAACGGGAAAAGTCTCGCGGCACAGAGACCTGATTTCCCAGAAGAGCATCACTGTCCCCGCGACGGTCATTCTCGTCATTTTTACCTTTTTCGTCATAATGATGTACATCCTCATCCCCATCGGCTCTTTCGTCAAGCTGTGGGGAGTTAACTATACGCCGACCCTGGAGCACTACAAATACATCTTCAAGCCGAAACTGTTCCAGCCGGTCATCACCACGACGACCCTGGCCGCCATCGCCACTCCGGTATCGGGGATTCTGGCCATGATCATAGCCTTCCTCATAGTCAGGAAACAGTTTTTCGGGAAAGCCTTTATCGAGTTCACAACCATTATGGCCCTGGCGATACCGGGGACCATTATCGGGCTGGGCTACGTCATCAGCTACAACAAGAGCTACGGCATCGGAAATTTCACCCTTATCCCCCCTATAACGGGAACGGGTTTCATCATCATCATGGCCTTTATCATCAGGAGTCTGCCCGTCGGGGTCCGCTCGGGGATAACCTCTCTGCAGCAGATAGATCCCTCCATAGAGGAAGCAGCCAGCGTCCTGGGCGCCTCGAGCCGGAAAGTTTTTACAAGCGTCACAATTCCGATGATAAAAAACGCCTTTCTCAACGGACTTATCTTTACCTTCGCCAGAAGCATGACCCTCGTCAGTACGGTTATCTTCCTAATATCGGCGCGCTATAAACTGCTGACAACGTCCATCATGGCCCAGATCGATGTGGGCCGCATGGGCGTGGCTTCGGCATACTGCACCATTCTGATCATCGTTGTCAGCATCACTATGGTACTGATCAAATTCCTTATCAGCAGAATCAGCACGGACCAGGAGTAACAAAATGAGAGAAAAAATAAAAGTCGAACTGAAAAATCTGACCAAGACATTCATAACCAACAAAAACGACCAGGTGAAAGCCGTGGACAATGTCAATCTGACCGTGGAGCCGGGAGAGTTCGTCTGCCTTCTCGGACCTTCGGGATGCGGCAAAACCACGACCTTGAGAATGCTCGCCGGTTTTGAAATTCCCACGGAAGGAGAAATCCTCATCGGCGGAAAGAACGTCGCCAATCTGACACCCGACAAAAGGGATACGGCTATGGTTTTCCAGAACTACGCCCTCTTCCCCCACCTGAACGTCTACGACAACATCTCCTACGGCCTCAAGCTGCAGAAGCTCCCGAAAAGCGAAATACGCGATAGAGTCGATAAAATACTGGAACTGATGAAAATGAAAGACTTCGCCCACAGGGTCCCCTCGGAAATGTCGGGAGGTCAGCAGCAGAGGGTATCCCTGGCCAGAGCCCTGATCATGGAATCGGGGGTCCTCCTCTTCGACGAACCCCTGTCTAATCTGGATGCCAAACTGAGACTCCACATGCGCGACGAAATCAGAAAGATTCAGAAGCAGGTGGGAATTTCCACCATCTACGTCACCCACGACCAGGAAGAGGCGATGGGACTTTCCGACAAGATCGTGATTATGAAAGACGGCATGATCCAGCAGATGGGCTCCCCCCGGGAAATCTATCAGAAACCGGTCAACGAGTTCGTCGCCCAGTTTATCGGAAGGGCCAATATCCTCGACGGCACAATCGCCGAAGAGAAAGAAGGGACCGTAATACTCGATGTCCACGGCGTTCGGTACGAGACGGAAAAAACAACCGGCCACATCGAGGGAGACAAGGTGAAATTCATGATTCGTCCCGAATCGTTCATCATAGGAGGGAAAGACTTCAAGGCTGAAGTGACCAAGAGCGTCTTTATGGGCTCCCATCACGAATACGAGGTATCGCTTTTCGGGAAGACCTTTGAAATTTCGGAAAACAACCCCATGCGGAAAATAACAGCCGATACGGGAGAGCAGCTCTTCTTCTCCATGGACCCCAATTCGATTCACATCCTGGAGAAGTAATTTGAAGGATCTGCAGTGCTCTTTACGGAAGCACAGCCGGAAACAGCTGGAACTGAAACTCCTCTACCCTCTGGGAAGAAAGAAGAATACGGATCTAGCCATGGACCTGTACTTCTTCTTCCCTCCCCATCTGCACATCAATGAAAAGAGGATCAGCCGGAACGACGTGCTGAACAGCATGCAGATCTATACACGCTTTTCATCTCCCCTCATTCCCCTCGATAAGGTGATCGATACGGATTTCGATCTCAGCCCGCTGGTGCGTATAGAGAGCCTGCTCGACAGGGTCGGAGATGAGCACCGGGGGTTTCGCCGGACGGTCATCTATGAACTGCAGACGCTGTGCAATCTCTACAGAGCCGAAATCAGAAATTTCATCGACCTTATAGGCCGGGAGATCAGAAAGGAGAATCTCTCACAGATATACAGAGAGAGCGTGCTCAAGATGCTCCTGACGATAAAGGCCTTCCTGGAGAGGTTCCGGCAGCTCCACAGCCGCTTTCTCGATCCGCACATAGATGAAACCCTCAGAGAAGCGCTCCGCTGGGCCGACGAATCGATCAGCATCATAACGGAAAAGGGGTTTATCCGCCTCTTCAACAGCTGCGTCAATGAGAAGGACAGGGAGATCAGGGATCTGATGGAGGAACTGGTCGAAAGCGAAGTCCGGTACCGGGAATCGATGAACTACGCCTACCTCTACAGAAAAAACGATTCCCATTGCGGCGAGACAATGGCTTACCGCGAGAGCATGCTGAAAAAATGGTCCCAGAGCGCCATGTACATGAACAGCCAGTACAGCCGGACGCCGAACCGGATCGGACATCTCATCGCGGGGACTGCGGCGGGAACAGCCATGCTTTTCGCCGTAATCGCCGCCATTCTGGCGGAAAACATATCACCTCGGAACAGTTCTCTCTGGATACTTGTCATGGTCATTTCCTATATCATGAAGGACAGAATCAAAGAGGCTCTCCGCAGCATTTTCGGAAACCTCCTCCCGGGACTGACCACAGATCAGCAGATTATTCTCTATGACCCGGCCATGAAAACCAGAGCGGGCCGCTCATCGGGCATGGTCGACTATACGGAACCCCGCAAACTTTCCCGGGAAATACGGAACGAAAGATTCAGACAGCTGAACCCTTTGAGAAAAATCATCCCGCCCAATACGGTGATCCACTATCGCAAAACGATAAAAGTCAAATCGGAAAAATTGCGCCGGAACCATCAGAGGCTGGAATCGCTCACCGAAATCATTCGCTTTCAGATAGATGACTGGCTGAGGGAAATGGATGATCCGAAAGAAACCCTTTACAGGCTTGAAAAGGGGAAACAGGAGAAAATCAGAGGGACGAGGGTCTACAGAATCCACATGCTGATCAAACTGGAGAAAGAGCTGCGCCACTACGTTCTGGTGCTCAATAAATCGGGAATCGTCAGAATCGAAAACTACTGACGCCTCCCTTTTCCGGCACTGCTGTTGATCACAGATACGGCAGCAATGGTCAAAGCCCCGCCGGCAACAGTATGGATCGCAGGCACTTCACCCAGAATAATCCAGCTGAAAATCAGAGCGCTGACCGGAACGGTAAAAATAAAGGAACTGGCCAAGCGGCTGCCCAGTTCCCGGGCGCTGAGAAAATAGACCGTAGTGGCCAGCGAAGTGGCGGCGATGGAGATATAGGCCATATTCAGCCAGAAGGGGAGCTCGACGGGAGTCTGCCCGAGCGAACCGTTGGCCAGAGACATAACAAATGCATAAATCGAACAGAACAGATAGATGTAAAACCCGTAGACAAGAAAATGGACCGTTTTCTGGATGCGATGGCTCAGCATCGTCAGGATTCCCCAGGTGAATGAGGCAAAGAGAAACCAGGAATTACCGCTGTCAAAAATCTGATCGGGAGACAGAGTCCAGACCTCGAGCATCACCAATCCGCCGGAAAATCCGATAACCAGGGCGGCAATCTGCCTCAGCGTAGCCTTTTCTCTGGTGACAATCAGCGTAAGCAGAAAAGTGAAAACGGGATTCAGCCCGGTGACCAGAACTCCGCCGGCACCGGCCAGCCCCACCCGGACACCGGAAAAAAATCCGATGTTGTATATAAAAATAACAAATCCCCCGACGGCCAGAAGCGCGAGCTCCTGAATTGCGACCCGGAAACCTGTCCTGAAAAACAACAGGAAGGGTATCATGGAAAGTGCCGTCGGCAGGAATCTCCAGAAAATAAGCAATTCGACCGGCGCATCGACAGAGACGAGCTTGGCGGAAGTCCAGGTTCCGCCCCAGAGAACCATAGAGAAGATCAGAAATAGAATCAGATTTTTTCTTGTCATAAGGGATTTATACTACGAAAAACCAGAGCGGGAAAAGAAGATCTTTATCGCTACGGATCATTCATAGTATAGTGAACTATGAAACGTATGCTTCCCCTTCTGTTTTTATTACTGACTCTTCCCGGCTTTGTTTATTCCCAGAATGTCAGCGCCGGAGTCAAAACGGCATTTCTCGATTTCGAAAACATCAATATGGATCCCGCGCTCGATTACCTGGGCGGTATAATCAAAGGGCTCCTTCTCTATGATCTGTCTCAGAACGAGTACATCAAGCTTGTCAACCGGTCTGAAATAGAGGAAGTGGTGGCGGAACAGAACCTCCGTCTTTCCGGTCTGACCGAAAACAGAGGTGACATTGTCGAGTTCGGCAAGATTCTCGATGCCCGGTGGCTCATCAAAGGAGAGTACATCTATCTGGGCAGAGACGTGCTCATCACGATTAAAGTCATCGATGCCTCGACCGCTGAAGAGTATGTCCTGAGCGATCGGGGCGCCTCGGAAAACACCGTTCACGGGCTGGCGGAAAAACTGGTTATGAAGCTGACCGGTATGGAAATGAACTTTGTAAATGAAAATTCCATCCGATCCATCATTTCGATGAAAGACGAAAGTCCTGGAAGGATCAAACTTTACAGCTGGGTTCCCGGCGCGGAAATATACCTCGATGACAACTTCATCGGCTACACGGAAGTGGATAATAAAACCCCTTATATCATAGAGAGAGTGAAACCGGGGGAACATGAGATAAGAACCCATTACTGGCCCTTCGGAGAAGTGGATATACCGGAAATGCGGTTTCATGACTGGGATGAGACCTTTTCCATCAAATCCGGCGATGAAGTCGTACTCAGGGCTAACCAGCGGCAGTTCAATTCCATCATTTACGACCTGCAGCAGCTGATAAGGGAAAACTACCGCTACCCCAACGATGCGACTGGCCCCTACGGGAAATCGCACAGTGCCGAATGGCGGGATATGTCCGGCAGAGAGCATAAAATTGATTATTCGATCGAGGCCGATCTGACGGAAAATCTGTTCAAATGCCGCATAGAAATGATATACGATGGAGAAACCTATATTTGGGAACAGGATTCCGATCCCGACGGGGACCTTGACCTGAAAGAGGAAATAGGTGATGTTGAAATCAGACTGTCCTGGAGCCGCGGAAGAATCGATTACTCGGTCTGGCGGATCGATATAGAACAGGGGATGTGGCAAAATCAGTAACAGCGAAATAAAAAAACTCGTCATCTCAATTTACATACCGACTCTGCTCGTCGAAATAGGACTCAGGATGTCCGTCACATTTATCGCGCTTTATGCTATCGATCTGGGCGCGGGCATTTTTATGTCCGGACTCATCGTCATGGCTAAAAGTCTGGGGGCCATGATCTTCAACCTGCCGGCCGGATTTATCATAGGCCGCTGGAAATCTCTCCCCCTGATGGTCGCCGGCCTGACGGGAATTCTATTATCCACATTGATGAGGGGACTCATCTCAACGCCTCTTCTTCTTCTGGTCGCCAGTTTTCTCCTGGGAATATCGGCCACGATCTGGGATCTGACACGCCTGACCTATATCCGCAACAATATACCGATTCAGTACAGGGGCCGGATTCTTTCGGGCATGGGCGGCCTTTTCCGCCTCTCCCGGATAATCGGTCCGATCGCCGGAGGCTTCCTCATTACCATGAAGGGATATCCCGTTATGTTTTTCCTTCAATCGGCCTTTGTCCTGCTCGCCATCATTCTGATACTGATTCTGCTCCCCCGCGGAAGGAAAATCATCTCCTCGTCGGCCAATGAACCGCTTTCATACCTTAAAGAGCATATCTCGAAAAACCGCCGCAATATCACGGCAGCTATTGTGGGGATAATAGGAATTTCCATGCTGAGAGTCGCCCGGGATTTTATCCTGCCCCTCTGGGCTGACAATATCGGCATAACCATATCTATACTTGGTATTGTCACCAGCTTCGGGGCGCTGATCGAACTGATGCTCTTCTATCCCGCCGGCTGGATTATGGATAACAAGGGAAGAAAATGGACAATTTTCCCGGCTTCGGTTCTTATGGCTGCAGGGTTTCTCGTCCTTCCCCTTACGGCAACTCTCTCCGGGTTTATATTTTCCATGATCCTCATCAATATCGGAAACGGATTGGGAAGCGGCATCAATATGACTCTGGGAACCGATCTGGCGCCCCCGAAATCCCCGGGACAATTCCTCGGGTTATGGCGATTCTTTTCCGACGGAGCCATGGCTGCGGGTCCGGTCATTATAGGCGCGGTATCAAAGGGCTTTTCCCTCTCTACATCTCCCGTCGTCATCGGGCTTTTCGGAATCGGGACAGCGGCTTTTCTTATGAAATATATGGATCACATGAAGCACTCATAAAAGTGCGGAGAATCAGGAAAAGATAATCAGGTGCTCTCTATGAATGGCAAAATTGTTTGATCGTGCGAACTCTTCCGGAATGGTCTCCTCCCGGAGCCTGACTCTGATGATGGAGTCCTCCACGTCGATAATTTCAGCAGAATACCGATCGATTGATTCGAGGATGGATTTTACAATTGTTGAACAACAGGGATTGTGAATATATTCCTGCCCCTGCGGACTTAATCTGACTTTTCCTTTTATCATTTCGTACCTGTTTTACTCCTGTTCTGCCGGACTATATAAATGTACTACCAGGATGATCGCAAAATCTATAGGAAAAATTCCTATTTTTCATTTACAATGACACTTGAAAAATGAAAAAGATAATCCTTGTTGCCATAAATAGCCGCTCGTCCCACAGCAACCCCACTTTATTCGCCATAAAAAAAATGCTGAACCGGGAGAATTCAGTGCAGCCCGTACTTCTGGAATTAACGATCAATGAAAACTGGCGCGAAGCTCTGGCAAAGCTGGCTTCACAGCAAGGGGAGATTTATCTCTTTTCGGTCTATATCTGGAATAAGGAATTCATCGAGAAGATTATTCCCCTGCTGAAAGCCATAATCCCCGAAGCGAGAATGGTATTCGGAGGTCCGGAAATCAGTTATAACCTTTCCCTCTGGAGAGAAAAACCCTGGGCCGATGTCCTGGTTTCCGGTCAGGCCGAAGATTTTATACCACGGCTTCTGGCTTACACAGGCCGTGAATATCATTCGGACCATACTCCGATAAATGATGTCCTTTTCCCCTACGAAGAAGAAGACCGCGAAATTCTGGAGGGGCGTCTCGTCTACTATGAAGCGTCCAGAGGCTGTCTTTTCAACTGCTCTTACTGCCTGAGCGCCTGCAGTCAGGGCAAACCGGAATACAGGGACATCGGCACAGTGAAAAGAGAGATGGCAAAATTGATTTCTCTCAATCCCAAAATAGTCAAAATGGTGGACAGGACTTTCAATTCCGACAGGGAATTTGCCAGAGAAATATGGAAATACCTGATCGATTTGAATCCTGCCGTTCCCTTCCACTTCGAAATCCACCCGGTTTTTCTCTCGGAAGAGGACTTTAATATACTGAAAGAAGCGCCGGAAGGGCTTTTCTTCTTCGAAGTTGGAATTCAATCAACAGACCGCACCATTCTTGAAGCCGTAGACCGCCCCTGGAACCGTCCGAAAGAAAAAGAAAATATCGACCGGCTCTGCTCCTTGAAAAACATACACACCCATCTGGACCAGATCGTCGCGCTGCCGCTAGATACTCCGGAGACGGCCAGGCAATCCTTTAATGAAATACTCAATCATAAACCCGATGATTTTCAGCTGGGCTTTCTGAAAATACTGCCGGGGACACCACTGGCCGGGAAAACAGAACGATACGGACTGAAGGCCTCACCCTTTCCACCGTACGAAGTGGTGGAGACATCCTCTTTCCCCTTTGAGGAATTGCAGATCTTCTATAGAGTTGAAGCGGATTTGAACAGATATTACAACAGCGGCTATTTTTCAGGAACGCTGGAATATATGATGGACCGCTTTTCCGATCCCTGGACTTTTTTTGAAGAATTGAGTTTATTTTCTCCGGACAACCGCCTGTCGAAGCAGTGGCCGGTCCTCTGTGAATCTCTTCTCGGAATGTGTGAGAAACATTTCCCCGAAGAACGGGAATACCTGATTGATCTTCTCCGATACGACTGGTGCCCCTATGCATCGGGGCAGAGCTTTCCGTCTCAAATCAGATTGCCGCAGGACGAACAGATTAAAGAGATCCGCAGAGAAAGCTATCCCCTCTTCGAGGAGGCTATAAAAGGATTTTCCAGAAGAAACTTCAACCACTCCATACTGTTTGTTCCAGGCAGTTTACGGATGCAAAAAGAACATTCTGACCGGATAACTCTTTTTTACAGAGAAGAAAGCGCTCCGGTACCGTTACGTGTGAAATGGTCATTTTGATTAATACAAAAATCATGGAAACGATTCTTCGGGGCCGGAATTCTTATGTCTATTGACTACGCGGGGAATTATATGTGTGATACGGTTTTACAATAAGATCCAAAACTTGTATGAAAATATAATTATTCATTCAATATTTCCTCCTTAATAATACTAATAGGACCTAATAAAACGTCATATCTGGAATAATTATGACCTTCATCTATAAAAGATATAAAATGTTTTTCTGTTGATTTTATTGTATCATACATATCCTGAGCGATACTAAATGAAGCAATAGAATCATTAACTCCATGGATCATAAATATTTGATTTTTAAGATCTTTTATTGACTCTATGTTGTTAAAACTATTGTCATTCACAATAACTAAATCAACTTTCTTTTTTCTAAGTAACCGTCAAAATAACAGGCCATTAAAATAAATTTAATTTCACTTCATCCTGTTCCCGGAGGAAACATGAATTACAAAAGATCCC
>JAFGXR010000089.1 GCA_016936555.1 Spirochaetales bacterium | reverse complement strand
CCGATCGCATAGGCGGCAATGATCATCCCCTCGATTAATTGATGAGGACTTCCTTCGAGCAGAGCCCTGTCCATAAAAGCTCCGGGATCGCCTTCGTCGGCGTTGCAGATAAGGTATTTTTCATCACCGGGAGAATCATGGCAGAACTGCCATTTTCTTCCCGTGGGAAATCCCGCTCCACCACGGCCCCTCAATCCGGAAGCGAGGACCTGATCGATAACATCCTGGGGACTCATTTCCTCCAGCATCCGGGCGGCCTGGCTGTAAGCACCTTCGGCGACGGCATCCTCCAGGTTCTGGGGATCGACGGTTCCGCAGGTCGAGAGAACCTCTTTTTTCTGATGGGCGAAAAATCCCTCGCCGGGCATCAGCCGCTCCACCGGCTCGCCTCTCAAAATCGTTTTCTCGACTATTTCAGAGATATCTTCCCTCTTCACGCCACCGTAGTAATAGCCTTCCGGCTCCAGGCGGATCAGGGGAGATTTGGAACACTGGCCGAGACAGCCCGCCCGGACGATTTCAAAAGAATCATCCAGTCCCTGTTCCTTCCGTATTTGTTCAAACTCATCAACCAGATCGAGGGCTCCTGAAGCCCGACACCCGGTCGTGCAGATATAGACTTTTTTTCCGATTCTATGTTTCTTCTCCAGAATTTCCTTCCGGAGTTTATCCAGTTCACTTCTCGTCATTTCACGCCCCCTTCCCGGTACCGGTCCAGGATTGATTTGACATCGCCTTCTTCCAGATTTCCATAGTAGGACTCATCAATCATCATAACGGGAGCGAGAAAACAGGTGCCCAGACAGGCGACAGTTTCGAAAGTAAACAGCCCGTCAGCCGACGTGCCCCCTTCTCCGATTCCCAATACATCGCTGATGGCTGAAGCGATTTTCGCACCGTTCTTCACATGGCATGCCGTTCCGCGGCAGCATTTGACCATGTGCTTTCCCCTCGGTTCGAGATAGAACTGCTCGTAAAAGGTTACTACGCCGAATATCCGGCTGAGAGGGATTCCCCCTTCCCGACTTATAAGCTCCAGCGCGGGCCGGGGCAGATAGCCGTATTCCTCCTGTATATCCTGCAGAAGCGGTATGAGATAATCGGGTTTGATTTTCCCGTTAGTCAGTTTTTCAGACAAATCAATCCGGCCGAGAATATCCCTCGCCGCATCCAGATTCACTTCGGACATGAGTACCTCCCTGAAATCACCTCATATTGTAACATGATGATTCTGTATACACATATAATATATTTTTTTATATATATGTGAGTACAAATAGAGACAGGTAAGAAACGTAATGATGAAATATAAAAAATCCATCACAATAAATTCTAGATTAGAGATACAAAGTCGTCAAATTCCTACAAAAACAAAAAACCGCCCGGTGGACCCGGACGGTTATCAATAAATCAGAAGCACTTTTTTACAGATCTCTCAATCGGATAGGCGTCGGCTGTTCATTCTCGCCGTGCTTCTCCGCAAAATCCTTGAGAATATCCTTCTCCTTACCGCTAAGCTTCTTGGGAATCTCGACCTGGAGCTTCACATACATGTCGCCCCGCCTTCCGCTTCCGTGAAGAAAGGGAACGCCTTCGTTCTTGATTCTGAGCATTTTGCCGTTATCGGTTCCGGCGGCGATTTTGATTTTAATCTTCTTGTCGTCCAGGGTTTTCACAAACACATCGGCTCCCAGAGCCAGTTGCGTAAACGTTACGGGAATCACACAATAGAGGTCATTGTCATTTCTTTCGAAATACTCATGTTCTCTCACGTGAATGACCACATAGAGATCACCTGCGGGACCTCCCTGAGGTCCTGCGTCCCCCTGGCCGCCGAGCCGGATTCTCTTGCCCGGAGCGATACCTGCGGGAACCTTCACCTTGAGCTTCCTGGTCTCCCTTGAAATACCTTTACCCCGGCAGACCGGACAGGGATTCTCAATAATAACCCCTTCGCCGTTACAGGTCGGACAGGGCTGGGCAATGGAGAAGAAACCGGAGGAACGCCGAACCTGCCCGGCACCGCCGCACATGGTACAGGTTTTCTTGGCCGATCCCTCTTTGGCTCCGCTTCCGCCGCAGCTCTTGCAGTGGGCATGATGGGCGAACTCGATCTCCCGCTCCGTTCCGAATACGGCATCGTGAAAATCGATCTCCATATCATAGCGCAGATCGGACCCTCTGGAAGGGCCTCCTCTTCTGCCGCCGCCGCGCCGTCCGCCGCCACCGAAAAAGGAATCGAAGATGGAGGAGAAATCCCCTCCGAATATATCTTCGAATCCGGAAAAGGCGGATGCGTTAAAGCTGGGACCGCCCATTCCGTCGACACCGGCAAAACCGTACTGGTCGTAAGCCTGCTTTTTCTGGGGATCGGAAAGAACTTCGTAGGATTCCGTCGCTTCCTTGAATTTGGCCTCCGCTTCAGGATTGTTCTGATTCCTGTCGGGATGATATTTTACGGCCAGCTTCCTGTAAGCTTTTTTGATTTCCTCCGGAGAAGCCCCTTTCTCGATACCGAGAACTTCATAATAATCGCGTTTTGCCACTGTTTAAACTTACCTTTAATCTACAACTTCGAAATCCGCGTCTTCCGCGTTTTCACCGGGGTTCGAATTGCCGCCAGCATCTCCGTCTGGACCTTCGGAACCGGCTGCCCCGGCACCCTGAGCTCCCGCATCAGCCGCCTGAGCTTTGTACATCTCTTCAGCCAGCTTATGGGAAGCCTGAGCCAGCGCTTCGGTCTTCTCTTTAATCTGAGCCGTGTCGTTGCCTTCAAGGGCTTTTTTCAGGTCCTCTTTGGCTGCTTCGATCTTCGCTTTATCTTCAGCGGAAACCTTTTCTCCGAAATCTTTCAGAGACTTGTCCGTAGAATAGATCAGGTTGTCGGCGTTGTTTTTCGCCTCGATTGATTCTTTCTGGGCTTTATCCGCTTCGGCATTCGCCTCGGCATCTCTCACCATTTTGTCGATTTCGTCTTCACTGAGACCGGAGGAAGACTCGATTCTGATTTTCTGCTCTTTACCAGTTCCGAGATCTTTCGCGGAAACATGGACGATGCCGTTAGCGTCGATATCAAAGGTAACTTCAATCTGGGGAACACCTCTCGGTGCGGGAGGAATGTCTGTCAGATCGAAGCGCCCGAGCGTTCTGTTGGCCGCGGCCATTTCTCTTTCACCCTGAAGTACGTGGATGGAAACGGCGTTCTGGTTGTCCGCCGCCGTGGAGAATATCTGGCTTTTCTTCGTGGGGATAGTCGTATTTCTCTCGATCAATTTCGTGCTGACACCGCCGAGCGTTTCAATACCGAGAGAAAGAGGCGTTACATCGAGAAGGAGGATATCATTGACATCCCCTCCGAGAACACCGCCCTGGATAGCCGCACCCATGGCGACGACTTCATCGGGGTTAACACCTTTATGGGGATCTTTTCCGAAAATCTCTTTAACGATCTTCTGTACCGCCGGGATTCTCGTGGAACCGCCGACCAGGATAACCTGATCGATATCGGAAGGGCTGTAACCCGCATCTTTCAGCGCTTTTTCACAGGGGATTCTGGTTCTCTCGACAAGATCTTCAGACATCTGCTCGAAAGCCGCTCTTGTCAGATTATACTGGAGGTGCTTGGGACCGGAAGCATCTGCTGTGATAAAAGGAAGATTGATATCGGTCGCCTGCGTGGAGGAAAGTTCTTTTTTCGCTTTCTCGGCCGCTTCCTTCAGTCTCTGGAGAGCCATTCTGTCTTTGGACAGATCAATCCCCTGGTCTTTTTTGAAGTTTGAAACAAGCCAGTCAATAATCTTCTGGTCGAAGTTGTCACCGCCGAGGTGAGTGTCACCGTTTGTCGATCTTACTTCGAAAACACCGTCGCCGAGGTCGAGGATGGAAATATCGAAAGTCCCGCCCCCGAGGTCGTATACGGCAATTTTCTCTTCCTTGTTCTCTTTACCGAAACCGTAGGAAAGCGCCGCCGCCGTAGGTTCGTTCACGATTCTCTTCACATCGAGTCCGGCGATTTTACCGGCGTCTTTTGTCGCCTGTCTCTGGGAGTCGTTGAAGTAAGCGGGGACTGTAATAACCGCTTCCGTGATTGTTTCGCCGAGGTAGTCCTCTGCTGTTTTTTTCATTTTCTGCAGGATAGCCGCCGAAATCTCAGGGGGAGACTGATGTTTTCCCTTGATGTCTACACGGACATCGCCGTTGGGGCCTTCCGTTGCGTGATAGGGAATCATTCCGAGCTCTTCGCCGACCTCTTTGAACTGTCTTCCCATAAATCTCTTGATTGAATAGATAGTGTTTTCAGGGTTGGTTACCATCTGGTTCTTGGCGGGCTGACCGACCAGTCTCTCGTCCTTGTCTGTAAAAGCAACCATCGAGGGGGTTGTTCTCTGTCCCTCTTCATTCTGGATAACAACGGCTTCGCCGCCTTCCATGACCGCTACACAAGAGTTTGTGGTTCCCAGGTCAATACCAATAATACGTCCCATTTAATTACTCCTTAAATAATCCCCAAATAATGAATTCTTTTTCAGCGCGGTTTTTATTCCGCTTTTGCCGCAGGTTTGGCGACCTTAACTTTCGTCGGCCTTAAAATCCTGTCGTGCAGTTTATACCCGGTCTGAAAATCCTCAACAACCGTGGTCACCTCTACATCTTCCGAATCCTCCATCATAAGAGCTTCGTGAAGATTGGCATCGAACTCCTGTCCGACCGCCTCGATTTTCTCCAGACCCCACTTGCTGCTGAGCATGGAAGTGAAGTGCTGTTCGATCATGGCGATTCCCTCACGGAATGAAGCCAGATCGTCGGACTCTGCAGAGGTTTTAATCGCTCGCTCAAAATTGTCGATCACTTCGACCAGATCTTTGAGAAGGCCGGAGTTCCCGTATTTTATGGAATCCTGCTTTTCTTTGTTCATCCGCCGTCTGAAATTCTCAAAATCGGCGTGTTTTCTGAGATACTGATCCTTAAGAGAGCTGTTTTCCTCTTTCAGTTTCTCTATTTCCGCTTCCAGCAGAACGATTTTGTCTTCATCAGTGAGCTCCGGGCTCACTTCATCTGAAGTTTCTTCGGGAACGATCTGTTCCACATTGGAAGATTCTTCATCGACATTTACATTTTCATCCTGGACGGACTCTTCCTGTGCCATTTCTTCTTTCTTGGCCATCGTTTCCTCTGTTGTCTAATTGATGTCAATAAAATACTAAAGAGACTAAAAAAACGTCAAGTATTTTGACTACCGTAATTTGCAAGCTTACTTTTTGCGTTTTCGGCTTACGTCGAGATGGAGTTTGTGAATCAGATTTTGGTATTTTTCCTCGACATATTTCCTTTTCACCTTCAAACTCTGAGTCAATTCCCTGCCGATTGTGAAACTGTTACGGACCAGAAGTATTTTAGAGATTTTTTCAAAGGCTTTAAAGCCCTGTTCTTTCGAGATAAGCCGGTCAATCTCTTTCTTCACATGATCGAGGATATGGGGATTCTCAATAGCTTCTTCATCGCTTACCAGAAAGTCTCCCTCCCGCAACTTGAGTCTGGCAGCCAGATTCATCAGTTCCTCTTCATTCATGGCAACCAGCGCGGTCAACTGCTTCCTGTCCTGACCGAGAACGACAGCGTGGTCTATATAGGCGCTCTCCTGCATCTTCGATTCGATATTCTCCGGTTCCACATTTTCACCGCCGGACAAAACGATCGTATCCTTGAACCGGCCGACGATTACGTATTCCCCGTTTTCCGACTGGACGGCGATATCTCCGGTATTCATCCAACCCTCTTCATCGAGAACGGCTTCGGTGGCTGAGGGATTTTTATAATAGCCCTGCATAACCTGGGGCCCTCTGGCGTAGAGGATACCCTTTTCGCCGATATTCGGAATCGAGCCATCCTCCCTGACCAGCTTTATCTCCGTATTGGCAAAGGGAATTCCCGTGGAGCCGAAGGTATTGCGGTGTATCTCCCGGGACAGGATTCCCGGAGCCGTTTCGGTCATTCCGTAGGCGTTGACTATTGGGATCCCGATGGAATTGAAAAGCTCATCGAGATAGAGCGGAAGAGAACCGGCTCCGCACACAGCCACGCGGAGCCGACCGCCCACTTTTTCCCGGAAACTGCTGAAGAGTTTCTCCGCCGCCAGATGGTGGGGAGTATAGATGAACTTCCGGAACCGGTGTTTGCCCGCCGAGAAAAAATGCCTGAAAAGAGTGCGCTTTCTGAAAGAGATATAAGCCCCTTCCAGATAAAGCGAAGAATAAAGATAGCGCTGATTGTGCTTAATCAGGGAGAATATAATCAGTTTCTTCAGCAGAGACATTTCCCCGATCGCCTTGATGATTTTCTGATAGATGGATTCCCAGATCCTCGGAACAGAAATGATCAGGTGGGGTTTGAACCGGCTCAGATCCGAAGCGAACCGCATAGGCGAGGAGTAGACGAACATCAATCCCAGATATATTCCCACATATTCAAAAGCCATCTCGAAAACATGCCAGGAAGGCAGCATGATAACGGTTGTCTCCTGGTTGTCGCGATCGACCTGAAGCCTTTCGGTATTGGCGAATACCTGCTGGAGAAAATTCCTGTGATTGAGCATCACTCCTTTGGGGTTCCCCGTCGTTCCGGATGTGTAGACGATTGTTACCGTCTCCTCTCCGTCAATCTGTCCGAGCCATTCATCCGTCCGGTCTTCTCCCGATTCGATTATGGCCCTCCCCTTCTCCAGAAGAGCCTCGAGAAAGGTAACCCTGCCGCGGAGATCCTCATCAAGCTCCTTCACATCACCGTCATCCACAACAATAAAATTGCGGCATCTGCTTCTGTCCTCTCCGGAAAATACCGCCGTCAGCTCCTTCAGCTGAGCGACATTCTCAACGATGAGAGATGTCGAGTCTGAGTGATGGTAAATAAAATGCTGTTCCCTGACCGTCGTATCGGATCCGCGGGGAACCGTAACGGCGGAGAGAAGCATGACGGAAAAATTACTGACAATCCATTCATAGCGGTTACAGACAAAGAAAGAAATATGATCACCCCGGGCTATACCCAAATCGGCAAAAGCTGCCCCCAGAGCTCGTATATCCCGGCCCAGCTGGAAATATGTTTTATCAATAAAACTATTGCCTATCCGTGTTTTGTGGGAAATTCTGTCGGGAAAATCTTCAGCCGCCCTGAAGGGGATTTCTACAATATTCCTGAAATTCAACATTTTATTACTTCCTTGGTGAAGAACACTATACAGTTCTCCCTTAATAATTATAATCGATAATTCGTCTTTTGATCGAAAATACAATTGTTTAAAGGCAAGAGAACTGGTACCATCAACCCAATGATTCACAATGTTATGTTAAATGGAAAGATAAACACTCTCCTCGTCGTTGAAGACGGAGACGCTGATTATTCAGTCAATCCCCTGTTCGAGGCGCTTAAACAGCAGGCGGAGAGAATCGAACTCCTGGAGCAGCAGAACAGCTCGCTGATCAAACAGGAGGAAATCCTCCTCAGCATTCTCGAATTGTCGGCAAAAGCCGCCTCGGGAAATATTTCTGTCGATCTTGGCAGTGATGAGGATATTCCCTACCTCGAAGAGGCTATGGAAGAGATTGACTGACAGATAATTTTTCAAATAAATCAGAGCCGTTCCAGCGAACGGCTCTTTTTTTTCGCTCATTTGCATCGGAGATACGTATACTCATAACATGAGCGTAAAGGACAGATGGATTCTGACAGCCGCGTCTAATGGCGATAAAAGGGCTTCGGAATTACTCTGGAAAATCTCTCACATTATTTATTTCCGCGTAAAATCCGGCGACAATTCCAGAATCAGCTCCACTTCGCCCTGGCTGAGCTTCGTCGTTCTGGCTATCTCCTCGCTCTTCCAGCCCTCATGGGCCAACCGGAGAACCATCTCTCTCACTTCCATATCGGGAGAACCGGCGGCCGGCGCTCTTCTGGGCCTTTCGGCGGCCCGGCCCTCTTTCTCCATCAGCTTGCCGAAGAGCTGAACCTGCTCTCTCGCCTTTTTGCCGATTGAATCGATCCGGGCTTCCGTACCGGCCACCCATTCCCTGGCCTTGTTCATAGCTTCTATCCGCTTATCCAGTTCAGCGATAGTTTCATCGAGACCGGACAGTTTATCGATAACTGTTTTAACCTTATCCTGCTCATCCCTGAGTACAGAATGCTGCTGCTTCGCCTCGTTCAGACTATCAAAGAGAGGCTTGAGATCGGATCTGACTGTATTGACGGCCTTCTCTATGGTTTCCATCAGCTGGAAGTTCCGGTCCACGCCTTCCGTCGTCGTGTCGATAACCGGACCTTTTTTCTCCAGTCTTGCAAAGCGTTTGTCAATGGAATCCTGCAGGTCTTCTATCTGTCTCAGACGAACCTGGTATTCCTGGAGAGTATCGTGGGTCGTGGAGACTTCATCGAGCTTGAGATTGACCGAATCGGAGAGGCTGATAATCCGGCCGATTCTCTCATCCATCGTGTCGATTTTCTGCTTCTCACTCATGACCTTGACAAGCTTGTTCTGTATATCATCATTAAGCCGGAGAATCTCTTCGAACTCGCTCTGGATAGCGAAAGCCCGGGTGCTGCTCTTTTCGACCAGAACAACCTGTTCTTTCAGGGCTTCTATATCAGCGGTCAAAGCATCCTTGAGCGAATCGGCCCGTTCGAAAATCTGAGTCTGTGAGACAAAGTCCTGCTGCTTGACCTCTATCTCTCTCAGGTTCCCGGCCAGGACATTGTAATCATCTTCGATCCGGCTGAACATTTTCTTCTGCATGGCGTCCACTTTCTCTCGGGTATCGGCCAGCCCCTGTCTTATATCTTTGGAATGAAGTTCAGATTCGCTCTGTATCTCATGGGATTTCCGCTGGAAATCGAGAATGAAATCATCGTAATCGGAGCGGAATTTATCCAGAGCCTGCATACTGCTCCGTTCCAGTTCCTTATTCAGCTCTTCAAGCCGCTTGCTGTTTTCACTGATCTCCCGTCTCAGAGAAGCCCTTTCCTCATTCGTCGAAACAATAAGCTCCTCTCTCTGATTTCTGAAATCATCGCGGATTACCGCAATATTATCAGTCATATCGGTCTTGAAGCCGAGGATCTGATCAGACAAAGCCGATTCATCGGTTCGCATCTGCTGCTCCAGGCGGATCTGCCAGGAGGACAATTCGGTCTGGCTGCGTTCCATGGAGCCCAGCAGCTCCTTACGGGAAATCTCAAATCCCGACATCAACTCGTCGAGGCGGATCTCAACAGATCTATCGGCTTTTTCAAAACGCTCGGCAATCCCCTCTTTAAACTGAGAGAACTGCTCATCAAACATTGCCGAAGAACTGTCCCGCAGTCCCTCTATCTCATTGCGGAGAGACATATGGAATTTCTTCATGTCCTCTTCTGTGGCGTTGATAGAACTGTCCACGGATTCCCGGAAATCCTGAACCTGATTTTTGAAAAGATCGAATTGACCATACACCTGACTCTGAAGTTCAGAAAGCTTGACCTTCATATCGGAAGAACAGAACTGCTGCAGCTCCTCTCTCTCCCTTGATCCTTTGAGATCGATCTCCTCCACCCGGAAATCGATATTTCTCTGCCATTCCTCAATGCTGTTCTGCATAGCGGCATCGCGCTTTTTCAGATCGGAGAAGAAATCGTCTTCAAAGACTTTGAGTTTTTCAGAAACATTTTCGTAAGCCCGGCTCTTCAGAGCCTCAAGCCCGTTCTCCAGTTCATCCATCCGGACCTGAAGGGCATTACCGTCCTCTTCCAGAGAATTTCTGAAAGCGGCTCTCTCCTCGGTGAGGTTCTCCTTGAAAATTTCAAAATCACGTTCAACCGAAGCAACGGCTTCCTGAAGAGAGATTTTGAGGTTGCCTTCAAGATTATCAAGATCCTCCATAAATCCATCGAGCCGGTCAAAGCGGCGGGAAACAGCCTGTTCGTACTCTCCGACTTTCTCTTCTACAGAACGGATAAGCCCTGTCTCGAGCTCGGCGGCTTTTTCTTCGATTTTACCGCCCATCTCAGTGGATATATTTTCAAGCCTGAAGGCAAGCGATTCGGTTTCCCTGTCAATACTCTCTTTGAAACCGGACATCTGCTCCGAAATTTTCGCACTGAAGTGAGTGACCTCTTCCATATCGGCTTTCATTTTGTCCACAAGGGCCGAACTGTCGGCTTCCTGATCCTTGATCAGAATCCGGCAGCGGTCCAGAACCTCATCTGCCTCCCGCTTCATCAGCTCTTCATGCTCGCCGAACCGTGCTGTCAGAACATCGAGCCGCCGGGACGTATCAGATTCATGGTTTGAGACCTGCTGATCTGTCCTCAGAAACGCCTCATCGATCTGAGTTTTCACGCTATCGAGCCGCTCTCTCAGGTTTTCCGAATAGTTTTCAATCAGTTCAAGGGAAGCGGCATGCTTATGGGCCGCCTCCTCTTTAACAGACAATTCAAGATCGTCATACTGAACGTTCAATCCTTCAAGGCGGGATATAGCCATCCGTTCCTGCTCGGAAATCAGCTCTCCGGTCCTGTTGAATGAAGCTTCCATATCCCGGCGGATTCTCTCCAGTTTATCGCCCAGGGATGCATTGAATTCCGCAATCTGAGCTTCCGCCTGATTCAGCTGATCAGCCGCAAGGGCTCTGATCCGCTCTTCCAGAGAATCCTGGCCTTCGGTGATCCGCGTCATTCTATCACCCATAGATTCGCTGAAATCCGAAATCTGAGCTTCCGCCCGATTCAGCTGATCAGCCGCAAGGGCTCTGATCCGCTCTTCCAGAGAATCCTGATTTTCCGCGATACGGGTCATTCTGTCGCCCATCGATTCACTGAAATCCGATATACGGGCTTCAGCCTGATTAAGCTGTTCCGCCGCAAGCTCTTTAATGCGACCTTCAAGAGACTCCTGGTTGCCGGCGATTCTCTCCGCCGCCGTCTGGGAATTCTTTTCCACGATTGACATGGTTTCTTCGACAGTTGAGATATTATCCCGGATTTCCTCTACGGTCGCAGAAATGGAATCCTTTAATTCATTGATGCCGTTTTTCCAGTTCTCTTCTATACGGTCGGCAGTCGTGCTGATGCTGTTGTTCAACTCATCAAAAACTTCCGACTCGAGGCGGCGTCCCTTTTCCGCGACTTCAGCCAGATACCCGTCATAGGAATCGCGGACGGCTTCCATCTCCTTCTGAAAGAGAGCCAGCTTTTCCTCGGAAAGATCGCTGTGTTTCCGGTCAAGAGACTCCACGGATTCCCGGAAATGGCGGACCATAAGCTCCGACTCCCCGACCTGTTCCTCGACGGCTTTTATCCGGTCTTCCGTACTCTTCAGAAGATTGTCCTGGAATTTGTCGAGGTTGGCCCTGTTCTCCTTGACGAACTGCTCCTGTAAGGCGCCCATGGCTTTTTCCAGAAGCTGTATTTTCCTCAGAGAGTCGGAAATCCTCTTGCCGACGGTATCGACGTATTCCGATTCATCGCGGATTTTAAGCAGGTTCTCATCAACCCTGGCCGTCATGGCCACGAGTTCTTCCACCCTCTCGTTATATATCGTTACTTTTTCATTGAAATTATCGATTGTCTCGCCGTGGGCCATCATCTCGTCCCGGGCGGCTTCAACCCGTTTCAGGATTTCCTTGTCGGTCTTTTCCTGTATGTCCATATCGATGGAAAGATCCCTGATGGCCTCTTTCTTCTCCTGCACGATCTCATCGAGCTGTGCCCGGACCTTATCGGCGTATGAGCGAACCTTCTCCAGAGACCTGTTGTTCCTGTCAAACTGCCTGAACACAAAAAGTAGAATGGTCAATATTCCAAGAACAATTAAATCCCCGGTATCAAATATCATTTTATCCTCTCAAAATCCTAAAGAAATCTTCTGATCTTATCCATGAAATCACTGTAGCTGCCGAAAGTAAAGTCAGCAATGGTTCCGTCTCTCTCGCTCGAGGAAAGATGACCGGATATCATTCCGGCCCCTTTCGATCCCTTAACATCATAGGAATAGCTGTTTCCCACATAAATCACCTCCTTCGGAGATAATCCAAGTTTTTCACTGAGAACCTCGAAAGGGCGCTTGTGGGGTTTGAGATAGCCTGTCTCCTCGGAGGAAAGCTCAACATCCCAGAGATTTTCCAAACCGAAATATTCAAGTTTCCGGCCGACAGGAAAGTCGGAGAGTACAGCGGTTTTCAACCCCATGGCTCTGATTGATTCTATAACCATTTTAACATTACCGTAAGGTTTTATTCGGGAAAAGGTCCTCTCCCAGCGTGTGTAAAAGATATCGTCAATAATATCTTTCGCTCTTTCCGTGGAAATATGCAGGACCTCTCCCAGCAGCCGGGCCTGAATAGTGTAGAAATCCTCAATGTTCTGATGATTCCTGATCTCTTTACGGATTTCGCCGAACCGATAAATCAGAACGGGATGAAAAGCGAAAAAGGGAATGGAATTGAGCTGCATTTTCCAATTGGGATAGAGAGTTCCGTCGATGTCGAAGGCTACCGCTTTTACCGCCATATTCATGTCAGGGCGCATTTATAATAAATTTTTTCCCGGAACAGGAAAAAAGAGATGAAAGCGCCCCCCTCGCTTATTATTTCTATGAAATACTTCAAAATAAGTTTTTGATTATTTCAAATTACACATTACTAGAATATACCCCAATTATCAAGCAATTCATTCAAAGCGGTAGGTGAAACGGCCCTTAACGGGAATATCCGATGAATTGTAAAAGGAAGCCTGTTTGAATCCATAGACAACGGCTTCATCAATCTCGCTATAACCGGACCGTCTGATAAACTTGACATTGCTCAATTCAGTCGAATCTTTACCGACCTGAACAACGAAGGTGAAAGTTATCTCCCGCCCCTTCAGGTAATAATCATCATTTTTATAATTGAGAATATCATATCCTCCTTCAGCCAGAATGGCCCAGAGCTCGGGCCTGACTTCAATGGGAGGCTGCTTCTGATTTTTCAGAAGATACTTCCCCATATTCGATTCGTAATACAGATTGAGAATACCCTTCTTTTTTTCAGCCGTTCTGGTCTGCAGAACCGGATCATCCCTTAATGAATCAAAAACACTCTGTCCGATAGTCTGGGGTAAAGGCAGATAAAAATAAATCGGAGCGCCGAGCGACCGTCCGACGATACCCGGTGACGATTCAAAAGTGGTCTCAAAGGAATTTCCCTCCTCCTCCCCTTTCGAAACATCGACAACCTTTTCCACTTCGGCCGGCGGGGCTTCGGCAACGGCCGGACCGCTCTCTCCGGAACGGCTTTCGCTGCTTTTTTCGGCCCGGCCGTCATCGCCCGCTTCTTTTTCGGCAACCGGGATTTCACGTGCTGTTTCGCTCTCTTTCTCTTCGGGCTTCACGGTCTCTTCAACCGTGCCGGTTTTACGCTCTTCCGCAGCTTCTACCGGCTGCGTTGCAGTTGCGTCAGGCTCTTCAACGGTTTCAACGGGTGCCGCGGGAAGCGAATCGGTTAGAGTTTCCGGGGCATCGGCCCGGCCCAGTTTAATCAGAACGGGACCGCTGTAATCGACCATATCTTCAAAAAAGAGAAGATCGGAAATCAAATAGGCTCCGACGACCAGCAAATGGATTAAAAGAGCAATGGCGATAGCGGAAAAATCACGGGATCTCTGCTCTTTTACAGCTACGGAAGCTTTCATTCATCGACCTCGGACCGGAGAGTCACCAGGCTGACAGCCTCATAACCGTTGTACCTGAGAATATCTAGAATGGATATGATCATCTGATAGGGTATGTCCTTAGCCGACTCCAGTACGACATTTTCCCCTTCATCGGTGGGATCGAATTCGAAGGAAGCCACCGCATCGGGAAGTGTTTCCATTGTATAGGGGATGCTGTTCAGATATACGGTATCGCGGTTTTCCACAGTAATGATCATCTCCGTAATCGCCACAGAAGTGGTCGTCGAGGACTCGGGGAGCTCCAGCTCAATCCCCGGCGATGTGTTGAATACGCTGGAAACCATAAAAAAGACAACCAGCTGAAAGACCACATCGATAAGAGGGGTCAGATCCACAACGACCTGGGGCTTCAACCGTCTTTGGAATTTCATATATTTACTCCGCCGACCGGGAAACCGGTTCGTCCGTCTCCTCCTCATTCAGAAGAATGAGCATATCATTGACCTGGGATTCCATTTTGATGAGGATCTTACCGACTTTGTCCACCAGAAAATTGTAGAAAATAACAGCGGGGACGGCAACGATAATCCCTCCTGCTGTGGTGATCAGAGCTTCGGAGATCCCTCTGGCCAGAACCGAAGGATCGCTGACCGCTCCGAAACTGCCCAGAACGCCGAATGCCTCGATATTCCCGGTAACCGTACCGAGAAGTCCCAGTAGAGGACTGATATGGGCGATGGTTCCGAGAAAAGAGAGCGATCTCTCAAGATGGGGGATCTCCTGATTAGCCGCTTCCTGGAGAATCTCTTTCTGAACATGCTTGGGATAATTGCGGTGCTCTATTCCCGTTTTCATCAGCCTGGTAAAAGGAGAAACAGTGCTCTCGCAGATAAAAATCGCCTCGTCAAAGTGTTTCTTTTCTATTGTCACTTTAATGCGGTTAAAAAGTTTGTCCTCATCGACACGGGTTTTTTTGAAATAGAGAAGCCTTTCAATGATTATCGCCGCTCCGGCAAGAGACAACAGTAGAATTATCCAGAGGATCACTCCCCCTTTCATCAGTATATCCAGCATATCCACTCCTAAATGACTGCGCTTAATTCAATAATTAAGTATATATCACAGTTTAACGGATAAACCTGTAAAAAAGTTTAAGGTTACGGATTAACAGAGGGAAGATTAAGCGATTCCACACCTTCGATGCGGACGAGATGAATATAGCCGCCGGGGAACTGGTCTTCGAGGGTAACTGGAAATTTTTCGACCCCCGTATCCATTACCGAAACGTGGAAATTTCCGTCTTCGGTGAACCAGGGGAAAAAAGCGGCCACATGGCGGTACTGCCGGAGAACAGGCGCGGAGCCGAACTCCGTATTGATCGCCCCCAGAAAGAAGGATCCGGGATTCTTCACAGCCTGGAGATAGAGCACAGCCATCAGCTCCTCAAGGGCGTATCCCACATTCTGCGTATAATGGAAGAAAGGTGTCTCGTTGACATCAAAATCCTTAATGCCGGGCTTCACCCCTGTTTTCTTCTCGTAGAGTTCCGAAGCGATATTGCGGATCCAGTCCAGTCCGAACAGGGGATCGCGGTCCCGGTAATTCTCGTTCCAGGAATTTTCCGAGTCATTGTATTCCGGCTCGCGTTTTAAAGTCTCCAGATCCATGTAAGGACCGAAGAGATCCACATCCCCCCTGTAGGAAGAATAAACGCCGTCACCGATCCACTTGACGAATCCGGAACAATTCATGCCTGGCTCTTCGCGCTGACGCTTTTCCGTCTCGATGAAGACGTAATCGCCGAAACGGTTCTGCGCCCCGTCATCCACTTCCTTTATCAAAGGGAGCACCGGCCTTATATCTCGGACCATATTTTCGATCATGTCCCATTCCGACCAGGATACGTCTGTAAAAATGGTGGACCAGTCGATGCTGTCCGATGTCAGATTGATCAGCATTGAAAAGGGAGAGACGACCATCCGCTCAAACTCGACGGGAATGAGAATGCTTTCATAAATCCGGACTCCGAAGAGATAAACGTCCATACGGGTCCGGCTCCCCTCGGGAAAGAGGCGAACATAGGACCCCTCATCATTCTGTATGAACACTTTGAGCTGAAGAAACCGACCCGACAGAATATCCCTTTTTATAATGTAACTGCCCCTCCCCCAGACGGGAAAGGAGTACTCGAATTCATTGAGAAAGAGCAAATAGAAGTGTTCGGCTGTCTTGCGCACCTCGAATTTGACGGGAATGGGCGATCCGGACTGGGAAAAGATTTTCTTCTTGCTATTCAGAACCGTCAGGAAAGGAGCAAAAACCGTCTCTTTCAGTTCCTGACGAATTTCGAAATTTTCATAAAAAGCCGCGCTTTCGAGCATCCGGTAAGTCGAACCGATATTGCTCTGAGCTTCAAGTGCCGGGGAAGCGGTGATCAAGAGGAGAAAGGCTGTCCATGTTACAAGAGTGATTGTCTTTCGGCCTTTCACAGATCTTTTACCGCTCCTTCAGATCAATGGAAAAGGGAATTTTGTTGAAATTGAATTCCTTTTTAATCTGATTTTTAATGTACCGCACATAGGATTCGGGGAAGTTGTTCTCCCGGTTCACGAAGAGAACGAACTGCACGGGATCGCTCGATACCTGAGTTATATATCGGATTTTATAGTTCTTTCCTTTAACCATGGGAATAGGCGTATAATCGACCCATTCGGCCAGGGCGTCGTTGAGAATCGGAGTATCGACACGCTGAGTCAACTGCTTGCGGACCTGCAAAGCCGTGTTGAGCAGCTCCTTCATGCCTTCGTTTTTCAAGGCTGATATGGGAACGATGGGAGCGAAATCCAGTATGGGGAACAAAAACCGCATTCTATCCTCGACGGCTTTGAACTCGTTCTTGACATCCTTTCTCAGGTCCCATTTATTAACGACGAGAATAACGCCTTTCCCTTTTTTTACGATCTGATGAGCAATCTTCTTATCCTGTTCTGAAAGCCCTTCCTCCACATCAATAAGAAGGAAGACCACATCGGACTGGGCGATACTCTTGATGGCGCGGTTTACCGAATAGTATTCCACATCTTCTACGACCCTTTTTTTCTTTCTGATCCCCGCCGTATCGAGGACACGGAAAATCTGTCCCTGATACTTGAAGTGCCCCTGAACCACATCTCTGGTCGTACCGGCTATGGGAGAGACGATCGAGTCCTCTTTTCCGGTCAGCGCATTGGTCAGAGTCGATTTTCCGGCGTTCGGTTTCCCCAGAATGGAAATCCGGATATCCGGTTCATAGTCCTCCCGGGCTATCAGATTATCGAAGTCTATCATAGAAAGGATTTTATCCTCCAGCTCATGGATATTTCTCCCGTGAGCTGCAGAGATCCCGACGATATGTTCGAAACCTAGAGTATAGAAGTTGTAGATCTCCGCCTCCTTCTCTATATGATCAACCTTGTTGGCAATCAGCAGGGTTTTTCCCATATGGGGGCGAAGATGTTCAATATAGGCTTCGTCCTCCCCCGACAGCTCATTAACATCGAGCATGAAGAGAATCAGGTCAGCATCTCCCAGGACATGAAGACTTTTCTGAGCAACCAGCTCATCGAAGTGATCATCTCTGTCGACTTTGTATCCGCCCGTATCGACGAGCAGGACTTCCCGCCCCGCAATAATCGCCTTTTCCTCGATGGCATCCCGCGTCACTCCTGGAGTGGGATCGGTTATGGCCCGTCTTTTTTTTAGAATTCTGTTAAAGAGAGTGGACTTCCCGACGTTGGGACGGCCGACAATGACGATCCGGGGAAGAATTTTATTAGTATCTGATATTGTCAAATTTTTCCTCCATCCAATTCCTGACATACTGGTCGATATCGGCGAAGGATTTCATGGCCATGATTGTTCCGACCAGTTCCTCGGCTTCCGACATTGAGACGGAACGGATGATTTTCTTGATTTCCGGGATGCTGATGGCACTCATACTGTACACATCCAGTCCCAGACCGAGCAGGATGACAGAAGAGTATATATCCCCCGCCATTTCTCCGCACATACTGACCGACAACCCCTGTTCGTGGGCGTTTTCGATAACCATACGTATAAGCCTTAGCACTCCGGGATGAAATGGCTCATAAAGCGTGGCGATTTTCTCATTTCCTCGGTCAACCGCGATAGTATACTGGATTAAGTCGTTGGTTCCAATAGAGAAGAAGTCCACTTTTCGCGCAAGGATGTCGGAAGTCATAGCCGAAGAGGGGACTTCGATCATAATCCCCACAGGAATTCGCTCTATAAAGTTGATTTTCTCCTTTCTGAGCTCATTTTTCGTTTCCTCGAGAATGTCCAGAACTTTCTCCAGCTCCTCTACACCGGAAATCATGGGAAACATAATCTTGAGATTCCCGAAGACCGAAGCGCGGAGCAGGGCTCTGAGCTGCTGCTTGAAAAAGTCCTTGTGCTCGATACAGAACCGGATGGCTCTCCATCCGAGCAGCGGATTATTCTCCGCAAGGTTATTCACTTTCGGGATGAACTTATCGCCCCCCACATCGAGGGTCCTGATGGTGACCGGCTTTCCCTCCATCGATTCAAGTACGGTTTTGTAAGCCTCGAACTGCTGTTCCTCCGTAGGAACGCGGCCCGGCTGCATAAAGAGGAATTCACTCCGGTACAGACCGATCCCATCCGCTCCGTGAACCAGAACAGAGTCAACCTCTTCGGGAATCTCAATGTTAGCCTGAAGATTGATCAGCTTGCCGTCTTTCGTTTCAGCGGCGAGCATGTTCATATTGAGAAGTTCGCTCTCTCTCTTCTGATATTCGAGAAGCATTTTCTCATAGAGCTTCCGGGTGTCTTTATCGGGATTGACAATGACCTTGCCATGATGTCCATCGACAATAATCAGATCGTTCGTATTGATATATTTCGTCAGATCCCGAAGAGCAAGAACCGCAGGGATTTCAAAAGATTTCGCCAGTATAGCCGTATGAGAGGTGCGCCCCCCGCTATCCATGGCTATCCCCTTCACCATCCTTTTATTCATGAGAAGCGTGTCGGAGGGCATCAGATTCTGGGAAACGAGAATCACTTCCGTATTGATATCAGCGAGAGACAACCGCTCCCTGAACATCAGGTGATTGATAATTCTCTTTGCCACATCGAGAATATCGACAGTCCTCTCTCGCAGGTACAGATCCCGGGAAGCGTTGAGTTTATCCACCAGATCTTCAATAACCGATTTCAAAGCCGCTTCAATATTAATCATATCGTTTTTCATACGCTGAAAAACCTGATCATTGAACATGGAATCGCTGAGCATCAGAAGGTGAGAATCGAGAATACGGCTGTTTTCTTCAGCCACCTCTTTCGAGAGCCGCTCTTTCAAAATAGTAAGATCGGAAGTGGCTTTGGAGACAGCTTCCTCGTAGCGGGAGATTTCCGTATCGATGGAGTCGTGTTCGATTGTGTACTTGGGAACGGCCATACTGTCTTCCATGTAGAGGAAAACTCTACCTATGGCAATTCCCGGGGAAGCTGAAATACCGTGAAATTCTTTCATTTTAATACAATCATACGCAACTTTATTTGTACTGTCAAATCACAGATCCTCATGATTCATAATCAAATGCCGATAAAAAAATCAGTATTATGAACAGAACAGAACACGACAAGAACAGAAAGAAAAAAAAAGCTGAAACCGGTAGATCCGAACCGCAGAAAGGGGCGTCTCAAAAGAAGAGATCTCCCGCCGCAAAAGTTTCGAATGAACCACCTGCAAAGTCTCTCATCCCGCTGCTGATCATCCTTATCCTGCTTCTCATGATAACAATCTACTTATCATTCGGAGAGAGCAGCTCAATTCTGTCATCGCTGATATCCAGAGATACAGGAGCGCCCCCGACGATCGAACGGCCCGAAATAATCCAGTCAGAATTGCCTCAGACAGAACAGAAAGAAAAGGACAGCTTCGCTGTTACAAAAGAAGTAGATCTTACTGTAGAAAAAGAAACAAAGCCGGAAAGCAATCAGAATGAAACACCTTCAAAAGAAATGAAATCCAGGCTCTTTTTTGTTAAAGTCAGCGATGAAGGCCAAATCAGTCTGAAAAGTATAATCCGCTCCATCCCTTATGAAACGGCTCCATTGACAGAAACAATTCATTCCCTCATGTTAGGCCCGGACCGCTCCGACCTCAACAAAGGGCTTCTGAACCTCATACCTCAGGATTCTCAACTACTTTCTGTCAGGATAACCGGAGGAACAGCCTTCCTTGATTTCAACGAGAACTTCCGCTACAACTCATTGGGATTTGAAGGATATAAAGCTCAATTAATGCAGATTGTCTACACAGCCACGGAATTTGACTCTGTCAGTAATGTCCAGATTCTTATTGGAGGAGAAAAGCTGGAGTATCTTGGTGCGGAAGGAGTTTACATAGGCGAACCGTTGGACAGGGATTACTTCAACACATTCTGAGAAGAGATTCCAGCTTAAGCCTGATCTGATCGACAGGAATATCTTCTTTATCGGTAATTAAAAAGAGAAGTTCCTGATTACCCTTTTTCCCCTTTACCGGTGAAAGATCTACTCGGCTGACAAAGCAACCCTCTTCCCGGAGACGATTGAGCACCTCCATGGCAATCCGTAAAATCTCTCCGGAATCACGGATAATCCCGTCAAAATTATCATCCGGTCTTCTTATTTCAAACTGCGGTTTGACCAGAGCAATAAGAAAGTGATCAGTCGTCAGAGAGAGGATGCGGGAGGCGGCATCACTGATCGACCGGAAAGATAAATCGGCAACTGCGCCGGATGGACGGGGATCGAGCGATTCAAGATGCATAATATTCGTCTTTTCATGGACATACACTCTGGTATCAACTCTTAGAGAATAATCGAGCTGATTATACCCCACGTCGACAGCATGAACGAAAGATGCTCCATTCTGAAGAAGGCAATCGGTAAACCCGCCGGTTGATGCACCGGCATCGAGAAAACCCTTACCGTCAATATCGATATCCCAGAACTTCAGAACTCTTTCAAGTTTATATCCGCCACGGGAGACATATTTCTTACGGTCTATAACAGGAAGCGAATCAGAGGCCACTCTCCGTTTGGGATCTCGAATCGTCTCACCGTTTATCTTCACTTTTCCGCACATGATCTCGGTAAAAAGCTCTTTTCTATCCAGATCGGGAAATTGACGGCACAACAAATCCAGGAGACTGATTTTTCTCATAAATCTCCGGTTTCGCTCTGCACAATCCGTTCAATTGAAACTGTTTTGCCGCTCTCACAGTCAATAAGAAGATGAACCCCGTGTATGACCGATTCATTATCCGAGACTTCAACCTTCAGAGGTAATTGAGTCAGAGATCTTTCGATTGAAATCTCTGGCCTGGTACCGATTACACTATCTTTCGGCCCGGACATACCAATATCGGAGATATAGGCGGTTCCTCCTGAAAGGATTCGCTCATCAGCGGTCTGCACATGTGTATGTGTCCCAAGAACTGCAGAAACCTTCCCATCGAGATACCAGGCAAGCGATTCCTTTTCCATAACATCTTCCGCATGGAAATCGACAATAACAATCTTGCTCTTATTGTGTTTTTTGAGATAATCAGAACTGTACCGGAAGGGACAGTCAACAGGCATGCCCATTCTGACCCTTCCCAGAAGATTCAGAACAGTAACCGACTCTCCCTTGACATTGAGAGTAACGGCTCCTCGACCGGGAACTCCCGGAGGGTAATTCGCAGGACGAAGAACCATAGCTCCTTCCCGTTCCATAACCTGATAGATTTCTCTTTTCTGCCAGATATGATTTCCAGACGTTATGACGTCGACACCTTTGGAAAAGAATTTTTCAGCATCTTCCGGCATGATACCAAAACCATCCGAAGCATTCTCTCCATTTACGATAACCACATCGGCTTTGTATTTCCTGATCAGTCCCGGGAGTTTAAAAAAAAGCGCCCTGCAACCGGGCTGCCCAACGACATCTCCCAGGACCAGAGCGCTTATTTTTTTCATAAAACCCTTTGTTTATCAGCGGGCGTATTCGACGACCCGCGTTTCGCGGATGATTGTCACCCTGATCCTTCCGGGGTATTTTAACTCATCTTCAATCTGCTTAGCAATTGATCTGGCCAGATCTTTGGCTTTATTATCATTTACTATTTCATGATTGACCATGATTCTCAGCTCACGTCCGGCCTGGATTGCGAATGCCTTATCCACACCTTCATAGCTCTCGGCGATTTTCTCGAGATTCTCCAGACGCTTGATATAGTTATCCAGAGTTTCCCGTCTCGCACCGGGTCTGGCCGCGGATATAGCATCGGCAAGCTGAACGATGACACCTTCAATCGATTCAATCTCGATATCGTTGTGGTGAGCCCCTACAGCATTAATAACTCTGGGATCCTCTCCGATTTTTTTACACATCTCCATACCGATCTCGGCATGGTTTCCGTCTCCATCGGTCTCCAATCCCTTACCGATATCGTGGAGAAGAGCACCTCTCTTGGCAATCTCTTTATCAGCTCCAACTTCTGCAGCAATCATGCCGGCAATAACAGCAACCTCTTTAGAGTGGGAAAGAACATTCTGTCCGTAGCTTGTCCGGAAATGAAGCCTTCCCAAAGCCCTGATTCCATCAGGGCTCATATCATGAATACCCAGTTCGTAGAGGATTTTCTCCCCTTCCTCATAGATAGTCTGACTGATCTCTTTCGTAACTTTCTGAACGACTTCTTCAATACGGGCAGGATGGATTCTACCATCAACGATCAGTCTTTCAAGAGCCATCTGAGCGATAACCTTTCTAATGGGGTCAAAGCAAGAGATAACCACAGCTTCCGGAGTGTCATCAATAATGATATCAACACCCGTCAACGTTTCGAGAGTTCGGATATTCCGCCCTTCCCGGCCGATAATACGACCTTTCATCTCATCATTAGGGAGACTGACCGAGGTAACGGTAATCTCGGAGCTCACATCTGTTGCCAGCCTCTGAATAGTCGTCACGATGATATCGCGGGCTCTTTTCTCAGCAGTATGCTTTGCTTCCTCTTCGATTTTGTTTATCAGCCCCTGGGCGTCATGCTTCGCATCATTTTCCAGGTTCTTAATAAGAAGTTTCTTCGCTTCCTCCGCTGTCAGACCTGAAATTTTTTCCAGTTCCTGAACCCAGTACTGTTCCTGTTTGGAGAGCTCTTCCTCTTTTTTATCAAATTCCTTCTCGCGTTCTGTAATAGTTGCAATTTTCTTATCTAAGGAGGCAGTTTTCTTATCAAGATTGTCTTCTTTCTGCTGTACACGTCTTTCAAATCTCTGGACTTCGTTTCTACGTTCCCTTAATTCTTTATCATGTAAGCGTTTATCTTTAAGAATCTGATTCTGAGCTTCGAGAAGAATACTCTTCTTTTCCTGCTCTGCCTCTTTAACGGCATCCTGTTTTAACCGTTCCGCCTTCTGCTCGGAAGACGAAAGTTGATATCTGGCATAAAACCATCTAATTGTCCAACCTAAAAACAAACCGACGAGGGGGAGTGATACAAATAAAGCAACATTGATCATATATTCCCTCACATTTATTTATACTCTATGATTATAGCGTTAGGACTTTATTTGTCAAGAACATTGATTCTTTAAAGACTTATGGATTTGAGTAAATACTCGATATTGGAGAGACTTTTCTTGAATCCCAGAAAGAGATAGGCATTTCGGTTATTGTAAATAACAGGAACAAAGAGAATAGATCTGAGAAATCGCCTGTCGGAATCTCTGATTATCTGCTGCAGCTCCTTATGCTCCGTATTGTGTATATGAATAATATTCCGACGGTTTGCTATCGCCCGGATCTCATCCTTCAACAGCAGAGTACTTAACCGGCTGATTAAATCTCCACCGATACCCAGAGACAACTCGACATTATATCCACGTTCATTCTTTGCATATATAATTCCGCCGACCGCATTTATATCTCTTGTAATACCGATCAGTGCCTTATATTCATCTTTTCTAGTAGAAGCATAGTAATCAAAATCAAATCCGCCTTTTACAGGTCGGAAAGACGATTTTCCGCCATGATCCTCTTCCGTTTTTTCTTCATGAACATCATCGACAAACTGAGGAAGTAAATCATCGGAAAAGACCTGAACAAAATCCAGATCCTCATCAAAACTTCCCTCAAGAACCGAGTCCACCAGGGAAACCAATGACTCTTCTTCCATTATTGATTCGCTGACACCGGAAGTTGATTCCTCTTTTTCAGGACCGAGAAAAATATTATAGGCGATTTCTTCATAATAATCTGAGAGGCTCTGTACTTCCTGAACTTCTTCGAGATTCTCCACCTCTTCGAGATTCTCCACCTCTTCGAGATCCTCCACCTCTTCGAGATCCTCCACCTCTTCGAGATCCTCTACCTCTTCGAGATCCTCTACCTCTTCGAGATCCTCTACCTCTTCGAGATCCTCTACCTCTACGAGATCCTCAATGTCAATAAATATCCCGGCTTCTTCCTGTTCATCAGAATCGTTAAGACCTGCATCCGGTTCTATGAAATTTTGATCAGTTATAGCTTCAGCAACACCATCGACATCCATATCTTCATAATCTTTAAACTTGTCCACATTATCCTTATCCTGCCTGCTATCCGCTACAGAATAGTCATGTAAAGTAGGCGTCTCCATGTCTCCGGATTCGAGCTCAATCAGATCAGCTGTTTCATTGTAATAGCCATACTTACGGGCTACAGATGTTCTTCCAGAAAAGTCAATATATTTTAATGAATCTGATTTATCTACCATTTCAACCAGAGAGGCTTCTCCCATCCCAGCGAGAACCGGTATAGATTCAAGCTCTTCCTCATCAAGGAGTGGTAGGGATTCTATTTCAAAAGCCGGCAACAGCTCCTCAAGTTCTTCTTCTGTGACATATTCTTCAACAGTATGAGATAGAATTGATAATGACTCTACGTCACTCTCAGATACCGCAGACTCTTCCAGGTCCACATCGTCGCTGAGCTCTTCAACGGCTACCGGCTCGCCGAGGTCTTCCAGCTCCTCAAGATCTTCATCGTCGCTGATCTCTTCAACGGCTACCGGCTCGCCGAGGTCTTCCAGCTCCTCAAGATCGTCATCGTCGCTGAGCTCTTCAACGGCTATCGGCTCGCCGAGGTCT
>JAFGXR010000088.1 GCA_016936555.1 Spirochaetales bacterium | reverse complement strand
TCTGTTCGAAAAAGGACTCTGGAAAAAACAAAATAAAAAAGCCACGAAACTCCAATAGGAATTTCGCAGCTTTTTCAGTGGCCTCGTTGAAGGCGGTCTTTTTTTCGTTAATCCGGTTTGTAGTTGAGTATGGCTTCCACGGTGTTGTGGCTGTATACCCTGTCTTTGACGACAAGAACCGTAAAGGGAACCTTCAGTTCCTGATGAAACATGACATCATGGCCCAGGCAGAGCCCCATCTCCACGACAAAATCGGCTCTCTGATTGAGAAACTCAGCCTGTCCTGCGGGATTGCAGGAAATATGGGCAGCCTCTTTGCTGTCATCGATTTCCGGTTCTCTGACGCCGCCCATGGTACAGCGGGCCGGAACGATATTGATTCCCGCCGATTCCATTTTGTACCGGACTTCCTCAGCCAGAACCTCAAGACCGAAACAATAAGCCAGGCCGACATTTTCATAGCCCTGCAATTTGCAGAACTCGATCACTTCCTGAAAGCGCGACAGCTCTCCCGCTCTGCCGTTGTCGATCAGAGCCGAGCTGGATTTTACCATGCGGGGATGATCCCCCTCTTTATACCGGGCCACACTGTGATCGTGGAGACCGAAACAGTCGGCACCACGGGTTTTACAGGATTTATTTGAACAATCCAGACAATTTAACTGCATGTAAGCCTCCAATTGAGAAAAATATATTCATTTTTACATATATAGACAATAGCTAATGTTTTTAATTCGATCTTTTTTTATTCATCCCCTTTGATTATAGGGGATTTTCATCTTATTATGGACGGATGGACAGAAATTTCGACAATCTTGCCCTGCGGCTCGAGGACAAAATCTACGGGACCGATAAGGGATACATCAGATTTGAACTCCTGAAGGAAGACGTACTGGATTTTTGTCCCGCTATAAAGGAAGGAAAATGGAGGATACTCGATGCGGGAGGGGGAACAGGCCGGTTCGCCCGGTTCTGCGCGGCTTTCGGCAACGAAGTTCTCCATTGCGATATTTCCGAAACCATGCTCGCCCGGGCCGACGGGGAAAACAGAGCTTCAGGACAATCCGGTAGAATCACGCTGAGGCAATCCAGCCTTATGGATCTGTCTCCTCAGAGCGATGGACTGTTCGATCTGGTCCTGCTGCACGGTGTGGCCGAGTGGATGGACGATCCGGCTGCCGCGGTCAGGCACTGCGCCACCCTCGTCAGACCGGAGGGGTTTGCCTCTCTGCTCGTATACAACGCCAATAAGTACATACTGAAAAGAGGATTGAACGGAAGGCTGCTGGTAAAAGATAATCCGAAGCACAAGCACAGAAAGCTGACCCCTACGGGAAGAATGACACCCGATGAAATTGCCCAGAATCTGAGCACTCTCGAAGGGGAGGTTGTGCTCCGGTCGGGGATCCGGGTCTTTAATCACTTTCTCCGATCCATTATCCCCCTGCCGATCAGCCGGGAGGAATGGCTGGAATCGGAGCGGCTCTATTACAGAAAAGAACCCTTTGCCTCTCTGGGAGAACACAGCCACATATTATGGAAAAGAACATAAAGCTTCCGGGGCCGGCAAAAGCCATGATAATATCCCAGATAGTCATGCTGATCCCCATCGTTATGCTTCTGAAAAAAGAGAAAGCAGCTGTTCCGGAGAATCTATAATATGGCCGGCTCCGTGGGCTTTCAATTCTACGACAGAACGAAATCCCCAGGAGACACCGACTCCGGTCATACCCGCATTGAAAGCAGTGTCCATATCAACCGACGAGTCTCCGACGAAGAGGCAACCTGCCGGTTTGACACCGAGATCCCGCGCAGCCGCTAAAGCCCCTTCGGGATCCGGTTTGGCGGGTATATGATCTTTCTGCCCGGCTATCGAAACAAAGAGATCTTCATCGAAATAGTGGGCGGCTATTTCCTTCACCATATCATCGGGTTTGTTCGAGACAATTGCCAGCGGGATTCCAAGTGCTTTGAGTTTGGAAAGCAAATCGGCAATTCCATCGTATAAATCAGTTTTGTTATATTGAACAGAATGGTAAACGCTCCGGAACTCCATCAAAAGCCTATCGACAAGATCTTCCTGCAGATCCCCGGCGGGAAGAGCTCTTTCCATAAGTTTGCGGGCACCGTTCCCCACAAAGAGAAAATAGGAGTCCCGGGGATGTTCTGGATATCCGGCCTCCCTTAGAACGCGGTTTGCGGCATCGGCGATATCGTCAATCGTATCGAGCAGCGTGCCGTCCATATCAAAGATCACTGCATCAAATTTCATAAGCCTATTGTGGGGGCTCCCGTGACTTTAATCAAGCCGCTTTTTATCGGGGGAAACAGCTGTTGGACTTTTTCCCTGTAATCATTTATGAATAAGGATATAAGGGGAACAGCAGGTCGATGATGCTGAGCATAGAGGTTAAAGACATTCTTTCGAACAACAGCCGTTTTTACAATCTGTCGGATAGCGAAATCGTTTTCGGGCGGGATCCGGGATCTCAAATCGCCGTCAATAATAAATACATTTCCTCAAAGCACGCCACTTTGTTTCAGGAGGATGGCAAAGTCTACATCAGGGATGAAAAATCCTCCAACGGCTCGGAATACTACACCCATTACAAATGGCTGCCTCTCGGCCCGCGGAAAAAAGAGCTCAGCCTGCCCCTTCAGTTGAAACTGGCGGAAGCCGTCGTCATAACCATACAGTCAGGGGAGTCCCGGATCGTCTCCCTGACGGAAGTGAAAAACGATTCGGCCATTATGGTTCTGGACATCTGCGGTTCGACAAGACAGGCTGTCTACAATGAGGAGATAGCTTTCCATCTGAAGCAGAGGCTGAACACCATTGCCAAACCCATACTCTACGGCGCTCCGGTTAATTTCTATAAAAACACAGGCGACGGCTTTCTGGCCACTTTTGACAAGACTACACAGGCAGTTAATTGCGCGGTAAAGATTCTCAGGACACTGGAAAAGAGAAACGGGAAATCGAAAAATCCTCCCATCCATGTGCGGATCGGTCTCCATAAAGGCCAGACCTACGTCATCGATCCGGCGACAGAGGATATACACGGCATAGATATCAATATAACCTTCCGGATCGAAGGATTGAAAAAGAGCTCTCTGCCCAAAGGGACTGTTCTCTATGAGGAAAGAGACCGCATTTTCGCTTCAATAGCTTTTTACGACGATTATAAAAAGCATTCGAAAAGAAAGAAGGAAATCTTCACCTCCTGCGGTCCTGCAAAACTGAAGGGCATACACGACAAAATCGAAATATTCAAACTCAACTGGCGATAGGGATCAGCCAGGAGAAGATAGCAAAGACGACGAGACCCGAAACAATAGAAGCCGCCAGAACTTTTTTCCGAAAGAGGAATCCCGCAACCGTTGCGGCGACAGCAGCCGGCAGATAGGCATTCCCCGGAGAGAGATCCCATTGTCCGCCGGGAAGCAGCACCGAAGGGACGATGATCGCTGTCAGAACCGCGGGAGGCACATAGCGCAAGGCTCTTTCCAGGTTTTCCGGAAGGGTGAACCGCCCGGAAAAGGCGAGCAGCACATAGCGGACGGAAAAAGTGACCGCCATCATCCCGAGAATCATAAGGATTTCCTGTATGGGAGTCACGGTTCCACCTCCCGGTTTTTTTTCATCATTGCAATTTTCTCCATAGAAACTCCCGCGGCAATACCGGCCACCGCGGCCAGAATCAGCCCCAGCTTATAAGGGAGCTGCCAGCTGAGGAGGGAAACCGCAGCTGAGGTAAGTACAGCCATAACCATGGGCCGGTTGCGGACATAGGGAATGGTCATGCCGATGAAAGTAACGACCATAGCCACATCGAGTCCCCAGGCCTGAGCGTCGGGAATCCGGCTTCCGACAAGGAGTCCGACAAGAGTCCATAACTGCCAGTTGAGATACATGGCCAGAGATGAACCGAGCTGATAGTAGTGCTTATAGGGAGAGTCATCGCTGTTTCTCCACCGCCCCGCCGCCACGGCGAATGTCTCATCGGTCAGAAAAAAAGCGAGAACGAAGCGCCACCTCTGATTGAGATTTTTCAGATCCGGAAGAAGGGCCGCACTGTAGAGCATATGGCGGAGATTGACCACGAAAGTGGTGAGAATGATAATCGAGACGGGGGCTCCCGCCGCGACAAGGCCCACGGCTATAAACTGGGAGGAACCGGCGAAAACGATGGCCGACATGGCGAGAACAGCCGGTGCCGAGAGTCCCGCGGAAACAGCAAGAGCCCCGTAAATCAGTCCGAAGGGAAAAGCCCCGAGAAGCAGGGGAAAAGTGTCGCGCATGCCTGTGAAAAATTCTTTTCTGACCATAATGTACTCTATAAAATTTCTGTAGAAAGATACAGAGCAAAACAGCTTAATTCAAATTCAGAAGATAGGCTGTTTCTATGGTCAGATTGGTCAGGTTCCTTTTCTCGTCTTCCAGGTCCTGCAGGGCTTCTTTCCAGTTCTGCCGGCTGTCTTCAAGGTCGGCGAAAGACAGGCGTCCGTTCTGGTACTGCTGTTCGTTTTTCGCCAGAGTCTGCTCCAGGAGAGAGAGGCTTAGTTTTTTCAGTTCCACATTGGAACGGCTCAGATCCATATCCAGATAAAGCCGTCTCACCTGGTCTTCAAGGGAACGGGCCGTCTTCTCTTTGTTGATCTCGGCTATCTCGATCGCTTCCTCAAGACTCTGCATGGCCATACGTGCCGTCGAGCCGGGCAGATAACTATCCAGGGGCACTTTCAAAGTGAGCCCCAGAGATATTTTATCGCTGAAAATGCCGGCATCCCAGGATTCCTCCTGAAAATCGGCATTCAGATTGTTGTTCCAGCCGAGAGACGGTGTCAACATAGGCACGTAGGAGGCCGCTCTGGTTTTTTCATAGTTTATCTTCGCCTTTTCTATCTGAAGGACAAGCAGTTTCAGGTCGATACTCGTCTGCACATCTTTCAGCGCGTTCTCCAGATCGGGAAGTTCAATGGAATCGATTGTTCTGTCCGTGAGCGACACTTCCGTCCCGCGATCCATTTCCAGATAACTCTTGAATGTCAGGTAGCGCTTTTCCTGATCGGTCTTTGCTTTCTGCAGAGCGGGGACATCCCTGGCAGCACCGTAGCGGGCCGACAGGAGATCGAGTTCCGAGAGAAAGCCCTGGTTGTATTTTGCCTGAGCCTGCTCGACCCGGGTGGAAGCCAGCAGAAAGCTCTCCTCCTGCAGCCCGATCTGATTCTCCCCGGCGAGAATCTGGTAATAGAGAACCGTCAGGTCATATTTGAGATTGCGGGTTTTCTGCTCGATCTGGAGCCGGAGAAGCTCTTCATCGATAGCCCGGCTTTCAGCCTCGAGGCTGACTCCCGAAGCCAGAGACCATGAGAGCTTCAGAGCCCCGCTGACGGTCCAGTTGCTCCTCTCGTCGAAATTGTCCCGGACCGATTCATTGGTCAGGAGACTGGCCAGCGCCGAGGAGCGGCCGATTCCCGCTTCGGCACTGAAAGAGGGCCGGAGATACTCGCGGCTGCCCGACTTGCGGAGCGCCGCGCCCCATTGGAGATAGAGTTTGTTCAGTTCGCTGTTATTTGTCTCCATTATGTTCCAGGCGTCTTCCAGAGATAGAATCAGAGCTTCACCGGAAAGAAATGAGGTCAGAAAGAACATCAGAGGTAATAATATCAGTTTTCCATTAAGCATCGGCGTGGTTCCTCTCTCTGTGATGGCGCGATTTTTTATTGCTGTGGGTCAGGACCAGCAGGGACGGTACGGCATAGATGGCAAAGAGGGTTGAAACGAGAAGCCCTCCGGAAACGGCAATGCCGAGAGGTTGAAGAATATTGGATCCCTCGCCCATACCGATCGCCAGAGGCAGCATCCCGAAAATGGTTGTCAGAGTGGTGATGAGAATGGGCTGGAAACGGATTCTCGCCGCATGGGATAGCGCTTGCCGGTAATCGGAAAAATCCAGTCTCGATTTCAGATAGAAATCGATGAGAATGATAGCGTTGTTGACAACGACCCCGCCCAGGAGAATCGTCCCCAGAAGGGAGTTGAGATTGAGAGTGGACTTGAAGATCCACAAACTGAAAATAACGCCGACAAGCCCGAGGGGAATCGTAACGAGAATAATCAGGGGTATCCACAGGGAATCGAACTGAAAGGCCAGCAGAAGATAGATGAGAATAATGGAAATGCCCAGCGCTACGAAGAGGGAGCGGATGGCCTTGTCCATTTCTACCCTGGGATTGTCAAAGCTGTAGCTGTAGCCTTCGGGGAGGATCAGATTTTCCCGGAGATAATCTTCCGCCTTCTCCTGAAGCTCCAGTCTTTCAGCATCGCTGATCCGGAAACCGGCCATTCCGTAGAGGCGGAAGGCCGGTTCGCCGTTCTCGCTGTAGACCTGGGAGACACCGCTGCTCAGATTGAAGTTGAAAAAGTGCTTGAGCGGTATGAATTTCTGCTGCCAGGGAATGAGAAAATCCTCCAGTTTTTCACGGGTATCGACAAGATCGGCAGGATAGGAAGCGGAGACCTGAACATCCTCCACGCCGTCTGTCAGGCTAATGGAAGAAGTACCGCTCAGGATTCTCCGGATCAGCGAGGTCAGGGTCGATTCGGACAGGCCGGAAAAGCTGCCGATGGTCTCCTTCCTTGAGGTCAGATTCAGCTGGTCCACGATTGATGAAGAGGGCTCCGAGAAAGTTCTCTGGAATATCTGCTCCTCGTTGAGTAGAGTCTGAATCGATGAGAGAAGGTCGACTTTGACCGCC
>JAFGXR010000087.1 GCA_016936555.1 Spirochaetales bacterium | reverse complement strand
TTAGTGGCGAAGGGACTTGAACCCCTGGCCGATCGGATATGAGCCGATTGCTCTACCAACTGAGCTACGCCACCATGGCATCCCGGGGAGGACTCGAACCCCCAAAGGCAGAACCAGAATCTGCAGTGTTGCCAATTACACTACCAGGATGTGTTTTTCCTTGCGAATAATATACGGAAACGCTTTTTTTTGTAAAGCCTTTTTACGATTTTCTTCCAACTTTTCGTTGCGCCGGTTCCGGCCAAAATATATAATGAGCGTCATGAGAATTAAACAAATATTACAGACAAAAGCGGAAGAACAGAAAATATCAGTAAAAGGCTGGGTCCGGACCAACAGGGATTCCAAGACCAATGCCTTTATAGCCATAAACGACGGATCCTGTATGAGCAATCTGCAGGTTTTCGTGGACAAGGAAGTCGTCACCGATCAGGAGGTCCTGCATCGTGCCGCGACCGGTGCTTCCATCGAAGTGAAAGGTATCCTCGTCGAATCTCCCGGGCAGGGCCAGTCCGTCGAAGTGCGGGCCGAAGAGATCATCATCATCGGCGACTGCCCCGAAGATTATCCCCTTCAGAAGAAGAGACATTCAAACGAATTCCTCCGGGAAATCGGCCATCTGAGAGGGAGAACCAACACCTTCGGAGCGGTCGTCCGTGTCAGAAGCGCCATGGCCTTCGCCATCCATAAATTCTTTCAGGAGAGAGGTTTCGTCAATCTCCACACTCCCATCATAACCGCCAGCGATGCGGAAGGGGCCGGAGAGATGTTCCAGGTAACCACCCTCCCCTTCGAGTCTTTCAACAGCCAGAACGGAATAGATTACTCCCGGGACTTTTTCGGGAAAAAAGCCTCCCTGACCGTCAGCGGTCAGCTTTCGGCGGAAACCTACGCCACGGCGGTCGGCGACGTTTACACATTCGGCCCCACCTTCAGGGCGGAAAACTCCAACACGACGCGGCACCTCGCCGAGTTCTGGATGGTCGAACCGGAAATGGCCTTCTGCGATATCAACGGCGACATGGATCTTGCTGAGGAATTCCTCAAGTACATCATAGGCTACGTGCTGGAAAACTGTGCCGAAGATATGGAGTTTTTCAACAAATGGGTCAGCAAAGGCATCCTCGACCAGCTGAACGCCGTCGCTTCAGCCGATTTCGCCCGGGTGACCTATACGGAAGCCATTGCGGAACTGGAAAAAGCCAGTGCGAAGTTCGAGTTCCCCGTTTCCTGGGGTATCGACCTGGCCTCGGAGCACGAGCGCTATCTCTCCGAAGAGGTCTACAAAAGACCGGTTATCGTTTACAACTACCCCAAAGAAATTAAAGCTTTCTATATGAAACTCAATGAGGACGGAAAAACAGTCCGCGCCATGGATGTTCTGGCTCCCGGAATCGGGGAGATCATCGGCGGGTCCGAGCGAGAGGACAGCTACGAAACACTCCTTTCCAGAATCGACGAACTGGGCCTGAACAGAGAAGACTACGACTGGTACCTGGACCTGAGAAAATACGGAACGGTCCCCCATGCGGGATTCGGCCTGGGCTTCGAGAGAATGATCCAGTACGTGACGGGAATGGCCAATATCAGGGACGTTATCCCCTATGCCAGAACTCCCAAAAACTGCAATTTCTAAATTCCTGATGATCGGGGGGCTTCGGCCCCTTTTTAAATTCGGAGAGACATTTTGAAAAAAAGCTTATTATCATCGCTCCTGTTCTGCTCTTTTTTCCTTTTATACGCCGGTACATTCGGAATTACCGGTTATCTGCCATCGTACAGGCTCGAAAGCGCTGCTCGAGCCGTCGGCTCGCCGGTCATCGATCTCTCCGGCTACAGTGCGGACTACAGTGCTTCCAGGGTGACAATTCAGAGCAACCTCGAGTTCGGTCCCGCCTCTTTCCCCGAAAACTATCTCCATGAATCGGTCGAATCCTGGTACGGCAGAAACGTCGACACGCTTATCTATTTTTCCGTCAAACCGCAAAGCGACGGTTCGCTCGATACAGCGACCGCTGAGGAAAGGGATCTGAACAGGCTGAGAAATATACGTCATCTCTTCGGTACGGAGCTTATTCTGGCTGTTTCCGGTAACTCGGTCGATTTCCTTCCGGTTTCGGAAGATGAGGAAATAAGAGGGAAATTTCTCAGGGAGCTGCTCGATTACACAATTGAGAACGGTTTTTCAGGTGTCGATTTCGACTGGGAATACCCCGGAGATGAAAAGCAGCTGGAATTGTTTGAACAACTGATTCATGAAGCCTCAGTCCTTTTTAATCCCTCCGATATAAACATAAGCGCCGCCGTAAGCCGGTTTAAGCCCCTGAGCGAAGTAGTCCTTTCCGGACTGGACAGGATCAACCTGATGGCCTACGACAATTACGGTCGCCACAGCACATACGAAAGCGCCGTGGAAGCCAGCGAGTATCTGCAGATCAAATTCAATGTAGCGCCGGAGAAGATCAATCTGGGAATTCCCTTCTACGGCAGGATTTTCAGCGGCCTCGATCCCCAGTACTGGACCAGGACGAAAATATACCGGCAGCTCGCCGAGGAGTTCGATCTGTCCCCCTCTCAGGACGAGGCGGGGGGATTCTATTTCAACGGAATCGAAACGGTGAAAAAGAAAACGGCTTATGCCCTGGAAAAGGGTTTAGGCGGTATAATGATATGGGAACTGGGACAGGATTCCATCGGCGGGAATTCCCTTCTCAAAGCCATAAGGGAGGAGATCAAATGAAGAAGAAAGTCCTGATTATCGATACGGGGGGTACGATCAGCCAGAAACCCGACAACAGCGGCGTTCTTAAACCGGCGGTGACCGAATATATCGATATGGTTCCCAATATCGAAGATCTCGCCGATCTCTCCTTTTCAGGAATGGACCGCATAGACAGCACCGATATGACCACCGAATACCGGGCGGCCATCGCCACGGAAATCTACAGGCGCCACCACGAGTTCGACGGCTTCGTTGTCCTTCACGGCACCGATACCATGGCCGATACGGCCTGCGCCCTCACCTATATGATTCAGAACCTGGGAAAACCGGTCGTCATAACAGGGGCTCAGCTCCCTATTTTCTCCCCCGGTCCCGACGGAATAAACAATCTCTACTACTCGGTGGAAGCGGCGACAAGAGATCTGGGGGAAACGGTTATCTGTTTCGGAGACCGGATCCTCAGGGGTTCCAGAGCCGTGAAGGAGAACACCCACGGTTTCAACGCCTTCTCCTCTCCCCGCCTGACGCCTGTCGGCGAACTGGGCGTGACTCTGAGTCTCCTCGATCACCGCATCAGGCGGTTTAAGGGCAATCCCGTTCTGTTTACCGATTTCGATACGGGAATCGTCTATCTGCGTCAGACATCGGGTTCCTCAATCGATGTGCTCGATCATCTTCTCGATGCCGACCTCTCCGGGATAGTTATAGGCGGATTCGGGACGGGTAATATTCAGTCCCGGCTCATCAATAGCATGAAAGGATTCAGCGACAAGGGCATTCCCATGGTCATTGCCACGGTCTGCCATAAAGGCAGCACCATGATCGATCAGTACGCCGTGGGGAAAGCCGCTCATGAAGCGGGAGCCATAGAAGCGAAGGATCTGAGTCATCAGGCTGCGGTGCAGAAGCTGATGTACGCCTGCGGGAAAGTGAAGAAGGACTTCAGCCTCTTAAATCCCCGGGATAAAAAAGAACTGATCTACTCGATCTTTTCCACCCCGGTCGCACGGGATATGGCGGAAATTGACGAATAAAAAAAGAGTGGTTTACAGCCACTCTTTTTTTTGCATATTAAAAATTATGCCCCGGTTATTCCGGTAATTTTTGCACCGGCGACTTTAACTCTGTTGCCGTCGGAATCAAATGCTGTAAATGAAATGCCTTTATTGGCTATGGTAAAAGTTCCCTTTTTGGTTTTAACTTTTATCTTCTCGGGATTTTCGGAATTGAGGATCGTATTTATCGCTTTAATCTGATCTTCTGTATAGGCAATTTCTCCTCTTTTTCTTCCGGAAATTTTTTCCTCTTCTTTTTTAATCTCACGAAGAGATAAATATTTTTTCGCAATCCGTTTCATATTGTATTTCAAACCCGCCAGATTTGTTTCAATCAGCATTTTAAAATCTTCATCGGATACAGTATCAAACCACTCTTTTGTATATCCCCATTTATCATTTTCAAGATGTGTTTTAATAAACTCAGCTTTTTTCTCTTCAAAAGTCTTTCTTTTTGCCATTTTGTGCCTCTTGATAATTACTTTTATTTTTAAAGATAGACGAAGCTATATAAAGAGTCAAAAGTTTAATGCTTAATATGCTAAAAAAAATAATAATTAAGAACAATTGTTAAATTAAAAATGATAAATAATGAAGAAAAATCAATTGGATATTCAAAATATATCCCCGGAAGCAGAACGGCATTTCAGAGATTCAGACTCGATTCGTAAAAATCATTTACCTTTCTGGCGGAGAAAATCTTTTCCCGGCTGTGAAATCGGTGCAATTCCTTTTCATAAAAAAACTCCAGTCTTTCGTGCAGCTGAACATTCATTCCGGTAATGCCTTCAAGTTCATAGATATAAAGATATCCGCTGCCGTCGCGGTATTCTATTTTGTCTTTATAGAAGTACAGACACCCTTTACCCCTCTTGATAAACCTTCCTTTTTCATCGGGCATGGAATGGATTAAATTGCAATCGGAGAAAACAGGCTCATCCCCATGATCCTTCAGAAGAATCTTTACAACTTCCTTTTTCTGCCATTTGTTCCAAAGGGCCATATTATCAAAATAATCTTTTCCCGAGGGAGAGCGGAACCGGCCCTCTTCCGTGTAATGAACCGAATATCCGCAGGCGCCGCAGGAGAAGTCATTTCCCTTTGACCGGAATGAACTGATGGCATGGCACTCGGGACAGATATAGACAATCTGCTCTATCTTTTCAGCCCGTTTCCGGCCTTTGAACTTCACGCCCCTGAGGACTTCCGATTCAAATTCGCTGTGTTCCAGGGCCTCTTTGATCTCCCTGACAATATCATCGATTTTCAATCTCCCGGGCTTCTGTCCCCCGAAAAGGATTTTATAGGTAATAACGACTTTACCCCTCCTTAAAGTTCTGCCCCAGCGGGGATCCATGAGATAAGCCCCTTCCAGAAGGGGAACCACGACGGGAACGTTAAACATGCGCACCAGCTTGGCGGTCGATTCGATAATGGGCAGGGTTTCCCCATCCCAGTTTCTCAGGCCTTCGGGAAAGATTCCCACGATCTGACCGGCCCTCGAAGCATCGGTCATCTTTTTCAATGATTTGAGATCATTGGTATTTTTCGTAATGGGAATGGCCCCTGTCATGCCGAGAAGATATCGCATGACCGGCGATCTGAACTGTGTGTCGGAAACCACATAATGGAATTTCTGGCTTATAGGCGCGTTGATAAAGAAGGGATCGAAAAATCCGCTGTGGTTGGGAAGAACCAGATAAGGTCTTTCAAGTTTTCTGACTTCATCGAGATTGAAGAAAGAAACCCTGAAATAGGGTATGACCAGATATCGGATAACATGTCTCATTATGGCAGGAAGGAGGGAATCCCGTTCTGATTTTTTAAGATATTCTGACAATTATTTAACCTTTTCCACAAAATAGTATATATTTAATTATATATACTAGATGTAAAAATAGAAATACTTTGAATTACATGGGAGTCCTTATGACCTTTTCATGGACCTTTTTTATCGATATAGGGATTATTTCCCTATCCCTTCTCGCCGCGACCTGGCTCAGAAGCAGAGTTGTTTTTTTTCAGAAGTTTCTCATTCCCAATTCCATTATTGCCGGTTTTCTTCTGCTGCCGCTCTATAATTTCATTCTACCGGGCCTGGGGATATCCTCTCTCGGACTGGGTGAGCTGGCCTATCATATGCTCAGCATTTCGTTCATTGCCATAACCCTGAGAACCAACAAATGGAAAAACCGGAAAAGGGGTAAGAATATCTTCGCGACATCGGTTGTCATCATCAGCCAGATGATTCTCCAGGTCATCATCGGAATCGGCGTCACTCTGGCCTTTATCTACACGATCCGCCCTGAACTTTTCCACTCCTTCGGCTATCTTCTGCCCCTCGGTTTCGCCCAGGGCCCCGGCCAGGCTTATGCCATAGGTGAAAGCTGGAAGAATTTCGGAATTGATGACGCCGGTTCCATAGGACTGACCTTTGCGGCCATCGGTTTTATAATCTGCAGCATCGGGGGCATCTACCTTATCAATTACGGGGTAAAAAAGCAGTGGATTTCGCAGGAACAGCTCGACGAACTGAAGAAAGACCGATCCAGAACCGGCATATATAAAAGGGAAGCCGACAAGCCGGTGGGCTCTTATCTCTCTACCCAGTCCGAGGCCATAGACTCCATGACCCTCCATGTGGCTCTTGTTTTCTTCACCTATCTCTTTACGTTCCTTTTTCTGAAACTGATCGGCTTCCTGCTCTCATTCGCCGGTCCCATGGGAGTGGAGCTGGCGGAAAGCTTCTGGGGCATAAGCTTTGTCTTCGCAGCGCTGAGCGGAATCATCGTGAAAAACCTTCTCAAGCTATTCAGAATTCAGTACATAGTGGATAACCACAGCATGCACCGCATCTCGGGAGTTTCCATCGATATCATGGTAACGAGCGCCATAGCCGCCATATCAATGGTCATCGTTATAAATTACTGGTTCCCCATACTCATTGCTGTATTGCTGGGAGGAGCCGTCACCATTCTGACGATTCCCTGGATGTGCTCCCGCATGTTCACAGACTACCCCTTTATCCGGATGATTCTCCTTTTCGGCGTCTCGACGGGAACGCTTTCCACCGGGCTGGCTCTGCTCCGGGTCGTAGATCCCGATTTCGAGACGCCCGTCGCGGAGGATTACAGCTACGCATCGGGGCTGACTTTTTTCATGTTCATCCCCTTTATCCTGACGATAAACTTCCCATCCAAAGCTTTTCAGACGGGAGATCCCAAATGGATGCTTCTGTCCTATGCTGTTATCGGAGCTTATGTGCTCTTCATGGTGATCTCGATCTTCCTGATTTCCGGGAAAAAGCTCTTCAAGGGGAAAAGGATAATGTGGAACACTCTGCTGATTCAGAAGTAGAGGAAATCAGCTTTTCAGCACTTTGTCGATCATGCGGCTCAGGGCATCAATTCTATAAGGTTTCTGAATAAACCCGTTGAGGCCCTGGGACTCCGTCCCGTTCCTTTTCCCGGATTTTTTGTCGTAAAGAAGGGTTCAAATATTTTTTTCTGAAGATCCAGCGGGATTCCCGTGCCCGTATCGACGACTTCCAGTCTGAGATAGTCTCCCGGGGAAAGCTCGAAGCTACTGTTCCGGCAATAGGTCTCATCGAGATGAATATTGCCCGTTATGATTCCGATCGAACCGCCTTCGGGCATGGCGTGGCTGGCATTGATACAGAGATTCATCAAACAGTTTTCCAGGGAAGAGTAATCTGCTTCGATAACAGGGTTCTCCGCTCCTTTTTCAACCTTTATAGAGATTTTCTTATCGATGGTTCTGCGAAGAATGGAAACAGCCTCATCAATCAGGTTGTGAAGATTTACCGGCTTGATATCGACTTGGCTCTTCCGTGAGAAGGTGAGCAGTTTCGCAGTCAGATCCGCAGCCCGGAGAGCCGCCTGCAGGATCATGGTGACGTATTGCTCGCCTTTGGTTCCCGGATCTATGGATGTGTTTTTCAGAAGCTGAGCCGCTCCGATTATACCGCTGAGGGTATTGTTAAAATCGTGGGCCATCCCGCCTGCCAGCTGGCCGAGAGCATCCATTTTGCCCTGATGCTGAAGCTGTTCCTCCAATTGCTTCCGTTTCGCTTCCTCTTCCAGTCTTCCGGAGATATCCTCTTTTACACTGACATAATGGGAAATGGCGCCCCTTTCGTTAAATACAGGAGAAATGACCGCATCCTCCCAGTAGAGTTCGCCGTTTTTCTTTCTGTTGTGAAAAAAACCCTGCCAGGTATGGCCGGAACGGATAGTTTTCCACATCTCGCTGTATTGTTCCGCTGTAGTTTCTCCCGATTTGAGTATCTTCGGATTATTTCCCAGAAGCTCCTTCTCTCCATAACCGGTAATAGTGCAGAATTTCCTGTTGACATACTCGATACGGCCTTTCCGATCTGTAATAACAATAGAGACGGGGCTCTGTTCCAGCGCTTTTTCCAGATTGCGCAGTTTTTCATCTCTTTCCCGTAGCGCCGTTTCGGTCTGTTTCCTCATAATGGTCTCCCAGACCAGCTCCGCCAGATCGCCTACTGTTTTGACATCATCCTCATCATAAAGGTCGTATTTATTGCCCACTCCCAGTATTGCCACAATTTTCTTGTTGTTAAAAACCGGGACGACCATTTCCCTGACAATCGGAACATGTCCTGACGGCAGCCCCTTCGTCTCCGGGTCATTCCTGTAATCATTCAGTATGACCGCCCTTCTTTCGCTGACGCACCAGCCCCGTATTCCGGCGTCTGATAGGGCATAAGGACGGTTGAGCTCCTGGATATCGTCATCGCATATGTTCCTGGAGGTATTGGTGGACCGGGCTCGGAGGGACAGATGCTCCTGATCATCATCTACAAAGTGAAAAAAGCCGATCTGACTTCCGCTTAAGACTTCCGCTTCGTCGAGAAAAAAACAAAGGAGCTCATCGAAGGAGTGGTTCGCCGCATAGTCATTGAATTTCCATTTAGCCTGCTCCATTCTTTCTTTTTTAATGCGGATCGTTATGTTTTCGACAACAATAAGGACCCTTTCGATTTTATTGTCTCCGGAATAGAGCGGGACCGTTTTATAGTTGAAGTACTGCCCTTTCTGCCGGACCTCGCAGGACCTCTGTCTGCCGAGGAAAGCCTCACGGACATTGGCGGTAATGATTTCCGCATCAGTGCCGAACAGTTGTTCAAGAGTTTTCCTTTTGTCAGAGCTTTCCGGTTCCTTTGTGGAAAAACTGATGGAAAAATCCCTTTCCACTATAAGCAGATAGGAATCGGGATAATTCCTTGCCATGGTCATGAGAATAAATTCATTCTGACGGCGTCTCTCCTCTTCATTTTCCAGAAGGCCGTAAAAGAGATTCTGCGGTTTGAGTAATCCGTTTACAAGAATTGCTTTATAGAACAGGGCAAAAGAAAAAAGTTTGAAAATATGACCGATAAAGTTCGAAAAACCATAGGCGCTCACATAAAAGGTAAAAGCCAGTTCAGACAGAACCGTCAACACAATCATCGCCAGAATCATGGTGAAAACTTCCCGGTTCATGATCTTTTTCTGACGCCATAAAAAAACGATGGAAAGAAGAAGGATAGCAGAAATAGTATATTCGCTGTAGATTTTAAAGGGTGTAAGCCCGACGCCTTCGATAAAGCAGAGGGGGAATGCTTTCCAGTAAAAGAGCAGGAGCAGAAGCAGCAGCGATATGGCGGAATAGAGAGCCAGGAGAGCGGAGGCATCGGCTTTTTTCCGGGCGAAGACAAAAGCAGTCAGAAAAGAGAACCGGATGAACCTGCTTCAGTGTTCAGAGACGGGATATGAAAAAGCCCGGATGGAGACCCGGGCTTAAAAACTTTTACAGGTGTATTGCAATGGGAAGTCAGCTCCGGTAGCCCGCTTCCATTATTTTGATATTGACGGGATTATGCTTCTTGTTTCTCGCTGAAATAGCCTCATCGAGCGCTTCTTTCAACGCATCCATGGAAGCAATTTCCGGTTTGACTTTAAGCAGATATCCCAGTGCGGCCATATTGGCAGCTTTGAGGGAACCGGCGGCTTCGGAAATATCGTTTGCGTTGACGCACTCGACCCGGATATCTGAACGCGATGGTTTGTCCTGAATAAGCGAACTGTTGTAGAGCATCAGTCCCCCTTCCACCATTTTCGGTTCGAATTTGTGCATGGAAGGAGCGTTCAGAGCAAGGACGATTGTGGGATGCTCGATAACCGGAGAAGAAATCTCCTCATCGGAGATGATCACCTTGCAATGCGCCGTTCCCCCGCGCATCTCCGCCCCGTAGGACGGAATATGGGAAACGTGTTTGCCCTCTCTCATGGCGGCGATACAGAGCAGTTTTCCCGCAAGGAGAACGCCCTGACCGCCGAATCCCGAAATGATTATTTCTTCATGCATCAGACTGTCTCCTTTTCTTCGCGGAATACGCCGAGGGGGTAGTAGGGAACCATAGCCGTTTCGACCCACTTGGCGGCTTTTACCGGAGCCACGCCCCAGTTGGTGGGACAGGTGGAGAGGACCTCGACAAAGGAATACCCCTTCCCGTCCATCTGATTCTGCAAAGCTTTTTTAATGGCCTTTTTCGTCTTTCTGATGTTTTTGACATCGTGTATGGATGTTCTTTCGATATAAACGGGAGCAGCAAGCGTGTTGAGCATCTCGCAGGCTCTGATGGGATAACCGACATCCTGAACATTACGTCCGTAGGGTGTTGTTTTGGTTATCTGATCCGACATGGTCGTGGGAGCCATCTGCCCCCCGGTCATACCGTAAATGGCATTGTTGACGAAAATAACAGAGATGTTCTCGCCTCTGTTGGCAGCGTGAATCGTTTCGCCGGTTCCGATAGCCAGGAGGTCGCCGTCTCCCTGATAGGAAATGACGATTTTATCGGGATGAACCCTTTTGACTCCCGTTGCGACCGCCGGCGCTCTGCCGTGAGCCGCCTCGATTCCGTCGGCATTGATATAGTCGTAAATGAGAACGGAACATCCGACGGGAGCGATGATTATGGTCTCCTCCCGGATCCCGAGCTCATCCATCACTTCGGCGAGAAGCTTGTGAACGATCCCGTGTCCGCAGCCCGGACAGTAATGGGTTTTCCTTTCTCTTAAGGATTCTGGTCTGGTATATATTAATTCTTCCGACATATTATCACCCGTAGCTCTTTACTATTTTAACAATTTCATTCGCTTCGGGCAGAGCTCCGCCCAGTTTACCGAGGAAATCCACTTCGGTGACACCGTTTACAGCGATGTTGACATCTTCCAGCATCTGTCCGGCGCTCATTTCCACCGTAAGCACTTTCTTCACTTTCTTTGAAAGATCGTGAAGTTCCTTCATGGGGAACGGCCAGAGTGTGACGGGACGGAACAGGCCTACCTTAACACCTTCATTGCGGAGCATTTTTACGGCTTTCCGCGCGATACGCGATGATGTTCCGTAGGAGACGATCAGGTAATCGGCGTCATCGGTCATGTAGGCTTCGGACTGAGTCACTTCACCTTCCACTTTCTTATAGAGTTCCTGCAGATGAATATTGTGCTTTTCAAGATAATCGTCCGGCGTCAGCCGGAGAGACATAACTTTGTTGGGCTCTCTCCCTTTGGCACCGGAAACCGCCCAGGGTTTGGGGACAGGTTTGACATCGGGTTCGGGAAGAATGACCGGCTCGGACATCTGCCCCAGATAACCGTCTCCCAGAATCATGACGACCATTCGGTATTTATCGGCCAGATCGAAGGCCTGAACCGTCAGATCGGCGATTTCCTGCACATTTCCCGGAGCCAGAACGATGGTTCTGTAATCACCGTTGCCGCCTCCTCTGGTAGCCTGGAAATAATCAGCCTGGGAACCGGCGATTCCTCCGAGTCCCGGTCCGCCCCTCATCATATTGACGACGACGCAGGGCAGTTCCGCTCCGGCAAGATAGGAGATCCCCTCCTGCTTGAGGGACAATCCCGGTGATGAAGATGAGGTCATAACGCGGGCTCCCGCGCCGGAAGCTCCGAACACCATATTAATAGCGGCGATTTCGCTCTCCGCCTGGAGAAAACAACCGCCCCGTTTGGGCATCTCTTTGGACATATAAGCCGGAATTTCATTCTGCGGCGTTATGGGATATCCGAAGTAATGGGTACAACCGGCCCGGATGGCCGCTTCCGCCAGAACTTCGTTCCCTTTCATTAGAACTGATTTACTCATGCTTTGGCCGCCTCCTCTCTGATTTTAAATATCTGTATTGCTGAATCGGGGCACTGGACGGCGCACATGGAGCACCCTGTACATTTTGACAGGTCGATACAATAGGAATAGCTATTCCCCTGATTATTGGTTTCGATGGACATTTCGAGGATTTTCTGGGGACAGGCGGCTGTACACAATGCGCATCCCTTGCATCTCTCGATATCTATCTCTGGTCTTCCTCTAGCCATTATTATCTCCCTTCTGTTTTTCTATGAACTAATTGTATCACAGAAATCGGAGCGACAGATAGCTTTTTTTTCGAAAAGAGTATTTTACGATATTCATTTCAACATTATTCTCAGTTGTCTATCGAAAGCATTGGCGAAAGCCTGCTTCTCCTTCGGTCCGAAAGCACTGTGCCGCTCCACGCCTCCTCCGTATTCTCTCAGCTCGTACATAAAGTTTCTGACAGAAAGACGCTCCTTGATATTCTCTTTCGTGTAAAGCACGCCGCGGTCATTGAGAACGGCAATATTCTTTTCCACCAGCTGATCGGCCAGCGGTATGTCCCGGGTGATGACCAGATCGTCGTCATCCACATTGTCCACGATGTAGAGATCGGCGCTCTGGTCCTCCGATTCGGTTACAACCATAGTGAAGAGTTCGTTCTCCTCCATGGGGATCTTTCTGTTGGCCGTATATACCAGCGGCAGGGATTCCCGCTTCGCCGCCCGCTCGATTATTTCGCGGACGGGCTTCGGACAGGAATCGGCATCAACCCAGATCTTCACAGAACCCCGTCCCCGGGGAGCGAAGCGCGATAGATGACCGCATCTCCCGCAGCGGTCCAGGATCCCGCCCGGGCCGGAACGAAGAGAGACTCCCCTTTTTCAGCATGAATGATTTCACCGTCGGGGGAAGTAAAATCGGCGGACCCCTCTGTCAGAAAAAGGATCTGCACGGCGGACCGGGAAGCTGTATCATAAGTGAGATTATCCCTTAAGGAGATACGGGCCAGCTCGAACTCCTCCGACGGCGTCCTGTAAACTTCTGTCACGGCATCAGCAGGCGCGGCGGTCAGAATCTCGGGATAGGCGCCGGAGAAATTGACGACTTCGGCCAGCTCATCCCGGTCTATGTATTTCGGAGTCAATCCGCCGCGCAGGACATTATCGGAACTGGCCATCAGTTCCATCCCCAGACCGTCGAGATAGGCGTGAAGTTCTCCCGCCGACAGATAGAGGGCCTGTCCCGGCTCCAGACGGACCAGATTCAGATAGAGCGGCGCGGCGATGGCCGCATCGTCACTGTACGTTTCGTACAGGCGGAGGACCCATTTGAACTCGTCGCCCTCCAGCGCGGCGGAGGCTTCCGTCAGCTCTCTGATAAACTGTTTTTTCTTCCCGCCGTCGAGTGACATCAGGGCATGGAAGAATCTCTCCAGCCCCCGCGGCGACAGATCGGCTCTGAACCGGGCGATTTCGTCGCTGAAGACGGGAATAGGGAGCGCTTCGAAACGGGTGACGATTTCCCCGAAAGGCCTGAAACCTCTCATCGCCCAGAATTCCGTAAGGGCGCAGATGATCTCGGGCTTGTGGTTATCATCTTTGTAATTTCTATTGAAGGCGTCGGGAGCGATTCCCAGACGGTTCTCCCGGGCGAATCCCTCTTCAGCCTGTTTCTTGGCGGGATGGACCTGAATGGAGAGCGGGCTGCCCGCTGCCAGAACTTTAAAGAGAAAGGGCAGATCGCCGTATTGACGGGCCGGTGCCTCTCCCAGAACCGCATCCGGATCGGCCTGGATATATGCGTCGAGAGCCATTTCGCGGCTCCCGTCGATCAGCCTCGACGGCGCTTTCCCATGGGCTCCCATCCAGATTTCAGCCTGCGGCTTTTTTTCAGGATTTTCAGTACCGAGCAACCGGGGTATGGCATCAACAGAACCCCAGGCGTATTCCTGAATGACATTTTTCATTTTAAAGAGTTTGAGATCTTTCATAATTAAAGTTTAAATGAAAGGGCCCTTTCAGACAACAGGTCTTTCGGAAGCCATGAAGCGTACGAAGAGATCAAAGAGGATGATATCGAGTTTTTTATTGTTATCGATAAATTCCGTTCTGATAAATTTAAGAGCCTGAGCCGTCCCCATGTAGCTTTTGTAGGTGCGGACGGGATCGGTAACGGCATCGAAGACATCGACGATCTCCAGAAATTTCACAGGGAGATAAGCGAGCGTGGCGAAGCGGTTGAGATCTTCGAGATTATAGGAGATACAGGAATCATGGCGATGAGCTCTCTGATCGAGCTCCATAAGGGCTTTCAATTCCCTGTAATATCCGTATCCGCTTTTATGGCCGTAATATTCGTGGTGAAATCCTGCGATAGCCGCAATCTTCCGGGAGTAGACACTTTTCTGGAGCAGCATGCGGTAACCGGTTTTGGCATGGGCTTCGACTTTTCGACCGTCGTAACTCTCATCGCCTTCGAAATAGCTGATATAGCGCTGTTTCCCGATATCGTGGAGAAGGAAACCGGCGGAATAGATTTTCAGCTCCTGCTGTCCGACGGGACGGATTCCCCCTTTGAAAACATGTTCCAGCGTCAGGCTGGATTCCGGTATGTCCGGAAGGAGGGATGCGTACCATTTCCGGTACTTACCTGAAAAATCCACTCTCAGGCGGGACGCCAGCCCCTCATCATTCATCTGCCGGTTGAAAAATAAAACAAAGCGGTGGGCCATAAGAAAAGTCCTGACCATGTGGCGGACCGTCGATCCGTTCGATTTATCCATCAGGGAATGCATGAACGTGTAGGGGGCGTCATCTTCCGATAAAACATCAGTCAGGGCTCCGACGATATTTTCGGTCAAGCGGGCGACTTCCCCGGTCGCCGATCTCGCGTCGCGATCGCTCAGGCCGGAAACTTCATCGAGAGTAATCTTATTGACGAGCCAGGCATAGTAGGATGCTTCGACCAGAACATCGCGCTTTTCCTGCTCGGAACTGCTGCGGGAACCGATCAGACGATTGATCCTGGCAAGGGTTTCACGCAGAGCGTTGATGCGCTCTCCCGGAGGTATATCCTTTAAATGAGAGTACTCCCCGGATATTTTCGCTTCAATGGACTCCTCGTTGACAGTCAGCCGCTTCTCCAGTTCCAGATCGACGGCCTGCAGTCCTTCATCGATATGGCTGATCAAATGCGAATCCACATAGTAGGTCCAATCGGAACTCTCTCTCAGCCAGAATTCCCTGTCATTGTCGTAAAGCGCCCTGAGAGATATGGTCCGCTTTTTCCCCCTCGCCTCATTTATGCAGAGAAGGGAACAGTTGAGACGAAGCAATTCCTGAAAAATCCGTTCATCGAGTGTCCGGACTTTCTCCATGGAGATAGTGGTGCTATTCATAGGTAATGCGTAAATCCTGTTTTTTTTGAAGAACTGGTTTTATGATCGACTGTTGTTGGAATTAAATTAGCTTATCCGCTATTATAAGGTTTGAAAAGAGGTTTATTTTGGAAAAGATTGATGATTCGGTACAAAGGCTCGCAAATTACTTTTACGATGACAGACTCTCCGAACTTTACGGAAGTTCCCATATCGGAGCCCAGAGGCAGAGATACATAGACCTGCTGCAATGGCACAAATCATTTTTCAACGTGGATAAGGCCATGATACTCAGCAGCCCGGGCCGGACAGAGCTGGGCGGAAATCAGACGGATCACAACGGCGGCATCGTTCTGGCCGCGGCTGTCAATGTGGACTCCGTAGCTGTTGTGACAAAGACCGATGACAGGATTGTCACTGTGAACTCGGAAAATTTCCCCCTCTTTAAAGTGGACCTGAATGATCTGGAGAAAAGAGACGAGGAAACGGGGAAGACTGAAGCGCTTATCCGGGGAATCGCCGCCTCCCTGGTGAAACAGGGCTATCAAATCGGTGGATTCAAAGCTTCGGTGGTTTCCGATGTTCAACCGGGCTCTGGCCTGAGCTCATCGGCCAGTATAGAGATTCTTCTCGGGACCATTTTCAACAGCCTCTACAACGACAACGGGATCTCCATTACAGAACTGGCCCTCTTCGGAAAGGAAGCTGAAAACACCTATTTCGGAAAGCACTGCGGGCTGATGGATCCCCTGGCCTGCGGAACCGGAGGCATTATCGCCATGGATTTCCGCGAAGGGGAGACTCCGCAGATAACCCCTATAGATCTCTACTTCGAAGATTTCGACTATGAGATTTTCATTATCCATACAGGCGGCAGCTACAGCCACATGAACGAGGAATTCAGTTCCATACCGCGGGAAATGAAGGAAGCGGCATCGGTATTGGGAAAAAAAATCTGCCGGGAGACCACGGAAGTGGATCTGTTGGCGGAGATGCCGGCTATCAGGGAAAAGTTCGGAGACAGGGCCTTTCTCCGGGCCATCCATTTCTTCCGGGAAAACAACCGCGTGAAAGAGATGATAGATTCTCTTCTACAGAACGATTTTGACACCTTTCTGAAACTGGTGAGCCGATCGGGCAACTCCTCGTTCAAGTATCTGCAGAACTGCTATTCCCGGGACAATATAAAAGATCAGGGGATTCCCGTTGGACTGGCCATCTGCGAAGGATTCCTCGACGGGAACGGGGTCTGCCGCGTTCACGGAGGCGGCTTTGCCGGAACGATCCAGGCCTATGTCCCCAGGGAGAGAGCCGAGGATTTCAAGGCCTTTACCGGTTCCATATTCGGCGGGGATGCTGTGAGAATGGTCAGAATCAGGGAGGCATCAGCCGGTCCCGTTCTATTGACTTAAACGCTTAAAAATTGATATGAAATTAAGTATTGTAATTAATGACAGGAGAATGAAATGAGTAATATTTCTGCACTGCAGAAGGCACGGTACGCATACCAGCCCAAACTTCCCACGGCTCTCAGAGGCGATATAACAAAGATTACCTGTTCCATGGGCTCCCCCACGGAATCCATTGCCGACCAGGCTGAAGTCAAAGCGCTTTTCGAAAATACCTACGGCGCTCCCATTACCAGATTTACCGAAGGTTCCAATGATTTCGCTTCCAAAACCATTAATGCGGGAGTTATCCTCTCAGGCGGGCAGGCTCCGGGCGGACACAATGTTATCGCAGGAATTTACGACGCGCTGAAAAAAGCCAACGGAAGCAATAAGCTCTTCGGATTTCTCCGCGGACCCGACGGAATCATCAACGGCGACCTCGTGGAGATCGATGACAAGTTCATGGACGAATACCGCAACACCGGAGGGTTCGACATGATCGGTTCCGGCCGGACCAAGCTGGAAACGGAAGAGCACTTTGAAAAATCCAGAAAAGTCTGCGAAGCCAACGGCATCAACTCTGTCATCATCATCGGAGGAGACGACTCCAACACGAACGGTGCGGTTCTCGCCGAGTACTTTAAAAAGACCAATGCGGGAATCACTGTTGTCGGGGCTCCCAAGACAATCGACGGAGACCTGAAAAACGAGTACATCGAGACTTCTTTCGGATTCGACACAGCGACGAAAACCTACTCGGAGCTTATCGGAAATATTGAAAAAGATGCCAATTCGGCTAAAAAATACTGGCACTTCATCAAACTGATGGGTAGAAGCGCCTCGCACATCGGTCTCGAATGCGCCCTCCAGACCCAGCCCAATATCTGCATCATCTCCGAAGAAGTGGAGAAGAAGCAGATGACACTGGCCCAGGTCGTGGAAGACGTAACGCAGGTCATCGTGAAAAGAGCCGCCAAGGGAGATAACTTCGGTGTGGCTCTCATTCCTGAAGGCCTGATCGAGTTCATCCCCGAAGTGGGAAAACTGATCGCCGAAATCAACGACCTTCTGGCCCACGACGCCGATGAGTTCGCCGCCCTCGACGGAGCCGACGCCCAGAAAGCCTGGCTCGCCGGAAAACTCTCACCGGCTGCGGCTCCCGTTTTCACAAGCCTCCCGTCGGGAATCCAGGCTCAGCTCCTTATGGACAGAGACCCCCATGGAAATGTTCAGGTGTCCCTGATCGAAACGGAGAAAATGATCATCGAAATGGTCGGCAAGAGACTGAAAGCTCTGAAAGCCGAAGGCAAATACAACGGCAAGTTCAGCACGCAGGCCCACTTCTTCGGCTATGAGGGAAGATGCGCCTTCCCCTCCAACTTCGATGCGGACTACTGTTACTCTCTCGGTTACTCGGCCTTTATTCTTCTGGCCCAGGGACTGACGGGATACATCTCCAACGTGGCGGACCTCCACAAACCGGCCGACCAGTGGGTCGCCGGCGGCGTTCCCCTGACCATGATGATGAATATGGAGCAGAGACACGGCCATATGAAGCCCGTTATCAAAAAAGCCCTGGTCGAACTGGACGGAGCGCCCTTCAAGCTCTTCGCATCCCAGAGAGACAAATGGGCCGTCGAAACAGCCTACACCTTCCCCGGAGCCATCCAGTACTACGGACCGGCGGAAGTCTGCGATCAGCCCACGAAAACGCTGCTCGCCGAGAAAGCCTGACACGAAGGGAGGCTCACGAGCCTCCCTTTTTCTCTCTGATCCCCATGAAAACCTATTACGATATTCTGGAACTGAATCGCAACGCAACACCGGACCAGGTAAAAACCGCCTTCCGCAAACTGGCCCAAATCCACCATCCCGATAAAAATGCCGGATCCCCCCGTTCCGAATTCATCTTCCGCTCCCTTCACGAAGCCTACTCCGTCCTGTCCGAAGAGGCGAAGCGGAAACAATACGACAACTATCTGGAAAACAGCAGAATACAGACAGCTTCCCCGCCGAAGCCCGGAGCGGCAAAATCAGAAGAGACCATGGTTGAGACACTCTGTTCCCGGCTGAATTTCATCTTCTGGGAGATCGAGGATATCTTCACACCGGGGAAAAACAAAGCCGATCTGGATATACGGAAATACAGCGGGGCCAGCATCAGAAAATGGCTTCTCAGAATCCTGATTTTCGCCGACCGCTGGGTTCTGACGCCCTCCGGTTATGGAGATTATTTTTTCCAGGCACGCCTGATCGAAAGCCGCCACTCCTACGAAACCCTGACAAAGGACTTCAACCCCTTCCACCACAATCCCTACATGAGCTTCAACGGGTATTTCTACAAGATCCGGCTGCGCCTCGATAAATTTATAAACGGAATCAGGCTGAGCGATCTTCAGCAGAAACTGCCCGGTTCCGAGCTGACCCTGACGGACTGCATTTATGAAACCCTCAATATGTCCTACCACTATCTGGGAGCCATACATATGATAATGGGTGGCAAAAGTGAAACCATTCCCGAGTATCCCCATAAACCGGGTTTTTCCGACAGAGAAAACCCCATTATGCTGAACTGAATTCCCTGCGAAGGGAAACCTGTCCCCTGATCGCCCGATGATGCAGACCTCACCTGACAACCGGCTTTTTCTCTTGCCATTATCGCCTGCCTGTTGTATAACAAAACCATTCAGGTCGGCTGAAAAGCCGTGAAAAGGGAAACAGGTTTGAATCCTGTGCGGTCCCGCCACTGTAACGGAGTTTGACAGCTCCACATGCCACTGGAACTTTTTTGTAGTCCGGGAAGGCGGCTGTCATGATCCTCCGGAGCCAGGAGACCTGCCTGAATACAATACCCATTATGTCTGCGAGGTTCAGACCGGGTATGGCCTGTCTATTTTAACGAATAAACACCATACCCTCCTGACTGCAGTGCGGCTTGTAAAAAAGTCGCCTAAGGAGAAACAACATGAAAAAAACGGCCATCGGGCTCATTTTGCTGATGAGCGCGGCGCTCTGGGCCGGAGGAAACCGGGAGGAATCAACAGAAACGGATGAACCGGCTCTATCTTATCCTCAGAGAATCATTTCCCTGTCACCTTCCACAACAGAAACACTTTTCGCCATCGGCGCGGGAGACCAGGTCGTCGGCGTGACAAGCTACTGTAACTATCCCTCAGAAGCGGCAACGAGGGAAATCATCGGGGGATTCTCCCCCAAGACCATCAGTATCGAAACCATAATCAGTCTCAATCCCGATCTGGTTATCGCCGGCGTCTCAGCCCATCAGCCCATTGCCGACACCCTGAAGGAAGCGGGAATTGCCGTTTTGTCCATCGAGCCCAAATCAGTCGATGACGTCCGCTCGGTAATCGAAGAACTGGGAATGATAACCGGCCATGAGGAACAGGGAAAAGCTCTTTCGGAAGAAATCGAAGCGAGAATAGAGGCCGTTCAGCAGAAACTGGCAAAGCTCGATGGCGACAGACTCCGGGTTTTCTACGAAGTGTGGGACGCGCCGCTCATGACAGCCGGACCGGAATCCTTCACGGGGCAGATGATAACCCTCGCCGGCGGCATCAATATCTTCACCGATGCGGAAGGAGACTACCCCCAGGTCAGCTCGGAAGAACTGGTAAGCCGCAACCCCCAGGCCATCATTGCATCGGAAACACATGGAGATAAACTGAACTCCGAAGCTCTAAGGGAAAGAGAAGGCTGGGATGCGATTGATGCCTATATCAACGACAGAATCATACTTCTCGACGGAGATATCGTATCTCGCCCCGGTCCGAGAATGATAGAGGCGATCGAAATGATGGCCGAAGCCCTGTACCCGGAACTGTTCTGATATGAAACCAAGCCGGTATGTTCTGTCTATCAGCGTTCTTCTCTTACTGGTTCTGATCCTGGCCATTTTCTGCGTGGGAGCCGGAGCTGTATCCATCTCACCGGGAGAGGTTTTCAAAGTCCTCACCGGTGCGGTCAAAGAGGGAACCGATTACATAATCGTCATGAACTTCCGGCTGCCCCGGGTCATTCTGGCTGCGCTTATCGGAGGCGGTCTGGCCGCTGCCGGCGCCGCGTTCCAGGGGATGTTCCGCAACCCCCTGGCCGACCCCTTCGTCGTCGGGGCTTCAGGCGGCGCGGCTCTTGGAGCCACCATGGCCATTGCCTTCGGACTGTCCATACAGATAGGCCCCTTCAACTCCGTGCCGGTCGCGGCTTTCATCGGTTCGATCGGAGCTGTTTTTTTTGTCTATCTTATAGCGGAATCGGGGGAAAGCACTTCCACCGTCTCTCTTCTTCTGGCCGGAACGGCTCTCAGCACGATCCTGAGTTCAGCTGTTTCGCTGATTATGCTTTTGTCCGACAAGACGCTCCATGAAACCTATACCTGGCTTCTGGGCGGCCTATCCGGAAGGAGCTGGACAGATCTGACCGGTACAGCGCCTTTTATTCTTCTGGGATGTTTCGTTCTCTGGCTCCTGTCCCGTCCCCTTGATGCGCTGGCAAGCGGAGAAAAGACGGCCATGAGCCTGGGGCTTCCCATAAAAAGGACCAGAGCTCTTATCGTTCTTATGGCATCACTGACCACCGCAGCTTCAGTCGCTGCCGGCGGCATTATCGGATTCGTGGGCCTTGTCGCCCCCCATATGGCGAGGCTATTTTTCGGATCATCTCACAGGCAGCTTATCCCCGCCAGTATGCTGACGGGGGCCCTGCTGCTGATGGCGGCCGATGTGATAGCCCGGACCGCTGTCGCTCCCATGGAGCTGCCTGCCGGGATTATAACATCGGTTACGGGAGGAGCCTTTTTTCTATACCTCCTGAAAACAAAAAAGGGAGATCTGGGAGGCTGATATGAAAAGACTGGAAACGGAAAACCTGAGCTGCGGCTACAGCGGACGGAATGTTCTGGAAAACATAAATCTTCACATTTCCCCCGGTTCCATACTGGGACTGATCGGACCGAACGGAGCGGGGAAAAGCACGCTGCTCAACACTCTGGCCCGTATGATAAAGCCTAAAAAAGGGAAAGTCATTCTGGCATCGAAAGACCTCTGGAGGATGTCCTCCCGGGAAGCCGCTTCGACCATGGCTTTCACGCCTCAGGATTCGGGGAATTCCCTGCCCCTGACCATCCGCCAGTTTGTAGCTTTGGGACGGGCCCCCCACAGAGGGTGGCTCCTCCCCCTTTCTGCGGAAGACAGAGCTGTCGTGGAGGATGCCCTTGAAAAAACCGGTCTCTCCGGTCTGGCTGAACGCTGCATAACCGAATTGTCGGGAGGAGAACAGCAGCGGGCCGCCCTGGCCCGGGTCCTGGCACAGGAACCGGAAGTCCTTCTTCTCGATGAGCCGACATCCCACCTGGATATAAAATATCAGACGGAAATCCTCGATCTGGTCGCCCATCTGGCTCATGACAGAGGGATATCCGTTATTATCAGCATACACGATCTTAACACGGCGGCGCTGTACTCGGACCATCTGGCGCTGATCGGGAAAGGCGGGATCGCTTCCTACGGAACACCTGAAGAGGTACTCAGAGAAGATATAATTTCAGAAGTATACGATACGCCTGTCATTATCGCAAGCCATCCCCTTTACGGGACACCAATGGTCATGCCGGGGCTCAAAGGGAGAAACGGAAAAAAAGTGATCAATCTTTAGTTTCCAAAGCAATCAAACTGTCCATCTCCCGGGCGGAAATGGAAGCCAGAGCTTTGTTGAGGATTCTGTGCAGGACAGGATTTTCTGATTTTACGGCAATGCTCATATCGTTTCGGGTATCGGGGAAAAAAGCCGGTTCGATTTTCAGAAGCAGATCTTCCGCCGAGGGAATATGCAGGACAGATTCCGATGCAAGAATATAATCCACTTCTCCGCCGGCAAGGCCATGGATCATGGAACTGCAGCCGCTATAGAGAAACTCTTCAGAGGGAGAATAGCTTTTAATCATCTCGCGAAACCGGGGATTTACCTCAACAGTCCCGCCTTTCAAGCCTTTCAGCTGATCAAAGCGGACGATCCCGCGGGGATTTCCCCGAGGTACGAAAATGACATCTGGGTCGCTGTAATAAGGCTCTGAGACAATAAAAGCTTCACCGAGAGACGAATGGGATGAGATATCGGCATATCCGTCAATCTTTCCCTCCTCCAGCCGGATCCTCTGTTCCTCCCTGGATCCCGCGACAATCCTTATTGTCAAACCGGTCCGCTCCTCCAGAATATCGCATATCCGGCGAACAATTCCTTTCACACTTCCGTTGTCCTCAATAAACCAGGGTTCATGAGAAACATCGCCGGCCAGTACGACGAAGGGATTCTCCTCAATGTAATACTTCTCCTCCCCGGTCAGCGAAAGCCTTCCCGACAGATCCTCCAGGTATCCGAACCAGCGGTTAACAAGTCCGGTCTTCTCCTCATCAGTAATCGCCGCTATGGCTTTATCGAACAGAGATGTAAGTTCGGGCTGATTTCTGTCCAGACTGAATACAAAATCAGAATCCCCTTTTATGTAAAGCAAAGGCTCGATAAAACCGTCCAAACCCATAGAATCAATGATATACAAAACCGATTGATCGCAAATAAAAAAATCGATTTCATCAGAAAAAAGAGCCCGGACGACATCATTCATCGTAGGATAAAAACGGATTTCCCCTCCGCAGGCAAATGTTTTTTTCTCGTACTGAAGATTTCCCTCTTCCACCCCGCCCCTTCTGCCTTCCAGATCCGGAAGATCCGAGAATCCCAGAGGATTTCCGCCCTGGACAAAAAGAATATCCCGGGTACTGATATAGGGAAGGGAAAAATTGAAAAACTGCCGCCGCTCTTCATGGGGAATAGTCGTCGACAATCCATCGATTTCCCCGTTCCGGGCTTTCTCGACCATCTCGTCCCATTTACCCGCAATTATATGAATTTCAAGCCCTGTTTTCTGCGCTACGAGGTCCAGTATATCCGCATCATATCCCGACACATCTGCATCCGGCTTATCGATAATATAAGGAGGGAATGAACTGGAAGCACCGATGTATACCGCTTTCTTCTTCGTTACATAGCTGATCTCTTCGCTGCTGAAGGAGATTCCGCCGGCTTCATCGACCCGGGGTGGGGCTTTTTTTTCCGAACAGCCGAACATCAGCAATAGAGAGAAAAATAATGTACAAAAAAAGCCTTTCGAAGTAAGCATTATACTGGAATTATAGGCTCTTTTCCACTGATTGCAAAAAAGATGAGCCTTTTGTCCCTAACGGTATTTCTCCAGAATGGACTCCATGGTCCCGTCTCCGGTCATATCGGATAGAGCCTCGGAGAATTCATCCAGCATGGGGATACCTCCAGATTTTTTTGACATAGCCAGATATAGCTTGGTCGCGACTGGAGGTTTATAGAAAACCAGCTCCAGCTTATCCTGGTACCCGCTTACAGAAATATCATAAGCCATATTGGGATTTGTTCCGATTCCCAGATCCAGTCTGCCGAGGACCAGCATATCGAGAATCTTCTGTTCCGAATCCAGGAAATATTTATTGAGAGTGTTATCGGAATTGTAGGGCTCGAAATAAGCGGAATGGCGGGACATTCCGATTACTTTACCTGCGAGGTCTCCATAGTTGACGACAGAAGAACCTTTTCCCGATTGTGTATAGAAAACAGGTTCAACAGCCGCATAGGAAACGGGAATATATTCTGCGAAAGCGGCTCTATCCTTTGTGTAGGCAATACCGGAGATCAGATCAGCCTCTCCCGATCGGATCTCATCGAGAGCCCTGGCCCAGGGGCAGCTTTCTATTTTGATTATGACATTCATGCGCCGTTCAAGCTCATTTATCACATCAATATCGATACCGGAAAAACCGGATTCCGTTGATTCATCAACGAGCCGGAAGGGCGCCCAGACCTCGGTGACAAGATTAAAAACCTCCTGGCTATGAACTGCTGCGCCGCCTATCAGGACCACAAAAAAAACAACAGCTGCTTTATTCATCGGATTCCCCCTCACAAGGACAAAAATTTTACAGAAAGTGACGCGCCGGATGTTACATATATACTGTAACTTTAAGCACTGTTATCTTAGATGTCAACGAATCACCGGGAAAAACCGGCCCCGGGATTTTCAAGGGGTTCATGCCGAAATATGATTTTTCCTTCGCGCCAGTACTCCGAAGCCCTGCCGTCTGAAAAATCACTCCGGCCGCTTCTGAGGGAATCGGAAATCCCCATGAAAATCCGGTAAGAGAAAGAAAATTATCAATCTGTAAATCAGATTCCGAAAAAGTGAGCGCTCTTTAGCGGTACTTATTCAGTATTTCCTCCATAGTCCCGTCTTCAATCATTTCCCGTAAAGCCTGTTCAAGAGCATCGAACTGATCGATTTTCGGAGATTTGCGGGAAATGGCCAGATAGAGTTTCGTGGGTGTCCCTGGTTTGTATGCTGTCAGTTCCAGCTGATCTCTGTATCCGAATCTGGCGATATCATATGCCATGTTGGGATTGGTTCCCACAGCCAGAACGATACGGCCGAGAGCCAGCATATCGAGAATCTGCTTTTCCGATTTAAAGTAGACTTTTTTCAGAGATCCATCGGAGTTGAAAGGTTCGAAGTAAACAGATTCCCTGGAAATACCGATGGTTTTGCCTGTCAGATCACCGTATTCCCCGATCAGATGGCCCGAGCCGGTGCTGGCATAAAAAACCGGTTCGACCGAGGCATAGGGGATCATGATATAAGAAGCGTATTCCGCCCGTTCATCCGAAAAGGCAAAGCCGATTATCAGATCGGCGCGGCCGAATTTAATCTCTTCGAGAGCGCGGGCCCAGGGACTGAATTCAATATCGATCCGCGCATTAAGGCGTTCTTCCAGTTCATTGATGACATCAATATCGATCCCGCAGGAACTGCAGTCCCGCGGTGTATCGGAAATGCGGAAAGGGGGCCAGATTTCCGTGACAAGAGTAAACGTATTCTCCTGTGCGGCAAGAGGGATAAGAAGGAGAAAGAGAAAGATAATTTTCACGGTTTTTACCATAGTGATCCCCTCCTTCAATTATTATGCCTTGCGGTGTTAAGATCAATTGAAAGAATAGATTCTCTGATCATTCAAGTATTGGACATCTTTTTTGTCGGAAAGACCACTTCATACAGATCCATAATGAACTCCTGTCTTTCACGTTTTGAATCGGAGAACTTGTCGATAGACAGGAAATTTGAAGCCAGAAGGATATCGAATTTCACAACGATATCCTTCCAACTCTGGTTAATGGTAAAACTACTCCACCGTAACGGATTTAGCCAGATTTCTCGGCTGGTCGATTTCGCGTCCCAGAGCCAGAGCTGTGTAGTACCCCAGAAGCTGGCAGGGAACCACAGTCAGAAGCGGAGAGATAATTTCGTCAGACGGTGGTACCATGAAAATTTCATCGGCCAGTTTCTCCAGATTGTTGTCGCTGTAATTGGAAATGACAAAAACCTTTCCGCCCCGGGCCTTCACTTCCTGGATATTACTGATGGTCTTCTCCTGATAATCACCGCTGGTGCAGATGAATACCGACGGCATCTCTTCGGAAATCAGGGCCAGCGGACCGTGTTTCAGTGAGCCGGCGCTATAAGCTTCGGCATGGATATAACTGACTTCCTTCATTTTGAGAGCCGCTTCAAGAGCAACGGGAAAGTTGATACCCCGCCCCAGATAGAGGATGGACTGATAATCCTTCAGCTTTTCCGCCATATTGCGCAATTCAGAACCGCGGTCGAGTATATCCTGAATTTTTCCGGGCAGCGCTTTGAGCTCTTCCACCAGCTCTCGGCCTCTGGAAAGAGAAATATCCCTGGACCGGCCGATCATGAGAGCCATAAGAATGAGTACAGTGACCATGCTGGAAAAAGCCTTGGTACTGGCGACAGAGATTTCCGATCCGGCATGGATATAGACCCCTCCATCAGTCATTCTGGCCAGAGTGGAACCGACCGTATTGACGATCCCGACGACCCGGCCGCCTTTCTGCTGAATTTCCTGAACAGCGGCGATGGTATCACGGGTTTCTCCGGACTGGCTGACGGCGACGAACAATGTATTTTTATCGACGATGGGATTCAATCCGCACATCTCAGAGGCATCGGAAACCTCAACGGGGATTCTCGCCAGATCTTCAATAACAAGTTTGCCCAGTTCACCCGCATAAAGAGCTGTTCCCATAGCCAGAATATGGATTTTTTTAATGTCGAAAAAGTCCCTCTTATCGAGATTAAGACCTGCCAGAAGTGCCGAACCGAAATCGGGAAGGAGTCGCCCCCCCCGGCCCATAGCGCGGAAAACCGATTCGGGCTGTTCGTGAATCTCTTTCAGAAGGTAATGGGGATACCCCTCTTTTGTGTGGTTTTCCGCTGCCACTTCCAGCTTTTCCACATCCCTGTCGATTTCCAGATTCTGACTGTTGATGATCCTGTATCCCTTGGAATTGAGGATAACCATTTCTCCATCATTGACAAAAACAGCCTGCTGTGTATATCCGGCAAAAGCCATGGCATCGGAGGCGAGGAACATCTCATCCTTGCCGATGCCTATGACAAGGGGACTGCCGTTCCGGGCTGCTATAATAAGATCGGGGTAATCGCGGAAGAGAAAGAGCAATCCATATGTACCGTTGATCATGGAAAGAGCTTTGGAAACCGCCTGCTCGGGCCCGAGACCGATATATTTCTCAACCAGGTGGGCAACGACTTCCGAATCGGTTTCGCTTGAAAAGACATTGCCCTCTTCCATCAGTTTTTCTTTTAATCTCGAATAGTTATCGATAATGCCGTTGTGAACAACAATGACTTCTTCTTTCGGTCCCGTATGGGGGTGGGCATTCTCCTGTGTAACACCGCCGTGAGTCGCCCAGCGGGTATGGGCGATACCGATTTTAGCGGTCAGGTTGTCTGTCAGTTTTTTTTCGAGCATGGCGAGCTTGCCCTTCTCTTTAATGACTTTGACTTTCTTTCTGTGAACGATACCGATTCCCGATGAATCGTAACCTCTGTATTCAAGCTGTTTAAGTCCCTGCATCAGAACGGGAACCGCTTCCCGATCTCCAAGATATCCGACTATTCCGCACATACTATTCTCCTTTTCATCCGTAAACGGCTCTTCTGATCTGCCTCAGACTCATATCCGGTCCGGCAAAAGGCCTCGATTTCAGTTCGCTCTGTA